>NZ_JBHSKO010000001.1:0-812172 GCF_042657305.1 Pseudonocardia zijingensis | reverse complement strand
CCCGAGCAGATCGCGGGCGAGTTGCGCACCCGCTACCCGGATGATGCGCTGATGCGGGTGTCGCACGAGACGATCTACCAGGCGATTTATGTGCAGAGCCGGGGCAACCTACGCGCGGAGCTGAAGCGTCAGGTGGCGCTGCGTTCCGGGCGCACCCGCCGCCGCCGCGCCGCCACCGCGGGCGGGGCGACCCGCTCGCGGCGGCCCTGGACCGAGGGGCTGCACATCTCGACCCGCCCGGCCGAGGCCACCGACCGGGCGGTGCCCGGGCACTGGGAAGGCGATCTGGTCATCGGGGTCCGCTCGGCCTCGGCGATGATCACCCTGGTGGAGCGGTCCACCCGCTACGTCATGCTCGGCGCGCTACCTGACGGGCGCACCTCCGAGGCGGTCATCGACGTGCTGTCCGGGCTGGCGCAGCGCCTACCCGAGCACCTGCGCCGGTCACTGGCCTGGGACTGCGGGATCGAGATGCGCCACCACGCCCGCTTCACCGTGGCCACCGGCTGCCCGGTGTTCTTCTGCGACCCGCACAGCCCCTGGCAGCGCGGGTCAAACGAGAACACCAACGGGCTGCTACGCCAGTACTTCCCCAAAACCAGCGCCGACTTCCGCGCCTACACCCAGGCCGACCTCGACACCGTCGCCCACGAACTCAACGGCCGCCCACGCAAGACCCTCGGATGGAAGAATCCCGCCCAGGCACTCGACGAGCTGCTCGTTGCAACAACCAGTTGAGACCGCCGATTCATCTAGCGACCTTTTCGGCCTTGATCGACGACCTGGGAGGCGTTCTAGACCCTCACCACGCCCATGATCAGGGAGTTGGCGCATTCCCGGGTTGAAAACGCCCGGGAACGCGCCAGACCCGTGATCATGCCCGCGGAACCGGCCTCCGGGGGCACCGCGCACCACGAGGGCAGGCCCCGGCCTGCCCACCTGTAGGCCCGGGTGGGGCCGCGGAGGCTCGCCTGTCAAGAGGCGCGCAGCGACGCCGCTGGCGCTCTTGACGGGTGAGGGCGGCCCCGCACGATGCGCGGCGCCACCGGAGACCCCAGGCCTGTGGTGATCACCGCGGCCGGGCCATGGCCTGCCCGACCCGAGCACTCGGCGTCGGTCAGCCGCCGCCGCAGCAGCTCGCGGGTGCCCGGGACATCCGCGGCTGGTGTGAAGCCTGCCGGCAGCGCTGGTCCTGCTCAGTTGTCCTGCTGGCGTTCGAGCATCAGCGCCCGCAGGGACTCCGGGATGTCATCGCCGAAGGTTTCCTCGAGGTGGTGGTTCATCACGTCGTCGGCCTGGCTCATGCGGGTGAACAGAGCCTGTTCGTAGGCGTCGAGGCCGGCCTCGAAGTCGTCGGGGTGAGCGGCGAGGGCGTCGGCGAGTTCGGCGCCGTCGCACATGGCCCAGTTGGCTCCCTCGCCGTCGGGGGCCTGCAGGTGTGCGGCGTCGCCGACCAGGGTCACTCCGGGCGTGCGCAGCCAGCGGTGCCCGTCGGGCAGGGCGAAGTGCGGGCGCAGGACGGGCGGGGTGTCGCTGTCGGTGATCAGCGAGGTGACCTCGGGAGCCCAGCCCTCGAATTCGGCGGCGACGCGGGTGGCAGCCGCGGCCGGGTCGGTGAAGTCGATCTGGTCGAACCAGTCCAGCGGCCTGGTGAGGGATGTGTAGGCGTGCAGGGTGTCGCCGCGTTCGCGGTGCGCGGTGATGGCACGGTCGGGTGCAGGGACGAACATCGAGCCGCCGCCGACCGCCTTCGCGGCGGCCGGGTGCCGCGTGTCGGCCTCGTACAGGTACGTCTCGACGAACGACGTGCCGGCGTACGCCGGGGTTGCCGCCGACAGCAGTGGGCGGATCTTCGACCAGGCGCCGTCCGCGCCGACGAGCAGGTCGGCGACGAGCGTGCGGCCGTCGGCGAAGGTGACCTCGTGGCGGCCCTCGTCGAGGCGGCGGGCACCGGCGACCTTGGTGCCCCAGCCCACCGTGCCAGGGGGGAGTGCGTCGAGCAGCATCCGCCGCAGGTCCGCGCGCTGGACTTCGGGCCTGCCGCCCTGTCCGTCGTCGGCCTTCTCGAACAGCACGGCTCCGTCCGGGCTCAGTGCCCGCATCGCCTGGCGGCCCTCCAGCACGATGGCGCGGAAGGCGTCACCGAGCCCGGCGGCTTCGATGGCGAGCTGGCCGTTGTAGTCGTGGATGTCGAGCATGCCGCCCTGCGCCCGCGCATCGGGCGAGGCTTCGGCTTCGTAGACCTGGACCGGTATGCGGTGCACGTGCAGGACGCGGGCCAGCGTGAGGCCGCCGAGCCCGGCGCCGATGATCGTGACAGCTTTCATGACGACTCCCTCTGACTGGCTGGATGCAGCCGCACACCCCGTTTGGTGCGACGCACCAAAATGGGACGCTACAACGTGGTGGTGCACTGCACCAAGTTGGCACAGCGCACCAAATATGTCACCATGGAGGCATGCCAACGCCGGCGCGCCGCCCTGCGCGGCGTAATCAGGTGCTCTCCAGGGAGCAGATCCTTGCCGCCGCCATCGAGCTGCTCGACCGGGGCGGGGAGGCTGCGTTGACCGTGCGGGCGCTCAGCGAGCGACTGTCGACGGGGGCCGGGGCGATCGCGTACCACGTGGGCAAGCGGGACGATCTGCTGGACGCGGCGACGGAGACGGTCGTGACGGCGGCGCTGGCCGCGGCGCCCGCTCCCGCGGCGTCCACGCCGGCCGAGGAGATCCGCGTGGCCGCCCTGGCCCTGTTCGATGCGATCACCGCTCACTCGTGGCTGGCCACGCGGCTGACCCTGCAGATCGTCCGCAACCCCGTCGGGCCGGTCACGGTCGGCATCTTCGAGCGGATCGGCCGGCAGGTGCAGGTCCTGGGGGTGCCGCAGGAGCGCTGGTTCGACGCGGCCTCCACGCTCGTGCACTACATCCTCGGCGCGGTCAGCCAGAAGGCCCGCATCCAAGGGGACACCTCCGGCGTCGACAGCGACGTCGACCGCGAGGAGTACATCGGCGCGGCCTCGGCGGGCTGGCGGCAACTCGCGCCCGAGGACTATCCGTTCATGCACGCCGTCGTCGGCCAGATGAGGGATCACGACGACCGCGAGCAGTTCCTCACGGGCATCGCCGTCATCCTCGACGGCCTCACCCGTCTGAATGCCCCGGAGCGCACTCCAGGCCCTTGATCACCACGTTGGAGCATTCCCGGGTCGAAAACGCCCGGGAACGCGCCGAACCCGTGACCATCGGCGTCGGACCGGTCTCCGGGGGCGCCGCGCGCCCACCGGGCAGGCCCCGCCTGCCCACGCGAACGCCCGCACGCTGCGCGGCGTCACCGGAGGCCCCGGACTCCAGCGTGCCGTGATCGCCGCGCCAGGTCAGGGAGCTGCCCAGCAGGCTTCGCGGGTGAGCCCGAAGCCTGCCCGACATGGGCGCGCAGCGCCACCAGGAGGCAGCCGCGGGAAGCAGCAGCTCGAGGCCGAGGCATCCGCGGCGGTCAGGACGCAGGGGCCGATTTCGCGGCGACCCATGGGCCGCAAATTTGGCCATGATCAGAGATTTGGCGCATTCCCGTGTCGAAAACGCCCGGGAATGCACCAAACCCGTGATCATGGCCGCGGAACCGGCCGGAGGTGGCTCCGCGCGCCAAGAGGGCAGGCCCCGGCCTGCCCGCGTGTATGCCCGGGAGGGCCGCAGGGGCTCAGGGGTCAAGGGGCGCACAGCGACGCCGAAGGCGCCCTTGACGCCTGAGAGGCAGCCCTGCACGATGCGCGGCACCACCGGAGGCCCCGGCCTGCCGGGGCGCGTGGGTCGAGCCGGGGCTCCCGTCAGCCTCCGCCGCAGCAGCCCCCACCGCAGCACCCGCCGCCCGCGGGCGCGGGAGCGGTGCCGCGCCCACCGACGGCGACCGTGCTGAGCAGCTTGACCGTGTCGTCGTGACCGTCGGGGCAGCGCGCCGGCTCGGAGGCGTCGGCCATGGGGCGGCTCACCTCGAAGGTGGAGCCGCACTCGCGGCAGCGGAAGTCGTAGCGGGGCACCCGCAGAGCTTACGTCCCGGCGGGGTGGCACCCCAGGGTTGCGCGCAAGTGAACGTTGCGTTCTCAAAGCGGGACCAGTATCGTCCTTAGAGAACGAGGCGTTCTCTAGAGGGGGTCGGGATGGTGCGTCGCGTGCTGCCGGGCCTGATGCTCGTGATGCTGCTCGGCGCCCTCGACCAGACGGTGATGGCGCCGGCCCTGCCCGTCGTGGCCGCCGACCTGGGCCGGTTCGACCTCATGCCCGCCGTGATCACGGCGTACCTCGCGGCCGCCACCGTCTCGATGCCGCTGCACGGCAAGCTCGGCGACCGGTTCGGACGCAAGCCCGTGCTGCTGGCCGCGATCGTGCTCTTCGTGCTCGGCGCGCTGCTCTGCGCCACGGCGGTGTCGATGCCCGCGCTCGTGGCGTGGCGGGTCGTGCAGGGCGCGGGTGGCGGGGGGCTCATGATCGGGGCGCAGGCCGTGCTCGGCGAGGTGGTGAGCCCCCGCGAGCGCGGGCGCTACCTCGGGCTGCTCGGCGGCGTCTACGTCGTCGCGGCGGTGGGCGGGCCGCTGCTGGGCGGGCTCGCCGTCGACCACCTCACGTGGCGCTGGATCTTCGCGCTCTACCCGCCGCTGGGCCTCGTGGCGCTGGTCGTCGTCGCCCGCACGCTGCGGCTGCCCGCTCCGGAGCGGCGCCCGCCGTTCGACGTGCTCGGCGCGCTGCTGCTCTCGCTGACGGTGACGGGGGTGGTGCTCCTCAGCAGCGGCGCGGGTGGTCTCACCCCGTTCCTCGCCGTGGCGACCGCCCTGGCCACGGCGGGCTGGTTCGCCACCGCCCGGCGGGCCGCCGACCCCGTGCTGCCGCTGCGCCTGTTCCACACGCGCGCGATCGCGATCCCGACGGCGATCAGCGCGCTCATCGGCTTCGCCCTGTTCGGCACGATCAGCTATCTGCCGGCGTACCTCCAGGTGGCGGGCGGCGCATCGGCCACCCAGGCCGGGCTCGTGGTCACCGCGCTGATGGCGGGCGTCCTCCTCACCACCACGGTCTCCGGCCGGATCATCACGCGCACCGGCCGCTACAAGGCGTTCCCCATCGCCGGCACGGCCACGGCGGCGGTCGGCCTCGGCCTGCTGGGCACCGTCGGACGCGCGACGCCGCTGCCGCTTGTGCTGGCCGTGCTGCTGCTGATCGGGCTGGGCGTGGGGATGGTCATGCAGGTGATGGTGCTGGTCGCGCAGAACGGCGCGGAGCACCGCGACCTCGGGGCGGCCACCTCCGCGGTGACGTTCCTGCGCCAGATCGGGGCAAGCACCGGGGTCGCCGCGCTCGGCGCCGTGATCACCGCCCGGTTCGCGGCGGCGCTTCCCCCGGGCGGCGACGCGCAGGTCGCCACCACCCTCGACCCGCAACAGCTCGCGCACCTGCCCGACGCCGTGCGCGACGCCTTCGGCACGGCCGTGCCCCCGGTGTTCGGTTCGGTCGCACCGCTGCTCGGGCTGGCCCTCCTGCTGGCGCTCGCACTGCCCTCCCAGCCGCTGCGCGACACCGCGCACGTCGGCGACAACTCGGAAAGGAGCGCTCGATGACCCACGCGCCCACCCGTCCCGCCACCGGGTTCGTGCTCCCGCTCTCCGCCGTCGGCCGCGACGACCTCGCGACCGCCGGTGGGAAGGGCGCCAACCTCGGCGAACTGGTCCGCGCCGGCTTCCCGGTGCCGGACGGCGCCGTGATCACCACGGACGCCTACGCGGCCGTCGTGGCGCACGCGGGCCTGGGTCCGGCGCTGGCCACGGCCACCGACGACGGGGGCGAGGCGCTGCGGGCGGCCTTCGCCGCGGCCGACGTGCCGGACGAGCTGCGCACGGCGATCCTGGACGCCTACGCGCTGCTCGGGAACGGTCCGGTGGCCGTGCGCTCGAGCGCCACCGCCGAGGACCTGCCCGGCGCCGCCTTCGCCGGGCAGCAGGACACCTACCTCAACGTGGTCGGCCCCGATGCGTTGATCGACGCGGTGCGCCGCTGCTGGGGGTCGCTGTGGACCGAGCGGGCGATCGCCTACCGCGCGCGCCGCGACGTCGACCCGGCGGGCGTGCGGATCGCGGTGGTGGTGCAGCGGATGGTGCCCGCAGCGTTCGCCGGGGTGCTGTTCACGGCCAACCCGGTGAGCGGCCGCCGCGACGAGGTCGTGGTCGACGCGAGCAGCGGGCTGGGTGAGGCCGTGGTGTCCGGGCTGGTCACGCCCGACCACTACGTGCTGGGCGGCGACGGCGCCGTGCGCGAGCGGCGGCGCGGGCTGCGCGAGGTCGTGGTGCGCGGGGTCGAGGGCGGCGGCGTCGAGCACAGCGCCGAACGGCACAGCACGCAAGAGGAGCACGACGAGCTCCCCGAGCCAGTGCTCGCGGAGCTGGCCGCGCTCGGCCGGAAGGTGGCCGAGCACTTCGGCCGGCCGCAGGACATCGAGTGGGCGTGGGCCGACGGGCGGGTCTGGCTCGTGCAGGCCCGTCCGATGACCGCGCTCCCGCCGCCGCCGATCCGCCTGTCCCGGTTCCAGCGCCGCCTCGGCCCGCAGATCGCCGAGTACCTGCCGGTGCGGCCGTACCCGATCGACATGAGCGGTTGGATCGAGCGGGGTATCGGCCGGATGGTCCGGCGGATGCTCGCGGAGATCCCCGGGTTGGCGCTCGACTTCGCCGACGTGCTGCCGGAGGTCGACGGTGTGGTGGACCGGTACGTCCCGCCGCACCCGCGGCCCACGCGGAAGGTGCTCAGCGCACCGGCCCGCATCCTGCCGCGTGCGCGGCGCTACCGACCGGCCGACTGGACGCGCGATCCCCGGTTCGTCCGGTTCGATCGCGAGGCGCGCGAGCTCAACGCCGTCGACGTGAGCGCGCTCGGCTGGGACGAGCTGCGCAGGGTGCCGCAGCGGGCGTTCGAGATCGTGGACGCCATCACCAATCTGCGGTTGGACTACCTGCCCCGGGCCGGGGTCGACCTGATCCGGTTGCAGGTGGTGAAGGTGCTGCTCGGCCACCGCGGGCTCTCCGGGCTGACGTTGGGCACCCGCACCCGCACCGAGGACGCCAACCGCGAGCTGCTGCGGCTCGCCGAGCGCGTGCGCGCCGAAGGGGCGTTGCGGGCCGTGTTCGGCCTCGAGCCGGAGGCCCTGGCGGAGCGGATCGCGCAGGATCCGGCGTTCACGGGCTTCCGGGCGGCGTTCACGGCGTTCCTCGACGAGTACGGCCACCGCGAGACGGCCAGCCCGCTGCTGATGTCCGCGCCGACGTGGAGTGATGCCCCCGCGTCCGTGCTCGGCATGGTGAAGGTGCTGGTGGAGGACGCCCGGCCGGCCGCAGCGGACGACCGTGGCGAGGAGGCCGAGCGCAGGCTGCTGGCACACCCGCTGCTGCGTCTGACCCGCTCCGAAGATCGGGTGCGGCGGCTGCTCGCGCAGGCCCGCGCCGGGATCGCCTTCCGCGAGGACAGCCACTTCCACGGCACCCGCACGCTCCCGCCACTGCGCCGCGCCGTGCTCGAGATGGGCCGCCGGCTGGCCGAGGCGGGGGTGCTGAACGACGCCGAGGACGTGCTGCACCTGCGCATCGAGGAGCTCGAGGCCCTCGGTGACCCGGCCACGCTGCCCCCGGCCGACGCGGAGCGGGTGCGCGCCGCGGTGCGCGCCCGGTCGGCACGGCGCGCCGAGCTGACGGGCGTGCCGCTCATCGCGCCCTCGGTCCTGTTCCCCGACCGCGGGCCTACGGGGGACGCGCTGGTCACCGGCACCCCGGCGAGCGGCGGGCGCGCCACCGGGCCGGTCCGGGTGATCCGCGAGGCCGCCGAGTTCGGGCGGCTGCGCAGCGGCGACGTCCTCGTCTGCCCGTACACCAACCCGTCGTGGACACCGCTGTTCCAGCGGGCCGTCGCCGTGGTGGTGGACGCGGGCGGCAGCGGATCGCACGCCGCGATCGTCGCGCGGGAGTACGGGATCCCGGCCGTGATGGGCTCGGCCACCGGCACGAGCGACCTCGTCGACGGCCAGGTGGTGACGGTGGACGGCGACACCGGCCGGGTCACGGGAGACTGAGTGCCGTGAGCTCCCCGGCCCGGACCACCACGGAAGCGGACGTCGACCACCGCAAGCGGCCCCGCAGGCGCGGGGCCGCCCTGGAGACCGCGATCCTCGAGGCCACGCTCGCCGAGCTCGGCGAGGTGGGGTACGCGCGGCTCTCGGTGGAGCGGGTGGCCGAGCGCGCCGGTGCGAGCAAGGCGTCGCTGTACCGGCGCTGGCCCAGCAAGGTGGAGCTGGTGATGGACGCGGTGTACCACGTCTTCCCCGACGCCACCTCGCCACCGGACACCGGTAGCCTGCGCGGGGATCTCGTCGCCACGATGCGGGCGGTCGCCCACCGCCTGTCCGGGCCGGCGGGTCAGGCGATGGGCGGGGTGCTGAGCGACGCGCTCGGCGACCCGGACAAGGCGCACCGGGTGCGCTCCTACGCGCGCGGCAACAGCCAGGCGTCGATGCGGGAGATCGTGCGGCGCGCGGTCGAGCGCGGCGAGGTCGACCCCTCGGCCGTCACGGAGCGCAGGCTGGAGACCGGGCACGCGCTGTTGCGGTACCACTTCATCACCCGTGGCGTCCCGATCCCGGACCAGGTCATCGACGAGATCGCCGACGAGGTCATGATCCCGCTCCTGCAGCGTCCCGGGGGTGCACCACGGTGAGCTGGAAGCGGCCGCCCCGGTCGGCGGCGTCGCGCACCGCCGTGTTCACGTCGTCGAGCGCGAACCCGGTCACCGCGAACCCGGTCAGGTCGAGCAGGCCCGCCCTCGCCAGCGCGATCACCCGGCCGACGGCGCCGCGCTGGTGCATCCACTGGCCGCGCACGGTCACGGAGTTGCGCATCAGCCACGGGTAGGGCAGCGCGAGGTCGTCGCCTCCCAGCATGCCGACCCCGCCCATCAGCGCGACCCGGCCGTACTCGCGCACGGCCAGCACCGCCGCGCGCACCGCGGAGGCCGGAGCCGACGGCGGGAGCAGGTCCAGCACGACGTCGACCGGCCCAGCGGCCGCGCGCATCCGCTCGGTGTCCCCGTCCCCGGTCAGCTCGACCGTGCGCACCCGGGACCCGAACCGCTTCTCCAGCTCGGCGAGCATCGCGGCGTTGCGCCCGGGAGCGACGACGACACCGGCGCCCATTGCGAGCGCCGTCGCCACGCCGGCGCTGCCGAAGTTGCCGGTGGCCCCGCTGACCAGCACGGACTCCCCCGGCTGCAGCCCGACGGCGTGCAGCCCGCCGTACGGCACCAGGCACACGTGCACCGCGCACCACCGGGCGGCGTCGGCGGGGCCGATCGGCCCGAGCGGATGCACGTTCTCGGTGGGCACGAGCAGCCGCTCCGCGAACGAGCCCCGCCCGTAGTGGCGCTCCAGCGCGAGACCGCCCTCGCCGCGGGCGCTCAGGCCCTGCAGGGTGATGTCCGGGGTGAGCGCGTCGTCGCGGGACCGGATCGCCGGGTCGCACAGCACCCAGTCGCCGGGGGCGAGCCGGGTGGCGTCCGGACCGACGGACCGGACCCGCCCGACCGCGCCCGCCCCCGGGATCGCGGGCAGGGTGAGCAGGTAGTTCCGCTCGCCGCCGAGCACCTCGCCGGTGTAGGGCAGCACACCCGCCGCCGCGACGTCGACGACCACCTCCCCGGCGCCGGGCACCGGATCGGGCACCTCGCGCACGGCGAGCGGGCTTCCGAAGGACTCCAGGACAGCAGCTCTCACGGTGCCGATGCTCGGCCGCGCCGCGGAGCGCATTCAGGACCGGCACCAACCTGGGACGGGGCGGTCCTACCCTGGTGAGGTGCCCGAGCAGCTCGGCGAGTTCCTGCGGTCGCGCCGCGAGCGGCTCTCCCCCGAGGCCGTCGGCCTGCCGCTGCGCAGGCGGCGGCGCACGCCGGGCCTGCGCCGCGAGGAGGTCGCCGAACTCGCCGGGATCGGCGTCGACTGGTACGTCCGGCTGGAGCAGGGCCGGCCCGTGCACCCCTCGCCGCAGACCGTCGAGGCGCTAGCCAGGGCGCTGCGGCTCGACGACACCGACCGGCGGCACCTGCGGGCCCTCGCCGATGCCGGCATGCCACCCGCGTTCCGCCGCGAGACCGTGCCTGACGGGCTGCGGGCCGTGGTGGAGACCCTGGAGCGGCCCGCGTACGTCACCGGGCGGCGGTGGGACCTCCTCGTCTGGAACGCCGCGGCCGCCGAGCTGTTCGGCGACTTCCACGCGAAGCCGGAGGACGACCGCAACATCCTCGTGTACCTGCTCCTCGACCCCGCGGCCCGCGCGCTGTTCGGCGCCGGGTGGGCCGAGGTGGCGCGCCACGCCGTGGCCCAGTTCCGAGCGGTCCACGACCTGGCCGCACCGGATCCGGCGTTCACGGACCTGTCCGCGCGCCTGCGCGACGGCTGCCCCGAGCTCGCGGGGTGGTGGGACGAGCACCGGGTGGCCGCCCCGGGATCGGGCCGCAAGCTGCTCCACCTGCCCGGCGGGCCCGTCGCGTACGAGTACGTCACCCTGCAGGCCACCGACGATCCCGCGCTGCGGCTGTCGGTCTACAGCAGGTCGGTGGCTCCGGTGCCCGGGGCCGACTCCTTCCGCACCCGCTCCGGGTAGGCCGCCGTGAACCTGATCATCCCCCAGAGCACCCCGATCGGGACGACCCAGTTGAGCAGCAGGTCGGCCATGTGCGGCTGGGAGGCGTCCACCGCGTGCGCGTCGAGCGCCGTCACCAGCAGTCCCGACGCGCCGATCACCATGATCGCGACGCCCCACGCAGCGGAGAGCACCCGGTTGATCTTGTGGAACGTCGGTGTGCCCCAGTACTCACGCGGGACGGTCTGCCGCGCGTACTCCTCGGTGAAGGGCATCACCGGCACCGTCACGAGCGCGTAGAGCCCGAGCAGCACACCGACGAGCGGGCGCCCCCACTCGAAGAGCCACTGGTCCACCGCGGGGCCGCCCACGAACCCGACGACGGCGATCACGGAGAACAGCACGAACGAGCCGAGCGTCAGGATCTTGGGGCCGTGGTGGCGGTGCGCGACGGCCAGCGCGACCAGGGTCATCACCACCGCGATCGTCGCGCTCCACGCCACGCCGTTGGCGTCGAGCCGCTGCGCGGCGAACGAGAAGACGATCCACGGGAGGAAGCCGAGCACGAACCTGAGGTTGTCCATGGGAGATCACTCCTGCGTCGGCAGCCACGAGCCGTGCAGGCCCAGCGGCACGCGCGTCGGGATCCGCGCCCGCGCCACCGGCCCGCGGCCCGGCTCGGCCGCGGAGAGCACGAGGAACCAGCTCTCACCGTTGGCCCGGTTCGTCGCGAACGTCACCCACCAGCCCTGGTCGACGTCGCGCGTGCCCGGCCGCGGGGCGAACACCGGCTCGCCCACGGCCAGCTCGCCCGCGTCCCACTGCACCCGCTCCCCGCTGCGGGTGTCGAAGAAGTTGAGCGCGTCGTGGTCGCCGCCCACCAGGGGGCGCCTGCCGGTCTTGGCCGCGAGCGCGATCCGCTCGTGGGGGCGCCCGATGAGCCGGTCGTCGATGCGCGGCAGCTCCATCGACCCCCGGTCCAGCTGCTCGCGGCGCACCTCACCGGTGCGCGGTTCGATCCGCATCCTGGTGAGCCCGCCCTCGGAGGGGCCCGGGACGATCCCACCCGGCCGGCTCCACTCGACGAGGTCGAGGACGACCTGCTCGTCCTCGTCGAAGGCGTTGGCGGTGTGCCAGCACCAGAACGTGTCCGTGTGCGACCAGAGGATCGGGCCGCCGCCGCGCGGGACGAGCGCGATCCGGGTGCCGTCCTCCGGTTGCCACGAGAGCAGCGAACCGCCGGACAGCGCGGCCCGGAGGTCGAAGTACAGCGGGGCGAGGACCAGCACGAGGAAACGCTCGGTCAGCGCCATGTCGTGGATCATCACCGGCCGGTCGACGCCGCTCACCGGCGTGGGCGGTCTGGTGACGACGCCGTCCGGCCCGATGGTCGCCCACGTCAGGTACGGGGCCTCCAGCAGGTAGCAGAAGACGGCCATCTCGCCCGTGCGCGGGTCGACCTTCGGGTGGGCGGTCATGCCGGCCGGCAGCGCGCCGCCGAAGGTCTCCCGGCCCAGCGTCTCCAGGCTCGGCGTGAGGCAGTACGGGCAGTCGGACTCGGCCAGCGCCAGCAACCGCCCCCCGTGGCGCACCACGTTGATGTCCGGCAGCGCCTTGGGCTGCCCGGCCAGCTCCGGGCCCACCTCGGACTCGCCGGGCGTGTACCCCGTCATGAGACCGCCCCACAGCGCGCGGCCCGCCTTCTCCTCCTCCCGCAGGGCCTCCGTCATCACGAACCGGTTCGCGTAGCGCGCCCGTCGGTCCGAGAGCCACATCCCGTGCACCATGCCGTCGCCCTCGAGCGGGTAGACGTAGGAGCCGAGCGGGGTGAAGCGCGGGTTCGGCCCGTTCCGGAGGTACACGCCGTCGAGGTCGGCCGGCAGCTCGCTGTGCACCGTGAGGTCGGTGGCGTCCGTCTCCTCGATCACGGGCGCGAACGGCCCCTGCAGCTGCGGGATCGTCGTGACGTCGACGGGCGGCGGAGCCGGCGGGGACGGATCGGCGGTCGTCATCGGGCCTCCTCGTACCGAGGAGGCCGAGGGTGACAGCGACCGAGCCGGGGCACATCCGCCGTACGCAGGGGAACCCGCTACGGCGTCAGCCGGGCAAGACGATCTTCGCGAGCTCCGCCGACGAGGCCAGCAACGGGTGGGACGGCAGCACGCGCACCGTGTACCCCGTGAGCCCGGCGTGGGGCAGCTTGACCACGGACTCGAACCGCTCGCCCATGCCGTCCGCCGCGCCGACGTGCTCCATCCCCACCCGGACCGCGTCGACGAGGTCGTCGGACTCCCCGACCCGCCCCACCACGGCCTCGACGCTCACGTCGGACGGGGCGAGCCCGGCGAGCTGCACCGACGCCCGCACGGTCATCGGCGCGCCGACCTCCGGGGTGTCCGGCAGCCCGGACGCGTCGACGCCGGTGATCTGCACCTGCGGCCAGGACTCGTTGAGGCGCGACCGGTACGCCGCCAGCTGCCGGGCCGGGCCGTAGTCGTCGCCGGAGATCCGGGCGGCCGCGCGGGCGGCCGGGGCGTACCAGTCCTCGACGTACTCGCGCACCATCCGACCGGCCTGCACCTGGGGGCGCAGCGTGGTGAGCGTGTGGCGCACCAGCTCCACCCAGCGCGGCGGCACGCCGTCGATCCGCTCGTAGAACGCGGGCGCCACCTGGGTGGCCAGCAGTTCGTAGAGCGCGTTGGCCTCCAGGTCGTCGCGCCGCGCCGGGTCCTCGATGCCGTCGGCGGTGGGGATCGCCCAGCCGTTGGCGCCGTCGTAGAACTCGTCCCACCACCCGTCGCGGATCGACAGGTTCAGCCCGCCGTTCAGCGCCGACTTCATGCCCGACGTGCCGCAGGCCTCCAGCGGCCGCAGCGGGTTGTTCAGCCAGACGTCGCAGCCCCAGTACAGGTACCGCGCCATCGACATGTCGTAGTCGGGCAGGAAGACGATGCGGTGGCGCACCGCGGGGTCGTCGGCGAACCGCACGATCTCCTGGATCAGCGCCTTGCCGCCGTCGTCGGCGGGGTGGCTCTTGCCCGCCACCACGAGCTGCACCGGGCGGTGCGGGTCGAGCAGCAGGTCGCGCAGGCGGTCCTTGTCGCGCAGCATCAGCGTGAGCCGTTTGTAGGTGGGCACGCGCCGGGCGAACCCGACGGTGAGCACCTCGGGGTCGAAGACGTGCTCGGTCCACGACAGCTCCGGTGTGGACGCGCCGCGCTGCAGCCAGGCTTCGCGCACCCGCCTGCGCACCTCCGACACCAGCCGCGACCGCAGCGCCCCGCGCAGGTTCCACAGCATCTCGTCGGAGACGGGCTCCCGCGGGTTCGCGGTGGCCTGCCCCGCGTCGCCGAGCAGCGCGGTGACCTCGCGCGCCTCCCAGGTGGCGCCGTGCACGCCGTTGGTGACCGACCCGATCGGCACCTCGTCGGCGTCGAAGCCATCCCAGAGCCGGCCGAACATCCCCCGCGAGACCGCGCCGTGCAGCTGCGAGACGCCGTTGGCGCGCTGGGCCAGCCGCAGGCCCATGTGCGCCATGTTGAACATGTTGGGGTTCTCCTCGGCGCCCAGCGCGAGCACCCGGTCCACGGGCACGCCCGGCAGCATCTCCGCGGAGAAGTAGTGGCGCACGAGGTCCACCGGGAACCGGTCGATCCCGGCGGGCACGGGAGTGTGCGTGGTGAACACGGTGCCCGCGCGGACCGCGGCCACGGCCTCGTCGAACGACAGGCCGTCGCGCTCCTGCAACTCGCGGATGCGCTCCAGCCCGAGGTAGCCCGCGTGGCCCTCGTTGGTGTGGAACACCTCCGGCGCCGGGTGCCCGGTGGCGGCGCAGAACGCGCGCACGGCCCGCACGCCGCCGATCCCGACGAGGATCTCCTGCTTGATGCGGTGGTCCTGGTCGCCGCCGTAGAGCCGGTCGGTGACGCCGCGCAGGTCGGGGTCGTTCTCCTCGATCTCGGAGTCGAGCAACAGCAGCGGGACGCGCCCGACGGTGGCCTGCCAGACGCGCGCCTTCAGCGTGCGCCCACCGGGCATCGCCACCTCGACGAGCACCGGGGCGCCGTCGGTGCCCAGGAGCAGCTGCAAGGGCAGGCCCTGCGGGTCGAGCACCGGGTAGTGCTCGAGCTGCCAGCCGTCGAGCGAGAGCGACTGGCGGAAGTACCCGGAGCGGTAGAGCAGCCCGACGCCGATCAGCGGCACCCCGAGGTCGGAGGCGGCCTTGAGGTGGTCGCCCGCGAGCACGCCGAGGCCACCGGAGTAGTTCGGGAGCACCTCGCTGACCCCGAACTCCATCGAGAAGTAGGCCACGGCCGCGGGCACCGACGGGTCGGTCTGCCGTTCCAGCTGGTACCAGCGCGGCTCCTGCAGGTAGCCCGCGAGGTCGTCGGCCAGGTCCTGCACGGCGACCACGGTGTCGGCGTCGGCGGCCAGCTCGGCGAACCGGGCGGAGGAGATCTCCCCGAGCAGCCGGACGGGGTCGTGCCCGGACCGCTCCCAGGCGTCGGGGTCGAGCGTCGCGAAGAGGTCCTGGGTGGGGGTGTGCCAGGTCCACCGCAGGTTGGTGGCCAGGGTCTGCAGCGGGGCGAGTGCCGAGGGCAGCTGGGCCCGGACGGTGAACCTGCGAAGCGCCTTCACCCGGCAGACCATAGCCGGATTCGATTCCGGGATCGGTCCAGTCGTCACGTCGGCGGGTTGACACCCCGTTCGAACTAGAACTAGCTTGGTTGCAGTTCGAAGGGGGGCGGGTGGGTCTCAGCAGCAGGAGCGCGGTGGCGATCCACGCGCTCACGATGCTCGGACGCTGGGACGACCGTTCGCTGACGTCCGCCGAGATCGCCGACAGCCTGGCGAGCAACCCGGTTCTCGTGCGCCGCATCCTCGGCAACCTGCGCGACGCCGGCCTCGTGTGGTCCACCGAGGGGCGCGGCGGCGGCTGGACCCTGGCCCGCAGCCCGCGCGAGATCACCCTCCACGACGCGTTCACGGCCGTGGAGGAGGGGCCGGTCCTGTCGCGGCACGCCCATCCGCCCAGCGAGGCGTGCGCGATCGGGCGACACATGGAGGCGTTGCTCGAGAAGGAGTTCCGCGCCGCGGAGCAGGCCATGGAGGAGCGGCTCAGCCGCACCACCATCGCCCACCTGGTGCAGGAGGCGGTCACCCGCGAACGGGAACTGTCGGAGCGCTAGAACGGCGGAGGCATGCCCTCCGCCGTTTTCACACCCGAACTGTAACTACAACAGTGGCAGTTCTGCCGCGCGGAGGAAGCACGGGATGACGTCCACGACCGCACGAACCGACCCCGGACCAGCACTGCTCGCCGTGCTGGTGCCGGCGATGCTCGCCACGGTCGTCGCGAGCGACATGGTCAACCTGATGCTCCCGTCGATCGGGGCCGAGTTCGGGGCGTCCGAGGCGGAGCTCGCCTGGGTCGTCACCGGATTCCTGCTTGTGTTCGCGGTCGGCGTGCCCTTCTACGGCCGCGTGTCCGACCGGGTGGGCCTGCGCAACCTCTTCGCGTTCGCCCTGCTGCCCTTCGCCGCCGGGAGCCTGGTCTGCGCGCTCGCCCCCGCCCTGCCCGTTCTCGTGCTCGGCCGGATCGTGATGGGGGTGGGCGCGGCCGCGATCCCCGTTCTCTCGATCATCGCGGTGACGAGGTTGCTGCCTGCCGCGCGGCGCGGAAGCGGGATCGGGACCGTCTCCGCGACCACGGGCGTCGGCACCGCCGCGGGGCCGGCCCTCGGCGGCGGGATCGGCCAGCTCATGGGCTGGCCCGCGCTGTTCTGGCTCATGGTCGCGGTGGCACTGGTGCTGCTCCCCGCGGCGTGGCGCGTGCTTCCCGGCGATCCCCCGGCCGGAGCGGGCCGGTTCGACGTCCTGGGCGGCATCTTCCTGGGCACGGGTGCCGGGCTGGCGCTCCACGGCACCACCCAGGCCCAGGTGGCGGGGTTCTCCGCCCCCTCGTCCTGGGGCAGCCTCGCCGTGGCCGCCGTGGCCCTCGCGCTGTTCACGTGGCGCACCGTCCGCGTCTCGCAGCCGTTCGTCCCGCCCGCGCTGTTCGTCAACCGGGTCTACCGGTCCGCGGTCGGGGTCGCCTTCCTCGCCATGACCGTGAACCTCGGCGCGCTGGTGTTCGTGCCGCTGCTGGTCGTCGACGTCAACGGTCTCGCCCCGGGGGCGGGCGCGCTCGTCATGATCCCGGCCGGGGCCGCGGTGGCCCTCCTCTCGCCGTTGATCGGCCGCATCGCCGACCGCATCGGCACCCGCCCGCTCGTACTGGCAGGCCTCGCGGGCATGGGGCTGTTCGCGCTGGTCCTCTCGACCTTCACGGGCGGCGCGTCCGTGGTGCCCGCGGGAATCGGGATGCTCGGCCTCGGCGCCGGCTTCATCCTGGTGATGACCCCGATCATCAGCGCCGCGGCGGGCGCGCTGCCGCCCGACCAGGTCGGTGTCGGCCTCGGGATCCTCCAGGGAGCCCAGTTCCTCGGGGCGGGCGCCGGCCCGGCCCTGCTCGGTGTGCTGGTCAGCGCGCGGGAGCACAGCGGGGCCGCCGTCAACCCGCTGTTCCTCGCCCCCCAGGGCGTCGCGTACTCCGACGCGTTCCTGGCCATGGCCGCGGTGACCGCCCTCGCGCTGGTCGTCGCGTTCCATGCGTCCCGGGGCGCCGCGATGAGGCCGATCGACACCTGACGGGCGCTACCGTCGTCCGATGGACCTCGACGAGGCGCGTGCGGTCCTCCGCGAGCAGCACCGGGCGGTGCTCGCCACGCTCCGGAGCGACGGCACGCCGCAGATGTCACCGGTGCTGGTCGCCCTGGACGACGAGGGGCGCGCGCTGGTGAGCACCCGGGAGACCGCCCTCAAGGTGCGCAACCTCCGCCGCGACCCGCGGATGTGGCTGTGCGTACTACCCGACGGCTTCTTCGGACGCTGGGTGCAGGTGGAGGGCCGGGCCGACATCGTCTCCCTGCCGGACGCCATGGACGGCCTCGTGGACTACTACCGGCGCGTGTCCGGTGAGCACGAGGACTGGGACGACTACCGCGAGGCCATGCGGCGCGAGCGGCGGGTGCTGCTGCGCGTCGAGCTCCTCCGGGCCGGCCCGGACCGCTCCGGCTGACCGGCTCTCGTCATCGCAGGTGGCGGGAGAACCAGTCGACGGCGAGCCCACCTCCGCGGCCGCCGGCAGCTGCGGCGCGGGCGCGATGCCGGATCTCGGCGAGCCCGTGCCCCATGCCCGGCACGCGCACGACCTCGGCCGCGACCGACCGCCGCGCGAGCGCCTCGTGCAGCCGCCCGGCCGGCCGGGCGAAGCCGTCCACGTCGTCCTGCTCCCCCCACCACGAGGGGGGTGGCGGGGCAGGCGGCCACCTCGCCCGCGCGCGACGAAGTCCATCCGCTCCGCGATCTCCTGCGCGGCTCCGGCCACGGGTAGCGCACACCGAACCGGCGCCCCAACGCTGCACGCTGATCGGCCCGTACAGGTTCTGCACGGCGTCCTCGAAGCCGAGGCGCATCAGCGCGTCGACGCCCCCCTCGGGGAAGCGGGCCCCGGGCAGGGGCAGCCCGAGGTAGATCCGCCACGCGTCCAGACCGGCGAGCGGCAGCGCCGCGGCGAACGCCGCCTCGGTGCGCGGCGGGTCCATCAGGTGCCACGCGACGGCCACGGGCGCCGTCGCCGGGTCGCCCGCCGCCGGGGGCAGAGCGAGGAACGGAACTTCGACCGCGGCCTGCGCTGGCTGATCGCGGCGATCCTCACCGACGCGGGCCGGTAGGTGTCGAGCCGCACCACCGTGTCGCGGCCTCCGCACGGAAGTACTTCTCGGTTCGATCAACAGGCCCGAGCAGTACGTCGCAGCTGCCCCGCGACCGCGTTGTGCGTCTCGAGCGCTCACCGCTCCCGGGACCGGCCGTTGCCACACCCCACCGCGAGCAGCACCACACCGCTGCGGCAACCGACCAGAGGTACTTCTCGGTCCAGTCAACGTGGTCAGCACCATCTCGGCTGCGAGCAGCACAGCCCTGTCGCACCGACCGCGCGGAGGTACTACTCGGTCCGGCCAATCGGTGCGAGCAGTACGTCGCAGCTGCCCCGGCGACCGCGTTGTGCGTCCGGCGGCGGGAAGATCCGCCCCTGCCGGCGCCGCCGTCGCGGCACGGCCGCGGGAACCGGCGAACTGGATCCGGGAACGGCTGACCATGACCGTGCGCACCTGCGCCCGTCCGCCGTCGGGGTGGCGTTCTGAATCGTTGCGTGACCATCGGGTGAACGCGCGCTCCCCGTTCTGATGCAGGCCGGATCGGGTAGGTAGGTTTGTGACTTACGTGACGGGCGTGCAGCTGGGGGTGTGCCGATGACGGGTCGGCTCGGGATCGATGACGTCACACCCACCGTGAGCGGCGGGCGTCATCCGAGCAAAGCCGTGGTCGGTGAGGTCGTGCCGATCACGGCGGCCGTGTGGCGGGAGGGCCACGACGCGGTCGCGGCCAACGTCGTCTGGCGCAAGGTCGGCAGCGACGGGATGGCCCACCACGCCCGCATGACCCCGATCGGCAGCGGCACCGACCGGTTCGCCGCCACCGTGGTGGCCGACGAGCCCGGCCTGTGGACCTTCCGGGTCGACGCGTGGAGCGACCCGTGGTCCACGTGGCGGCACGCGGTCACCGTCAAGCTTTCGGCGGGCCAGGGCCCCGAGGAGCTGGCCAACGACCTGGAGATCGGCGCCCGGCTCCTTCAGCGGGTGGGCCGCCGCCCCGGCGAGCGCGCCCACCGCGACCTGCTCTTCGGCGCTGCCAACGCGCTGCGCGACACCGCGCTCCCGCTGCACGCGCGCGTGGCACCCGCGCTGTTCCCGGCCGTCGAGAAGATCATGACGGAGCGGCCGGTGCGCGAGCTCATCACGCGCGGGCGCCCCCAGCAGATCCACGTCGACCGCAAGCGCGCGCTGTTCGGGTCCTGGTACGAGTTCTTCCCGCGCTCCACCGGCGGGGTCGACGAGCAGGGCCGCCCGATCCACGGCACGTTCGTCACCGCATCCAAGGAGCTCGACCGCATCTCCGCCATGGGCTTCGACGTCGTCTACCTCCCGCCGATCCACCCCATCGGCACGGTGCACCGCAAGGGCCGCAACAACAACGTCAACGCGGGCCCCGGCGACGTCGGCTCGCCGTGGGCGATCGGCTCGGCCGACGGCGGCCATGACGCCATCGAGCCGGAGCTGGGCACCATCGACGACTTCGATGCGTTCGTCGACCGCACCCGCGACCTGGGGATGGAGGTGGCCCTCGACTTCGCGCTGCAGTGCGCCCCCGACCACCCCTGGGTGGCCGAGCACCCCGAGTGGTTCACCGTGCGCCCCGACGGCACCATCGCCTACGCGGAGAACCCGCCGAAGAAGTACCAGGACATCTACCCGATCAACTTCGACAACGACCCCGAGGGCATCTACGCGGAGTCGCTGCGCGTGGTGCTGCACTGGGTCGAGCACGGGGTGCGGATCTTCCGGGTCGACAACCCGCACACCAAGCCACCGAACTTCTGGCACTGGCTGATCTGGCAGGTCAAGTCCCGCTACCCGGACGTTCTGTTCCTCGCCGAGGCATTCACCCGCCCGGCACGGCTGTTCGGGCTGGCCCGCCTGGGCTTCACGCAGTCCTACACCTACTTCACGTGGCGCACCACGAAGCAGGAGCTCACCGACTTCGCGCTCATGCACGCCGAGCGCGCCGACGAGTGCCGCCCCAACTTCTTCGTCAACACGCCGGACATCCTGCACGAGTCGCTGCAGACCGGCGGGCCCGCGATGTTCGCGATCCGCGCCACGCTCGCGGCCACCCTGTCGCCCACGTGGGGCATGTACTCGGGGTTCGAGCTGTTCGAGTCGGAGCCGGTGCGCCCCGGCAGCGAGGAGTACCTCAACTCCGAGAAGTACGAGCTGCGCCCGCGCGACTTCGCCACGGCCCTCAACAAGGGCCGCTCCCTCGAGCCCTACATCGGCAGGCTCAACGAGATCCGCCGCGCCCACCCCGCACTCCAGCAGCTGCGCGACCTGCACTTCCACCAGGTCGACAACGACTCGATCATCGCCTACTCCAAGACCGACCCGGCCACCGGCGACACCGTCATCGTGGTGTGCACGCTCGACTCGCACGCCGCGCAGGAGGGCACCGCCTCCCTCGACATGCCGACGCTCGGCCTCGGTTGGGACGACCGGTTCCTGGTGCACGACGAGATCACCGGCGAGTCGTACGAATGGGGCCGCGACAACTACGTGCGCCTGGAGCCGTGGCGCAACGTGGCCCACATCTTCCGCGTGGAGCGGTAGGAGCCGGCTCGGGCGGACGACGGGGACCTGCCGGCCCGGCATGATCACGGCTTCGGCGCATTGCCGGGCGTTTTCGACCCGGGAACGCGCCAACTCTCCGATCATGGGTGTGGCAGCGGCCCGTATTGCGTGCCGCGGAACCCGATAGGCCTGGGTCTCCGGTGGCGCCGCGCATCGTGCGGGGCCGCACCTCACGCCTCAAGGGCGCCTTCGGCGTCGCTGCGCGAGCGCTTCGCGCCCCGTGACCCGTGAGCCTCTGCGACCCCTCCCGGGCAAGCACGTGGGCAGGCAGGGCCTGCCCTCTTGGCGCGCGGCACCACCTCCGGCCGGTCCCGCGGCCATGATCACAGGTTTGGCGCGTTCCCGGGCGTTTTCGACACGGGAATGCGCCAACTCTCCGATCATGGGCCGAATTTGCGCTCCGAGGTCGTCGCTCAAGGGGAAATGGTCGCTAGATGATCTCTGGGAGCGACCATTTGCCCTTGATCGCCGTGAGATCCGCCGTTCGGCCCCAGATCGCCGCGCGGGCAGTCGTCTCCAGGAGGCTGCCTGGTGGCGCCGCGCGCCAACGGGGCAGGCCCTGGCCTGCCCGCGAAGCCTGCCGTAGGGGCCGCAGAGGCTCGCAGGTCCAGGGTCGCGGTAGCGATCGCGAAGCGACGCCGAAGGCGCCCTTGACCTGGGAGGGGCGGCCCCGCACGATGCGCGGCGCCACCAGGAGGCAGCTTACCGACAGTCCCGTCAGCCCATCACAGGCCGTGATCCTACGGATGCGGTGCGCGACTCGTCTGAGGCGCCTCCCCCGCGCTCCGGGACGCCGGGGAGCTACGCTCCGACACAGCCGCCGAGCCACGTCCTGCACCCGGGTTCGACCCCGGGTAAGACTGGCCGGATGCCCCCTCCGCCATCCGCCCCCGCCCGGTAGGAACGCACGCCCATGTCGACCGACACCTCGGCCTCAGAGACCCGGCACACCGACGACGAGCAGCTCGTCGAGACCTCGTCCGACGAGTTCGGCCATGCGCGCCAGTTGGACGTCGACCGCGACTGGTTCAAGCGGGCCGTCTTCTACGAGGTGCTGGTCCGGGCGTTCTCGGACTCGAACCGGGACGGCACGGGCGACCTGCGCGGCTTGACGGAGAAGCTCGACTACATCCAGTGGCTCGGGGTCGACTGCCTCTGGCTGCCGCCGTTCTACGACTCGCCGTTGCGGGACGGCGGCTACGACATCCGCGACTTCCGCGCGGTGCTGCCCGAGTTCGGCACGGTGGACGACTTCGTGGTGCTGCTCGACGAGGCGCACAAGCGCGGGATCCGGATCATCACCGACCTCGTCATGAACCACACCTCGGACACGCACCCGTGGTTCGAGGAGTCCCGCCGCAACCCCGACGGCCCGTACGGCGACTTCTACGTCTGGGCCGACGACGACTCCGGCTACCCGGACGCGCGGATCATCTTCGTCGACACCGAGCAGTCGAACTGGACCTACGACCCGGTCCGCGGGCAGTTCTACTGGCACCGGTTCTTCTCCCACCAGCCGGACCTGAACTACGACAACCCGGCCGTGCAGGACGCCATGATCGAGGTTCTGCGGTTCTGGCTGGACCTCGGCATCGACGGTTTCCGGCTCGACGCCGTGCCCTACCTGTTCGAGCGCGAGGGCACCAACTGCGAGAACCTGCGCGAGTCGCACGAGTTCCTCAAGCGCTGCCGCAAGGTGATGGACGTCGAGTACCCGGGCCGCGTGATGCTGGCCGAGGCGAACCAGTGGCCGTCCGACGTGGTGGAGTACTTCGGCGACCCCGACAGCGGTGGCGACGAGTGCCAGATGGCGTTCCACTTCCCGCTGATGCCGCGCATCTTCATGGCGGTGCGCCGGGAGAACCGCTTCCCGATCTCGGAGATCCTGGCCCAGACGCCCGCGATCCCGTCGGGCTGCCAGTGGGGCATCTTCCTGCGCAACCACGACGAGCTGACGCTCGAGATGGTCACCGACGAAGAGCGCGACTACATGTACGCGGAGTACGCCAAGGACCCGCGGATGAAGGCCAACATCGGCATCCGCCGCCGGCTGGCCCCGCTGCTCGACAACGACCGCAACCAGCTCGAGCTGTTCACGGCGCTGCTGCTGTCGCTGCCCGGTTCACCGGTCCTCTACTACGGCGACGAGATCGGGATGGGCGACAACATCTGGCTGGGCGACCGCGACGCCGTCCGCAGCCCGATGCAGTGGACCCCGGACCGCAACGCCGGGTTCTCCACGTGCGACCCGGGCCGGCTGTACCTGCCGTTGATCATGGACCCGTTGTACGGCTACCAGGCCGTCAACGTGGAGGCGCAGCTCAACAGCACCACGTCGCTGCTGCACTGGACGCGCCACATGATCGAGGTCCGCAAGCGCCACCCCGCGTTCGGCCTGGGCGAATACCACGAGCTGGGCGGGTCGAACCCGTCCGTGCTCGCCTACGTCCGCTCGTACGGGGACGACGTCGTGCTGTGCGTCAACAACATGTCGCGCTTCCCGCAGCCGGTGGAACTGGACCTCTCCGCATGGCAAGGTTGCTGCCCCCACGAGTTGACCGGTGGCGTGCCGTTCCCGAAGATCGGAGAACTTCCCTACCTGCTGACCCTCCCGGGGCACGGCTTCTACTGGTTCTCCATCACCCCTGCGGAGGAAACTGGATGAGGCTCGACGAGGAGCTCCCCGAGCTGCTGCGAGAGTGGCTGCCGAAGCAGCGCTGGTTCGCCGCGAAGGGCCGGCAGGTCCGGTCCGTCGCGATCGCGGCGGCCACACCGCTGTGCACGGAGGGGGAACCCCTCGTCGACCACGTGCTCCTCGCCGTCGACTTCGCCGACCACTCCCCGGTGCAGCACTACCAGCTCATCGTCGCCCGGCGCGCGCACCTGCGCGGCGAGCTGGAGCACGTCGTGATCGGTGTCGTGGACGGCCTGGTGGCCTACGACGGGCTGTGGGACCCCGGGGTCACGGAGTGGCTGCTCGACGCCATCCGCACGGGCCGCACCGTCGGCGACATCGGGTTCATCCCGGAGCCGGACGCGCAGATCGCCGAGGGCGTGCCGGGGCGCGTGCTCGGGGTGGAGCAGTCCAACACCTCGGTGTCGTGGGGCGAGCAGTCGATCCTCAAGCTGTTCCGCCGGGTGCTGCCCGGGGTCAACCCCGACCTGGAGCTGCACCGGGCGCTGCGGTCGGTCGGCAGCAACGAGGTGGCTGCCCTGCAGGGCGCCGTGGAGGGCGTCCTGCACGGGGAGCCGGTCACGTTCGCGATGCTGCAGGACTTCGCCGCCAACTCCGCCGACGGCTGGGCCATGGCCCAGGCCAGCGTGCGTGACCTCTTCGCCGAGGGCGACCTGCGGGCCGACGAGGTGGGCGGCGACTTCGCGGCCGAGTCGTCCCGGCTGGGCGAGACGATCGCCGTGGTGCACGCCGAGTTGCGCACCGCACTCGCCACCGGCGAGGTTCAGCCGCGTGCGCTGTCCACGGCGTGGCACGAGCGCCTCGCCGCCTCGGTGCACGAGGTGCCCGCGCTCACCGAGCACGCCGCGGCGATCCACGCGGTCTACGACGCCGTCGCGGCCCTGCCCGGTCCCCTGCCCACCCAGCGCGTGCACGGCGACCTGCACCTCGGGCAGACCCTGCGCACCCCGCAGGGCTGGCTGGTGATCGACTTCGAGGGTGAGCCCGCCGCCCCGCTCGCGGAGCGCGTGCGCCCGGACTCGGCGATGCGCGACGTCGCCGGGATGCTCCGCTCGTTCGACTACGCCGCGTTCCACCAGCTCTCGCAGTGGGAGCACTCGGCCGACTGGGCCGACCCGGACCAGGAGTCCCAGCTGGTGTGGCGGGCCCGGGAGTGGGCGGAGCGCAACCGCTCCGCGTTCTGCGACGGCTACGCGCTGCGCTCCGGCACCGACCCCCGCGACCAGGCGGTGGTGCTGCGGGCGTTCGAGCTGGACAAGGCCGTGTACGAGGCGGTGTACGAGTCCCGCTTCCGGCCGGCGTGGGCCGCGATCCCGCTGGCGTCGATCCGGCGGCTCACGGCCGAGGCCCAGTCCGGCGTCTGAGGTCACGCCTGCGGGCACTGTGCACATCGCACAGCCCGGCCGGTCTCATCCGGCAGTTCACCCAGGGCCGCGGATCGGTGCGGACCCCACGGTCGACCCATGCAGGACGACGCGTTCCCCGCTGCCGGTCTCGACGGGCAGACGGCCGTGATCATCGGTGGCACCTCCGGCATCGGCCTCGCGACGGCCCGGCTCGCCGCGGCGCGGGGAGCCCGGGTCGTGGTGGGCTCACGCAACCCGGAGAAGGTCGACCGCGCGGTCGCTGCCATCGGACCCGCCGCCACCGGCCACCGGGTCGACGCCGGTTCCTCCGAGTCGCTGGAGGAGTTCTTCGCCGCGGTCGGGGCGCTCCACCACCTCTTCGTGCCCGCCGCCGACTACCGGACCGGCCGC
Organism: Pseudonocardia zijingensis; assembly: GCF_042657305.1. Taxonomy (NCBI): domain Bacteria; kingdom Bacillati; phylum Actinomycetota; class Actinomycetes; order Pseudonocardiales; family Pseudonocardiaceae; genus Pseudonocardia; species Pseudonocardia zijingensis. The sequence continues at coordinate 786,717 of NZ_JBHSKO010000001.1, read as the reverse complement.
ATCGGGGACCTCACGATCGAGGAGGCCGAGAGCCCCTTCCGGGCCAAGTTCTGGCTCCAGTACCGCGCGGTCAAGGCGGCCCTGCCCCACCTCGAACCCACCGGGTCCGTCGTGCTGATGTCCGGGGCGGCGAGCGCCCGGCCCGCCGCGCCCGCGGCGGCCTACGTCGCGGCGAACAGCGCCGTGGAGGGGCTCGGCCGCGGGCTCGCCATGGAGCTCGCGCCCGTGCGCGTCAACACCGTCTCGCCCGGCACCGTCGACGGTGCGCTCTGGCGTTCCCGGCCCGACGACGTGCGCGAGGCCGCCTACGCCGGTTACGCGCGCTCCTCGCTCCTCGGTCGCGTCGCCGCCGAGGAGGAGATCGCCCACGCGGTCGTCTTCCTCATGACCAACACCTTCACCACGGGCTCGACGCTGTACACCGACGGCGGCTACACCTACCGCTGAGCGCGCGGCAGGAGTTCCTGTCGGTGCGCTCGGGCACACTCGTCCCCGATGACCGAGACGACCGGCGGGGTGGCGGAGGCCGAGCTCCCGCGCGCGCGGGCGGGCGACCACGAGGCGTTCCGGCGCCTCGTCGGGCCGCTGCAGCGCGAGCTGCACGCCCACTGCTACCGCATGCTCGGTTCGGTCCACGACGCGGAGGACGCCCTGCAGGACGCCCTGCTGCGCGCGTGGCGGAACATCGACCGGTTCGAGGGGCGCAGCTCCGTGCGCGCGTGGCTCTACCGGATCGCCACCAACACCTGCCTCGACACGATCGCCCGCAGGGGCAGGCGTGCGCTGCCGGTCGACATCGGCCCGGCGCTCGACCGCGCGGCCGTCGGCGACCAGCCGCTCACCGACGTCGCCTGGCTCGGGCCCTACCCCGACTCCGGCATCGCCGAGGGGCCCGCGGCGCCCCACGCGCGCTACGAGCAGCGGGAGAGCGTGGAGCTGGCGTTCGTCGCCGCGCTGCAGCACCTGCCCGGCAACCAGCGGGCCGCGCTGATGCTGTTCGAGGTGCTGGGCTACTCGGCCAAGGAGGTGGCCGACACGCTCGACACCACCCCGGCGTCGGTCAACAGCGCCCTGCAGCGCGCCCGCGCGGTGGTGCGGGAGCTGCAGCCGGAGCAGAGCCAGCAGCAGACGCTGCGCGCGCTCGGCGACACCCGGCTGCGCGAGCTCGTCACCGCGTACGCGAGCGCCCTCGAACGCGGCGACACCGACACCCTCGTCTCCCTGCTCACGGCCGACGCCACGTGGTCGATGCCGCCCCTGCCGAGCTGGTACCGCGGCACGGAGGCCGTCACCGACTTCCTCCTCCGGCTGCCGCTGCGGCAACGCTGGCGCCACCTGCCCGTCACCGCCAACGGCCAGCAGGCCGTGGCCTGCTACCTCTGGGACGAGGAGGCGGGCGCGTTCGTCGGCCGCATCATCGACGTCCTCACCCTCCGCGACGACCGCATCGCCGCCGTCACGGCCTTCATCGACGAGAGCCTGTTCCCCCGCTTCGACCTGCCGGCCTCCCTGCCCCCGGACCACCCGACCTGGGCCTAGACGGGGAACGGCGCCCCCGCCGCCAGGTCGGCGACCACCCGGTGCACGTCGTGCGTGACCGTCCAGCGGCTCACGGCGCACGCCGCCTGCGCGTACACGCCTGCGTCCGCGCTCGCGGCGCGCAGCCAGCCGTCGAGCGTGTCCGGCAGCGGCCCGGTGGGCGCGACGAGGCAGCGGTCGCCCTCCCCCGCGGGGCGCAGGTAGCGCGGGTCGTCGGCGACGAGCACGGCGAGCCCCTCGTCGAACCACTGCGGCACCGCCGCGCCGTCCAGGCGGGCGTGCAGCTCGACGTGCGTGAGCTCGTGCGCAGCGATCACCGGGTCGATGCCGCGCGGCGACAGCATCACGGCCCGGTTCAGCACGGCGACGCCGCGCTCCCCGCCACCGCCCACCCGCTCGTAGCACCCGTCGGACACGCACGCGAGGAACTGCGGGTCGCTGCGCAGGTCACCGAAGAACCCCGCCACCCGCCGCGTGCCCTCCGCGACGGCGTCGGAGACCTGCCGGCGCCGCTCCTCGTCCAGCCCGGGTTCGACGTGCAACCCCGGCCGGAGCCGCTCGAGCCCGTAGCAACCGGGGCAGGCGGTGGCCGCCACCGCCGGGTACGCCACGACGATCCCGGTCCCGGCCGCGAGCAGCACGGCCGCGATCCCACCCGCCAGCCACCGCAGCCCTCTCCCCCGCAACGCGCCCACCACTACACCGTATGGCGGACGGTGATCGGTTCGTCGCGCCCAGGACCGGCAACGGCGGGTCAGGAGCACTAGGGTGCGCCCGTGGATCGTGAGGAGAACCGGACCCAGACGATCAGCGAGCGGATCGATCCGTGCCCGCCGGACCCGCACACGATCGACCGCCTGCTCGGCGGCACGCACCACGACCCGCACTCGGTGCTGGGCGCGCACCCCCACCCGGACGGCACGCTGATCCGGGTGCTGCGCCCCCACGCCGACCAGGTGGAGGTCGTGCGCGAGGGCGGGAAGAGGGTCGAGCTCGCGCGGGTGCACGACTCCGGCCTGTTCTCCGGAGTGGTGCCGGGCCTGCCCGGCGACTACCGGCTCGCCGTGCGCTACGGCGACCGCGTCGACGTCGTCGACGACCCGTACCGCTGGCTGCCCACCCTCGGCGAGATCGACCTGCACCTCATCGGTGAAGGGCGCCACGAGCGGCTGTGGGACGTGCTGGGGGCGCACGTGCGCCGCTACGACACCCCCTCGGGGCCGGTCACCGGCACGAGCTTCGCGGTGTGGGCGCCCACCGCCCAGGGCGTGCGCGTCACCGGCGACTTCGACGGGTGGTCCGGCTGGGCACACCCGATGCGCGTGCTCGGCAGCTCCGGGGTGTGGGAGCTGTTCGTCCCCGGCATCGAGCCCGGCACCCGCTACAAGTTCCGCATCCTGGGCCGCGACGGGCGCTGGCGCGACAAGGCCGACCCGCTCGCCTTCCGCACCGAGGTCCCGCCCGCCACGGCCTCCGTGGTGGACGCCTCCGAGCACGTGTGGGGCGACGAGGAGTGGATGGCCGCCCGCGCGCTGCGCCAGGCCCACGCCGAGCCGATGAGCGTCTACGAGGTGCACATCGGCTCGTGGCGCCAGGGGCTCGGCTACCGGGAGCTCGCCCACCAGCTCGCCGACTACCTCGACGAGACCGGCTTCACGCACGTGGAGCTGCTGCCGGTGGCGGAGCACCCGTTCGGCGGGTCGTGGGGCTACCAGGTCACGTCCTACTACGCGCCCACCGCGCGCTTCGGCACGCCCGACGACTTCCGCTACTTCGTCGACCACCTGCACCAGCGCGGCTACGGCGTGATCGTCGACTGGGTGCCGGCGCACTTCCCCCGCGACGAGTGGGCTCTCGCCCGGTTCGACGGCACCCCGCTCTACGAGCACGCCGACCCGCGCCGGGGCGAGCAGCCGGACTGGGGCACGCTCGTGTTCGACTTCGGTCGCCGCGAGGTGCGCAACTTCCTCGTGGCCAACGCCCTGTACTGGCTCGACGAGTTCCACATCGACGGCCTGCGCGTCGACGCCGTGGCCAGCATGCTCTACCTCGACTACTCCCGGCCCGAGGGCCAGTGGCTGCCCAACGTCCACGGCGGCCGGGAGAACCTCGACGCGGTGGCGTTCCTGCAGGAGATGAACGCCACCGTCTACCGCAACCACCCCGGCGTCGTCACGATCGCCGAGGAGTCCACGGCCTGGCCCGGCGTCACCCGCCCGACCCACCTCGGCGGTCTGGGGTTCGGCTTCAAGTGGAACATGGGCTGGATGCACGACACGCTCGACTACGCCGGGCGTGACCCGATCTACCGGGCCTACCACCACAACCAGATGACCTTCTCGCTCATGTACGCATTCAGCGAGAACTTCGTGCTGCCGCTCTCGCACGACGAGGTCGTGCACGGCAAGGGCTCGCTGTGGCAGCGCATGCCCGGCGACGCGTGGAACAAGTCGGCGCAGCTGCGGGCGCTGCTGGCCTACATGTGGGCCCACCCGGGCAAGCAGCTGCTGTTCCAGGGCGGCGAGTTCGGCCAGGAGCGGGAGTGGTCGGAGTCGCGCTCCATCGACTGGCACCTGCTCGAGGACCCGCTGCACGGCGGCGTGAAGACCCTCGTCGGCGACCTGAACCGCACCTACCGCAACACGCCCGCGCTGTGGACGAAGGACACCACGCCCGAGGGCTTCTCCTGGATCGACGCCAACGACGCCTCCGGCAACGTGCTGAGCTTCCTGCGCCACGGCGTCGACGCCGACGGCAGGCCCACCGTGCTCGCCTGCATCGCCAACTTCTCCGGCAGCCCCAAGCGCGACTACCGCGTCGGCCTGCCTTTCGCGGGCCAGTGGCGCGAGGTCCTCAACACCGACGCGCAGGTCTACGGCGGATCCGGCGTCGGCAACCTGGGCGCCGTCGAGGCCGAACGCACGATGTGGCACGGGCGGCCCGCGTCGGCCGTGCTGCAGCTGCCCCCGGCCGGGGTGCTGTGGCTGGTGCCCGACCCGGGCGCAGGTGCCGTGCGCCGCCGGGCCGCGGCCCCCGCCGCGACCCACGAACCTGCTCCTGCCGCCGGCCCCACCGGCGACGAGCCGGACCTCGTCGCGGAGGTCCCGGCCACCGACGCACCCGAGCGGCCCGCGCCGGAGGCACCGCCGGTCCCGGAGCCCGCTCCGACCGACAGCGCCCCCACCCCGGCCACCACTCCAGCAGCCACGGCTGAGGCCCCGACCGGCCGGCCGGAGACGGCGCCGACCCCGGAACCGGCTCCCGCCGACGGCCCCCTCACCCCGGCCGCCACCGCCGGGGGCACTGCCGCCGAGCAGGCGCTCGCCACCGAGGCCGCCGAAGCGGGCGAGCCGCACGCACCGCCGGCTGCCACCACCGCTGCACCGGCGCGCGGGGTCAGCGCTCACGACGCCGCCGATGACACGACCGACGACACCCCGGCGACGGCCCCCGGGCCACTGGCAACGCGCCGCCCGGAGCCGGCCTCCACCGGCGGCGCGCCCAGCCGGACGGTTCCCGCCGCCGAGGCCTCCGAGTCGGCACCCACGGGCAGCGCGGTCAACCCGGCCGACGCCGGCGCCGAGGACGCGGCCGGCGACACCCGAGAGCTGGCAGGCACGCCCACTCCGACCCCGGTCGCCGCCGAGGCCCTGGCCGCCGCGCCGGCCCTTTCGCCGAAGACGGCACCCGCTCCGGGGCCGGCCTCCGGCGGCAGCGTCCCCGTCCCGGGCGCCTCCGAGAGCCCGGCCACCGAACGGGCTGCCACGCCGACGACCACGCCGACACCCGAACCGGCAGCCGCCGACAGCGCACCCACCCCGAGCGTCTCCTCGGCCGGTGCGCCGTCCACCGAGCGCGCCCCCGCGCCCGAGGTTCCGAGCCGGGAGGCGGCGTTCACCGGCGGCGCACCGGACCCGGCCGCCGAGGCCCCGGCCACCCGCGCCCCGCAGCGGCCGTCGGCGGTCGCCGGGCCGCCCGGCGTCGGCGCGGGCACGAGCGCGCCCACCGTCGAGCGGCGCACCACCCCGTCCGGGGGCGCGCACGGTGCGGACGAGTCCGCCGCCGCGCCGTGGAGCCCCGCGCGGGCGGGCGGAGCCCCGTCACCGGAGCCGCGGCCGTTCGCGGGCGGGTCGGCCGGTCAGTCGGGCACCGAGGAGGACACCGGCGCCGGTGCCCCCGCGGCCGCGGACGAGCGGGCCGACCGCACCGACGACGACAGCAGCACCGCCCAGTAGCCCACCAGGATCAGGCAGTAGAGCGAGCGGGCGACGTCGGCGAGGGTGTTGTCGGGCGGCCACTCGGCGTTCCACGACACCGGGATGACGGCCAGCGCGAGTCCCGCGGCCGTGAGCGCGCCCAGCCCGAGTGGCACGAGCGCGAGCGCGCCGGGGAACAGCAGCAGGAGGTAGTTGTGCCAGGCGATCGGGGAGAACAGCAGCCCGGCCGCCAGCACCGCCCACGGCGCGGTGCCTGCCGGGTCGATCCGGTCGCGCCGCCTGCCGATCCAGACGAGCGTGCCGACGAGCACCACCAGGCCCGCCAGCGTGCCGACCACCGACGGCACCCCGAACCGCACGGCCAGCCCGGGCAGGGACGCGTTGTCGACGGTGTCCGGCACCGGCTCGGTGAAGGCGATCTTCAGCCACTCGATCGCGCTGGAGGGCCCGGCGACGAGCGCCCCCGCGATCGTCGCCACCGCGGCGGCGGCGACGCCCGCGCGCAGCGGCGCCCACCGGCGCTGGACCGCGAGCAGGAGCAGCACCGGCGCGAGCGACGGCTTGAGCGCCACCGTGACCCCGTACAGCACGGCGGCGAGCACCGGCCGCCCGCGGCGCTCGGCGATCCAGCCTGCGACGAGACCCGTGAGGAGCAGCGGGTAGATCTGCCCGAGCACGAGCGTGCCGTGCAGCGGGGAGGAGGCCAGCACAGCGAGCAGCGCCAGTGCCGTGGCGGTGCGGGACAGCCGCACCTCCCTGGCCACCGCGAGCACCGAGGCCACCACCAGGAGCAGCGTGAACACCGCGAACACCCGGTAGGCGGTGAGCGCGTCCAGCCAGGCGAACGGCACCAGCAGCACGGTCAGCAGCGGCGGGTTGAGGTTGGTCAGCTTCGCCGGCGTGTCGTAGATGTCCGCGCCCGAGACGAGGGCCACCGCGGAGTGCCAGAACGTGTCGAAGTCGACGTGCAGGTCGCGCATGTCGGCCCCGGGCAACAGCGTCACCAGCGCGTCGGGGTGCCGGACGTGCAGCACCACGGCGGCGACGAGCGAGGCCAGCACCAGCAGTCCGGACACCACCAGCGCCCGCCGGCCCGGCTCTCGGTTCAGCAGGGACACGGTGCCTGACGCTATCCCGCCGCCCCCTGTTCGTCCGAACCGCTCCCCCGCAGCGGCCCGGCACGCGATGATGGAGCGCGTGCGCGCACCGACCAGCCGGCTCACCGCCCTCGTCGTCGCGGCCCTCATCCTGTTCGCGGGAGGCTGCAGCGTCGCCGTGCCCGGCAGCGCGCGCCCCACGCCGCCGCCCACGCAGGCGGCCGCCGCGCTCGCGGTGGGGCCCGGGCCGGCCGGCCGGGTCGCGGAGGCCGCCACCGAGGCCCTGCAGGAGTTCTGGCGCGCCGAACTCCCGGCCGCGTTCGGTCGCGAGTGGAGCGACATCAGCGACTTCGTCCCGGTGGCCACGCAGGACCCGGACGCCCCGGTGCCGCCGTGCGTCAACCGCGCGGCCGACGTCGCCGACCAGGCCTTCTACTGCCCGTCCGCCGACATCGTGGCGTGGGACGCCGACGGGTTGATCCCGGCGCTGCACGATCGGTTCGGCCCGGTGGGCGTGGCGGTGGTGCTCGCCCACGAGGTGGGCCACGCCGTGCAGTCGCGGCTCGGGCTGGACGCCGCGCAGGCCGGCGACCCGGAGCGGTTCCCCACGATCCTGCTCGAGTCGATGGCCGACTGCTACGCGGGCGCCGCGCTGGCCCACTTCGCCGACGACCCCGTCGCCGGCCTCCCGCTGGGCGCCACCGAGCGCGACCAGGCGATGCAGGCGCTCGTCGGCTTCCGCGATCCGCTCGGGGTGGCCGCGGTCGACGAGTCCGCCCACGGCAACGCGTTCGACCGGGTCTCGGCGTTCCAGGACGGGTGGACCGAGGGCGCCACGCTGTGCGGCGGCATGACGCTGGAGAACCGCACGTTCACCCAGCGCCGGTTCGGCTCGGAGGCCGACCTGGCGCGGGGTGGCAACCTGCCGTTGCGCGAGCTGCTCGCGTTCGTCGAACGGGACGCGGCCGAGTTCTTCGGCGGGCTGGCTCCCGCGTGGACGCCACCGCCGCTCTCCAGCGGCGCGGCCTGCCCCGATCCCGACCTCGTCGCGCAGGGGCCCGCCGCGTACTGCCCGGACGACGGCGGGGTGGCCGTCGACATCGCCGCGCTCCAGCGGCTCCACGACCAGGTCGGCGACTTCGCGGGCGCCACCGTCCTGGCGAGCCGCTACGGCCTCGCGATGCGCGACGCCAGCGGGCTGTCGGCCGTCGGCCTGCCTGCCGGTGCCGCCGCCACCTGCCTCACCGGGGCCTACACGGGCCGGTTGTTCGGCGCCGACGACGGGTTCCAGCTCTCCCCGGGCGACCTCGACGAGGCCGTGCAGGTGCTGCTCGCCGCCGACTGGGTGGCCCGCGACGCCGCCGGTGCCTCCGACCCGGCCGACCACGGGTTCGAGCGCATCGGCCGCTTCCGCACCGGCCTGCTCGAGGGCCCGTCGGCCTGTTGAGCTGGGGTTGACGCCGGTGCGGCCGGCGGTGAAACTGGCGCTCGTGGATCTCCGGACGGCCGAGCTGCTGCGGCGGCCGCTGTACGGGCAGTGCTACGACCGGGGCGACGCCGACTGGTAGGAGCGCGCTCGCGCCCGCCGTCCGTCCCGTCCTCCCGAGAGGTTCCCGTGTCCCCGTCCCCCGTGGCGGCGTTCGTCGCTGCCCTGCCCAAGGTCGAGCTGCACCTGCACCTGGTGGGCTCTGCCTCCCTCGACACCGTGCTCGCCCTGGCCCGCCGCCACCCCGGCGGCGGGGTCCCCACCGACCGCGACGAGCTGCGCCGCTTCTACGGCTTCACCGACTTCCCGCACTTCCTCACCGTCTACCACCGGGTGAACCGGCTGGTCACCACGGGCGCCGACGTCGTCACGCTGCTCGACGGGCTCGCCGCCGAGCTGGCGCTGCGCAGCGTGCGCTACGCCGAGGTCCAGGTCACGCCGGTGCGCAACCACATGGCCGGGATCGGCTACGCCGACCTCGCCGCGGCGCTCGCCGACGGCCGCGCGCTGGCGCGGGAGCGGCACGGCGTGGAGCTGGGCTGGGTGTTCGACGCCGACGCCGCGCTCGGGCCCGCCGGCGCGGAGGAAACCGTCGACTTCGCGGTCCGCCACCGGCCGGAGGGCACGGTCGGCATCGGCCTGGGCGGGCCCGAGGCCGGTGTCCGCCGGGCGGACTTCGCACCCGCCTTCCGCCGCGCCGTCGCCGCCGGCCTGCACAGCCTTCCGCACGCCGGGGAGACCGTCGGGCCGGACGAGGTGTGGGCGGCGGTCACCGAGCTCGGCGCGGAGCGGGTCGGGCACGGGATCGGAGCCGCGGGCGACCCGCGGCTCCTCGAGCACCTCGCCGAGCACGGCATCGCGCTGGAGGTCTGCCCCGTCTCGAACCTGCGCACCGGCGCGGTGCGGGACGTCGCCGAGCACCCGCTGCCCGCGCTCGTGGCCGCCGGGGTTCCGGTCACCCTCGCCACCGACGACCCGGGCATGTTCCACACCGACCTCGACGCCGAGTACCTGCTCTGCCACGAGGCCTTCGGGATGGGGGTCGCCGAGCTGGCCGCCATCGCCCGCACGGGTGCCCGCGCCGCCTACTGCCCCACGCAGCTGCGTGACTCCCTGCTCGCGGAGATCGACCGGGTGGAGGCCGCCCACGCCCGCTGATCAGGGGTAGGAAGATCGCGAGTATCGGTTGTCCATGGCTGTCACCGCGACCATGGACAACCGATACCGCGGATCATGCCGGGCTCAGAAGAGCGCCCGGGCCAGCGCGCGGCGGGCCGCGGTGACCCGAGCGTCGTCGGCCGGGAACAGCTCGAACAGGCCCACCAGGTGCTGGCGGACGCGTTCGCGCTCGTCGCCCGCGGTGCGGGCCACGGTCTTCACGAGACGGTCGAAGGCCGCCTCGGCGCGATCGCCCGCCACCTCGGCGTCAGCGGCGGCGAGCTGCGCGTCGACGTCGTCGGGCGCGGCGTCGGCCCGGGCCACCGACGACGGGTCGGCCGACTCGGTGCGCGCGAGGAACCGCACCTGCGCCAGCGCGGCGGCGGCCTGCTCGTTGGCCGGCTCGGCCGCCAGGATCTGCTGGTAGGCGGCTTCGGCGGCGGCGTAGTCGCCGCGTTCGAGGGCGTCCTCGGCGGCCGTGAAGCGCGGGTCCTCCGGCTCCTCTGCGGGCTCGGCGCCGGTGGCGCCCGCCTCGGCCTGGGCGATGGCGGGCATCCGCTCGCGCAACGCGTCGAGCAGGGCGCCGATCCACTGCTTGACCTGCGGCTCCGGCAGCGCGCCCTGGAACGCGTCGATCGGCTGCCCGCCGGCCACCGCGACCACCATCGGGATGGACTGCACCCCGAAGGCCTGGGCGATCCGCGGGTTGGCGTCGACGTCGACCTTGGCGAGGATCCAGGCCCCGTTGCCGGCCTCCGCGAGGCGCTCCAGCACCGGGGAGAGCTGCTTGCAGGGCCCGCACCACTCGGCCCAGAGGTCGACGACGACCGGCACCTGCAGGGAGCGTTCCAGCACGTCGGCCTGGAAGCTCTGCTCCGAGACGTCGACGACGAACCGGCCACCACCTCCGGTGCCGCCGTCGGGCGGCGCCGCCTGCTGGCGGGCGGCCGCCTCGGACCGGGCCTTCAACGCGGAGAGGTCGACCGCACCGGCCATCGCGCGCGACAATGCGGCCGTCTGCGCCGCCTGACGAGGATCGGGTCGAGACACGCCGTTCATCCTGCCACCGGCGGCCGCCGGCGCGCGCAGCCGCCGAACATCAGCCGATCGGGTCGAGCCGGACGGGAACTCCTCACAGCCGGTGATCACGCGCTGAATTCGTCCGATCGCGCTGCGCCACCGATCACCGGACCGGGCGAGCACCAGACCAGCGGGCCACTCGTTGAGCATGTAGGAGTGACCGCACGGTCGCTCTGCGTAGACATCCGCTCGGCCGCACCCCGCGGCTTCCCTCACTCGAAGGAACCTGCATGAGCACGGAGAACACCGTCGCCGACCGCCTGCTCGAGGACGCCCGCAAGAAGACCGCCAAGAGCGAGAGCCCCGTGCTGGGCAAGGTGGCCCTGATCGTGGGGGCGATCGCCCTGCTCGTCAGCCCGATCTCGATCGTCGGCTGGATCGTGGGCGCCGTCGCCATCGGCCTCGGCGCGGCCGCGGTGCGCCGGCCCGCCGCCGCGAAGATGGCGAAGATCGCGATGCTGCTCGGCGGTGCGGCGATCCTGATCGGGGTCTTCTTCTTCACCCTGAACGTCGCCCTGGGCTGACGCCGGGGCACTCACCGAGGAGGGCCGCACGAGAACCGTGCGGCCCTCCTCGCGTTCTCAGCCCTCCTCGAGCGCGGCCTCGACGCGCTCGACCTTCGACCGCAGCTGCCCGGTGTACCCCGGCCTGATGTCGGCCTTGAGCACGAGGCTCACCCGCGGCGCGTGGGCCTGCACCGCTTCCACGGCGCGCTTGACGACCTCCATCCCCTCGTCCCACGTCTCGGACTCGATCGTGGTGAACATCGAGGTGGTCTCGTTGGGCAGGCCGGACTCCCGGACCACGCGGACGGCGTCGGCGACGGCCGCACTCACACTGTCACCGGGCGTGCCGGCAGGCGCGATGCTGAAGGCGAAGAGCATGCGATCACCCTGCCTCAGCAGCCCTCTTCGCCGCGAGCCGAGCGCGCGCCGGCCTGCTCGTGACAGCAACACTGCTAACGTCGCGAGTCATGGCCCGTCGGCAGCCGCTGCCCTTCGACCCGATTCTGCGCGCAGCCGAACTGTGGGACGAGCGGATCGGCCCGGCCCGCACCATGGCCGCCGTGACGAGCGTGATGCGGGTGCAGCAGATCCTCCTCTCCGCCGTGGACGGCGCGCTGAAGCCCCACGGCCTGACCTTCGCCCGCTACGAGGCACTGGTGCTCCTCACGTTCTCCCGCACCGGGCGCCTGCCCATGCGCGTGATGGGGGAACGGCTGCAGCTGCACCCCACGAGCGTGACGAACATCGTGGACCGGTTGCAGGCCGACGGCCTGGTGCGCCGCATCCCGCACCCCACCGACCGGCGCGCCACGCTCGTGGAGATCACCGAGGCCGGCTCGGCACTGCGCGAGGAGGCCACCAAGTCGGTGACCGCGATCGACTTCGGCCTGGGCGGCCTCACCCCGGACGAGGAGACGCAGCTGACCATCCTGCTCGGCCGTGTGCGGCAGGCGGCAGGCGACTTCGTGGAGGGCAACGAGCACACGCGCCGCTGAGGCGACCGGCGCGGGACTCAGCCCTTCTCCGCACCACCTCCGCTCCCGCCGTCGGCCGGAGGCGGCCCGCCGTGCCCGGCCCCACCCGGCCACGAGCGCATCGGCGCCCCGCCCCGCCTGCTGCTCCGGCGCCTGCTCCGCCGCCTCCCGGGCGCCCCGGGCCGGTTGTTCGGCCCTGCCGGCCCCCACTCCCGCCTGCGGCGGCTGCGCCGGCCCGCGCAGAAGCCGCCGAGCGCGCCACCCGCCGACCCGGCGAGCGCCCATACCGAGCACGTCGTGAGATCCACGGTGCCTCCCCCTCACAGGTGTTGCCGCCCTGTTGCGGCAACGCCGTTGACACTAAGCCGCATCCCCGACATCCTGGGATCGCCCGTCCCGGCGGCGAGGGGGAACCAGGGATGAAGGGTCGGCTGATGCTGCTGGCCACGGTGCTCGCGGCGATCGCGGTCACGGTGGCCACCACGGTGGTGCTCCTGCTCGTCGATCCCGGCGCACCGCGGTCCGAGGCCATCCGCACGGGCGCGTTGAGCGGCGGCGCGGTGGTGGCGCTCTACGCGTTGTGGCTCAACGACCGCAGGCGCCGGGTCGAGGAGGCCCGCCACGACCTGGAGGGCGAGAAGGTCGCCGACGAGCGCTTCGCCCGCTCCGTCGAGCTGCTCGGCGACGAGGCCGACCAGGTCCGGGTGGGCGCGCTGCACTCGCTGGCCTGGCTCGCCGGGTCCACGCCCCGGTACAAGCAGACGGTCCTCGACGTCCTGTGCGCCTACCTGCGGCGCCCGTTCGAGCACCCCGAGCTGAGCGACCACCCCGATCCGGCGGGTGCGCCCCCGGCGAGCGACCCGGAGGCCGACCGGGAGCGGGAGGTGCGGCGCACCGCGCAGCGCCTGATCGCCGACCTGCTCCCGTGGGGTGAAGATCCCGACGAGCGCCGGTACCACCTCGACCTGTCCGGGGCCCGGCTCGACTTCCTCCGCCTGGAGGACCGGCGGATCGGTCGCCTCACGGCGCGCCGCGCCCGCTTCCACGGCGCCACCAAGCTCGCACGCCTCGACGCGTCCAAGGTCGTCCACCTCACCGACGCCACCTTCCACGGCCGGCTCGACCTGCGCGGGGCGCGGCTGGCGGGCGGCGTCTCCTTCCAGCGCACGGCGTTCCACGGCGAGGTGGCGCTCGAGGGCACCGCCGTCTCCACGTTCCTCGACATCGAGACCACCGCCCCCGCCGCCCGGAAGGGCACGTTGCGCGTCGGGCCGGAGACCCGGATCGAGGGCACCGTCGAGGGCTGGGGGCTCGCCACCCCATGACCGGGCGTGGTGCGGCGGGCGGGCTGCGGGCGGCACGGTCCGCGCGCGGCTGGTCGCAGTCGCAGGCGGCGCGGGAGCTGGCCGAGCTCGCCCGGTCGAGCGGCGCCCCGGTGGCCGGGGCGGCGAGCCTCAAGACGCTGCTCTCACGCTGGGAGAACGGCCACGCGCTGCCCGAGCCGCAGTACCGCTCCCTGCTCGGCGAGCTCTACGGCCGCACGCCGGAGGAGCTCGGCATCGCGGGGCCGCCTGCCGACCCGGAGGCAGCAGGAGCGGCGGGCCGGCTCCGGTCGGCGCTCGCCGCCGCGGCGGCGGTCGACGGCGCGGCGCTGGCCCTGTGGCGCGAGCAGCTCGACGTCGCCGTCCGGCTCGACGACGAGCTCGGCACCACCGGCGCCGGGGAGGTCGTCCGCGCGCTGGTCGAGCGCCTGCACGACACGGCCCTCCACGCGCTCACCCCGGCCGGGCGGGCGGGCGTCGAGGCCGTGCTGGCCCCGGCGGCCGTCCTCGCGGGTGCCCAGGAGCTCGATCGCGGCCGTCCCGACCTCGCCTGGCAGCGCTACCAGCGAGCCCGGGCCGCTGCCCTCGAGGCGGAGCGGGCCGACGTGGCCGGCGACGCGTACGCGGGCCTCGCCACCGTGCTGCTCGACGTCCACGAGCCGGCCGCCGCCGAAGCCCTGCTGCAGGCGGCCGAGGCCGAGCTCCCGGGCCCGGCGCGCGCCCGCCTCGCCGGCGCGCGCGCCGCCACGGCCGCAGCGTTGGGCGACGCGTCCGAGGCGCGCCGCGCCATCGCCACAGCCGACGTCGCAACGGCCGCCGTCCCGGTCGAGCTCGCCGACCTCGACCGCTGGCACGGCCACGCGCTCGCCGTCCTCGGCCACCCGGGCGCCGTCCAGCCGCTGCGGCGCGCCCTCGCCGCGCCGCCCCGGTCGGTGCGCCACCTGGCAGCCGTCCACGCCGACCTCGCTCTGGCCCTGGCCGCCGAGCACCCCGAGGACGCCGCCGGGCACGCCCGCACCGCCCGCGAGCTCGCCGAGCGGATCGGCTCCACCCGCACGCAGGAGCGCCTGGCCGCGTTGCGCCTGTCCTGACGCGACCGGTCAGCCGGACTGCGGTGTGTCGCGGGCGAGCCGCGCGGTGAGCGCGTCGGCGGCCACGTACGCGTCGAGCTCGCCCGCGGCCACGCGCTCCGCGAGCCGGGGAAGGCCGGCCGCGCCGCGCAGATCGCCGATGCGGCTGCGGTGCTGTTCGAGCGCGATGGCCTCGATCTCCGCCGCGGCCCTGGCCCGGCGCCGCCTGGCCCGCTCGCCTGCCCGGTCGAGCCACGACCGGTGGTCGTCGAGCGCGGCCACGAGCTCGTCCACGCCTTCGCCGCGGGAGGCGACGGTGCGCACCACCGGCCGCCGCCACACCTCGCCCGCCTCCGGGTCGTCGGTCCCCTGCTCGCCGAACGCGAGCATCTGCCGCAGGTCGCGCACGGTCTGCCGGGCACCGTCGCGGTCGGCCTTGTTCACCACGAACACGTCGGCGATCTCGAGGATCCCCGCCTTCGCCGCCTGCACGCCGTCGCCCGCGCCGGGCGCGAGCAGCACCACGGTGGTGTCGGCGAGGGCCACGACCTCCACCTCGGACTGGCCCACGCCCACGGTCTCGACGAGCACCACGTCGCACCCGGCGGCGTCGAGCACGCGCAGCGCCTGCGGGGTGGCCCAGGCCAGCCCGCCGAGGTGGCCGCGGGTGGCCATCGAGCGGATGAACACGCCGTCATCCGTGGCGTGCTCCCCCATCCGCACCCGGTCGCCGAGCAGCGCACCGCCGGAGAACGGCGACGACGGGTCGACGGCGAGCACCCCCACCTTCCGGCCCTGGGCGCGCAGCCTGCCCACCAGCGCCGAGGTGGTGGTCGACTTCCCGACGCCGGGCGGGCCGGTGAGGCCCACGACGTGGGCGCGCCCGGTGTGCGGGCCGAGGGCGGCCGCGACCTCACGCAGCGCGCTCTCGGCCCCGTCCTCGACGAGAGAGATCAGCCGGGCCACCGCGAGCTGCTCGCCGCGCCGCGCGCGTTCGACCAGCTCGCGGACGTCGACCCGGCGGGGCAAGGCCCGCTCAGCTCGCCGCGGGAACGCGGATGATCAGCGCGTCGCCCTGCCCGCCACCGCCGCAGAGCGCGGCCGCACCGACTCCGCCGCCGTGGCGGCCGAGCTCCAGCGCGAGGTGCAGCGCGAGGCGCGCGCCCGACATGCCGATCGGGTGGCCGAGGGCGATCGCACCGCCGTTGACGTTGACCTTGTCGGCGTCGATACCAAGCTTCTTGGTGGACACGAGCCCGACGGCGGCGAACGCCTCGTTGATCTCCACGAGGTCGAGGTCGGTGGGGGCGATGCCCTCCTTGGCGCACGCCGCCGTGATGGCGTTGGCCGGCTGCTCGTGCAGGCTCGCGTCGGGGCCCGCCACCACGCCGTGCGCACCGATCTCGGCGATCCAGGTGAGACCGAGCTCCTCGGCCCTCGCACGGCTCATCACGACCACGGCCGCGGCGCCGTCGGAGATCTGGGAGGACGAGCCCGCGGTGATCGTGCCGTCGGACGAGAACGCGGGACGCAGCTTCGCGAGGCCCTCGGCGGTGGTGTCGCCGCGCACGCCCTCGTCGGTGGAGACGACGATCGGGTCGCCCTTGCGCTGCGGCACGCTGACGGGCGCGATCTCGGCCTCGAACGTGCCGTCGGCGGCGGCCGTGGCGGCCAGCTGGTGCGACCGCGCGGCGAAGGCGTCCTGGTCCTCGCGGGTGACGCCGTAGCGGGCGTTGAACTTCTCGGTGGCCGCGCCCATCGGCAGCTGGTCGAAGGCGCAGAAGAGACCGTCGTGCGACATGTGGTCGAGCAGTGTGACGTCGCCGAACTTGAAGCCGGCCCGCGACTTCGGCAGCAGGTGCGGGGCCTGCGTCATCGACTCCTGGCCACCCGCCACCACGATGTCGAACTCACCTGCCCGGATGAGCTGGTCGGCCAGGGCGATGGCGTCGAGCCCCGACAGGCAGACCTTGTTGATCGTGAGCGCCGGGACGTCCATGGGGATGCCCGCGCCCGCGGCCGCCTGGCGCGCCGGGATCTGGCCTGCGCCGGCCGTGAGCACCTGACCCATGATCACGTACTGGACCTGGCCGGGCGCCACACCGGCCCGCTCGAGCGCGGCCTTGATGGCGACGGAACCCAGCTGGGCGCCGCTGAAGTCCTTGAGCGCGCCGGACATCTTGCCCATCGGCGTGCGGGCCCCGGCGACGATCACGGATCCGGACACGACTGACCTCCATCGGCTGCACTGGCGAGCGACTCGACGATACCCGCGGGTAGCCACGATCGCGGCCGTGACGACCCGCACAGCGTCGACCGCCGTGAGCTGCGGCGGTTACATTCCGCCGATGAGCGAACACACGGTCCTCGCGGTCGACCACGTCGGCATCGCGGTGGCGGACCTCGACGCGGCGATCGAGTGGTACGCCTCCACCTTCGGGCTCGTGGCCACGCACGTGGAGACGAACGACGAGCAGGGGGTGCGCGAGGCGATGCTGTCCGCGCCCGGCGACGCGGGTGCCGCGGTCCAGTTGCTCGCGCCGCTGCGGGAGGACTCCGCGATCGCGAAGTTCCTCGACCGCAGCGGGCCGGGCATCCAGCAGCTGGCCTACCGGGTGGCCGACGTCGACGCGAGCTGCGCGGCGCTGCGGGAGAAGGGCCTGCGGTTGCTCTACGACGAGCCGCGGCGCGGCACGGCCGGGTCGCGCATCAACTTCGTGCACCCGAAGGACGCAGGCGGGGTGCTCGTGGAGCTCGTGGAGCCGGCAGCAGAGCACTGACGTGGGCCCCGACGTGGGCACTGTCACGCGCGGATTCCTGCACGTCATGGTTACCCTACCGCCCAGTAACCGGGTGTAGCCGGGAGCCGAGCCAACGGAGGCAGCCGTGCAGGAGATCCGCGACGCCATCCTCGCCGAGCAGTACGACGCCCTGGCCGGGCTCGAGGTGCCCGACCACTACCGGGGTGTCACGGTGCATGCCGACGAGGCCGAGATGTTCGCCGGCATCCCGACGCGGGAGAAGGACCCGCGCAAGAGCCTTCACCTGGACGACGTGGCGACCCCCGAGCTGGGGCCGGGTGAGGCGATCGTCGCGGTGATGGCCAGCGCGATCAACTACAACACCGTGTGGACGTCGATCTTCGAGCCGCTGCCGACGTTCGGGTTCCTGCGCCGCTACGGGCGGCTCTCGGAGCTGACGAAGCGCCACGACCTGCCCTACCACGTGGTGGGCTCGGACCTGTCGGGCGTCGTCCTGCGCACGGGGCCCGGCGTCACGCGCTGGAAGGCGGGCGACCGGGTGGTGGCGCACTGCCTGTCGGTGGAGCTGGAGAGCCCCGACGGGCACGACGACACCATGCTCGACCCCGAGCAGCGCATCTGGGGCTTCGAGACGAACTTCGGCGGGCTCGCCGAGCTCGCGCTGGTGAAGTCCAACCAGCTCATGCCCAAGCCGGCCCACCTCACCTGGGAGGAGGCCGCCTGCCCCGGCCTGGTCAACTCCACCGCCTACCGCCAGCTCGTGTCCCGGCACGGCGCCGACATGAAGCAGGGCGACACGGTGCTGATCTGGGGCGCGTCGGGCGGGCTGGGCTCCTACGCCACCCAGTACGCGCTGAACGGCGGCGCGATCCCGGTGTGCGTGGTGTCGTCCCCGCAGAAGGCCGAGATCTGCCGCCGGATGGGCGCGGAGCTGATCATCGACCGGAGCGCGGAGGGCTACCGGTTCTGGAAGGACGAGCACACCCAGGACCAGCAGGAGTGGAAGCGGTTCGGCGCCCGGATCCGCGAGCTCACCGGCGGCGACGACCCGGACATCGTCTTCGAGCACCCGGGGCGGGAGACGTTCGGCGCGAGCGTGTACGTCACGCGCAAGGGCGGGACGATCGTGACCTGCGCGTCCACATCGGGCTACGAGCACAGCTACGACAACCGCTACCTGTGGATGAACCTCAAGCGGATCGTCGGCTCGCACTTCGCGAACTACCGCGAGTCGTTCGAAGCGAACCGGTTGATCGACAAGGGTCTGATCCACCCGACGCTGTCGAAGGTCTACCCGCTCGCGGAGACCGGGCAGGCGGCCCTCGACGTCCACACGAACAGCCACCAGGGGAAGGTCGGCGTGCTCGCGCTCGCCCCGCAGGAGGGACTCGGCGTCACTGATCCGGACAAGCGGGAGCGCCATCTGGACGCGATCAACCGCTTCCGGGGAGTCTGATCGAACCAGGTCCCACCCGTACGGGTGAGGCTGTTCACCCTCCGAACGCGCAGCCGACCACCGTCCGAGGCGCGCCCGGTACGGTGACACCATGGCCGGGAACGCCGCACCACCCCCGTCCGACGCCGGCTTCGAGATCGTGCGCAGGGGCTACGACCAGGGACAGGTCGATGCACACCTGCGCCGGCTCGACGCCGAGGTGAGCATCCTCGTCACCGATCGCGATGCGGCACTCGCGCAGGCGGTGCAGCTGGCGAGGGAGCTGGACGAGGCCCGGGTGCGGGCGGAGAAGCTGCGGGCGCAGGTCCGCACGCTGGCGAGCCCGAGCCAGAGCCCGCAGGGCACCACCGAGCGGATCCGCTCCATGCTGCGGCTCGCCGAGGACGAGGTCGCCGACATGCTCGCGCGCGCCGAGGCGGAGGCGAACCGGCGCACCCAGGAGGCCGACGCGCAGGCGGCGCAGACGCTCGCGGCCGCCCAGGCCGACGCCGAGGCGGTCCGCGAGGAGGGGCGCACCGACGCGGAGAAGATGCGCCAGGAGCTCGCGGAGGAGCGGGAGGCGTTCCGGCTGGAGCGCGATGCCGCCCTGGAACGGCTGGCCGCCGAACGCACGTCCACCGAGGCCGATCTCGCGGCCCGGAAAGAGGCGGCCGAGGAGGCGCAGGCCCGGGCGTGGGCGGAGTCGGAGGCCCGCCGCAAGACGGTGGAGGAGGACTTCCGCATCGCCATGGACCAGCGGCGCGCGGAATCGCTCGCCGCCCTCGCCGCCGCCCACTCCGCAGCGCTGCGCGATGCCGCCGAGCTGCGCCAGTCCGCGGCCGCCGAGGCACGCGAGATCGTCGCGAAGGCGGAGGAGCAGGCGCGTCAGCGCATCGACGAGGCCGAGCGCCGCGTCGAGGAGCTGGTCGCCGTGCGCGCCCGCATGGCCGAGCAGCTCGGGCGCACGCGCATGATGCTCGACGACACCCTCGGGTCCCTGCACATCGCGCCGGAGCAGCTCATCCCGGCCGCGCGTCCCGCAGCCGACGACCCGGACCCGTCACCCGCCGCCCCTGCACCGTCGGCCGATGCCGACGACCGGGCGGCCGACACGCCCGCGGGCGACGACGGGGTGGACGACGAGCGCGCCGAGGAGCCGGCCGCAGCCCACCAGCCGTCGCGCCGCAGGCGCCGCCGCTCCCGGGCCGGCTCGAGCCGCTGAACGCTGCTGGCTAGCCCGGCCGCCTGCGCGCCCGCGCGGCCCAGCAGGACGCGTGCCAGTGCCTGCGGTCGGCCACCGAGCCGAGCTCGCCGGCGGGCCAGGTGACGACGTGCCCGGTGCCCGCGCGGATCACCTGCTGGCAGCCGGGGCAGCGGTAGTCCTTGCCCGCGGCCGACCCGGGCACGGTGCGCACCACCCAGTCGCCGTCGCCGGCCGACTCGCGACGCGTGAGCGCGGCCGACCGCAGCGGCACGTGCTCCGGGCGGCGGTGACGGCGGGAACGAGCCACTACCGCGAGTTGTAGTCCCGGAACCCGTGGCCGGTCTTGCGGCCCAGCCTGCCCGCCGTGACCAGGTGCTCCAGCAGCGGCGCCGGGGCGAACCCGGAGAGCCGGAACTCCTGGTAGAGGGTGCGCTCGATGGCCAGCGAGACGTCCAGGCCCACCACGTCGAGCAGCTCGAACGGCCCCATCGGGAGCGCGCAGCCGGTCTTCATCGCGGCGTCGATGTCGTCGGCCGTGGCGTAGTGCGCCTCCAGCATCTTGACCGCGTCGTTGAGGTACGGGAAGAGCAGCGCGTTGACGATGAACCCGGCCCGGTCCCCGCAGGAGACGGGCACCTTGCCGAGGCGCTCGCAGAGCGCGATCCCGGTGGCGATGACGTCGGCGCCGGTCGTGATCGTGGAGACCACCTCGACGAGCTTCATCACGGGCGCCGGGTTGAAGAAGTGCAGGCCCACCACGTCCTGCTGGCGCGAGGTGGCCGCGGCGCACTCGACGACGGGCAGCGACGACGTGGTGGTGGCGAGGATCACGCCCGGCTTGCAGATCTCGTCGAGCGCGGCGAACACGGCGCGCTTGACGTCGAGCTCCTCGGCCACGGCCTCGACCACGAGGTCGACGTCGGCGAGGTCCTCCAGGCGCGTGGTGGGGGTGATGCGGCCGAGAGCCGCGTCGCGCTCGGCCTCCTCGAGCTTGCCGCGCACCACGGCCTTGTCCAGCGACTTGCGGATGGTCGCGATCGCCCCGTCGGCCTTCGACGCGGTGCGCCCGCGCACGACCACGTCGAAGCCCGCCTTGGCGAAGACCTCGACGATGCCTGACGCCATGGTGCCGGTGCCGACCACGCCGACCCGCTGCACCTCGCGCACCTGCGCGTCGGCCGGGATCTTCGAGGCCGGGGTGAGCGCGTCGGGCACCACCTCGGAGCTGTGCGGCTTGGCGTAGGTGTAGAAGCCGCGCCCGGTCTTGCGCCCGAGCAGGCCCGCGGTGGTCATCTGCTTCAGGATCGGTGCCGGCGCGTGCAGCGGGTTGCGCGACTGCCGGTACATCGTGTCGAGGATCTCGTAGGACGTGTCCAGCCCGATGAGGTCGAGCAGGGCGAGCGGGCCCATCGGGTAGCCGCAGCCGTAGCGCATCGCGGCGTCGAGGTCCTCGCGGGTGGCGTAGCGCTCCTCGTACATCCGCGCGGCGTGGTTGAGGTAGCCGAAGAGCAGCGCGTTGGCGATGAACCCGGCCCGGTCGCCGATCACGACGGGCACCTTGTCGAGCGAAGCCGCGAACGCGCGGGCGTCCTCGATGACGTCCGGCTCGGTGACGACCGTGCGGACGAGCTCCACGAGCTTCTGCACCGGCGCCGGGTTGAAGAAGTGCATCCCGACGACCTTGCCGGGGCGGCCGGTGCGCACGGCCAGCTCCGTGACCGACAGCGAGGAGGTGTTGGACGCGAGGATCGTGTCGGGGCGGCACACGCGGTCGAGCTCGGCGAGCACCTGGGTCTTGAGGTCCAGGTGCTCGGGCACCGCCTCCACCACGAGGTCGGCGTCGGCGAGGTCGGCGAGCGACGTGGTGGTGGTGACCCGGCCGATCAGCTCGTCGGCGGCCTCCTGGGTGAGCTTGCCGCGGCCCACCGCCCGCGCGGTGGACGTCTGCAGGTGCACCCGGCCGCGTTCCACGGCCTCGGCGTCGACCTCGGCGGCGAGCACGTGCAGCCCGTTGCGGGCGAACACCTCGACGATGCCCGCTCCCATCGTGCCCAGGCCGACGACACCGACCGTCCGGAACTCCCGCACGCCAACCTCCGCTTCGAGCGACGAACCGCCGCGATCCTCCCACCCGGCCCCGGATCCGGCTGCCCAGTGTGACCGCTACCTCCCGTGGCGTGCCCGCACGAGCCCGACAACGGCCTTCATGGTTCCCGCGCTGCGGGAGAAGCTCGTGACGGGCACGGGCAGCGGGAAGCGCCTGCGGGCCACCGCCTGCGGGCGGGCGAACTCGCGCAGCCCCTCCTCGCCGTGGATGCGCCCGAACCCGGAGTCGCCCACTCCCCCGAACGGGAGGCCGGGGATGCCGGCGAACGAGATCACCCCGTTGACGGCCACCATCCCGCACCGCAGCCGCGCGGCGATCTCCTCGCCGGCGGCCCGGGAGAAGACGGCAGCGCCGAGGCCGTAGGCGGTGGCGTTGGCGCGGCGCACCGCCTCGTCGACGTCCGGTACCCGGTTCACCACGAGCAGCGGGCCGAACGTCTCCTCGGTGACCGCGCAGCTGTCCTCCGGCACGTCGACGATCACGATCGGCTCCACGAACGGCGGCTGCACCGACTCCGGACCGCCCACCACCGCGCGCCCGCCACGCGCCAGCGCGTCCTCGACGTGGCGGCGCACGACGTCGACCTGCCCCGCCATCGTCATCGGCCCGTACGCTCCGCCGGACCCGGCCCGCAGCCCACGGGACTTCGCCACGACCTTGGCGATGAACTCCTCGGCCACCGCGTCGAGCACGTAGACCCGCTCCACCCCGGCGCACGTCTGCCCGGCGTTCGACATCCCGCCCCACACGGCCGCGTCGGCCGCGGCGTCGAGGTCCGCGTCGGCGTCGACGATCATCGGGTCCTTGCCGCCACACTCGACGAGCACCGGGACGAGGTTCTCCGCGCATGCGGCCATCACGCGCTTGCCGGTGGCCGTCGAGCCGGTGAAGGCGATCTTGCCGATGCCGGGGGCGCGGCAGAGCGCAGCACCCGTGTCGCCGAACCCGGTGACGACCTGCAGCACCGGCCGCCCGTCCACGATCTCGGTGAACGTGTCGGCGAGCGCGACGCCGACACCCGGGGTGAGCTCGCTGGGCTTGAACACCACGGCGTTGCCCGCGGCCAGCGCGTAGGCGATCGAGCCCATCGGTGTGAAGACCGGGTAGTTCCAGGGCCCGATCACGCCGATCACGCCGTAGGGCCGGTAGGTGACGCTGGCCGCCTGGTTGCCCATCAGCAGGCCGGGCGCCACCTTCCGGCGGCCGAGCACCTTCTCCGCGTGCGTGGTGGCCCAGTCGAGGTGGTCGATCGCGAGGACGAGCTCGAGGCGCGCGTCGTCGAGCGGCTTGCCGGTCTCCTCCACCACGACGGCGGCGAGATCCTCGAGCTTGCGCACCAGCGCCGTGCGCCACGACGTGAGCAGGTCGCGGCGCTCGGCGGCGTCGAGCCCGCCCCACCACTCGGCGCCCGAGGCGGCGCGGGCCACCGCCGCGCGCACCGCTGCCTCGTCGTGCACCGGGTGTGTGCCCACGACGTCGCCGGTGCGCGGGTCGAGGGACTCGAAGGTCACCGGCGCTTCGGTGGCGGTCATCAACCAAGGGTAGGGCGCGCGCCCCCCTCGTACGAACGGCACCTTCGTACCGCTCTATCGGACGAGGGTGCCGCTCGTACGGTGGGTGGGGCTCAGAACAGCAGCAGGTCGTCGCGCTGCATACCCCGCAGCGCGTCGTAGTCCACCGTGACGCAGCGGATGCCGCGGTCCTCGGCCAGCGTCCGGGCCTGCGGCTTGATCTGCTGCGCCGCGAACACCCCCGCCACGGGAGCCAGCAACGGGTCCCGGTTCATGAGCTCCAGGTAGCGGGTGAGCTGCTCGACGCCGTCGATCTCCCCGCGCCGCTTCACCTCCACAGCCACCGAGCCGCCGTCGGCGTCGCGGCAGAGCAGGTCCACCGGGCCGATCGCCGTCATGTACTCGCGACGCACGAGCGTGTAGCCCTCGCCGAGGGTCGCCGGGTGCGCGGCGAGCAGCTCCTGCAGGTGCGCCTCGACCCCGTCCTTGACCAGCCCCGGGTCGACGCCCAGCTCGTGCTTCGAGTCGTGCAGCACCTCGTCGATCGTGATCACGAGCGACTCGTCGGCCTTGTTGCGCACCGTCCACACGCCGGGCTGCTCCTCGAGCCAGCACGGTGGGCTCATCCAGTTCAGCGGCTTGTAGGCCCGGTCGTCGGCGTGCACGCTGACCGAACCGTCGGCCTTCACCAGCAGCAACCGCGGCGCCATGGGCAGGTGGGCGGTGAGCCGCCCGACGTAGTCGACCTGGCACCGAGCGATGACGAGACGCACGGGGTGGAGCGTAGGGCAGGCCCCCGAGCCCGGTGCCCCGGCGCGCGCCGGCGAGCCCCGACGCCGGCCCCCACGCCGGCGCGGACGCCAGCAAGGTGGCTTTGCTGGCCGATTACGCCAGTAAAGCCACCTTGCTGGCATTCGGCGCCGGCATTCGGGGCCGGCATTCGGGGCGCCCTCAGCGGCGGGGCGCGTTCCTTGCTGCCAGCGCCTCGCCCGCGGCGGCCAGGGCCGTCCGCAGCTCGTCCGGCTCGAGCGCTTCGACCTCGCCGCCCAGCGCGGTGAGCTGGCCCGCGGCGACGTCGATGCTCTCGACCTCCAGTTCGAGCTCGCGCCAGCCCTCGGCGTCCGGCGGCGCGGCCTGGGCGATCGCCTTGAGCGCCGCGTCGTGGTCGGCGGCGTGCGGGAGGATCTTGAGCCCGCGCGGGCCGACCCGCAGCCGCACGGTGGCGTGCAGCATCTGGCTCTCGAACCGCCCGGCCGCCGCCTCCCACCACTCGGCGAGGTCGAAGCCGTAGGGCCGGTCGAATCGCTCGCCGGTCGGCTCGGCGGCCGTGATGCGGTCGACGCGGTACGTGCGGGTCGTCGATCCGTCGACCCCCGCGGCCAGATACCAGGTGCCCGCCTTGAGCACGAGCCCCAGCGGGTCGATCGTGCGCTCCACCTCGTCCTGCCTGCGCCGGTAGCGGATCCGCAGCCTGCACTGCTCCCAGACGGCCTCTGCGACCGCCGCCAGCTGCGTCACCTGCTGCGGGGTGTGGAACCAGCCGGGCGCGTCCAGGTGGAACCGCTCCGCCACGGCCCGGGCGTGGTCCTGCAGCTGCGCGGGCAACGTCGCGAGCAGCTTGGCCTGCGCGCCGGCCAGCGCGGCGCTCATCCCGAGCTCGGCGAGCACCTGCGGGGCGCCGACGGCGAAGATCGCCGCCGCTTCGCGGGCGGTCAGCCCGTCGAGGCGGGTGCGCCAGCCGTCGAGCAGCCGGATCCCGCCGCCGCGGCCGGGTTCGGTCCACAGCGGCACGCCCGCGGCCGACAGCGCCGCCACGTCGCGGTAGATCGTGCGCTCGGACACCTCCAGCTCACGGGCGAGCTCGGCCGCGGTCGCCCCCCGGAGGCGCTGGAGGGTGAACAGCAGGGTGACGAGCCGGGACGCGCGCACCCCGGGATCGTGCCCGATCCGGGCGCGGGGCACCGTAGGAGGCGTGCGCAGGATCAGCAGTCGGCAGGTGTACGCCAACAACTGGATGACCGTCCGCGAGGACACCGTGCGGCGCGCGGACGGGAGCGAGGGGATCTACGGGGTCGTCGACAAGCCGACGGCGGCGATCATCATCCCGCGGGACGGGGACCGCCTGCACCTGGTGGAACAGTTCCGCTACCCCGTGGAGCAGCGGCGCTGGGAGTTCCCGATGGGCACCGCCCCGGACCGCGCAGAGGTCGACCCCGCCGAGCTGGCGGCCCGCGAGCTGGCCGAGGAGACCGGGCTCGTGGCGGGGCACATGGAGTTCCTCGGCGACCTCGACCTCGCCCCGGGCACGTCCAGCCAGCGCGAGCACGTCTTCCTCGCCACCGACCTGCGCGAGGGCCCGGTGAGCCGTGAGGAGAGCGAGCAGGACATGCAGGCCCGCTGGTTCACCGTCGCGGAGTTCGAGGCGATGGTGCGGGGGTCCGAGGTGGTCGACGCGCAGACGCTCGCCGCGTACCTGCTGTTGCTGCTGCACGAACGCCGGTGACGCCGGCTCAGCCTGCCGTCACCGTGACGCAAAGCTCGCCGCCGCCCCGCTGGACGGTGATGGGCTCGTTGACCGAGTCGTCCGGCCCGAACTCCTCCCGGTCCTGCAGGACGTAGTAGGTGCCCGGGCGGAGCCGGATCGGGCTCGACGGCTTGCCCGCGGCGCCGGGGCAGGAGTCGCTGCCCGCGACGTAGGACCGGGGGCAGCCGGGGCAGGCCGGCAGGGTGATCTCCTGCGCGGTGGGGCCCGCGACGAGCACGCGCACCTCGGTGGCCGCGGCGTTGTAGAGCACCACCGGCTCGCTCGCGGGCGCGCCGAGCGGCGCCGGGAGGGGCAGCGCCACCCCGGCGGCCCGCCCCACCTCCGCCGTGATCACGGCAGAGCGGGCCTGCGGCACGTCCGGGTCGTTCGGGTAGTCGACCATCAACGTCTGGAAGCGGTCGGTGGCGCCGGTGTAGTCGCCCGAGCCGAAGTTGGCCAGCGCGCACCCCGACAGCGAGCGGGCGCGGTCGCCGTTGGCCACCGCGGCGACGCCTGCGGACTCGGGAAGCGTGATGGCGTAGTCGAGCACCGGGAGCGCGTCGCAGAACCGCCCTTCGGCGAACGCCGAGTTGGCCTCGGTGAACGTGTCGAGCACGGCCTGGGGCACGCCGGCGGCGGACGTGGTGTCGGCGAGGTCGCGTCCCACCAGGAGCAGGTCGTCCATCGCGGCGCGCATCGCGTCGACCCTGGCCTGGCCGGCGGCCGCGGCCATCGCGGTGCGCGACGCCGTGGCGCGCTCGACGTGCGTGGCGGCGAGGTCCTCGCGCACCTGGGCGGCAGCGGGCTCGGTGCCGAGCTCCCCGAGCAGTTCGCCGTACCGGGCGATGGCGCCGTCCAGGTCGCCCGCACCGCGCAGGGCCACCGCCCACACCTGCAGGACGCGCCGCACGCCGTCGCGGGCGAACGGCTCGAGCACGCTGCCCGCGTGGTCGCGCCGGAACGTCTGGTAGGCGGCCACGGCGCCGGCGAGGGTCCCGGCCCGCTCCGCCTGCTCGGCGTCGAGGAACTGCGTGCACTCGGCCCGGCGCAGCGCCGCGGCCGGCACGTCGCGGCTCAGCGTGAGCTCGTATGGCCCGGTGACCAGCGAGAAGGAGCGGTTCGCCGCGGTGCAGTCGGCCGTGGCCTGCGCCGCGACCCCGGTGGCGTAGGTGGCGCGGGCCGCCTCCGCGTAGCCGATGTGGCCGCCGACCACCACGAGCAGGGCGACGATCCCGAGGGCGGCCGGGCGCAGGCGCGCGGCCGACGTGGCCGGCCGCGGACGCAGGCGGGCCACCGCCCAGGCGTCGAGCGCGGTGGCCGCCACCCACGAGGCGAAGAGGATCCGCCACAGCCACGGTGTACCGGAGGCGTCGTTGGTGAACGCGACCGCGATCATCGCGGCGACGATGACGAGGCACGCGGTGGCCCGCAGCCAGCAGCGCAGGTGGAGGTACCCGAGCCCGAGCCCGGTGAGGTTGAGCAGCACGGCCGCCACCACCGACCGTCCGGGCTCGGCGGGCTTCTCGGCGGGCTTCTCGGCGGGTTCTGCCGCCCGCGGCTCCTCGGCCCCCTGCGCTTCGGCCCCCTCGATGATCGTGGCCTCGTCGCGTTCGGCATCGCCGGTGCCGTCGCCGCCCATCGCCCCTCACCCCTCTCCGACCCCCTGAACGGAGAGAGTTGACCAAGCCGGGCCCGGGATCAATCCCCGGATCCCGATTCGGACCGACGGACGGCGACGGCACCCAGCCCGTGGGGCTACCGCAGCCGCACCGGGAGCCGGGCGAGACGCCGCATCCCCGGAACGTGCACCCACTCCGGCTCCACCGAGGCGAGCGCGAGCCGCGGGTACCGCTCGACGAGCGCCCGCAGCGCCAGCTCGCCCTCCTGCCGGGCCAGTGCCGCGCCGAGGCAGTAGTGGAACCCGTGGCCGAACCCGACGTGGCCCTCCCCGCGGCCGGCCGGGCGCCGCGTGACGTCGAGCCGGTCGGCGTCCTGGTACTCGCGCGGGTCGTGGTTGGAGGACACGATCACCGGCTGTACGACCTCTCCACGGCGGATCGTCACGCCACCGAGCTCCACGTCCTCGGCGGCGTAGCGCATGCGGGCGATCTGCACGGGCCCGCAGAACCGCATGAGCTCGTGGATGGCCCCGGGCCACAGAGCCGGGTCGGCGCGCAGGAGTTCGAGCTGGTCGGGATGGGTGAGCAGCGCGCGCGTGGCGTTGCCGATGAGGTGCGCCGTGGTCTCGTGACCCGCGATGACGAGCGTGATGATCATCGTCACGAGCTCGTCGGCGCTGAGGCGGTCGCCGTCCTCCTCCTGCACGTGCACGAGGGCCGTGAGCAGGTCGTCGGCGGGCTCCGCTCGACGGCGGGCGATCTGCTCGAGGACGTGGTCGACCATCTCGCGGGTGGCCGTGGCCACCGCGCCCGGCTGCATCCGCATGAGCGCGGTGCTCCACCGGTGCCAGGCGGGCCGGTCCTCCTCGGCCACGCCCACAAGCTCGCAGATCACCGTGATCGGCAGCGGGTAGGCGTACTCGGCGACGAGGTCGACGGGTTCCGGGAGCTCGCCCATGCGGTCGAGCAGGCCCGTGGTGATCTCCTCGACGCGCGGGCGCAGCGCCGCGACCCGGCGCACGGTGAACGCGCGGGACACGAGCTTGCGCAGCCGCGTGTGGTCCTCGCCGTCGTAGTCGAGGATGGAGTCGGCGAGGTAGTGCGCGAGGTCGGCCGGCACGCCGATCTGCTCGATGAGTTTGTCCCGCACGCTGTCGACCTCGACCCCCGGCACCGAGCGGGCGCTGTTGACGAAGCGCGGGTCGGACAGGACGGTGCGCACCTCGGCCTGCCTGGTGGCGAACCACGCCGGTGTGCCGTCGGGCGCCGTGCCGCGCACCACGGGCGCCTGCTCCCGCAACCGGCCGTAGCCGGCGACCGGATCGGCGATCAGCCCCGGGTCCATGATGTTCGGCACGACGGGTGGTGTCGCGGTCATCGCTGCCTCCGTTCCGGCGCAGCCCGTCCGGATCAGCGGACGCGGCGGCGCCACTCGTGGTCGAGGTGGACGAGCAGGTCGCGGTAGCGCTGGGCGATCCCAGGCGCCACGCGCTCGAGCGCGGCCGCCGGTGGGTCCGGCACCTCGATGGCCGCGGCGATGGTGCGCTGGAGGAGGTCGGCACGGGCCTCGGCGTCCAGCTGCGGGAGCGTGTCGCTGAGGCCGTCGACAGCCAGGAATCCCGTGCTGATGGCGGCGAACGCGTAGAGCGCCGAATCGGGGTCGAGGCCGGGGCGCAGGCAGCCGCCGTCGGCCAGGAGGCGCATGTGCTCCTCGACGGCGCGCATGCGGCGCACGCTGAGCTCGCCGAGGGTGTCGGTGGCTTCGTGGGCGAGGCGGCCGAGCACCTCCGGATCCCCCAGGTAGAGCCTGCGTGCGACCGGCTCGGCCATCAGCTCCTCGTAGAGGCTGCGCATCGTGCGGCTGGGCAGCACCTCCTGCGGGTCGGCCGCCATCCGGTCGGCCATGCGCTCGACGATCTGGCGGTGCACCCGCATCAGCACGGTGAGGAACAGGGCGTCCTTGGACCGGAAGTGCAGGTAGACGGTGCCCTTGCCGATCCCGGCGTCGCGGGCGACGTCCTCGATCGTCACGCGCTGGTAGCCCCAGCGCACCAGCAGCTCGGCCGCGCTGTCGAGCACCCGCCCGACCCGCGGTTCCGGCGCGTCCGGTGCGGCCACACGCCCCCCTCAGAACTCCATGACCAGATTTGCGTTTCCAGTCATGCGGTCACAGTAGACCCGGGCCGACGCGCGGGCAACTCCCGATCGGAGGACGGGCGGGCTACCGTCGGGCCATGGGCGACTACGAGCACCTGCTGGTGAAGCAGGACGGTCCGACCGTCCGGATCACGATGAACCGACCCGAGCGGCGCAACACGCTCACCGAGGCCCACCTGCGCGAGCTGCTGGACGCCTTCGAGACCGTGGGGCGCTCCGACGCCACCGGCATCGTGCTGGCCGGCGAAGGCAAGGCCTTCTCCGCGGGCCACGACTTCGGTGACGTCGCCACCCGAGACCTCGCGGGCGTGCGCGACCTGCTGCAGCTGTGCACCAACGTGATGCGCACGATCGAGTCGGTGCCGCAGGTCGTGATCGCCCGCGTCCACGCGATCGCGACGGCCGCCGGGTGCCAGCTGGTGGCCTCCTGCGACCTGGCCGTGGCCGCGGAGTCGGCGAGCTTCGCCCTCCCGGGCGGCAAGGGCGGCTGGTTCTGCCACACCCCCGCCGTGCCCGTCGCCCGCAACATCGGGCGCAAGCGGCTGATGGAGATGGCGTTCACCGGCGACCCGATCGACGCGCGGACGGCCGCCGAGTGGGGCCTGATCAACTACGCCGTCCCGGACGACGAGCTGGACGCCCGCGTGGACGAGCTGCTCGCCCGCGCCACCCGCGGCAGCCGGTTCGGGAAGGGCGTCGGCAAGCAGACGCTGTACGCGCAGCTCGACCGCCCGGAGGCCGACGCCTACGCGATCGCGGTGGAGGTCATGGCCTCGCTGTCGCAGTCGCCGGGCGCGAAGGAGGGAATGGCGGCGTTCCTGGAGAAGCGCTCGCCGAACTGGCCGGACTGACGTCGAGCGCGCCGACCGGCCCGGCGCCGCCTACGCTGACCGCGATGATCTCCCGACGGCGGCTCCTCGCGCTCACGGCACTCGCCGGGGCGGCCGCGGGGTGCTCCCAGCCGTCGGGCACCAGCCTGGAACGGGCCCGTGCGGTCGGCGCGATCCGCATCGGGATCTCGGGAGAGCAGCCGTACTCCTACACCGCACCCGACGGGAGCGTGACGGGCGCGCAGCCGGAGGTTGCCCGCGCGGTGCTCGCGCGCATCGGGGTGCCCGGGATCGAGGCCGTGCAGGTGCCGTTCCACGACCTGGTCCCGCGCCTGCGCGACGGCCAGTTCGACCTGATCGCCGCCGGCACGACGATCACCCCCGAACGCTGCCGCGCGGTGGCGTTCACCCGCCCGGACTTCGTGGCCCCGTCCGCGTTCCTGGTGCGCCGCGGCAACCCGCACCGGATCGACTCCTTCCGCGACGTCGCCCGCACCGGCATCCGGCTCGCCGTGCTCGCAGGCGCCACCGAGATCGACTACGCCCGCGCCGCCGGCGTGCCCGACGACCGACTGGTGATCGTCGACACCCAGATGAACCTGTTCCGCCAGGTGGCCGAGGACCGGGTCCCCGCAGGCGCCCTCACCCGGATCTCGCTGCTCGACGTGCTGCGGCGCAACCCCGGCTCGGGGCTCGCGGTCACCGAGGGCGTCGAACCCCGCATCGGCGGCCGCCCCGTCGTCCCCGCCGCGGCCTTCGCCGTTCGCATCGGGGAGGACGACCTGCTGGCCGCGTTCAACCCGGCCCTCGCGGAGCTGCAGGCCTCGGGCGAGTGGCTGCGGATCACCGAACCCTTCGGCTTCGGCCCCGAGAACCTGCCGCCGCGGGACCTGACGACGGACGAACTCTGCCGGGCCTGACAGCCTGCTCGAGATCGTGCCGATCAAGGGCAGGAGGTCGCGGTTCGATCTCCGGGAGCGACCATCTGCCCTTGGTCGCCGAGCAGGAACGGGTCGAGCTCAGCCGCCGAGCCCCAACCGAGGCGTGAACGCACCGAGCCGCACACCAGTGTCGCCGCAAAAGCCGTGACGGCCTGCTCGGACCCGCTGATCGATCCGAGAAGCGCGATCCGGTCGGCACCACGACAGCTCAGTACGGCTCGACGCCCGAGGGGTGCCGATCAAGGGCAGATGGTCGTAGTTCGATCTCCGGGAGCGACCATCTGCCCTTGGTCAACAAGCCAGAGCCTTCGAGCCGCACACCAGTGTCGCCGGGTGCATCTAGTGCGAGAGCACGGCCTTCAGGAACTCCTTCGTCCGCGGGTTGTCCGGCTCGGAGAAGAGCTTGTCCGGCGGCGCGTCCTCGATCACCTGCCCGCCGTCGAACATCATCACCCGGTGCGAGAAGTCGCGGGCGAAGCCCATCTCGTGCGTGACGCAGAGGATGGTGATGTCGGTGCTCTCGCCGATGTCGCGCAGGAGGGCCAGGACGCCGGCGACCAGCTCGGGGTCGAGCGCCGAGGTCACCTCGTCGAGCAGCAGGACGTCGGGCTGCATGGCGAGCGCACGCGCGATCGCCACCCGCTGCTGCTGCCCGCCCGAGAGCCGGGACGGGTGCTCGTCGATCTTCTCGCCCAGGCCGACGAGGTCGAGCAGTTCCTTCGCCCGCGCGTTGGCCTCGTCCTTGGACAGGCCGAGGACGCGGGTGGGCGCCTCGATCAGGTTGCCGCGCACGGTCATGTTCGGGAACAGGTTGAACTGCTGGAACACCATCCCGATGCGCTTGCGCACCTCACGGGAGTGCTTCTCGTCGGCGGGGATGAGCTTGCCGCCCTTCTCCATGTGGGAGAGGTAGTCCCCCGCGACCCGGATCGTGCCTCTGGTGACGGACTCAAGGCACATCAGCAGGCGCAGGATCGTGGTCTTGCCCGACCCGGACGGCCCGATCAGCGTGACGTGCTCGCCCGGGGCCACGGTGAAGTTGAGGTCCGAGAGGACGACGTTGTCCCCGAACCGCTTCTCCACGCCGTCGAACACGATCATCGGCTCGCCGGCACCGTTAGATTGCTCCGACACGACGCTCCAATCTGCGCATCAGCAGCGACGCGGGATAGCTCAGCAGCAGGAAGAACAGGCCCGCCATGGTGTAGGGCTCGACGTAGCGGAAGTACGTGTCACCGGCCTCCTCCGCCCGCCCGACGACGTCGAGGATGCCGATCCCGACCAGCAGCGGGACCTCCTTGAACATCGAGATCACGTAGTTGCCCAGCGCCGGGATCACCCGCGGGACGGCCTGCGGCAGCACGACGCCCGTCCAGATCCGGGACGGTGGCAGCGACAGCGCCGTCGCGGCCTCCCACTGCCCGCGCGGGACGGCCTCGATGCCGGCCCGGTACACCTCAGAGGTGTAGCAGGCGTAGTGCACGCCGAGCGCGATCACGCCGACCACCAGCGCGGGCAGCACGATCCCGAGCGTCGGAAGCCCGAAGAACAGGAAGAAGATCTGCACCAGCAGCGGGGTGCTGCGGACGAACTCGACGAAACCCCGCACGATGATCGCGATAACCCGCGGCCCGCGCTGCAGCACCGCGAACACGAGACCGAGCAGCATCGCGATGATCGAGCCGAGCACCGTCGCCACGAGCGTGAGCCCGAGCCCCTGGACCAGGGCGGGCAGGATCGAGAACGCGTAGTTCCAGTCCCAGACGGCCATCAGTGGGTCCCCGCCAGCGCTCGGGCCGCGCCGCGGGACGGCCGACGGCCGAGGCGCACGGCGGTGGCCCGCTCCAGCGCCCGCATCACCGCGGTGATGACCAGTGACAAGATCAGGTAGTAGAGCAGCAACAGCAGGTAGATCTGGATGACCCAGGGGTTGAAGTTCGGGACGAGTACGTCCTGCGCCTGGCGGGTGAGCTCGTGGATGAACACGAACGACAAGATCGACGTGCTCTTGAGCAGCTGGATGAACAGGTTGTTGAACGGCGGGATCATCTCGGCCACCGCCTGCGGCAGGATCACCCGGCGCATCCGCTGGGCGGGCGAGAGGCTCAGCGCCAACGCACCCTCGTACTGCGCCCGCGGCACCGACTGCACGGCGCCGCGGACGATCTCGGCGCCGTACGCCCCGTGGTTGAGGCCCAGCACGGCCACGCCGCCCCAGATCGGGATGAACTCGAAGCCGACCAGCACCGGGAGCGCGAAGAAGATCCAGAACAGCTGCACGACCTCGGACGTGCCGCGCAGCCCTTCCACGTAGATCCGGCTGATCACCCGCACCCAGCGCCACGGCGACAGGAGGGCCAGGCCGGCCCCGAACGACAGCACGATCGTGAGCGCGATGCCCCCGATCGTCGCGATCAGAGTGTTCGGCAGGCCCTGGTTGAGGATCGATATCCAGGTGCCGAGGTTTTCCATGGCCGGCTCAGGCGGCGCAGAGCTTCTCGGTGGTCAGGTCGGCCGCAGGCAGGTTGGCCTCCGAGAACCCGAAGGGGCTCGCCGCGGTGAGCCACCGCCCGTCCTCGTGGGCCTTCTGCAGCTCCGCGTTGAACGCCTCGCGCAGGTCGTTGTCGGCCTGCCGGAACACGAAGCCACCCGCCGAGACGACCGGCTCCCCGTTCTCGGTGGGGGTGAAGCCCTCGGT
The DNA here is from genome assembly GCF_042657305.1 of Pseudonocardia zijingensis. Classification (NCBI taxonomy): domain Bacteria; kingdom Bacillati; phylum Actinomycetota; class Actinomycetes; order Pseudonocardiales; family Pseudonocardiaceae; genus Pseudonocardia; species Pseudonocardia zijingensis. Next base: position 752,480 of record NZ_JBHSKO010000001.1, on the reverse strand, counting down.
GACCTCGACCCCGGCGTCCGGGTTCTTGCCGGCCAGCCACTTGAGCGAGATGTCCGTGAGCGCGGCGGCGTAGGCCCGGCCCGAGGTGACGGCCTGCAGGAGCGCGTTCTGGTCGTCGAACGCGCTGATGTTGCCGGCGGGCACCCCGGCGGACTCCGCGTAGCCCTGCTCCACCGCGGCGCTCAGCACCGCAAGCGGCAGGCCCTTGGACGCGATGTCCTCGAAGGTCGCGACCTGCTCGGGGTTGCCGGTGGGCACGAGGAAGGCCGTCAGCGCCGAGTAGTCCGGGATCGAGAACGCGGCCTGGCCACAACGCTCGGGCGTGATGTTCATGCCGGCGCACACCATGTCGTAACGGTTGGCGTTCAGCGCGGGAATGAGCGAGCCGAAGTCGACCTGCTCGGCCTGCACCTCGGCGATACCGATGGCCTGCAGCACGACCTTGGCGACCGAGGGTGCCTCACCGGTGACGGCGCCGCCGGCGTCGGTGAAGCCGTACGGCTCCTCGCCCGCGATACCGATCCTGATGCTGCCGTTGCTCCTTGCCTGCTCCAGCACGCTGCCGCCCTCGGCGCCACCGCCGCCACCGCCCGTCGCCTGGCACGCGCCGAGCAGCGTCCCGCCGCCCAGCGCGACCGCGCCGGCCGTGGCCGTGCGGCGGATGAAGTCGCGTCGACTCCAGCCTCGCTGCGTCATCTGGTTCTCCTTCCCGTCGTACCGCGGCCCCCCGCCGGCCACAGCCGTTCGTCGTACGAACGTAGGTGAACAGGTTCGGCTCGCCCGCATCCGGGCTCGTCAGAGCGGTACTCGTTACGGGACCGCAATGACCTGCACATCCACGCCCGTAATTCACCCGATCGGACGCCATGAACGATGAAGGAGCTGGGTATTTCATTGGGTTTCTCCGCATGATCGGCTCGGCGGGCCCGCCGAGCCGATGAGGCGCGGATGCGTCAGGATCGGGGCATGCTGCGCATCGCCGGGCTCCCGGTCTGGGTGGGGCCGACCGACGTCATCGCCGGGGCGCGCGCCGTCGCCGGGTGGGGCGACGAGGCCGTCCAGGTCGTGGCCGGACTCCCCGCGCGGGTGTCCGGGCTCCTCGACGAGGCCGACGGGCTGGTCCGGCGGATCGGCGCGGTGGCCGACCGCGCCGAGGCCATGGTGGACCGCACCGACGGGATCATGCGGTCCGTCGACGAGCTGCTGGCCGCCGTCCGCGTGGCGGTGGGGCGGGTCGACGAGGTGCTCGGAGACGCCGACGCGATGGTCCGCACCGTCGACGCCCTCCTGACGGAGGTCCGCTCGGTATCCGACGCCGCGAATGCGCTGGTCAGCCGGGCCGGTGGAGTGGCCGACGACGCCGCTGTCCTCGTCGGGAAGGCGGGCACGGTGGCCGACGACGCGCGCGCGATCGTCGCCACCGCGGGCGGGGTCGCCGACGGCGCGGGTGAGGTGATCGGCAAGGCCGCCGCGGTGGCCGACCGGGCGGGCGGCGTGGTCGACGAGGCGGCGGACGCCGCCGGGGGTGCCTCCGAGCTGCTCGCCGTCTACCAGCCGATCGCGCGCCAGGCGGCTCCGCTGGCGCAACGGTTCGTCGCGGAGTTCACCGAGGAGGAGGTGCACGCCGCGATCCGGCTGGTGGACCAGCTCCCGCAGCTCACCGAGCACATGGAGCGCGACATCATGCCGATCCTCGCCACCCTCGACCGCGTCGGCCCGGACGTCCACGAGCTGCTCGAGCAGCTCAAGGAGGTGCGCCAGGCGATCCAGGGCATCCCGGGCCTCGGGTTCTTCCGCCGCCGTGGCGAGCGGGCCAACGGCGAGGAGAACGGCGGCGAGTGACCCCGCCCGCGCTCAGGCGCGCGCGGCCAGGATCAGGTCGACGATCTTGTCCATCATGGCCGTGAGCTGGTAGTCCTTCGGCGTGAACACGGCCGCCACACCGCGCTCGCGCAGCGCGGCGGCGTCCTCGGCCGGGATGATCCCGCCCACGACGACCGGCACGTCGTCGGCGCCCGCGGCACGCAGCCCGTCGACGACGGCGGGCACCACCTCGAGGTGCGACCCGGACAGCACCGAGAGCCCCACCACGTGCACGCCTTCCTGCACAGCCGCGGCCACGATCTGCGCGGGCGTGAGCCTGATGCCCTGGTAGACGACCTCGAACCCGACGTCGCGGGCCCGCACGGCCACCTGCTCGGCGCCGTTCGAGTGCCCGTCGAGGCCCGGCTTGCCCACCAGCATCCGCAGGCGCGACCCGATCGTCTCGCCCGCCGCGCGCACCCGCTCGCGCACCTCCGCGATCTCGGCGGCGGCCGCGCCTCCGACCGCCACCGCCGACACCCCGGTGGGCGCCCGGAACTCGCCGAACACCTCGCGCAGCACGCCGGCCCACTCGCCGGTGGTGACGCCGGCCTTCGCGCAGGCGATCGAGGGCTCCATCAGGTTGGCGTCGGTCTTGGCCGCGTCGCGCAGCGCGGCGAGGGCGGCCTCGACCGCGCCGCGATCCCGCCCGGCCCGCCAGGCGCGGATCGCCTCCACCGCGGCGGCCTCCGTGGCCGGGTCCACCGTCTCGATCGCCGCGGCCCCCTCGGCCTGCAACGGGCTGGGCTCCGTGCTCTGGAACCGGTTGACGCCCACGACCACGTCCTCGCCGGTCTCGATGCGCCGGCGCCGCTCGGCGAGGGAGCTCACGAGCTTGCCCTTGATGTAGCCGGACTCGACGGCCGCGACCGCGCCGCCCATCTCCTGCACCCGGTCGATCTCGGCTCGGGCGCCCTCGACCAGCTCGGACACCTTCGCCTCGACCACGCGGCTGCCGTCGAACAGGTCCTCGTACTCGAGCAGGTCGGTCTCGTAGGCCAGCACCTGCTGCATCCGCAGCGCCCACTGCTGGTCCCACGGCCGGGGCAGCCCGAGCGCCTCGTTCCACGCGGGCAGCTGGATCGCGCGGGCCCGCGCGTCGCGCGAGAGCGTGACGGCGAGCATCTCCAACACGATGCGCTGCACGTTGTTCTCCGGCTGCGCCTCGGTGAGCCCGAGCGAGTTGACCTGCACGCCGTAGCGCAACCTGCGCTGCTTGGGGTCCTGCACGCCGTAGCGCTCGCGCGTGATCTCGTCCCAGAGCCGGGCGAGGGCGCGCATCTTGCACATCTCCTCGACGAACCGCAGCCCGGCGTTCACGAAGAACGAGATGCGCCCGACGACGTCGCCGAACCGCTCCTGCGGCACCTGCCCCGCGTCGCGCACGGAGTCCAGCACGGCGATCGCCGTGGACAGCGCGTACGCCAGCTCCTGCGGCGGCGTGGCCCCGGCTTCCTGCAGGTGGTAGCTGCAAATGTTGATCGGGTTCCACTTGGGCAGGTTCGGCACCGACCAGGCGATCATGTCCGAGATCAGGCGCATGCTCGGCGCGGGCGGGAACACGTACGTGCCCCGCGACAGGTACTCCTTGACGATGTCGTTCTGCGTGGTGCCCGCGAGCGTCGCGCGGTCGGCGCCGTGCTCGTCGGCCACCGCCACGTAGAGCGCGAGCAGCCACATCGCCGGGGCGTTGATCGTCATCGAGGTGTTGGCCTCGGACATCGGGATGCCGTCGAACAGCGCGCGCATGTCCCCGATGTGGCTCACCGGCACCCCGACCTTGCCGACCTCGCCCTTCGCGAGCTCGTCGTCGGGGTCGTAACCGGTCTGTGTGGGAAGGTCGAACGCCACGGAGAGGCCGGTCTGCCCCTTCTCGAGGTTGCGCCGGTAGAGGGCGTTCGACTTCGTGGCCGACGAGTGGCCCGCGTACGTGCGGATCACCCAGGGGCGATCGCGCTCGCCGTCGGTGGGGTACGGCACCGGGCACCTCCGCCTCGAGATGAACTGCACGGCGGATGCTACTGGCGCGTAGCCCCCGCGGCGCCGGATGACGAGCGGCGTCACACCGACGGATCGATCCAGGTGGTGGGACGGATCCCGGCCCCGCGGCGGACAATCGTGCTGTGCCTGACGCCCGGCTCACCATGGTCCTCGGCGCTGTCCTGATGCTCGGGATCGTGCTGCTCGCGCTGCGCTGGACGTTCGGCACCGGGCGCGACCATCCCGCCCCCTACCTTCCCGATCCGGACGACCCCACCGGCGACGGCCTGCTCACCGAGGTCTCGCGGGTGCCGACGGAGGCGGCGGCGCAGGTGCTGCGCTCGCGGCTGACCGACGCCGGGATCCGGGCCACCGTCGGGCGGGCCGACGGCGGCTTCCGATTGCTCGTGTTCCGCGCCGACCTGGCCGACGCCCGGGTCGTGGTGCACGAGGACGGCCCGCGCGAATGACGAAGGTGGCCGTGCCCCGCGTCGCCGGAGCACGACCACCTCCCCCGCTCGAGCCGGGCGCCGCCCCCCGACGGCCGCCCGGCCCCTCATCACCTCCCGGGCGATCCCGGCGCCCCGTCCCCCGACGGAGCGCCTCCCCCCACGGTGATCGCGGCGGACGGTGAGTCGCAGGCGGCCGGCTCCCCAGCTGCCCGCCTGCGCTTGCGCACCGCCCGCACGACCAGCGTGACCGCCACCGCCGCGACCACCACGGTGGTGACCGTGGGGCCGAGCAGGTGAGCGGACTTGCGGATCGCGATCGACGCGGCACTGCCGAGCCCGACGTAGACCAGGCCCCACACCAACGCGCCGAGCGCGGTGTACCGCGCGTACCGCCCCCACGGCATGCGCAGCGTGCCGGCGATCACGGGCACCAGCGAGTGGGCCACGGCGAGGAACCGCGACCCGACCACCGCGCGGCCCGTGCCCCCTCGCAGCACGGACTCGGCCCGCGCCCAGTTGGCCTCGCCGATCTTGCGACCGCCCCAGCTCGCCCGGATCCGCCCCCCGTACGTGCGGCCGAGCAGGTACCCCCCGGTCTGCCCGATCATGCTCGCCCCCGCCGCGACGGCCGCCAGCGCCACGTACTCCCCGGCTGTGGTCACCGTGGTGGCCGCGGCGAGCAGGACGACCTCCCCCGGTGTGACGAGCCCGACCAGCACGGTGGTCTCGAGCACCAGCAGCACGCCGACGGCGGCGTACAGCTGCCACGCGGGCACCGCGTCGAGCATCGCGAAGAAGGAGGCGATCCATTCACCGGGCACTCGTCCACCCTGACGTGATCGCGGCGCCCAGCCCATCGGGGCAGCCCCTGAACCGGGGTGGGGATCTCCCCCGTATCGCCTCGGGGCTTGCACGGCGGGTGTGACATGCCTACGTTCCCACCCCGGGGGATGGAATCGATTTCTCGACCGCGACGGGGGTGGCGGGTGCCGGGGGACGCAGCTGCGCTGGTCGCCATGAGTGGGATCACCAAGCGCTTCGGCGGCGTCTGGCCTGCGACGACGTGGAGCTCTCCGTGCGGGCGGGCGAGGTCCGCGCCCTGCTCGGGGAGAACGGCGCGGGCAAGTCCACCCTGATGAACGTGCTGGCCGGGGTGATCGCCGACCACGAGGACACGATCACCATGGCGGGCGAGCCGTGCCGGTTCCGCAGCCCGGCCGACGCGCAGGCCGCCGGGATCGCGATGATCCACCAGGTGGCGCCGTCGGCCCGCGGCGTCGGGGTTGAGCTCGTAGCCGATGCCGTCGTTGGGCCGAGAACGCGGCGCAGGTCTACACGCAGCTGGGTGGGCAGGCCTAGCCGACCCTCCGGAACGCCGGCAAGGTGGCTTTGCTGGCCCATTACGCCAGTAAAGCCACCTTGCCGGCACAACGGGGCAGCGGCAACGGGGCCGCTAGCGCCGGGGCTGCGACTGCACCCGCGCGACGTCGGCGCCGAGGGCGCACAGGTTCTCCACGAACCGCGGGTAGCCGCGGTCGATGTGCTCGACGTCCCACACCTCGGTCTGGCCGTCGGCGCACAGCCCGGCCAGCACGAGGCCTGCGCCCGCGCGGATGTCACTCGCCCACACCGGGGCGCTGGACAGACGCTCCACTCCCCGCACCACGGCGTGGTGGCCGTCGGTGCGGGCGTCGGCGCCCAGGCGCACCATCTCGTCGACGAACCGGAACCTCGCCTCGAACACGTTCTCCGTGATCATCGACGTGCCGTCGGACACCGCGGACAGCGCGATGGCCATCGGCTGCAGATCGGTGGCGAAACCCGGGTAGGGCAGCGTCACGAAGTCGACGGCGCGCGGGCGGCCGTCCATCCGAACCGTGAACTCCTGGGTGCCGATCTCGGTCTCGGCGCCCGCCGACCGCAGCTTGTCGAGCACGAGGTCGATGTGGTGGGGGTCGACGCCGCGCACCGTGACCTCGCCGCGCGTCATCGCGGCGGCGAACGCCCACGTGGCGCCGACGATGCGGTCGCCGATGACGCGGTGCTCGGTGGGCTGCAGACCGGGGACGCCGTGCACCGTGAGCGTGGAGCTGCCGACGCCGTCGATCTTCGCGCCCATCTGCTGGAGCATCGTGCAGAGGTCGACGATCTCCGGTTCCCGCGCCGCGTTGTCGATCACCGTGGTGCCCTCGGCCAGCACGGCGGCCATCAGGATGTTCTCGGTGGCCCCGACGCTGGGGAAGTCGAGCCAGATCTGCGCCCCGCGCAGCTCGTCGGCCTGCGCCACCACGCGGCCGTGCTCGATCTCGGTGGTGGCGCCGAGCTTGCGCAGGCCGGCCTGGTGCATGTCGAGCGGGCGCGAGCCGATCGCGTCGCCGCCGGGCAGCGGCACCACGGCGCGGCGGCAGCGCGCCACGAGCGGCCCGAGCACGCACACCGACGCGCGCAGCCGCGACACGGACGCGTAGTCGGCCTGCGCCCCGGGCTGCGCGGGCACGTCGATCGTGACCGTGCCCTGGTCGACCTCGACCGTGCAGCCGAGGCTGCGCAACACGTCGGCCATCAGCGGGACGTCCAGGATCTCCGGGCAGTTCGTGATCGTCGTGGTGCCCTCGGCCAGCAGCGCCGCCGCCATCAGCTTCAGCACGCTGTTCTTCGCCCCGACCACGTCGACGGCGCCGACGAGCCGGGCGCCACCGTTCACCGCGAAGTGCTCCGCCACGGAGGCGACGCTATCCGGTGCCCGCCGCGGTGACGCGGGCGGCCACCACCCCGTCCCACCCCGCCAGCACGCAGTCCACCACCGCGTCGAGCTCGTCGCGCCCGGCTCCGTCGCGCGCCTGCAGCGAAAGGCCGTACTGCACGGACATGACGTACGCGGCCAAGGCACCGATGTCGGCGCCGGGTGGCACATCACCGTCGTCCTGCCCGCGCGCCAGCCGCTCCCGCACGGCCCCCGTGCCGCCCCGGCGTTGCTCCGCGAGGAAGTCGCGGATGCCCTCGGTGCTCGGCGTGTACGTGGTGGCGGCCAGCACGACCATGCACCCCGTGGGCCGGCCGGGCGCGGTGTAGGAGCGGACGTTCGCCCGCAGCATCGCCTCGATGCCGGCGAGGGCCGTGGGCGCCTCGCGCAGCGCCTGGAGGGGAGGCTCCCCCTCCAGGCCCTCGTAGAGCGCCACGGCCTCCCGGAAGAGCTGCTCCTTGCTGCCGAACGCCGCGTACAGGCTGGGCGGGCGGATGCCCATCCGGGCGGTGAGGTCGCCGATGGAGGTGCCCTCGTAGCCGTGCTCCCAGAACGCCTCCATGGCGAGCCGCAGCGCCGCGTCGCGGTCGAAGCCGCGTGGACGCCCGCGTTCCGCCACGATCCCACCCTTCTGTAGCGCGCCCTCAAGATACCCCCGTGACCGATAGTAGCCATGTACTTAGTAGCCATGTACCGTATTTCGCATGAGCTCCGAACCGCAGGGAACGGCCGCAGGCGCCCTCGTCTGGCGCCTGGCGACGAGGTGGCGGGTCTCGGTCGACCGAGCGCTGGCCCCACTGGATCTCACCCACGCCCAGTACGTCCTGCTCGCCGCCCTGCACGGCCTGGAGCGCGCGGGACGGCAGCCGAGCCAGCGAGAGCTGGCCGACGAGACGGGTCTCGAAGCGCTGTACGTCTCGAAGCTGGCGCGCACGCTCGAGGCGAAGGGCCTCGTCACCCGCCGCCGCGACACGCACGACACCCGCGCCGTCCAGCTCACGCTCACCGACCACGGCCGCACCGGCGTGCGAGCCGCCATGCAGACCGTCCAGGAACTGCTCGAACGCCTCCTGGAGCCGCTCGGGGGCAGGCACAGCGCCCGCACCACCGCCTTCGTCCGCGACCTCGCCACGCTGCTCGACGCACCACTCGCTTAGGGAAGGGAACACCGCCATGCCCAACACGCCCGTCCTCAACTCGACCATCCACCACACGGAGACCGGATCAGGGAGGACGTTCGTCTTCCTGCACGGCAACCCCGCCTCGTCGCACATGTGGCGCAAGGTCCTCCCCCGGGTCGGGCCGGGACGACTCCTCGCTCCCGACCTCATCGGGATGGGCCGGTCCGGGAAGCCCGACATCCCGTACCTGTTCGACGATCACGCGCGCCACCTCGACGCCTGGTTCGACGCCCTCGAGATCGACGACGTCGCGCTCGTCGGCCACGACTGGGGCGGCGCGCTCGCGTGCGACTGGGCCGCCCGGCACCCGGAGCGGGTGCGCGGCCTCGCGCTGTTCGAGGCGATCATCAAGCCGATCGACAGCGCCACGCTCACACCGCAGGCCCGGGCCCGTGCCGAGATGGTCCGCACCCGCGGCGAGGAGCTGCTGCACACCGACGAGCTGATCCGGATGGCCTACACGCGCGCCGTGCAGACCCCGGTCGCCCCGGAGGTGCTGGCCGAGTACCTGCGCCCGTTCCCGACACCGCAGGCACGGCGCCCGGCCCTCGCCTGGGCCCAGCAGATGCCGATCGACGGCGAACCGGCCGAGCTCATCACGCGGATCGAGGCGTTCGACGCGTGGCTCGCGAAGAGCACGGACGTGCCGAAGCTGCTGCTGACGTTCGAGGGCTCGCCCACCGTCCAAGGCCCGGAGATGGCCGCGTGGTGCGCCGAGAACATCGCAGGCCTCGAGATCGTGCCGTGCGGGCAGGCCGGGCACCACGCCGCGGAGGACCGTCACGCGGAGATCGGGGATGCCATCGCCACCTGGGCCGACCGCCACCTTTTGTAGCGGTCACTCAAAATAACCCTTGACGGGCTGCCCGCCGCGCCACAGACTTCCTTAGTGATCACTATAGAAAGGAAGCTCGGATGACAGACCCCAGAGGCCGGGTGGCCCTCGTGACGGGCGGCAGCCGCGGCATCGGAGCGGCCATCGCTGTGCGGCTGGCCCGCGAGGGCACCGACGTGGCGCTCACCTACCGCGATGCGGAGGACGACGCCGCGAAGGTGGTCCGGGAGGTCGAAGGCCTCGGACGGCGCGCCCTCGCGCTGCGGGCGGACAGCGCCGACCCGGACGCCGTGCGGGCCGCCGTCGACCGCACGGTGGCCGAGCTCGGCCGCCTCGACGTGCTCGTCAACAACGCGGGCGTGTTCCCGTACGGCCCGTTCGAGCAGGTCAGCCCGGAGGAGCTGGACCGCACCATCGCCATCCACGTGCGCGCGGCGTTCGTGGCGGCACAGGCCGCGTCCCCGCACCTCGGCGCGAACGGGCGGATCATCAGCATCGGCAGCAACCTCGCCGACCGCGTCCCGCGCGGCGGCATCGCCCTCTACGCGATGACGAAGTCGGCACTCACCGGCCTCAGCCGCGCGCTGGCCCGCGAACTCGGGCCCCGCGGCATCACCGTCAACGTCGTGCACCCCGGCTCGACCGACACGGACATGAACCCCGCCGACGGACCGTCCGCCGACGATCAGCGCGCCCTCTCCGCCCTGGGCCGCTACCAGAGCGCCGACGACGTCGCCGCCACCGTGGCCCACCTCGCCGGCCCGGGCGGCCGGACGATCACCGGCACCGCCCTGCTCGTCGACTCGGGGGCGAACGCGTGACGGCATAGGCTGCCCCCATGGCGGTGCACCTCACCAGGATCTACACCCGTACCGGCGACGACGGCACCACGGCGCTCGGCGACTTCAGCCGCGTCCGCAAGACCGACCCCCGGCTCGCGGCCTACGCCGACACCGACGAGTGCAACGCCGCGCTCGGGGTGGCCGTCACCGTCGGCGGGCTGTCCGCGGAGGTGGTCGGCCCGCTCCGGCAGGTGCAGAACGACCTGTTCGACGTCGGCGCCGACCTGTGCGCACCCATCGTCGACGACCCGCAGTACCCGCCGCTGCGGATCACCGAGGAGTACGTCACCCGCCTCGAGGGCTGGTGCGACGAGTTCAACGAGGGCCTCCCCAAGCTCGACTCGTTCATCCTGCCGGGCGGCACGCCGGGGGCGGCCTACCTGCACGTGGCCCGCACCGTCGCCCGCCGGGCGGAGCGCTCGGTGTGGGCGCTGCTGGAGGTCGACGCCGAGCGCACCAACCCGCTCACGGCGAAGTACCTCAACCGCCTCTCCGACCTGCTGTTCATCCTCGGCCGGGTGGCCAACCCCGACGGCGACGTCCTCTGGCGCCCCGGCGGCCCGGACACCCCCTGACCAGCGAGTCCCTCACCCGAGCACGCGAGTCTCCCGTTTGGCCGGCCGAGTTCCGCGTTCGCTCAGCCGAGTCCCCCATCTCACGAGCCGAGTCCCCCAGCCACTCCCCCCGCGAGTCCCGCACCCGAGCACGCGAGTCTCCCGTCTCGGGAGCCGAGATACGCATGTCGCCGCGGCCGCCGCAGACAGCACGAGGCCACAAAACGCGAGTCTCGCGTTCGCGGAGCCGAGATGCGCATGTGGCGCGGACGGCGCGGGGATCTCAGGCCGCGAGACGGGAGACTCGCCGACGCAGGACGCGGAACTCGGCTGCGCAAACGGGAGACTCGCCGACAACAGAACGCGGGACTCGGCTGCGCACGGGAGACTCGCCGACATCGAACGCGGGATTCGGCCCGCGGGGTGGGGGACTCGCGGTCAGGAGGCCTGGCGGTCAGGAGGCCTGGCGGTAGCCGGTCCGGCCGGGTGGGGTGGCCTCGACCCACGAGAGGAAGCCGGTGAGGACGCCGGGGGACATCGCGAGTTCCAGGTCCACACCCCGGACGCGGCAGTTCAGCACCGACGCGCCCTGCGGGATGACGTAGGCCTCGGGGTTCACGGGTGTGCGGCGGTCGACGATCTCCAGCTCCGTGCGGTTGACGACGACGGTGGGGCCGGGCCACAGGGAGGTGAGCCGGAACCAGGCCAGCTCGTCGCCGCGGTAGCGGCCCACCCCGAAGTGCCAGCCCGCGGTGCCGTCCTGGGCGCGGAACCGGGAAAGACGAGCGGGGCGGCGGCGCAGACAGACGTCCACACCACCGCCCCGCATGAGGCGTACTCGCCGAATGGCGAGGTATCCGAGACAGAGACAGGCGAGCAGCAACAGGATGCTGACGAGCAGCGCTGTCGCTCCCACCCCGGCCCCGGCTACTCGGACGCGCCGGCGGCTTTCAACCGCACATGGGCCCTCGCCGCGGCGGCGGCACCGGCCGGGTCCGAGGCGTCGGCGCGTTGGAGGGCGTTGCGGGCCCGCGACACGTCGATCTCGTCGGCCAGCTCGGCGTACTCCGCCAGCACCGTGACGGTCTCCGGGGTGATCGACAGGAACCCGCCGTGCACGGCCAGCGTGGTGGACGTGCCGTCGGAGCCGTCGACGCGGACGACCGCCGTGTCCTCGAGCTGTGCGAGCGTGGGCTCGTGACCGGGCAGCACGCCGATCTCGCCCACCGTGGTGCGGGCGAGGACGAAGCTGGCCGATCCCGACCAGATCCGTCGCTCGACCGCGACCAGCTCCACCGTCATATCTGCCACGGCGATCAGGCCTCGAGCTTCTTGCGGTTCTTGTCGAGGTCCTCGAGGCCGCCGCAGAGGAAGAAGGCCTGCTCGGGCACGTCGTCGAACTCGCCCTTGGCGATCTTGTCGAACGCCTCGATGGTCTCCTTGAGCGGAACCGTGGAGCCGGGCTGGCCGGTGAACTGCTCGGCCACCAGGAGGTTCTGCGACAGGAAGCGCTCGATGCGGCGGGCCCGCCCGACGAGCTGGCGGTCCTCCTCGGAGAGCTCGTCGATACCCATGATCGCGATGATGTCCTGCAGGTCGTTGTACTTCTGCAGGATCCGCTTGACCTCGTTGGCGACGCGGAAGTGCTCGTCGCCGACGTACTGCGGGTCGAGGATCCGCGACGTCGACGACAGCGGGTCCACCGCCGGGTAGATCCCCTTCTGGGAGATCGGGCGGGAGAGCTCCGTGGTGGCGTCGAGGTGGGCGAACGTGGTGGCCGGCGCGGGGTCGGTGTAGTCGTCCGCCGGCACGTAGATCGCCTGCATCGAGGTGATCGAGCGGCCGCGGGTGGAGGTGATCCGCTCCTGCAGCTCACCCATCTCGTCGGCCAAGGTGGGCTGGTAGCCCACCGCGGACGGCATGCGGCCGAGCAGCGTGGAGACCTCCGAGCCGGCCTGGGTGAACCGGAAGATGTTGTCGATGAAGAGCAGCACGTCCTGGTTCAGCTCGTCGCGGAAGTACTCGGCCATCGTGAGCGCCGACAGGGCGACCCGCATACGCGTGCCGGGCGGCTCGTCCATCTGGCCGAACACCAGCGCGGTGTCGTTGATGACGCCCGACTCGGTCATCTCCGTGATCAGGTCGTTGCCCTCACGGGTGCGCTCGCCGACGCCGGCGAACACCGAGGTGCCACCGAAGTTCTTGGCGACACGGGTGATCATCTCCTGGATGAGCACCGTCTTGCCGACGCCCGCGCCGCCGAACAGCCCGATCTTCCCACCCTGGACGTACGGGGTGAGCAGGTCGATGACCTTGATGCCGGTCTCCAGCATCTCGGTGCGGCCCTCGAGCTGGTCGAACGACGGGGCCTGCCGGTGGATGCCCCACAGGTCGCCCGTCGGCTTGAACTCCGGGTCGTCGAGGCAGTCGCCGAGGGCGTTGAAGACGTGGCCCTTGACCTGGTCGCCGACGGGCACCGAGATCGGGCGTCCCAGCGAGGTGACCGCCTGGCCGCGCACGAGGCCGTCGGTGGGCTGCATCGAGATCGCGCGCACCATGTTGTCGCCCAGGTGCTGCGCGATCTCGAGGGTGAGCTTCTTGGCGAGGTCGCCGAACTCCACGTCGACCGTGAGCGCCGTGTAGAGCTCCGGCACGGCGTTGCGGGGGAACTCGACGTCGACGACCGGGCCGGTGACGCGGACGACCCGGCCGGTCGTGGTCTGGGTATCTGCGGTGGCGGTCATCTCAGCTCTCACTCCCTGCGCTGACGAGAGCGTCGGCCCCACCGACGATCTCACTGATCTCCTGGGTGATCTGCGCCTGACGGGCCTGGTTGGCCTCGAGTGTCAGGGTACGGATCAGCTCGTTGGCGTTGTCGGTGGCGGCCTTCATCGCCCGCTGGCGGGCGGCCGACTCCGAGGCAGCGGCCTCGAGCAGCGCGGCGTAGAGCCGCGCCCCGATGTACTTGGGCAGCAGCGCGTCGAACAGCGAGTCGGGGTTGGGCTCGAACTCGTAGAGCGGCTTGACCTCGCCCGCCGACTGCTGCGCGGCCTCGCGCCGCTCCTCGATCTCGCCGCCTGGGGTGCCGACGGTGTCGGTCTCGTACTCGACCTCGAGCGGAGCCATCCGGCGGGCCTGCGGCACCTGGGTGACCATGTTCTTGAACTGGGTGTACACCAGGTGCAGCTCGTCGACGCCGTTGGCGCCGTCGTCGGCGGTGCCCTCCATGAACGCATTGACGAGCACGGTGGCCGCCTCGGCGGCGTCGGCGTAGGAGGGCTGCTCGGAGAAGCCGGTCCAGGACTGCTCCACCTCGCGGTGCCGGAACTTGTAGTAGCTCACGCCCTTGCGGCCGATGACGTAGAGCACCGGCTGCTTGCCCTGCTCGCGGAGCAGCTGCTGCAGCTGCTCCGCCTCCTTGAGGACGTTGACGTTGTAGCCGCCGCACTGGCCGCGGTCGCTCGTGACCACCAGCACGGCGGCGCGCTTGGGCTGCTCCCGCTCGACGAGCAGCGGGTGGTCCAGCGCCGAGTTGTTGGCCAGCTCGGTGAGGACCGCCGTGATCTGCTCGGCGTAGGGCCGGGAGGCGTCGACCCGAGCGCGCGCCTTCATGATCCGCGACGTCGCGATGAGCTCCATCGCGCGCGTGATCTTCTTGATGGACTGCGTCGACCGGATCCGCCGCCGCAGCACGCGAATCTGTGCCGCCATGCGCTACTCCTCAGCTCCCGGCCGACTAGCTCGAGGCCGGAGCGGGCTTGTTGACCTTGACGGAGTCCTTGTCGACCTCGTCCTCGTCGAGGGCCTCGGCCGGGGCCTCCTTCGGCACGACCGACGAGCCGTCCGACGCGGTGAACTCCTGCTTGAAGCCCTTCACGACCTCCGCGATCCGGTCGGCGAGCTCGTCGGAGAGCTTCCCGGTGTCGCGGATCTCCGCGAGGATCCCCTCGTGGTTGCGGCGGACGTGCTCGAGGAACTCGGACTCGAACCGGCGCACGTCGCCCACCGGCACGGAGTCGAGGTGGCCACGGGTGCCGAGGAAGATCGACACGACCTGCTCGTCGACCGGCTGCGGCTGGTACTGGGCCTGCTTGAGCAGCTCGACGAGCCGGGCGCCACGCCCGAGGGCGGCGGCGGAGGCGGCGTCCAGGTCGGAACCGAACGCGGCGAACGCCTCCAGCTCGCGGTACTGCGACAGGTCGAGGCGCAGCGAGCCGGAGACCGACCGCATCGCCCGCACCTGGGCCGAACCACCGACGCGGGACACCGAGATACCGACGTTGATCGCCGGGCGCACGCCCTGGTTGAACAGGTCGGACTCGAGGAAGCACTGGCCGTCGGTGATGGAGATGACGTTGGTCGGGATGTACGCCGACACGTCGTTGGCCTTGGTCTCGATGATCGGCAGACCGGTCATCGAGCCGGCGCCGAGGTCGTCGGACAGCTTGGCGCAGCGCTCCAGCAGGCGGGAGTGCAAGTAGAAGACGTCGCCAGGGTACGCCTCACGGCCCGGCGGGCGGCGCAGCAGCAGCGAGATGGCGCGGTAGGCCTCGGCCTGCTTGGACAGGTCGTCGAAGACGATCAGGACGTGCTTGCCCTGGTACATCCAGTGCTGGCCGAGCGCGGAGCCGGTGTAGGGCGCGATCCACTTGTAGCCGGCCGGGTCGGAGGCCGGGGCGGCAACGATGGTGGTGTACTCCAGCGCGCCCGCGTCCTCCAGCGACTGCCGGATGCCGGCGATCGTGGAGCCCTTCTGCCCGACCGCGACGTAGATGCAGCGCACCTGCTGCTTCGGGTCGCCGGTGGCCCAGTTCTGCTTCTGGTTGATGATCGTGTCGACGCAGACCGCGGTCTTGCCGGTCTTGCGGTCACCGATGATCAGCTGGCGCTGGCCGCGGCCGATCGGCGTCATCGAGTCGATGGCCTTGATGCCGGTCTGCAGCGGCTCGCGGACCTCCTGCCGCTGCACCACCGAGGCCGCCTGCAGCTCCAGCACGCGGTTGGTCTCGGCCTCGATGTCGCCGAGGCCGTCGATCGGCTTGCCCAGCGGGTCGACGACGCGGCCGAGGAAGGCGTCGCCGACGGGCACCGAGAGGATGTTCCCGGTGCGCTTGACCTGCTGGCCCTCCTCGATGTGGGCGTACTCGCCCAGGATGACGGCACCGATCTCGTGCACGTCGAGGTTCAGCGCGACACCCTGCACGCCGCCCTCGAACTCGAGGAGCTCGTTGGTCATGGTCGAGGGCAGGCCCTCGACGTGGGCGATGCCGTCGCCGGTGTCGGAGACGGTGCCGACTTCCTCACGCGAAGTGTCGGTCTCCAGCGACGAGACGTAGCTGGAGATCGCACTCCGGATCTCTTCTGCGGAGATCGTCAACTCTGTCATGACAGTCGTGGAGTCCTTCTCTTCGAACGTTCGGTGGTCAGCGGGGTAGGGCGCGGCGCGCGGCGGCGAGCTTGCTCGCCACGCTGCCGTCGATGACCTCGCCGCCGACCCGCACGACCAGGCCGCCCAGCAGGCTGGGGTCCAGCTCGATCTGCAGCGACATCGGCCGCCCGTAGAGGCGGGTCAGGGAGTCGGTGAGCTTCTGCTCCTGCTCCGGGGTGAGGGCGACCGGCGTGGTGACGCGCGCGACCGACCGGTCGCGGCGGGCCGCCGCCAGCTCGGCCAGCTCCTCGCTCACGACGTCGAGGTGCCGGCCCCGCGGGAGCCGGACGCTCTCCTGCAGCAGCGCGGCGGTGACCGGCGAGACCTTGCTCCCGACCAGCTGGTCGAGGAGCGCGACCCGCCCGTCGGCCGGGCGGCCGGTGTCGGTGAGCAGCGTGGCGAGCTCCGGCTCGCGGTCGAGCACCCGGCCGAAGCGGAACAGCTCGTCCTCGACGTCGTCGAGGCTGCCGTCCTTCTCGGCGACGGCGAGCAGCGCCTGCCGTGCGAGCGACTCGAACGCGGTGACCAGGTCACCGGGCCGCGACCAGCGGGCGGCCACGAGCGCCTTCGCGATGTCGAGCGCCTGCGCCGAGAGCTGCTGCCCGAGCAGCCGCTCGAGAAGACCGGCCCGGGCCTCCTCCGGAGACGACGGGTCGGCGAGCAGCCGCCGCAGCGACCGCTCCCCGTCGAGCAGGCGGGTGACCGAGAACAGGTCGTCGCCGAGCCGGCGCAGGTCGGCGGCCGCGGCCGAGTCGGCGTAGGCGTCCAGCCGGGCCGTGGCCGACGCCAACGACTCCCGGCTGGCTGCCTGGAGGACCTCCGCCATCAGCTCGCTCCGCCGGCCGGGGCGCTCTCGCGGCGCTCGGCCAGGCCGTCGAGCTCGGCGAGGAACGCGTCGACGGTGGCCGACCGGCGCGCGTCATCGGCGAGCGATTCGCCGATCAGGCGCTCGGCCAGCTGGACGGACAGCCCGCCGACCTCGCCGCGGAGCTGGCGCACGGCCTGCTCGCGGGCCGCGGCGATCTGCTCCTCGCCGCGCTGCCGGATCCGGGCGGCCTCCTCCTCGGCCTGGGCCCGCAGCTCCGCCTTGATCTGCTGGCCCTCGGCACGGGCGTCGTCGCGGATCCGGGCGGCCTCGGCCCGCAGGCCGGCGAGCTGCTCCTCGTACTGCCGCTTGAGCTCGTCGGCCTCCTGCTGCGCCTCCTCGGCCCGCTTGAGCCCGCCCTCGATCTTGTCCGTGCGCTCTGCGTAGATCTTCTCGAACTGCGGGAAGACCGTGCGGCGCAGCAGCAGGAACAGCAGCGCGAACGCGATCAGACCGACGATGATCTCGACGGTGTGCGGGACGAGAGGGTTGAGCTCCTCGGCCGCGAGAAGGGTGGTGGTCATTGTCGTCTCCTCCGCCTACCCGGCGTACGGCCAGTGGTGGTCAGAGCGCGAACGCCATGACGAGGCCCAGGATGGCGAGGGCCTCGGAGAGGGCGAACCCGATGAACGCGATGCCCTGCAGCTGGCCGCGGGCCTCCGGCTGGCGGGCGACGCCGTTGATGAACGCGGCGAAGACGATGCCCACGCCGATACCGGGGCCGATCGCGGACAGGCCGTAGCCGATGACGTTCAGGTTGCCGCTGATCATTTCTACGCTTCTTCCTTTCCTTCGGTCCGCGGAGCCTCCGGCGGACCCGTCAGGTCGTGGGGGGTGGGGCAGACCTAGTGGTCCTCGGCGAGCACCGCGCCGAGATATGAGGCCGTGAGGATCGTGAAGATGTAGGCCTGCACGACCTGCACGAACGCCTCGAAGAACGTGAAGACGATCCCGAATCCGAACGCGAACGGCGAGAGGACGCCGAGCAGGATCGACTGGGAGTGCAGCAGCATGTACTCGCCGCCGAGGATGAACACCAGCAGCAGCAGGTGGCCGGCGAACATGTTGCCGAAGAGCCGCAGCGACAGCGTGACCGGCCGCAGCAGGATGTTCGAGATGAACTCGATCGGGGTCAGGATGATCCGCACCCACCACGGCACGTCCGGCGGCCAGGTGGACACCCGCAGGTAGCCGACGAGGCCGTGCCTGCGGATCCCGACGACGTTGTAGAGCAGCCACACCAGGATGGCGAGCGCGTAGGGCACGCCGGGGTGGGAGAACGTCGGGAACTGCAGGAACGGGATGATCCCGAACAGGTTGTTCACCAGGATGAACGCGAACAAGGTGGTCAGGAACGGGACGTACTTGAGGAACTCCGGCCCGATGTTGTCGCGGGCGATCGAGTTGCGCACGATCCCGTGGAAGGACTCTCCGAGGAACTGCCCCTTGCTCGGGACGAGCGCCGGCCGCCGCACCGTCCACGCGAAGAAGGCGTAGATGATGATGGCAGCGAGCACCAACTGCAGCACCGGCTTGGTGAGCCCCTCGATGCCGGCGATGGGCGGCAGCTGGAAGTCCTCGGTGCCCGGTGCTTCGAAGCCCGGGGCGGGGGCGGTGGCCAGGATGGTCACCCAGTGCTCCTTCCGGTTCCGCCGTTCGGGGGAGCCGAACCGGCAGAATCGTGACGATCAGGACTTAACGTACCTGATATAGATCAAGTACAAGGAGGCAGCCCCGCCGAACAGCAAGCCGACCGGCGTGAGCACCCCCGTGCCCAGCAGTGCGTCCAACCCCCAGCCGATTCCCCCGAAGAGGAGGAACCCGGACAGCAGGTAGGACAGAGCGGTCCACGCGTCGCTCGGCGGTGGAGGCGGCTTGGCCCCGCCGCCGGTCGACTGGTCCGGCTCCATCAGGACGGACCATATCAGGCGTGTTAGCAGCTCTTTACCTGGGATGACCTCGGCGGACGTGGATCACGGCCGCGGCAGGCCCTGATGTGGGCCCAGACCGCCCCCCACTTGGCTCTATCGCATGTAGAACACGTGTGCGCGCGTGACGCGGCTCCCATGGAGGCGCTCGTCACACCGGGCCGGGTGCACCCGATCGGGGGTCGCCTCAGACGTCCACGGCCGGTATCCGGGTGCGCACGAAACCCACCACCTCGCCGATGATCCACGCCGCGGTGACCGCCAGCATGGAGAACGCGAAGGACCGGTTGTCGAACAGCGTGGTGCCCTGGAACAGCAGCAGGAACACCAGCATGAACAGCAGTTTCGCGCCGAACGTGGTCATCGCGCCGATCATGACGCCCGCCGGGGTGGCCCGCGCCGTGCGCGCCATCACCCAGGTGCCCAGCCATCCGAGGCCGCCCGCGATCGCGGCGCCCACGAGCGCCCCGATCAGCCCGGGCACACCGCGCAGCACGTAGCCGGCGACGAGCGCGAGCGCGGTGACGACCGCCGTGACGACCACGGCGTTGCGCTGCATCGCGGAGGCGAGCCGGAGCACCGTGGCGACGTGCGGGGCGTCCTTCTGTTCGGGTTCGGTCATCTCGGGGCCCTCACTCTCGGGATGGCGGAGGCGAGCACGGCCACGACCAGGCCGATCCCCACCGTCCACAGCACGATGAACGGGTCGTCGATCAGCGCCAGCGCCACCGCGCCGAACGCCAGCAGGCCGGCCCACAGGTAGATCAGCAGCACCGCGCGCCGCTGGCTGTGGCCGATCTCGAGCAGCCGGTGGTGCAGGTGCATCTTGTCCGGTGCGAACGGCGAGAGGCCCTTGCGGGTGCGGCGCACCACGGCCATCAGCAGGTCCAACAGCGGCACGAACACCACGGCGGCCAGCACGATGAGCGGGGCGAACAGCGCGAGCACGTCGGTGCCGTCGGCGCCGATGATCGAGATCTTGCCGGACGCGCTGGTGGTGGCGGCGGCCAGCAGCACGCCGATGAGCATCGAGCCGGAGTCGCCCATGAATATGCGGGCCGGGTTGAAGTTGTGCGGCAGGAAGCCCAGGCACGCCCCGGCCAGCACGGCGGCGATGAGCGCGGGCGAGTACACGGAGGGGTCGTTGCCCACCCGCCCCACCAGCCCGATCGCGAACAGCCCCACCGCCGCCGCGGCGATCATCCCGACGCCCGCGGCGAGCCCGTCCAGGCCGTCGACGAAGTTCATCGCGTTGACCAGCGCCACCGTGAGCAGCACCGTGAGCAGCACACCCTGCTCCTGCCCGAGCACCAGCAGCGAACCGGACTCGCCTGAGGCGTCGCCGCCCCACGGCACGAAGAACACCGTCCACTGCACGCCGAAGATCACCAGGATGCCCGCGGCCGTGGTCTGGCCCGCGAACTTCGTGAGCGCGTCGAGGTCGTAGCGGTCGTCCAGGGCGCCGACGGCGGCGAGCAGCAGCGCCGCGCCCAGCACCCCGACCACCTCGCTGGCGTTGTTGTCGAACGCCAGGCGCAGTGCGGGGAGCTGGTAGGCCATTCCGACGCCGGCGAGCACCCCGCCGAGCATGGCCAGGCCGCCCCAGCGGGGCGTGGGCGTGACGTGCACGTCGCGCTTGCGCGGCCACGCCACCGCGCCGAGCCGCAACGCCAACACCCGTACCGGCCCGACCAGCAGGAACGTCACGACCGTGGCCGTCAGACCCGAGAGCAGGAACTCCCGGATCGGCAGGACGAGCGTGGGGACCGCCACGGCGACGAGCGGCTAGGGCCGGGGGTAGGCGGGGGCCCGGGAGACCAGCGCCGACACGGCGGCGGCCACCTCGGCCAGCTCGGCGTCGCCCGCCGGGGTGCCGTGCTCGGCCCGCACCGCGCGGCCGAGCAGGGTGCCGACCTCGGCCATGTCGGTCTCCGTCATGCCCTGCGTGGTGACGCTCGGCGAGCCGACGCGCAGGCCCGACGGCTTGAGCGGTGGTGCCGGGTCGTACGGGATGGCGTTCTTGTTCAGGGTGATGCGCGCCGCGTCGCACCTGGTCTCGGCCTGGTCGCCGGTGACGCCGATCGGGCGCAGGTCCACGAGGGCGAGGTGGGTGTCGGTGCCGCCGGAGACGGGCCGCATGCCCTCGGACTCCAGCGCCTTCGCGAGCGCCTGCGCGTTGGCGATCACCTGACCCGCGTAGGCCTGGTACTCCGGCTGCGCGGCCTCCCGCATCGCCACCGCCTTGGCGGCCACCGAGTGCATGAGCGGGCCACCCTGCGAGAACGGGAACACGGCCTTGTCGACGGCCTTGGCGTGCTCTGCCTTCGCCAGGATCATCCCGCCGCGCGGGCCGCGCAGCACCTTGTGCGTGGTGGCCGTGACGACGTCGGCGAACGGCACCGGCGACGGGATCGCCTTGCCCGCCACCAGGCCGATGAAGTGGGCCGCGTCGACCATCAGCTTGGCGCCGACCTCGTCGGCGATCTCGCGGAACAGGGCGAAGTCGATGAGCCGCGGGTACGCCGTGGCGCCCGCGATGATCAGCTTGGGGCGGTGCTCGAGCGCCAGGTCGCGCACCTGGTCGTAGTCGATGAGCTCGCTGTCCTCGCGCACCGTGTAGGACACGGCGTTGAACCACTTGCCCGAGAAGCTGACCTTGCTGCCGTGGGTGAGGTGCCCGCCCTGCTTGAGGTCCATGGCGAGCACGGTGTCGCCGGGCGCGGTGAACGCGGCGTAGACGGCGAAGTTGGCCGAGGCACCCGAGTGCGGCTGCAGGTTGACGTGCTCGGCCTCGAACAGCGCCTTCGCCCTGGCGTTGCCGATCTCCTCGGCGCGGTCGACGACCTCGCAGCCGCCGTAGTAGCGCCGCCCCGGGTAGCCCTCGGCGTACTTGTTGGACAGCGTGGACCCCAACGCGGCCAGCACGGCCGGGCTGGTGAGGTTCTCGCTGGCGATGAGCTGGAGCCCGCCCCGCAGCCGGTCCAGCTCGTCGAGCACCACTCCGGCGATCTCCGGGTCCTGGTGCTGCAGGGCGTCGAAGTCCGGTCCCCAGAACGGGGTGCTCTGCTCGCTCACGGTTGAACGGTACCCGCTGCGCCCCGGCCCACGAGCGGGCCTGCGCGGAGCATCGATCGCATTTGTTGCCACTGCTCTCGTAACATGGCAGTCTGCTGCGCGTGACCGCCGCCGGAGCGCGTGCCCGGGTCCGCGCCGAACTGACCCGCGAGATCGTCGAGTCCGCCCGACGGCAGCTCGCCACCGAGGGCGCCGCGGGGCTCTCGCTGCGCGCCGTGGCCCGCGAGCTGGGCATGGCCTCCTCGGCCGTGTACCGCTACTTCTCCAGCCGCGACGAATTGCTCACGGCCCTCATCATCGACGCGTACGACGCGCTCGGGGCCGCCGCCGAGAAGGCCGAGTCGGCCGTGCCCCGCGACGACCTGCGCGGGCGCTGGCGAGCCGCCTGCGTGGCCGCGCGGGAGTGGGCGCTGGCCCACCCGCACGAGTACGCGCTGGTCTACGGCTCCCCGGTGCCCGGCTACGCCGCGCCCCAGGACACGATCGGTCCCGCGTCCCGCGTGGCCGTGCTCCTGTGCCGCGTGGTGTCCGACGCCGCCGCGGCGGGCGCGATCGACCCGGAACCCGACGGAGCGGCCGCCGCTGCCCTGATCGAGCCGGGCGTCGCCGAGGGCCTCGGGCTGCCACCCGGGCTCGGCCCCCGCGTGGTGGCGGCGTGGAGCGGGCTCTACGGGGCGATCGGATTCGAGCTGTTCGGGCAGACCCACGGCGTCGTGGCCGACCACGCCCGCTACTTCGACGCCACGGTCGAGCGCCTCGCCGACCTCGTGCTGCTCCCCTGACCGGCCCGGTCAGGCGGGGAGCACCTCGCGGCCCAGCACCTCGGACACCTCGGCCGTGGTGACCGCGCCCTCGCGCAGCACCCGCGGCGCGTCACCGGTCAGGTCCACGATCGTGGACGCCACCGGCTCCCCCGACGGCCCGCCGTCGAGGTAGACCGCCACCTTCTCCCCGAGCTGCTCCTCCGCCTCCGCCACCGACGCCGCGGGCGGGCGGCCGGAGACGTTGGCGCTGGACACGGCCATCGGGCCGACGTCGCGCAGCAACTCCAGCGCCACCGGGTGCAGCGGCATCCGCAGCATCACGGTGCCCTTCGTGGCGCCCAGGTCCCACTTCAACGACGGCGCGTGCGGCAGCACCAGCGACAACCCGCCCGGCCAGAACGCCTCGATCAGGTCGCGCGCCGACTTCGGGACGCCGAGCACGAGGCCGTCGATCGTGGTCCAGGAGCCGACCAGCACCGGGACCGGCATGTCCGGCCCGCGCTGCTTCGCGCCGAGGAGGTTGCGCACCGCGGGCGAGCTGAACGCGTCGCAGCCGATGCCGTACACGGTGTCGGTGGGCAGCACCACGAGCCGCCCGGCCTTCACCGCGCGGGCCGCAGCCGCGAGCCCCTCCGCGCGCTGGTCGGGGAGGGCGCAGTCGTACGTGGAAGCCACGGGCGGAGCCTACCCAGCGACCTCAGGGCCGGAGCGGGCGGCGGCGCGCGGTGGCGAATCGGGGCCGGCCCGCCAGGTCGAGGTGTTCCTCCACATCGGTGAGCACGCGGCGGCGGCGCAGCAGCGCGGGCACGGCCTCTCCGTGGGTGTCGTCGTGCTCGATCGCCAGGCCGCCGCCGTAGCGCAGCAGCGCGGCCGACGCCGACACGACCGCGCGGATGACCTCCAGCCCGTCCGGGCCGCCGTAGAGCGCGATCGGCGGGTCCCAGCCGGTGACCTCCGGCGGCAGCGGGGTGCCGTCGGGCACGTACGGCGGGTTGCAGAGCACGAGGTCGACGCGCGTCTCGAGCTCCACCAGCAGGTCCGGGGTGCGGACGTCCGCCGCGTGCAGGGTGATCGGGGTGCCCCCGGCGGCGACGTGCTCGTCGACGTTGCGGTGTGCCCAGGTCAGCGCGTCGGGGTGGAGCTCGACGGCGTGCACCGCGGCGTCCGGGCGGCTCTTCGCCACGGCGATGGCGAGCGCGGCCGTGCCCGTGCAGAGGTCGACGACCACCGGCGAGGCGACGTCGGCGATCTCCCGCAGCCCCCACTCCAGCAGGAGTTCCGTCTCGGGGCGCGGGGTGAACACACCCGGGCCGACCGCCACCTCGGCCGGGCCCAGCACCGCCGTACCGAGCAGGTGCTGCAACGGCTCGTGGGCGGCCCGGCGGCCGACGAGGGCGCGCAGCGCGTCCAGCACCGGGGGATCGACGAGCGGGTGCATCATCAGCTTCCCCCGGTCGACGCCGATGACGTGGGCCGCGAGCAGCTCCGCGTCGACGCGAGGCGAGGCGATCCCGGCTCCGGCGAGCGCCCGCTCGGCCTCGAGGATGGCGAGCCGGAGGGGCTTGCGGCTCACGGGTGGGCCTCCTCCAAGTTCAGGAACGCCACGTTCCTGAACTGCAGGTTCATGAACGTGGCGTTCCTGAACCTCCGGGGGCGGCGGGGCCGGGTCATGAACCCACGGCCTCCGCGCGGTCCGCCGCCTGCAGCGCCTCGACCACGCCGTCCAGGTCGCCGTCGAGCACGGCGGACAGGTTGTGGGCCTTGTAGCCCACGCGGTGGTCGGAGATGCGGTTCTCCGGGAAGTTGTAGGTGCGGATGCGCTCGGAGCGGTCGACGGTGCGCACCTGGGAGCGGCGCTGGTCGGACGCCTTCGCGGCCGCCTCCTCCTCGGCGAGGGCCTGCAGCCGCGCGCGCAGCACCTCCATGGCGCGCGCCCGGTTCTGCAGCTGCGAGCGCTCGTTCTGGCAGCTCACGACGATGCCGGTGGGCAGGTGCGTGATGCGGACGGCCGAGTCGGTGGTGTTGACGCTCTGCCCGCCGTGGCCGGAGGAGCGGAAGACGTCGATGCGCAGGTCGTTCTCGTCGATCTCGACGTCGGCGTCCTCGCCGGTGTCCGGGTAGACGAACACCCCGGCGGCGGAGGTGTGGATGCGGCCCTGCGACTCGGTGACGGGCACCCGCTGCACGCGGTGCACCCCGCCCTCGAACTTGAGCGCCGACCAGACACCGTCGGCGGCCGGCTCGCGGGAGCGCACGGAGATCGTGACGTCCTTGTAACCGCCGAGGTCGGACGGCACCGAGTCGATGATCTGGGTGACCCAGCCGCGGCGCTCGGCGTAGCGCAGGTACATGCGGGCGAGGTCGCCCGCGAAGAGGGCCGACTCCTCGCCGCCCTCCCCCGACTTGATCTCGAGGATGGCGTCGTCGCCGTCGTGCGGGTCGCGGGGCACGAGCAGCTCGGCGAGCCGCCGTTCCAGCACGGGGATCCGCGCGGTGAGCTCCTCGGCCTCCGCGGCGAACGACGCGTCCTCCGCGGCGAGCTCGCGGGCGGTGCCGAGGTCGGCGCGCGCGGCGGCGAGCTCCCGCGCGACCGCGACGATCGGGCCGATCTGGGAGTAGCGCCGGCCGAGCTTCCGCGCGGTGGCGGGGTCGGCGTGCACGGAGGGGTCGGCGAGCCGCAGCTCCAGCTCGGCGTGCTCGGCGAGCACAGCCTCAACCGCTGGTGCTGTCATGTGACTCCTCCTCCCCCGCTCCGGACACGACAAACCCCCATCGCGGGACCGCCGAGAACGATCAGCCACCGGGATGGGGGTCCGGGGGCTTGCCCCCGGCTGGGGGTGTGGGGGGCTCGGCCCCCCACACCGACGACGATGATCGGCCGACGGCGAGCGCGTTCCGCGAGCAGACCGCGCCCGCCCGATCGAGCTACTTCTTGCCGGGCCGCTTGCCGTAGCGCGCCTCGAAGCGGGCGACGCGCCCACCGGAGTCGAGGATCCGCTGCTTGCCGGTGTAGAACGGGTGGCACGCCGAGCAGGTCTCAACGGTCATCTTGCCGCTGGTCTTGGTGCTGCGGGTGGTGAACGAGTTGCCGCAACCGCAGACGACCTGCGTCTCGACGTACTCGGGGTGGATGCCTGAACGCACGGTGGTTCCTCTCGAAGTGGCGCCGGGTCCCCGCGCGCGGGGTGAACCGGAGCCGGAGCGTGACAACCCCATTCAACCACCCGGGCCGCCTGCGGATTCCCGCGGGCGGCCCGGGTGAGAGCGTGAGGTCCGGTCAGTCGTTGTCGGCGCCGGGGGTGCTCTTGGCGACCTGCATCAGGAACTCGATGTTGGTGCGCGTCTTGCGGAGCTGGGTGAGCAGCAGGTCGATGGCCTGCTGGTCGTCCAGCGCCGCGAGCACCCGGCGGAGCTTGACCATGACGGCGTACTCGTCCGGCGACATGATCAGCTCTTCCTTGCGGGTGCCGGAGTCGCCCACGTCGATGGCCGGGAAGACCCGCTTGTCGGCGATCTTGCGGTCCAGCTTGAGCTCGGCGTTGCCGGTGCCCTTGAACTCCTCGAAGATCACGGTGTCCATCGTGGACCCGGTCTCGACGAGCGCCGTGGCGAAGATCGTGAGCGAGCCGCCGTCCTCGATGTTGCGCGCCGCGCCGAGGAAGCGCTTCGGCGGGTACAGCGCGGTGGAGTCGACACCACCGGACAGGATCCGGCCCGACGCAGGCGCCGCCAGGTTGTAGGCCCGGCCCAGCCGCGTGATGTTGTCGAGGAGCACGACCACGTCGTGGCCGAGCTCGACCAGGCGCTTCGCCCGCTCGATCGACAGCTCCGCGACCGTGGTGTGGTCTGTCGGCGGCCGGTCGAACGTGGACGCGATGACCTCGCCCTTCACCGACCGCTGCATGTCGGTGACCTCCTCGGGCCGCTCGTCGACGAGGACGACCATGAGGTGGCATTCGGGGTTGTTCGTGGTGATCGCGTTGGCGATGTTCTGCATGATCGTGGTCTTGCCCGCCTTCGGCGGGGACACGATCAACGCGCGCTGGCCCTTGCCCACCGGCATGACCAGGTCGATCACGCGCGTGGTGAGCTTGTGCGGCTCCGTCTCCAGGCGCAGCCGCTCGTTCGGGTAGAGCGGGGTGAGCTTGGTGAACTCGGGCCGCAGCTTCGACGTCTCCGGGTCCTGCCCGTTGATCGTGTCGACGCGGACCAGCGGGTTGAACTTCTGCCGCGACTGCTCACCCTCGCGGGGCTCGCGCACGGCGCCGGTGATCGCGTCGCCGCGGCGCAGGCCGTACTTGCGCACCATCGACAGCGACACGTAGACGTCCGTCGGGCCGGACAGGTAGCCGGTGGTGCGGACGAACGCGTAGTTGTCGAGGATGTCGACGATGCCGGCCACGGGCAGCAGCACATCGCCGTCGCGCACCTCGGTGTCGACGTTGCCCTGGCCGCCGCCACCGCTGCGGTCGCGGTCACGGCCCCGGCGGCGGTCGCGGAACCGGCGGCCGCGCCGGCCCCGGCCCTCACCGTCGTCACCGTCGTCGTCGTCCGGCCGGTTGTCGCGCGGCCCGCGGGAGTCGGAGCGGTTGTCGGCCCGGTTGTCGGGCCGGTCGCCTCGGTTGTCACGGCCGTCGCGGCCGTCACGGTCGCGGTTGTTGTCGCGGCCGTCCCGGTTGTTGTCCCGGTTGTTGTCCCGGTCGCCACGGCTGTCACGGTCGCCACGGCCCTCGCGGTCGCCACGGCCGCCGCGCTCGCGCCGGCCCTCGGTGCGGGCGTCGGCGTTGTCGCGGTTGCTGTCGCGCTGATCGGCCGCCGGTGCGGCGTCGGTGGTGGCCTCGGCCTGCTGAGGGGCCTGCTGGGAGGCCTGCTGCGGGGCCTGCTCGGCCTGCTGCTCGGCGCGGTTGCGCCGGCTCTGGCGGGTGCGCCGGGTGGGCGCGGGGGCCTCGGCGGCGGCCGGGGCGTCGCCGCTGCCCGCACCGGTGGCGGGAGCGGCCTCCGCGGCGGGCGCCGGGTCGGCGGCGGGCTTCGACTCGGCCGGCTCCGGCTTCGGCTCGGCGGCCTTCGGGTCGGCCGCGGGCGCGGCCTCGGCCACGGCGGCGCGGATCTCGGCGGCCGCGCTCGCGGCGGTGGGGGGCGCGCCGGCCGGCCGGGACGCGGCCCGGCGACGCCGGGTGGGGCGCGCGGGCTCGGCCGCGGGCGCGGCCTCGGCGGCCGGGGCGGCGCCGTTGACGGCGGGCGCCTCGGTGTTCGCCCCGGTGTTCGCCTCGGCGGCGGGCGCGTCACCGGTGCCCGGGAGGGTGGGCTGGGCGGCGGCGGAGCGCTTGCGGCTCGGCGGCGCACCCTGCTTCTCCTTGATGGCGGCGATCAGATCGCCCTTCCGCATTCCCGAGATTCCCGGGATGTTCAGCTCGCCGGCCAGCTGGCGGAGCTCCGCCAGCACCATGCCGGACAGGCCGCCGCGCTTGCGAGGTGCGGGAGCAGCCTCAGTGCTGACGAGATCGGTCTCGCTCACAGATGTCCTTCCTGACCGACCGGGCTTCCAGCCCTGGTCAGCGGGATTCACACACTCGCCCGGACGGTGTGCCGGACGACATGTCGGTCAACGGGTCGCGGGAAGAGCGTCCGCCCCGACAGCAATGGTGGCGATCGTCGCGACGTTCCTGGGAAGAGGCCGCTCGGGTCGGAACCGGGTGAGGCGCTGTGGATCTTGGCGGATTCCGGCTCGAGTGGCCACGCGGATGCCGCGTGGATCGCCGTTGCGGTGCCGAGCGTAGACGGTCTGCCCTGATCGCGGCAACAACCCCCTGTCATGGCGCGCCGACGGACGACGATCAGCCGATCTCGACCGACGCACCCGCCGCGTCGACGGGGAGCGCCAGGGCCGTGAAGCCGTTCAGCTCCAGGTCCGGCGGTAGGTCGCCGTTGCCGGTGAGGGCGAGGACGGTGGGGCCCGCTCCGGAGATCGCGGCCGGGATGCCGCGCTCACGCAGCGTGTCGACCAGGTCTGCCGACCCCGGGTAGGCCGGGCGCCGGTAGTTCTGGTGGAGCCGGTCCTCGGTGGCGGGCAGCAGCAGCTCGGGGCGCTGGGTGAACGCCAGCACGGAGAGCGCGGTGCGGCTGCCGGTGAAGGCCGCGTCGGCCAGCGGGACGCGTTCGGGCAGAAGCCCTCGCGTGGTGCTGGTGAGAGATTCGATTCCCGCGACGAGCGCAACCGGGTGGATGCCCGGGTGCGTCTCGAGGCGTACAGCGTTGAACCGCGGCGAGGTATTCCCGCCGTTGTCCCATGCGATGACGAATCCGCCGAGCAGGCTGGCCGCCGCGTTGTCGGCGTGCCCCTCCATGCCGGCCGCCACCTGCAGGATCGTGTCCCGCTCCAGCTCCACGTCACGGCCGGCGAGCACCACGGCCGCCGTGGCCCCCGCCACGGCCGCCGCCGCGGAGCTGCCCAGCCCCCGCGAGTGCGGGATCGCGTTGCGGCACCGCATCCGGATACCGGGCGGGGCGTCCCCGACCACGTCCCAGGCCGCGCGCATCGCCCGGACCACCAGGTGGGCCTCGTCGCACGGCACGCGGCCCGCACCCTCGCCCGCGACCTCGACCGCGACGCCCTCGGCCGCCACGGACACCTCGACCGAGTCGTACAGGCCGAGGGCGAGCCCGAGCGAGTCGAAGCCCGGCCCGAGGTTCGCCGAGGAACCCGGCACGCGCACCCGGACCTCGCGTGGCCGCCCCATCAGCGCAGCCCTCCCACGGGCCGGACTCCTGCCGGCATGCGGGTCACGACAGCTCCAGCGCCGCCGCGACCGCGCCCGGGTCGATGGGGACGACCGTGGGTTCGGGCGCGGTGAGCAGTGCGCTGTCGGGGTCCTTGAGCCCGTGGCCGGTGACGGTGCACACCACCAGCGACCCGCGGGGCAGCGTGCCGTCCTCCGCGGACTGCAGCAGCCCGGCCACGCTCGCCGCCGACGCCGGTTCGACGAACACGCCCTCCCGCGACGAGAGCAGCCGGTAGGCGGAGAGGATCTCGTCGTCGGTGACGGCGGCGAACCTGCCGCCGGACTCGTCGCGGGCGGTCATCGCGCCCGCCCACGAGGCCGGCGCGCCGATGCGGATCGCGGTGGCGATCGTCTCCGGCGCCACCACCGGCTCACCGTGCACGAGCGGCGCGGCGCCCGCGGCCTGGTACCCGAACATCCGCGGCGTGGCGTGGATCAGCCCGTCGGCGAGGTAGGCCCGGTAGCCCTTCCAGTACGCGGTGATGTTGCCCGCGTTGCCCACCGGGAGACAGTGGACGTCGGGGGCGCGGCCCAGCTCGTCGCAGATCTCGTAGGCGGCGCTCGCCTGGCCCGCGATCCGGGTGGGGTTCACCGAGTTGACGAGCGCGGCCACCGGGTAGTCGGCGGTGGTCTTGCGCGCGAGCTCGAGGCAGTCGTCGAAGTTGCCGTCGATCTGCAGGATCCGGGCCCCGTGGGCCACGGCCTGCGCCAGCTTGCCGAGCGCGATCTTGCCCCGCGGCACGAGGACGGCGCAGGTCATCCCGGCGCGGGCGGCGTAGGCGGCGGCCGACGCCGAGGTGTTGCCGGTGGACGCGCACAGCACGCCCCGCTTGCCCTCGGCGAGCGCGTGGGTGACCGCCATGGTCATGCCGCGGTCCTTGAACGAGCCCGTGGGGTTGGCGCCGTCGACCTTGAGGAACACCTCGCAGCCCGTGGCCGCGGACAGGTGCGGGGCGGGCAGCAGCGGGGTGCCGCCCTCGCCGAGCGTGACGACCGTCCAGCCCTCCTGCACCGGCATCCGGTCGCGGTAGGCCTCGATCACCCCCGGCCAGCGGGTGAGCTTCTGCGCCGCGGTCATCCCGCAACCCCCTTCCGGCCCAGGTCCTCGACCCGGAGCACGCTGTGGACGCCGTGCACGACGTCGAGCCCGGCCAGCACGTCGACCGTGGCCGCGAGCGCCGCCTCCGCCGCCCGGTGCGTGACCACGACGATCCGCGCGGAGCCGTTGTTGCCGTCGCCCTCGCCGGTCTGGCGGGCCGCGGCGATGCTCACCCCGTGGCGGGCGAACTCGCCGGTGATCGTCGAGAGGACGCCCGCGCGGTCGACCACCTCGAGGCTCACGTGGTAGCGCGTGCGCAGGGTGCCCATCGGCCGCACCGGCAGGCTCGCGTAGGCCGACTCCCGCGGCCCGCGCCCGCCGAGCACCCGGTTGCGGGCCACGGCGACGAGGTCGCCCAGCACGGCGCTCGCCGTGGGCGCCCCGCCCGCGCCCTGCCCGTAGAACATCAGCTGGCCCGCGGCCTCGGCCTCGACGAACACGGCGTTGAAGGCCCCGTCGACGGCCGCGAGCGGGTGGGTGGCGGGGATCATCGCCGGGTACACGCGCGCCGACACCGACTCGGGCATCGACTCGTCGGCAGGGGTCCGTTCGCAGATCGCGAGCAGTTTGATCACGCAGCCCATCGCCGACGCGGCCGCGATGTCGCCCGCGGTGACCGCGCGGATCCCCTCGCAGTGCACGTCGGCGGCCGTGACGCGGGTGTGGAACGCGAGCGAGGCGAGGATCGCGGCCTTGGACGCCGCGTCGTAGCCGTCGACGTCGGCGCTCGGGTCGGCCTCGGCGTAGCCCAGGCGCGTGGCCTCCTCGAGGGCGTCGGCGTAGCTCGCACCGGACGCGGACATCGAGGACAGGATGAAGTTGGTGGTGCCGTTGACGATGCCGGCCACGCGCATGATCCGGTCGCCCGCGAGCGACTCGCGCAGTGGGCGCAGCAGCGGGATCGCCCCGGCCACGGCGGCCTCGTAGTAGAGGTCCACGCCCGAGGCGTCGGCCGCCTCGGCGAGCGCGGGCCCGTCCTCGGCGAGCAGCGCCTTGTTGGCCGTGACCACCGACTTGCCCGCCTTGAGCGCCTCCAGCAGCAGCGCGCGGGCCGGCTCGATGCCGCCGATCACCTCGACGACGACGTCCACGTCGTCGCGCGTGACCAGCCCCGTGGCGTCGCTCGTCAGCAGGTCGCCGAGGTCGGCGTGCTTGTGCGGGCGGCGCACGGCCACCCCGGCCACCTCGAGGGGCGCGCCGGCGCGGGCGGCCAGCTCGTCGGCCTGTTCACGCAGCAGCCGCACGACCTCGCGGCCGACGGTGCCGCAGCCCAGCAGGGCCACGCGGATCGGTTTCACGCCCCGATCCTCGCTGGTGCACCGGCCGGGCAGACACCCCGGGTGGGCCGCCTCACGCCGGGACCTCCAGCCGGAACTGGTCCTCGAGCGTCTCGCGGCGCAGCAGCACCCGCGCCTCGCCCCGGCGCGCGGCCACCACCGCGGGCCGCGGGAGGCGGTTGTAGGAGCTCGCCATCGAGTAGCAGTAGGCGCCGGTGGCGGCCACGGCCAGCAGGTCACCGGGCGCGAGGTCGGCGGGCAGCCAGCAGTCGCGCACCACGATGTCGCCGCTCTCGCAGTGCTTGCCGACCACCCGCGACAGCACCGCGTCGCCGCTGCCGTCGCGCTCGGACGAGCGGGACACGAGCCTGCAGTCGTACACCGCGTCGTACAGCGCGGTGCGGATGTTGTCGCTCATCCCGCCGTCGACGCTCACGTAGCGCCGCGCGGCCGCCCCGCCCAGCGGCACGTCCTTGATCGTGCCGACGGTGTAGAGCGTGATCCCGGCGGGACCGGCGATCGCCCGGCCGGGCTCGACCGCGATCCGCGGCACGTCCAGCTCCTCGGCGTGGCACTCCCGCTTGACGATCCCGCGCAGCTGCTCGGCCAGCTCCGGAACGTCCACCGGGGTCTCGTCGGCGCGGTAGGCGATGCCGAACCCGCCGCCGAGGTCGAGGGTGGTGAGCGCCTGCAGCGCCTCGGCGCCGTGCTCCTCGTGCAGCCGCGCGAGGAAGCGCACCACGCGGTGGGCGGCTACCTCGAAGCCCTCGGTGTCGAAGATCTGGCTGCCGATGTGGCTGTGCAGGCCCGCGAGCTCCAGGCCGCCGGACGCGAGCACCCGCCGCACCGCCTCGGCCGCCGCGCTCGTGGCGCCGCCCGCGATCGAGAAGCCGAACTTCTGGTCCTCGTGGGCGGTGGCGATGAACTCGTGCGTGTGCGCCTCGACTCCCACCGTGAGCCGCACCATCACCGGCACGACGACGCCGCGCTCACGCGCCACGGCGTCGAGGCGGGCGATCTCGTGGAACGAGTCGAGCACCACCCGGCCCACGCCCGCCTCCACGGCGGCCACCAGCTCGTCGAGCGACTTGTTGTTGCCGTGCAGCGCGATCCGATCGGCCGGGAATCCGGCGCGCAGCGCGACCGCCAGCTCACCGCCACTCGCGACGTCGAGCGAGAGCCCCTCGTCGGCGACCCAGCGGGCCACCTCGGTGGAGAGGAACGCCTTGGCCGCGTAGTGCACCGCCTCCGCCCCGAACGCGGCGGCGAACTCGGCCGCGCGGGAGCGGAAGTCGTCCTCGTCGATCACGAAGAGCGGGGTGCCGTACCGGTCAGCGAGGTCGCGGACGTCGACGCCCGCGATCTCGAGCGCACCGCCGTCGCCGCGGACCGCGCTGCGCGGCCAGACGGAGGGTGCGAGCTCGTCGAGACCGGCGGCGTCGAGCGGGCGCAGGCCCGCGGTCTCCGGCGGGACCGTGATGCCGGCATGCAGGGGGCCGGCGGGGTGGACGTTCATGGATCTGCCTCTTGATCAGGGGGTCGGCGCGTCAACGGGCGTGGGCGGCACGTTTTCGCGCCGAACCGGCGATCACGGGCCGGGTGGGCCCGCCGCCGTTCACATCCGCTCCGGCGCGCTGACCCCGAGCAGCCCGAGCCCGTTGGCGAAGACCTGGCGGGCGGCGACGCAGAGCGCGAGCCGGGCCCGATGCAGGTCGGTGACCTCCTCGTCGCCCATCGGCAGCACCCGGCACGTGTCGTAGAACTTGTGGTAGGCGCTCGCCAGCTGCTCGAGGTAGCGGGCCACCCGGTGCGGCTCCCGCAGCTCCGCGGCGGTGGCCACCACCGACGGGAACTCCCCGATCGTGCGGATCAGGTCGCCCTCGCGCGGGTGCTCGAGCAGGCCGTACGAGTCGCCCGGCTCGACCCCGAGCTCGGCGGCGTTGCGCGCCAGCGAGGCCAGCCGGGCGTGGGCGTACTGCACGTAGAACACGGGGTTGTCGTTGGAGCGCTTGACGAGCAGGTCGAGGTCGATGTCCAGCGGCGAGTCGACCGACGAGCGCACGAGCGAGTACCGGGCGGCGTCGACGCCCACGGCCTCGACCAGGTCGTCCATCGTGACGGTGTTGCCCGCGCGCTTGCTCATCCGCACCGGCTTGCCGTCCTTGACGAGGTTGACCAGCTGCCCGATCAGCACCTCGACCACGGCCGGGTCGTCGCCGAACGCCGCGGCGGCCGCCTTGAGCCTGCCGATGTAGCCGTGGTGGTCGGCGCCGAGCATGTAGATGCACAGGTCGAAGCCGCGCGAGCGCTTGTCGAGCAGGTAGGCGAGGTCGCCCGCGATGTAGGCGGGGTTGCCGTCGCTCTTGATGACCGGCCGGTCCTTGTCGTCGCCGAAGTCCTTGGACCGCAGCCACCACGCGCCGTCGGAGAAGTACAGCGCGCCCGAGTCCTTCAACCGCTGCACCGCGGCGTCGACCGCGCCCGACTCGTGCAGCGACTGCTCGTGGAAGAACACGTCGAAGTCGGTGCCGAACTCGTGGAGCGTGGACTTGATGCTGTCGAACATCCGCCCGACCCCGATCCGGCGGAACACCTCGTGGCGGTCGGCCTCGGGCAGGTCGAGCACCCCCGGCTCGGCGGCGACGACCTCCTGGGCCACCTCCCCGATGTAGGCGCCCGCGTAACCGTCCTCCGGGGTCGGCTGCCCCAGCGCCGCCGCCACGAGCGACCGGACGAACCGGTCGATCTGCGCGCCCGCGTCGTTGAAGTAGTACTCGCGCGTGACCTTGGCGCCCCGCGCCGCCAGCACCCGGCCCAGCGCGTCGCCCACCGCGGCCCACCGGGTGGCGCCCATGTGCAGCGGGCCCGTGGGGTTGGCGGAGACGAACTCCAGGTTGACGTTGCGCCCGGCGAGGTCGTCGCCCGTGCCGTAACCCTCACCCGCAGCGAGCACCTCGCCCACGAGGGCACCCTGGGCGTCGGCCGCCAGCCGGATGTTGAGGAACCCGGGACCCGCCACCTCGGCGCTCGCCACGCCCTCGCGCCCCGCCAGCTCCTCGGCCAGCCAGCCGGCCAGGTCGCGCGGGGCGACACCGGCCTTCTTGGCGGTGCGCATCGCGACGTTGGTGGCGTAGTCACCGTGCTCGGGGTTGCGCGGCCGCTCCACCGTGACGTCGGCCGGCAGCGCCGCGAGGTCCAGGCCGCGTCGCGTCAGCACCTCGGACGCAGCGGCACGGACCAGTTCGGCAAGCACGTCGGGAGTCACCAGTCAAGTCTAGGCGGGTGCGCTCACGGGTTTCTCATGTGCCGCTCCTACACTGCGTTCTCGCAAGGGGCCGTCGGAGTGACGGTGCGACGCCCCCGATTCCGAGGTCTGGACGGTTCATGGTCAGCGGTAAGACGAGCAAGGCGTCCCGCAAGGCGCGGCCAACGGTGGTCGTCCAGAAGTCCACCCCGTGGGGGCTCATCGCGGCTGTGGTGGTCGTGGCGCTCTTCGCCGGGGTGGTCTTCGGCTACGCGTTCATGCGCAACCAGGAGAACCAGGCGCAAGCCGAGGCGATGGCCCCGTTCACGCCCACGGCGGAGAACCAGGACCCGTCCACCACCATCCCGGGCGTGCAGGCGCAGCCGTTCGAGGGCGGGCTGCACGTCGACCGTGCCACGAAGGTGGCCTACACCCACGCCCCGCCGATGGGCGGCGCCCACGACTACAGCTGGGCGTCCTGCAACGGCGTCGTCTACCCGCAGGCCATCCGCAGCGAGACCGCCGTGCACTCGATGGAGCACGGCGCCGTCTGGGTCGCCTACAACCCGGACCAGGTCACCGGCGACGCGCTGGAGACGCTGCGGGCCAAGGTGGACGGCCAGCCCTACACGCTGATGTCCCCGTTCCCCGGGCTGGACCAGCCGATCTCGCTGCAGTCCTGGGGCCACCAGCTCAAGCTGGCCGACGCCGACGACCCGCGTATCGACCAGTTCATCGCCGCCCTGCGGCTGAACCAGTTCCAGTACCCCGAGCCCGGCGCGAGCTGCAACGAGATCGGGCCGTCCGAGGGCGGGTTCCAGCAGGACAACCCGCCGCCGTTCGAACCGGCCCCGGCCCCGGGCAGCCCCGGCGCGTACCCCGAGACCACCGGCGCGCCGGCCCCGGCCGCGGGCTCGTGATGCCGGTGACCACACCCGCCGCCCCCGCCGAGGCGGAGCAACCCGCGCCCCAGGAGGCGCGCTGGATCCGTCCCGTCCTCGCCGTCGTCGCCGCGGTCGGGCTGCTGCTGCTCGGCGCCGCGGGCGGGCTGCTCGTCGGCGGCGTGCCCGGCTCTGGCCCGCATGACCCTCCGGCCACCGGCTCGGTGGACGTCGGGTTCTCCCAGGACATGACCGTGCACCACCACCAGGCCGTCGAGATGGCCTCGTGGGAGCGCGACCACACCACCGACCCCGTCCTGCACCAGCTCGCCGCCGACATCGAGGCCACCCAGACCGCCCAGATCGGCCGCATGCAGGGCTGGCTGGAGCTGTGGGGAGCGCCGTCCCTCCCGGCGGGCGGCCACATGGCCTGGATGACCGAGGCGGCCCACGGCCACGGCACGGCCTCCGCGGGCGGCACAGCCGTCATGCCGGGGATGGCGAGCAGCGAGGAGCTCGCAGCCCTGCGCGCCGCCTCCGGCCCCGAGCTCGACGTCCTGTTCCTCCAGCTCATGCTCCGCCACCACCAGGGCGGCGCCGGGATGCTGCAGTACGCCGCCGACCACGCCGCCGTGCCGCAGGTCCGCAACCTCGCTGCGCAGATGCTGCGCTCGCAGGGCGCCGAGACCACCACCCTTCGCCAACTGCTCACCGAGCGCGGGGGGCAACCCCTGCCGCTGTAGATCCGGGCGTGCGCTAGGGTTGTCCCATCGCACGGCCCCCGTAGCTCAGGGGATAGAGCACCGCCCTCCGGAGGCGGGAGCGCAGGTTCGAATCCTGCCGGGGGCACCATCACGGTGACCACGAGAAACGGCCCTTCACCTGGGAGAACCAGGCGAGGGGCCGATCTTGTTGTGTCCGGACGTCCCCGGCCCTGACCGGCCGTGGGCGGCCGTCTACGCCCAATACGCGCCCAAGTTGCGGCTACGCCCCCCGAGCGCCTGCTCGACGGGGCGCCGCGCGATCGCGTCCTGCCCGTCCACGCACTTGGCGTAGACCTTGAGCGGCACCTCCACCGAGTGCCCGGCCCACTCGGCGACCTGCGGGGCGGGCACTCTCCCGTTGAGCCACGTGGGTAGCCGCGGAGGTCGGTTCCTCCCGCCTCGAGCACGTCGAAGACCAGGAAGGACGCTGGCGGTACGCCCGCCGCAGCATGCGGGCGGGCGAGCCTGCTCTGCTGCGCGGTGAAGTCGAGCCGGCCGTCGCGGCACACGACGATTCGCCGTCCAGCACGACGTCGCGGAACGACGCGCCGAGCGCGTCCACCACCTCCGGGAAACCGGGTGAGCGACCGTAGCCGGCGCGGCTGCAGCCAGATCCGGTCCTCAGCAACGGTCGCGATCGCCCGGTTGGTTGACTGAACTCTTAGATTGGCTGATCGGCTACGCCGTGAAGTCGGCGGCTCGCCACGGCATCTCCTGCAGCACCCAGGTGTTGCCGTCCGGATCGGTGAAGGGGACGAACAGCATCCCGCCGTCGTGGACGTCGATCTCGCCGACCTCGACTCCGTTGGTGGCCAGCTCCGCGCGTGCGGCGCGCGCGTCGGCCACGACCAGGTGCAGTGCCCGCAGCGACCCCGCTGTCATGTCGTCAACGCCGGGCAACTTGCTGCTCAGCAGGATCGAGCATGCCGAGCTGGGTGGGGTCAGCTGGACGATCCGGATTCCGTTGCCCGGTGCGAGGTCGACGTCGACCACGAACCCCAGCTTCTCGGTGTAGAACGCCTTGGCCCGCTCGACATCGGCAACGGGGAGCGGCACCAGTTCGAGCTTCATCTCCATGATCTGCTCCTTGCGGGTTGTCCACCGCCGTCGGGGCGCTGCTCGGTGGGTCGTGGCTGCCCCAGTTCAGATGCGGGCGCGCCGGTAGATCAGGTGCGTCACGCCGACTCCGGCGATGACCTCGGGGTCAGCGAAGTCGACCGGGACACCGCGGACGCCGTCGAGCATGGGCGTGCCGCCGCCGAGGACCGTCGGAACAAGATCGAGGCGGATCTCGTCGAGCAATCCCGCCGTGAGCGCCTGAGCCACGGTGCTGCCCGGCCCGACCCCGACGTTCAGACCACCCGCTGCCGCGACGGCCTTCTCGATCGCGCTCTCGACGCCGTCGGTGATGAAGACGAACGGGGTGCCGGTGTTGACCCAATCCTGCGGCGCCTGATGGGTCACGACGAACACCGGCTTGTCGCCCATCGGGTGCGTGCCACCCCAACCGTTCGTGAGGTCGAACAGGCGGCGTCCGACAACGCACGACCCCGTGTTCTCGATCAAGTCACGCAGGTATGCTGCCGACCCTGCCGACGTGCGATACGTCAACCGCTCGGGCTGCGCCGACGGTGTTGCCACGTCCCCGGCCGCGCACCACGCGAACAGGCGATCGATACCCGACCCGCCCGGTCCGGCGATGAAACCGTCCAACGACACCGATGCCTGCGCGAAGACCTTGCCCATCCGTTCCCCCTTCCTCCGGTTCCGACGATCGGTAGACGAACCGGAGGGCCGAAACTCATCGCTGCCGCCGGGCACGTGTCAAGGGACAGCGGGACTGGCGTGCCCGCTGTCAGGCACGGACCTCGCACGACCACCAAGGCCGCGCCACCGCGCCCCGACGGCGAGACTGCAGCCTCCAGCGAGTGGAACCTCAAACCTGGGCCACCTACGCCGACGCCATGCCGAGGCGACCACGCAGCAGCACATCCGACCCGAGAGTTGAGTTGAGGAATCCGTCCGCTTTCGGCTCGAACGCCCACCCCGCGTCCGTGGGCAGCTCGGTCGCAGGGCGGGCGACCATCGGCTGCACGGGCAGGGGGAGCACCGGGGAACGGTACGCAGGTCACAGCCCGCTGACCTGCAGCTGACTCGCCGTCACCACTGCTACTCGTCGCAGACTTCTGGCGGCGCACCGTCGCCGAACAGCACGCGTTCCCCATCGTCGCGGGGTGGCCTGCTCGAGCTGTCCGACCCGTACGACCCCGGCCACAGATTCCTCGACCCGCGCACCGGACGCGAGATCACCGAGCTGCGGCATGTTCTGGGCGAGCGGAACTCCATCCTGGGCAGGAGCTCCGATGAGATCGTCACCTCCGACTGGCAGCTCTTCCGGCTCGGCGATCCCGGCCCGCGTTGGCAGGCGCAGGACAAATCCCCACCGGGCGAGGGCAGCGCGGACTTCGTACGCCAAGCGCTCTTCCTGGGGGATTCCGTCGTCCTCGACGACCGGTTCTGTTCCGGTGACGACTACGGCATGGAGCTCGTCGTGCTGGACCGGGACGACGGCACGCGGCGACGCTCGTTCGACTGCCCGCGCCTCCACCAGGGGGATTCCAGCTCTGATGGGCTCGTCTTCCCGGCGCCCGGCGCTCTCGTGCTCGTCGACAAGAAGTCGCTGGCCGGGATCACCGGATGACAGCGGGCCCGGAGCGGACCGCCGGCCTGCGTCCACCCCTTCTGCGATCCTCGGACCTGGGCGCCCCGGCCGAGCTGCGTGCGTGGAAGGACGCCGCAGATGCCTTCGACGCCACGATGCGCTCGGCTGGCCTGGGCGTGCGCACTGCCCGGACAGCGACCGGCGGACCGCGGGTTCCAGGACTGGTGGAACTCGGTGACCGCGGTTCGGTGGGACGACCCGGGCAGGATCCCGCCGCTCCCCTCGCCCAGCTCGCCTGGCTGACGGTTCCAGGCGACGTCGTGGCACAGCAGCTACGACGCCGGCTCCGGGTCGGCCCCCCACCTGGGAGAACCAGGCGAAGGGGCCGATCTTGTGCCACCCTCAGGAGCCGGACGCAGGAGCCGATTCCGGATCAGGCAGCTCCGCCCAGAACTTCGTCAGCGCCTCGGCGACCGGCGCCGGTGACTCCTCCGGCCACCAGTGGCCCACGCCCTCCAGGCGTGCCACCGTCGCGCCCGCCCGACGCGCCCCCCACTCGTGCTGCGCCACCGTCCCGCTGGCTCGGTCGACGTCGTCCAGGGCGATGAGCGCGAGCCCAGGACGCCGTGCGGCGTTCGGCAGGAGCTGCCCCGCCTCGGCCATCACCGGCTGCTTCACCGATCGCAGCAGTGTGAGGACGGCACTCCCCATCTCGGGATCCATGCCTGCCGCCACCCGCTCCGCCATGCGCCCGGTCATCCCGAGGGCCGACGTCACCCCGAGTCGCTGCTGCAGATCGCCTCCCCACAGCTTCTGCACCGAGGCCTCCCCCGGACCCTCCTGCTGCCACATCTGCGCCCGCGGGTGCCACTGGTAGTCGGGCGCGAACACTCCGAGGGCGTCGGAGGCCCAGCTGCGGATCAGGTCCGGACGGCTCATGGCCAGCGCCGCGACGTGGATCCCGCCCCAGTCGTGACCGACCAGGTCGACCGGAGCGCGGAACAGCTCGAGCTGCGACGCCAGCCAGTCGCGATGGGCCGTGGCCGACCCGTCGAAGCCGCGGGGTGCGGGCACGCCGAACCCGGGCGGCGACAAGGCGACCGCGTCGGCCCGGTCGAGCTCTCCGATGAGCGGTCCCCAGACGACCGCGGACTCGGGGTTGCCGTGGACGAGGACGAGCGGGGTGCGCGACACGGAGCCACCTCCAAGATACTTGTTGACTGACACGCAAGTAGCGTACTCCTCCGGGGCGACCCCGTCACGTGACGGTCGTGGCGACGCCAGCATGATCGCCGAGTTGGCGCAAGAACGGGCGAAATCGACCCGGGAATGCGCCGACTCCCCGATCATCGGCGTGGCGGGCGCAAATTTGCGAGCCGAGGGCATTGATCAAGGGGAAAAAGTTGCTAGATGATCTTCAAGAGCTACCATTTGCCCTTGATCGCCGTGAAACCTCCGGCTCCGCCCCTTCAAGGGGAGACAGCCTCCTAGTGCCGCCACACCTCGTTGAGCAGACCCTGGCTCAACCGCGGCAGACCCGGGCCTCCGGTGGCGCCGCGCATCGTGCGGGGCATCACGCGGGCAGGCGAGGCCTGCCCGGTCGGCGCGCAGCGCCACCGGAGGGGGCCTCGCAACCATGATCACAGGTTTGGCGCGTTCCCGGGCGTTTTCGACACGGGAATGCGCCAACTCTCTGATCATGGGCCCAGTGGGGCCCGAAATTGCCTCCCTCGGTCGTCGATCAAGGGGAGATGGTCGCTAGATGATCTCTGGGAGCGACCGTTTGCCCTTGATCGCGGCGAAACCTCCGGCTCCGCCCCTCAAGCAAGGGGAGGCAGCCGCCTGGTGGTGCCGCGCGCCCACGGGGCAGGCCCTGGCCTGCCCGCGAAGCCCGCCCCGCACGATGCGCGGCGCCACCAGGAGGCCGCCGACCGACGTGGGGTCGCTGCGGTGGGTTCCGCGGAACCCGGGAGCCGTCAACCCTCGGCGCCTGCCGGGTCGAGCCCGTATATGCTTGATCGACCCCATGTGTGAGCAGCCCTGATGCCCGATCAGCCCCCCACTCGCCGCACGCAGCGAGAGCGTCGCGAAGAGACCGAGCGCAGGGTGCTGGCTGCCGCCACGGCACTGATCGCCCAGCACGGGTCACGCGCGCTCACCCTGGCCGAGGTCGGCAAGGCCGCCGGCTACAGCCGGGGGATCGTCACCCACCACTTCGGCAGCCGGGAGAACCTGCTCCGCGCGGTGATGCGCGACGCCCGGACCTTCACCCTCCCGGAGCCCGGGGGCAGTGCCGCGGACTGGCTGGCGGAGATGGTCCGCGCCTACCTCGAGAACGTCACCAGCCGGCGTCCGTCCGCTCGCGCGTTCCTGCAGATGTGGGGCGAGGCGATCGCCGCCGATCCCGTGCTGATGCCGCTCTACGCGGAGGACGACGCCGGCTTCCGCGGGCTCCTGGCCGACAAGGTCCGCGACGGGATCCGCGACGGTTCGGTGCGGGCAGATGCCGACCCGGAGGCGATGGCCGTGTCCCTGGTCGGCCTCCTGCGCGGCATCGCGCTGCAGCTCATCTCGACCCCAGCCCCGGAGCGGGTCGACGCGATCATCGACGAAGCCGTGCGATCCACCAGGCGCGCTCTGGAGCCGTGAGGCCCAGGTCGAAGGCGAGTCGGAATAGCGATCACGACGGCGGGGGTTCGCCCTGGACGTGACGATCTCCCTCTCGGCCGATGTCCGTGCCCTGATCGACGGACCGAACTTCGCGACGGTGGCGACGCTCGACCCGGACGGCGGACCGCAGACGTCGATCGTCTGGGTCGGTCTCGACGGCGACGACCTCGTGTTCAGCGCCGCCGAAGATCGGCGGAAGGTGCGCAACCTGCGGCGGGACCCACGGGTGGGCATCTCGATCAGCGACGCGCGGGACCCGTACCGGCACACCCAGCTGCGCGGCACGGTGACCGTCACCGCAGACCCGGACAAGTCGCTGCTGAACGCGCTGACCCGCAAGTACCTCGACGAGGGCCCGCCGCCGGAGGGGCCGGATGTCGAGCGCGTGGTCGTCCGGCTGCACGTCGAGCGGATCGCGGGCAACGTCCGGTGATCGACGCGGGTCCGCCACCGCCGTGATCCGGACTGTCGGTTGCCCATGGCTGTCCGCACGACCATGGACAACCGATACTGCCGATCGGTGGGCGGGTGCCTCGAGGCGAGACGGAGAACCCCATGACGGACGTGTCCCGATCCGAGGCGGCGCCGGGGGTGCTGGCGCGGTGGTGGCCTGGGTTGATCGGCGTGGTGATCGGCGTCGCAGGCCTCTTCGGCATCGCGCCGTGGACGCCGGCGGACCCGACGACGTGGCTCCTGCCCTGGTTGGCGATCGCCTATCTCGTGTTCGGGGCGGCGCGGGGTCAGCTGCGCAGGCCCGGCGTCCTCCGGTTGGAGCTGATCGGCCTGGTCGTCTTCGCCGGCTGCGCCGTGCTGGCCCTGCTCGTCTTCCCGCAGGGCGGCCAGTACATCGCGGGGCTCGCCTGGATCGGCCACGCCGCGTGGGACGTGGCGCACCACCGCGACCTGAGCAGGCACCCCGCGGTCGGCGTGGTTCCGCGCGGCTACGCCGAGTTCTGCATCGTGCTCGACCTGCTGGTCGGCGCCTCGCTCATCGCCGCACCGCTCCCGGAGTAGGCTCGTGACCAGATTTCGAATCTGGTCACGAGTCAGGGGTTCGGGGTGACCGATCGCGCCGCACGGATCCTGGACGCTGCAGCTGACCTGGTGCTGCGGTGGGGCTACAAGCGGGTGACCATCGAGGAGGTCGCCAAGCGCGCCGGCATCGGCAAGGGCACGGTGTACCTGCACTTCCGGTCGCGCACGTGGCTGTTCGCGTGCGTGCTGATGCGCGAGTCCCTCCACCTCGTCGACGACCTGGTCGCCGCGGTCGAGCGCGACGCGACGGCGGCGCTGATCTCCGAGCAGGTGCGCCTGACCTACCTCGAGGTGCAGCGGCGCCCGCTGCTGCGGGCGATGTTCGCCCGTGACCACGAGGTGCTGGGCAAGCTCGCGCGCGACGCGGACGCGGATCCGGTGCGTGACTGGCGGGGCGAGCTCGCCGCCGACCTGTTCCGGCTGCTCAGGGAGCACGGGTTGATGCGCATCGACCTGGACGTCACCAGGCAGATGCACGTGGTCGGCGCGGTACAGACCGGCTTTTACCTCCACCACCCCGGGCTCGGGTCCGCCGAGGACACCGCGGCCGCGCTGCGCCACACCGTGCACGCGGCGGTGGAGCCGGCGGATCCCGACCGGGACGCGCTCGCCTCCGTCGCTCCCGCCGTGTGCGCGCGCTACCGCGACTTCCGCGCCGCGGTGGCCGCCGCCCTCACCGATCCGACTCCCCGGAAGGGAACCCGATGAGCCACGTCGTCATGACCGGCATGCCGGCGGCCGGGCACGTCAATCCCAGCCTGCCGTTCGTGCGGGAACTGGTGCGCCGCGGCGTGTGCGTGACCTATTACTGCGCCGACGCCTTCGGCGACGCCATCGCGCAGACCGGCGCCGAGTTCCGCCCCTACCCCGCCGGCTCGATCACGGCGGCCGACATCGCCGAGGCCACCAGTGCCGGCAGCCCGGTGCGGGTGGTGGTCCGCGCTCTCGCGGCCACGGAGACCCTCGTCCCCCACCTGCAGCACGAGCTGCGCTCCGACCCGCCCGACGCGCTGGCCCACGACTCCAATGCGATCTGGGGGCACGTGGTGGCGCGCAGCATGGGCCTGCCCACGGTCTCGTTCATGACGACGATGCTGGTGGGAGCCGGCGCGTTCCGTAGCCAGACGGCCCGGGAGTGGCTGCGGTTCCTCGCGGTCGCCGTGCGGGACGTGCCCGCCGCCGTCGCGGCCCGCCAGCGGGTGGTGCGCACATTCGGCAAGGAGCTCTTCCCGCCGCGGCCGGCGTTCCCCACGCTGGGCGACGTCACGGTGTTCCCGATCCCGCGCTGGCTGCAGGCACCGGACCCGCGCATCGACGAGCGGTGCCACTACGTCGGGGCCACGATCGACCCAGCCGGTCGAGACCGCGAGCTCGACGCCGAACTGGCCGCCCACGTCGACGGGCCGGATCCGGTCGTCCTGGTGTCGCTGGGCACCCTCCACGCGGGCAGTGACGCGTTCTTCCGCTCCTGCTTCGACGCGTTCGCCGGCCTGCCCGCCCGGGTCGTGATCGCGACCGGCCCGCGCGGAGACCCGGCCCGGCTCGGGCCGCCCCCGGCGAACACCCTCGTACGCGCGTCCGTCCCGCAGCCGGCGGTGCTGGGGCGCACGGCCGTGTTCGTCACCCACGGCGGTATGAACAGCGCGCTGGAAGGGCTGGCCGCCGGGGTGCCGCTGGTCGTGCTGCCGCAGCAGATCGAACAGCTGCTGATCGGCCGGGCCGTGGCCGACCGCGGGGCCGCCGTCGTGCTGCGCCACCACCTGTCCGGCCGGCCGGTGCCCACCGCCGAGCTGCGGGCTGCGGTCGAAGCCACCCTCGCCGACCCGTCCCGCCGCTCCGCGGCCGAGGCCCTCGGCGCCACCGTGGGCGAGGGCGGTGGCGCCGGGGCGGGCGGCGAC
Organism: Pseudonocardia zijingensis; assembly: GCF_042657305.1. Classification (NCBI taxonomy): domain Bacteria; kingdom Bacillati; phylum Actinomycetota; class Actinomycetes; order Pseudonocardiales; family Pseudonocardiaceae; genus Pseudonocardia; species Pseudonocardia zijingensis. Next base: position 707,661 of record NZ_JBHSKO010000001.1, on the reverse strand, counting down.
GCGGTCCAGCGGCTGCTGGCCCGGCGACCGGTGGAACGCGGTTGAGCCCACCCCCGTCCCTCGCTGATCATGGGCCGGTGAGCCGCCCCGCACTCGCCGGCCGCCCCACCGGCCCCGTGGACGTCCCCGCGGCCGTCGCCGAGCTGGCGGACGGCGACGAGGTGGTCCCGGTCTGGCGCAACCAGATGGGCGGGCTGACCTTCCGCCTGGACGGCGCCGGCGGAGGCGGCCGGTACGTCAAGTGGACCGCGGCCGGCACGCCCGAGATCGACCTCGCCGCGGAGGCCGAGCGGCTGCGGTGGGCGCAGGGCCGGGTGCGCGTCCCCCGTGTGCTCGCCCTCGGTAGCGACGCCGACGGCAGCTGGCTGGTGACGGCCGCCGTGCCCGGGCGTTCGGCCGTGGATCCCCGGTGGATCGCCGAACCGGCCGCCGCCGCCACCGCGATCGGGCGCGGCCTGCGCGTGCTGCACGACGCGCTCGCGGTGCACGACTGCCCGTTCGAGTGGGGTGTCGAGGGCCGCGTCGCCCGCGCCGATCAGCGGCTCGCGGCGGGTGACGGCCCGGTCTCCTGGACCGATGAGCACCGGGACCTCGGCGTCGCCGACGCCCGGGCCCGCCTCGCCGAGCCGCCCGGGATCGACCGCCTCGTGGTCTGCCACGGCGACGCGTGCGCCCCCAACACGCTCCTGCACGACGACGGCACGTTCGCCGCGCACGTCGACCTCGGCAGGCTCGGTGTGGCCGACCGGTGGGCGGACCTCGCAATCGCGGCGTGGAGCACGGAGTGGAACTACGGGCCGGGCTACGACGGCTGTGTCTACGACGGGTACGGGGTCGCGCCGGACCGGCAGCGGATCGCCTACTACCGGCTGCTCTGGGACCTCTCCTGACACTCCTGACGGGGCAGCCCGCTCACCGCGGGTAGGTCGCGGTGCGCACGAACCGCACCTCCTCGAGGGGGACCTCGGTGCCCTCGTCGTCCACGAACGCGACGTGCAGCGGCCTGCCGTCCGCGGAGCGGCGCAGCACGGTGGGCCCGGGCGCGTAGGGGCGGTGGGCGTCGCCCCACTGCTGCAGTGCCCCGAGCACGACGGCGAGCTCGCGGCCCGCGTCGGTGAGGTGGTAGCCGTCACGGGCCCGTGAGCCGGGCTCGCGGTAGGGGCGCTTCTCCAGCACCCCGGCGTCCACGAGGGTGGCGAGCCGGTCGGAGAGCACGTCGGAGGCCACCCCGAGGGTGGCGCGGAAGTCGGCGAAGCGGGTGGTGCCCGACACCGCCTCACGCAGGACGAGGAACGTCCAGCGCTCGCCGAGCACCTCCAGCGAGCGGGCGATCGAGCACGTCTGTTCCCTCACAGCCACCCTTCCAGCCTACGCGCTGGGTTGGCAGCTCCTACTCAGCGACGCTAGGTTGGTGAAACCAACTCAGGAGGCGACATGGACATCACGAACTCGATCGCGCTGGTCACGGGGGCGAACCGCGGGCTGGGACGGCACCTCGCCGCCGGGCTGCTCGCCCGCGGCGCGCGGAAGGTCTACGCCGCGGCCCGCAACCCGGAGTCGGTGGATCTGCCCGGTGCCACCCCGCTGCAGCTGGACGTCACCGACCCGGAGTCGATCGCCGCGGCGGCGGCCGCCGCGGCCGACGTCACGCTGCTGGTCAACAACGCGGGCTCGGCCACGGGCGCCGCGCTGCTCGAGGGCGACCCGGCCGACATCCGCCTCGAGATGGAGACCCACTACTTCGGCACGCTCGCCGTCACCCGGGCGTTCGCCCCGGTCATCACGGCGAACGGCGGCGGGGCGGTGCTCAACGTGCTGTCGGTGCTGTCGTGGTTCCACCCCGCCCGGTCGGGCGCGTACAACGCCGCGAAGGCGGCCGCCTGGGCGCTGACCGATGCGGTGCGGCTCGAGCTGGCGCCGAAGGGCATCACCACCACGGCGCTGCACGTCGGTTACATGGACACCGACATGGTGGCCCACCTCGACGTGCCGAAGAGCGACCCGGCCGCGATCGCCGCGCTCGCCCTCGACGGCGTGGCGGACGGCGCGCTCGAGGTGGTGGCCGACGACGTCAGCCGCAGCGTCCGTGCGGGCCTGTCGGCCGACCTCACCGCGCTGTACCCGCAGCTCGCCGGCTGATCATCCGCCTCGCTGGAAGTGCCAGATGATCTCCACCGGGATCCCGGCGTCGGCCGCGCGCGTCGCCTCCGGCACGAGCGCGGCGAGCGACCACGGCCAGGCCTCCCACGGCCCCGGGTCGCTCGCTCGCCGGCCGGGTGCGGCGGCCTCGAGCACCGGCTCCTCGCACCGGCGCAGCTCGAGGCCGTGGGCGAGGGCCGCGCGCAGGTAGTCGCCCACGAGGTGGCGGTGGCCGGGCAGCCTGCCCGGCCGGCCGGCGGCGTCACGCAGGGTGGGGATGGCGCCGCGCAGGATGCGTTCGGGATGCATGTCGGAGATCACCAGGTGGCCGCTGGGGCGCAGCACGCGCCCGAACTCGGCGAACACCGGGCGCAGGTCGGGGACGTGCGTCAGCGCGAGCGAGCACGTCACGACGTCCGCGCAGGCGTCGCCGACGGGCAGCCGGGTGAGGTCGCCGGACCGGAAGTCGCCGGTCGGGACGTTCGCGCGCGCCCGGGCGAGCATGTCCGGCGAGCTGTCCACCCCGATCACGCTGTGCCCCCGCGCGGCCAGCAGGGCCGACATCCGACCGGTGCCGCAGGCTGCGTCGACCGCTGCGCCCGGGGGGATGCCGTCCAGGATCTCCGTGACGACCGGCTCGTCGACGTCGAACGCGGCGTTGCCGTTGTCGTAGGTGGCCGACCACACGCGGTACCCGTTCACCGTGTCCACCCGCTCGACGGCCACCGCGGCACCGGCCAACGACTCGTCGGCGAGCAGCGCGCGGACCTCGTCGAGCCGCGCTTCCACGAAGTCGCGGTAGTACTCGCCGGTGAACCCGCGCAACAGCGCGATGCCCTCCACGCCGAGCAGATAGGCCAGCGGGTGCTCGTGGATCACGTCGCGGGACCGTAGCCACGGCGCGCGGGGCGCGCGACCGAGTTCCTCCTGATCGCGCCGTAACCGGTAGGTTGCGGATAGTTCCGAGGGGGGATCACGGCCGTGGACGCGGAACCGGGCATCGACCCGCGCCGGGTGGCCGAGGTCATCGCCACGGGTCCGGGAGCTGCGGGCCGGCGCGGATCGGGATACCGGGTCGCGTCCGGCGTGGTGCTCACCGCGGCCCACGTGGTGGCCGGCGCCCGGTCCATCCGCCTGCGCTTCGAGGCCGACACGGACGCGGAGTGGAGCGCCACCGCAGACCCCGGCGACGTCGTGGCCGACCCGGGATCGGACCTCGCCGCGGTGCGCTTCGCCGGTCCCGACGCCGTCGCCGCGAGCCGGTACGGCCGGATCGGCCGGCGCCCGGAGGCGGTCACCGTGCACGCGGTCGGGTTCCCGCGGTTCAAGCTGAAGGACTACGCCGACCCCGGCCTCGGGTCCTACCGCGACTCGCACCACGCGATCGGCACGGTGGCGCCCTTCTCGAACCGGCGCTCGGGCACCCTCGAGCTGACGGTCGTGGCGCCCGAGCAGGATCCGGACCCCGCCGTCTCGCCGTGGGAGGGCATGTCCGGCGCCGCGGTATGGGCCGACGGCCGGATCATCGGCGTCGTCACCGAGCACCACCGATCCGACGGCCTCGACCGGCTCACCGCGGCGCGGATCACGAGGCTCGTCGACGGCCAGCCGGACGGGGCCGCCCACCGGGCGCGCGACGTGCTCGGCGTGCCCGTCACCGCGCCGGACGTGACGGCTCCGCTGCCGCCCGCCACCTACCGGCTGCAGGTGGGCGACATCGCACCGGACCAGCTGCTCGGCCGGGAGGAGGAGCTGCGTGAGCTCGCGGGGTTCACCGGGCCGTACGGGTGGTGGGTGGGCCCGCCGTGGGCGGGCAAGACGGCGCTCATGGCCTGGTTCGCCCTCCACGCGCCGGCGGACGTCGCGGTCGTCCCGTTCTTCGTCGGGGCGGGCCGCGTCGGCAACTCGGACGGCGACGCGTTCCTCGCCGCCGTCACCGAGCAGCTCTCCGCGCTCGCGCAGCGGACGCCCGGCACCGGCACCGATCGCCGGCGCGGGTTGCTCGCGCTGCTGGACGCCGCGGCGCGCCGGTGCCGGGAGGACGGGCGCAGGCTCCTGCTCGTGGTGGACGCGATCGACGAGGACACCGGCCCCGACGCCCACGAGCCGAGCATCGCGTCGCTGCTGCCCCGCCACCCGCCCGCCGGCGTCGCCGTGCTGGTGACGAGCAGGCCGGGCCGCCCGCTGCCCGCGGACGTGCCGGCCGACCACCCGTTGCACAGCTGCCCACGCCACCGGCTGGCGGTGTCCCCGCACGCGCGGGAGGTGGAGCAGTTCGCGCTCAAGGAGCTGCGCGACCGGTTGCGGGCGGGGCCGCTGCACGAGGACCTGATCGGCCTGATCACCGCGTCCGGCGGCGGGCTCACGAGCGACGACCTGGCCGAGCTCACCGGAGCCTCGTCCGTGACGGTGGCCGACCTGCTGGGGGGCGCGTTCGGCGGCAGCGTCGCCACCCGGTCCCCACGGCCGGGCGGCACGGCGCGCGGGTACGTGTTCGCGCACCGGACCCTGCGGGAGGTGGCGGAGCGGGAGCTCGGCGCCCGGCTCGACGGGTACCGGGCCCGGCTGCGGACGTGGTGCGACGAGCACCGGCGCCGGGGCTGGCCGGTCGGCACACCCGCCTACCTGCTGCACGACCACCCCCGCGTGCTCGCGGCGGCGGGCGACGTCGACCGCCTCGCCGAGCTCGCGATCGACCCGCAGCGCCACGCCCGGCTGCTCGAGGTCACCGGAGGGGACGCGGCCGCGCTCGACGAGATCGCGCTCGCGCAGCTGGTGAACCTCCGGCAGGCCGAGCCCACCCTGGCCACCGCGGTGTTGCTCGCCGTGCGCCGCGAGGAGCTCACCAGCCGCAACCGGCACGTCCCGGTGCGGCTGCCCGCGGTCTGGGCGGCCGTGGGCCGGGGCGACCGGGCCGCGGCGCTCGCCCGCGGCCTCCCCAAGGCGCAGCGGCGCGCCGCCCTCGCCGCCGCGGCGCTCGCGGCCGCCACGGCCGGTCACCTCGACGACGCCGAGGCGCTGGCGTGGCCGATGCCGGATCCGGACCGCCGCGACGCCGTGTTCGGCGGCATGGCCGCGGCGGCCGCCGTCCACGAGCCCGCGCGGGCCGACCGGTGGGCGCGGCGGTGCACGACGAACCGCAGGGCGGACGCGCTCGCCCGCATCGCCACGACGCTCGCCGGGCGGGATCCGGAACGGGCCGAGGCCGCCGTCGGCGAGCTCGCGGGGCAATCGCCCGACGTGCGCTCCCGGCCGCTGGTGGCCGCGGCCATCGCGATCGTCCGCGACGACGGGGCGGCCCTCGAGCCGGCCCTGCGCGACCGGGGCCGCCTCCGTGCCGAACTGGCGGTCGCGCTGGCCGAGGCCGGGGCCACCACGTGGGCCGAGGCCGTCCTCGCCGGCATCCAGCGGCCCGGCGTGCGGCTCCAGGTGCTGGCCGTCCTGCTCCGCACCGCCGTGGAGCGCGACGACCACGTGGCGGCGCAACGGCACCTCTCCTCGCTGTGCCAGACCGCTCACGACGTGGGCAAACCCGGTGACGCGGTGGGTGACCTGCTCACGCTCGCCGGCGCGGTGGCGGACCGCGCCCCCGCCGTGGCCGATCGGCTGGTGGCGGAGGCCGAGACCCTCGTCGCGAACCGGGTACCGGAGGACCGGCAGGAGTGGGCGCTCGCGCGGCTCGCCGTCGCGCACGCCGCCACCGCGAACCCCGCACGGTCGGAGGAGTTGCTGGACCAGGTCACCCACCCCGACCGCAGCGCCACAGCGCTCGCCGAGATCGCCGCGCACGCCGCGCGCCGCGGCGACCCGCGGCGGGCCGAGTCCGTGGTGCGCCGCGTCCCCGGGGCGGGCCGCCGGATGCAGGCGCTCGCGGAGGTGGCGGCCGCCTTCGCCGCCGCCGGGAGCGCCCGGCGCGCGGCGGCGCGGGCCGCCGAGGCGGAGGGGATGGCGCGGCGCACGACGAACCCGGCCCGGCTCGCGACGCTGTGTTCGCGGGTGGTCGACGGGCTCGTGGCCGTCGACGAGTTGCCGGCGGCCGTCGAGGTGGCCGAACAGGTCGCGGACCGGCGGGCGAGGGGCGACGCGCTGACCCGGGTGGTGGAGGCGCTGGCCGCCCTCGGCGTCGTCGAGCACGCCGTGGCCATCGCCCGCGCGCTCGACGACCCGGAACGCCGCTCGTGGGCCCTGGTCGCGGGGTGCGAGGCGCAGGCCGCCGCGGGGCTGCGCGACGAGGCGGTGGCCACCGCCACGGCCGTGCTGACCGAACCGGCGAAGGACGACTACACGCGGGTGGTCGCGCTGCTGCGGCTCGCCACCGCCCTGCACACCGTGGATGCCACCGCGGAGGCGCGGCGGCTGCGGAGCGCCGCGGCGGACCAGATCGTCGAGGACGTGGCCGACCCCGGCAGGCGGGCCCGCGCGTTCGCGCACCTGTCGATGGCGCTCACGGCGGCGGGCGACACCGACGGCGCCGCGGTGCCGGCACGCCGCACCGAGGCCGAGCTGGCCGCGATCGGCGCAGGCGCGCGGGCCGACCGGGCGCGCAGGCAGGTGGTGGAGGCGCTGGCCGCGGCCGGCCACCCGACGTGGGCGGAGGAGATCGCTCGGCCGATCACCGGCCCGGCGGCCCGGGTCCGGGCGCTCGCCGCACTCGCGACGGCGGTGGGGGGCGACCGGGCGTGGACCCTGCTCGACCGCGCCGGGGATCTGCTCGCCGACATCAGCAGGCCCGAGGACCGATGGGGCGCCACCGGGCGGTACGTGCAGGCAGGCGCGGTCCTCACCGCCCACGACGAGCCGGACGGCGCACGCCGCAGCCACATCGCCCGCCAGGTGGCCGACCTGCTCGCCACCGACGGCTGGGCCGAGGCGATCCCGGCCGTCGCCCGCCTGGACTGGGAGGCGTTCGACGCACTCGTGGACTGGCTCGCCACCCGCACCGCCGCGGGCACCGAGGATGATTTGGGGAAGACTTAAGGCGTTGTCGGGTGTGCACGGTCACACCCGGGGATAGGATCCGGGTAACCGAATCCCATTTCACCGAGAGGAGGCACGGAATGTACCCACCACTGGTCAAGCCATTGCTGTCCGTGCCCGCGAGGTGGATCCGAGATCGCGAGGGGTGTTTCCGGCGGATCGGGGTCCGCCGCCCTCCCGGTCGATCGCACCGACCACGCGTGGGGATGGGTCACCTGCTGTGACAAGCGGATCGCCATCCCGGCACCGGGTCGTGCAACCCGGCCGCGAGGTGCGATCCTGCGACTCCACGCCCGCCTGACACCTGCGAGGAGCCGCACATGCCGTTGGCGTTGTCGGAGGTCGTCGCGCAACTGCGCGCCGAACTCACCGAAGCCATGAGCGCCGGTGAGGACGAACAGCTGCGCTTCGAACTCGGACCCGTCGAGGTCGAGCTCACCGTGGGCGTCGACAAAGAGGCGAAACCGGGCGCGAAGGCCAAGTTCTGGGTGCTCGAACTCGGCAGCGAGGCGCGCTTCGCCACTTCGTCGACACAGCGGATCAAGCTGACGCTCGACCCGCGGCACGCCTCCCGGCCCGGCCGGAAGGTGACGATCGACGGCGCCGAGGCACCGCGCGAACGGTGACCCCGGTCAGGCCGCGGACACCCGCGCCCGCAGCGAGAGCACCAGCGGCACCGCCCCGCCGCACTCGGTGACGCGTTCGAGCACCATGCCGGCCGCCAGCACCGCGTTGATCAGGTCGGAGAGCGGGAGGTGGCTGGCGCCGACCTTGTCCCGGATGCCCTGGTCGGTCCAGGACGTCATCGTCCAGTGCCGCTCGGCGTACCCGGGGCGGATCACCACGGCGTCCGGGTCCGAACGGTCGGCGAACCCACCGCAGAAGCAGGGGTGCACGCCCACGTGGACGAACACGCCCCGGGGCGCAGCGCACGCGCGGTCTCGCGCAGGACGTCCGGGTAGCCGGGCATGTCGCTGTGGACCATCACGGCCACCGCCGCGTCCACCGACGCGTCCCGCACCGGCAGCCGCTCGGCGTCGCCCCGCACGCACGCGAGCCGGCCCCGCGCGTGCCGCAGCATGCCGGCCGACACGTCCACGCCGACCGGTGTCCACCCCAGCGTGCGCAGGCTCGCGGCGTGCACCCCGGTGCCGCATCCGACCTCGAGGCAGGTCCCGTCGCCGGGACCGAGCAGCTCGCGCAGCGATCTGTCCACGCCGTACGCATCGTCCGAGCTGCGGGGCAGGAACTCCTGCTCGTACCAGTCCGCGATCTCGTCGTACCCCGCCATCGGCGCCACGATCGCCTCCTCGCAGTCGGCGCAGAGGCTAGCGGGACCTGCGCCCGCGGCATGGGCGGCACGAACGTCACGACCGGGTCACAGCGACACGCATCCGGCCACCATCCGTGGCAGCGGGACGCCGGGGCGTGACGCCCGCTCGGGTCGCCGTCACCCACACAGGCGTTCATCCCGCTCACACAGTTGCCGAGGGGCCCGCGAGCGGCTCGATAATCGAGCACGGTCAGCAGGAGCGCGGCGACCACACCCCACCCGGCGGATGCCCTCTCGCCCCCTGACCGCTTGTCGACCTCGAAGGGGGCGAGTCACATGGGGAGCCGGACATGTTCACGCTGATCGTCCTCGCCAGCGGCGTGACGATCACGCCACTCATCCGGTTCATGCTCGCCGGCTTCGAGATGATCTCGGTCGGCACGATCGTGCTGCGGATCACCGACTCGCTGCGCGCACCGCGCCTGGCGGACCTCGCCGCGCAACGCCGCGAGCGGTGGGCCGCCGCGCACCCCGTCCCGGTGGGCGAGGGTGACGACCTGGACGAGGACTGACCGGACGCGTCGGGTCAGCCGAGCGAGTTCAGGTGCGGCAGGTCGTGGCCGAGGCGGTCGCGCTTGGCGGTGAGGTAGCGGACGTTGTGCTCGTCCACCGGCACCAGCAGCGGGACGCGCCCGGCCACCGTGATGCCGTGCTCGGTGAGCGCGAGCACCTTGTCGGCGTTGTTCGACAGCAGCCGGACCGAGCGCACGCCGAGGTGGGTCAGGACCCGCGCGGCGGCGCCGAAGTCGCGCACGTCCACCGGCAGGCCCAGCGCGGTGGCCGAGTCGACGGTGTCGAGCCCCTGCTCGTCCTGCAGCACGTGCGTGCGGACCTTGGCGACCAGCCCGATCCCGCGGCCCTCGTGGCCGCGCAGGTAGACGAGCACCCCGCACTCCGCCTCGGCGATGGCGTCCACCGCCGCGGCGAGCTGCGCGCCGCACTCGCACCGCAGCGCGCCGAACACGTCGCCGGTGAGGCACTCCGAGTGGACCCGGACCAGCACCTCCTCCTGGTCCCGCGGTTGCCCCTTCACGAGGGCGAGGTGCTCGTTGCCGTCGTGCGGGTCGCGGAAGGCGACCGCGCGGAACGCGCCGCGCCGCGTCACCAGGTCCGACTCCGCGACCTCGGCCAGTTCGGTGTTGCGCGTGTCCGGCATGGGCTGTCCTCTCGTCCCCTCTCGCGAACCGTGAGAAGGTCCATCGCGATGGATCTCCTCCCGGTCGACACCACGTCCGATGCGCGCGACCGCGCCGGCGCGGTCGCACTGCTGCCGATCGGCAGCTTCGAGCAGCACGGGCCCCACCTGCCGCTCACGACCGACACCCTCGTGGCCGCCACGATCGCCGTCGAGCTCGCGTCCGTGTACCCCGTGTTCCGGCTCCCACCGCTCACGATCTCCTGTTCGCACGAGCACGCGGCCTGGCCGGGCACCGTCAGCATCTCCGCCACCACGCTCGTCGCGATCGTCCGCGACGTTTCGGCCTCGGTCCAGCGGTCCGGGGCGAGCGGGCTCGTGCTGGTCAACGGGCACGGCGGCAACTACGTGCTCGGCAACGTCGTGCAGGAGGCGAGCCTCGACCCGTTCCCGACGGCGTTGTTCCCCACCGAGATGGACTGGGAGGACGCCCGTGCGGATGCCGGCCTGACCACCACGGGTCTCGTCGACATGCACGCGGGCGAACTGGAGACCTCGATCCTGCTGCACGTGCTTCCCGACCTCGTCAAGCCGGGGTACGAGCAGGCCGACCACCGTGCAGACGACCGCCGGCACCTGCTGGCACGAGGGATGCAGGCGTACGCGGAGTCGGGAGTGGTGGGTCTGCCGTCACAGGCGTCTGCGGAGAAGGGGCGTGCGGTGCTCGAGAGCCTCGTGCGGTCGTTCGCCGCGCACCTGTGAGGCGCAGCAGCAGCACGGCGCCGCCGGGCAGGCACGCCACCATGCACAGCACCCCGTAGGCCACGGCGGCGGCGAAACCCTGGTCGGCCCCGAGGCCCACGGCGCCGAACGTCACGGCGGCGACGGCCTCCCGCGGCCCCCAGCCGCCGACGTTGAGCGGCAGCGCCATCACGAGCAGCGCGAGCACGAGCAGCGGGAGCAGCTGCAGCACGGGCGCGGTGGCGCCGACGGCGCGGGCCGCCACCACGAACGTGGCGAGGTAGCCGGCGAGCGCCACCACGGACAGGCCGAGCACGCCGGCCATCGAGCCGGCCCGCGCCACCGCACGCACGTCGGCGGTGAGCGCGCCCAGCCGCCCGCGCAGCAGCCAGGCGACGGCGGGCACCGCCACGAGGGCGAGGATCCCGAACCACGCGGCGCCGGGCACGGCGGCGCCGAGCACGCCGAGCAGTTCGGGCTCGGCCGCGAGCACCAGCGCGGCCACGGCCACCAGCACGATCAGGCCCACCAGCCGTTCGAACACGACCGCGCGCACCCCCCGCCCCACGTCGCCGCTGCGCCTGCCGTGGCCGACGGCCCGGTGCAGGTCGCCGAGCATCCCCGCGGGCAGCACGGCGTTCAGGAAGAGGGCCTGGTAGCAGTCGGCGACGGCCGTGGAGAGCGGGAGCCGCATCCCCATGCTGCGCGCCACCAGGCACCAGCGCCACGCGCTGCACACGGTGGTGACCACCCCGCACGCGAGCGCAGCCAGCACCGGCCCCGCCTGCAGCGCGCCGAGGGCGTCCAGCACGGCCTGCGGGCCCGACCACCACACCAGCGCGCCGACGATCACGGCGACGGCCAGCGGCCGCGCCACCCGGGCGGGCCTCACGACCGGTGCTCCGGGAGGGCGAGCAGGTCGGCGTGCCCGACGACCACCCGCAGCTCCCCGCGGGCGGCCGCGGCGAGCCGCCGGTCGACGTAGGCGGGCGCCTCCGCGGCGAGGTCGGGCCGGTGTTCGCAGGCGGCCGCCACCCAGCCGCGCAGCCACGGCTCGATCAGGGAGTTGTCCGCGGCGCCGAGGCGCCACGGGCTCGGGGCGCGCACCACCGCCACGCCGTGGCGGCCGAACGCCGCCGCGGCCGCGGGAACGGCGTCCGGGCCGAGGAGCCTGCGGCCGTCGACGGTGCGGCGCTGGTGGGCGTCGAACGCGGCGGCGAAGGCGGCGTCGAGCGGGTCGGAGGGGGTGATCAGCACGCTCCCGGTGACGGTGAGGGCGAACAGGGTGGCGCAGCCCGCGGCCGTGCACGCCGCCGTGAGGCGCTCCACCTCGTCGGCGGTGAGCAGGTCCAGCAGCGCGGACGCGGTGACCACCGCGGTGCCGGCGAGCTGTGCGGCGTCGAGGGCGGTGAGGTCGCCGACCCGCACCTCGGCGGTGGTTTCCGCCGGCATGCCGGTGACGGCCCGTGCGAGCAGGTCGGGGTCGCGGTCGTGCAGCAGCCAGTGCTGCGGCCCGGGCAGGCGCCCGGCCAGCCAGCGGCCCATCGAACCGGTGCCGCAGCCGAGGTCGCGGACGACGATCGGGGCGCCGTCCCGGTCACCAAGCCACGCGGCCACGCGGTCGGCGAGCTCGCCGGCCCGGGCCGCGGCATCGGCGGGCTCGCGCACGGCCAGCCAGTCGTGCGTGACCGGGGCACCCGGGGCGCTCACGCCCGCACCTCGCCCACGTGACCGTTCACGCCAGCGCATCGGAGAGGCACCGTGCGGTCACCTCCCAACCGAAGAGCGTGTCGCGCCGCAGCCGGGCGGCGACCCGGGCTGCGCGGCGCAGCCCGGGCTCGTCGAGCCAGCTGCGCAGGGCGGCGGCCAGCGCGTCGACGTCCGCCGGGGGCACGAGCAGGCCGGGGACGGCGCCGTCCGGCGCGCGCCCGAGGGTCTCCGGCACACCGTGGACGGCGGCGGCGAGCACCGGGATCCCCCGGGCCAGCGCCTCGGTGACGACCATGCCGTAGGACTCGGCGCGCGAGGGCAGCACCAGCAGGTCGGTGGTGGCGTACACGGCGTCGAGCGCCGGGCCGGTGTGCGGGCCGCAGATCTCCACCCGGTCGTCCAGCCCGTGCCGCTCGAGGAGCTCCCGCACGGTGGCGACGTGCGCGGGGTCGCGAACGACGGGGCCGACCAGCCGGCACGTCCACGAGCGGTCCGGGATCCGGGCCAGGGCCTCGACCAGGAGGTCCTGCCCCTTCGTCGGGGTGATCGAGCCGACGCACAGCAGCCGGGTGCCGCTCTCCTCTGCGGCGGCGAGCGGTGCGGGTTCCACCCCGGGCGCCGCGACGTGCACGCGGTCGGCCCCGATGCCGTGCGCCTCGGCGAGCCGGTGCGCCGTCCACGAGCTGGTGGCCACCACCGCGGCCGCGTGGCGCAGGGCGGCCCGCTCCCGCGCGGCGCGGTCGGCGGCCACCGCCGGGGGCAGCCCCACCTCGTCGCCGAGCGGGAGGTGGACGAGCACCACCAGCCGCAGCCGGCGCGCGTGAGCGGCGAGCACGTCCGGCGCGGCGCAGGCGACGAGCCCGTCGAGCAGCACGTCGGCGCCGTCCGGCACCGACTCGAGGCACCGGAGCAGCGCGGCGCGCGCCTCCTGGCCCGGCTCCGGCCAGTCCCCGGGCACCGCGGTCTCCCGCACGGTCCGGCCCACGGCGGGCAGCGCGCGGCAGACCCGCCGGTCGTAGGCGTTGCCCCCGCTGGGGCGCGCCGGGTCGTCGATGTCAGCGGGCACGACCACGTGCACGGTCCGCACGATCACGGGAGCCGTCACAGGGCGCGCTCGTAGCTCGCCCACGCGATGTGCGACTCGTGCAGCGTCACCACGATCACCGAGATCCCCCGCGCGCCCTCGCCGAGCTCGCCCGCGTGGATCCGGTCGGCCAGCCGGTCGGCAACCACCTTCGCCAGGAACTCCGTGGACGTGTTCACGCCCGCGAAGGCCTGCTCGTCGTCCAGGTTGCGGTAGTTGAGCTCACCGAGCACCGCGTTCAGCTGCTGCGTGGCGAGGCCGATGTCGACCACGATGCCGTCGTCGTCGAGGTCCGGGCGGCGGAACGTCGCGTCCACCACGAACGTCGCCCCGTGGAGGCGCTGCGCCGGACCGAACACGTCGCCCCGGAAGCTGTGGGCGACCATCATGTGGTCCCGGACCGTAATGCTGAACACTCTCGCTCCCTCGCCCGCCGGCTGGATCCCGTTCCTACCCCACACGTGCCGATGCGCCCGGAAGTTCACCGCCACCGGTGAAGCGGTGACCGGCAGCCTCGGGAGGGTCAGGCGGTCGGGTGCCGCAGCCGCAGGCAGAGGGCGTGCAACGTGCCATCGGCCAAACGGGGCAGCAGCGCAGGCAGCTCCTCGAACGCGTGCTCGGACGTGACCAGCGCGTCGAACCGCGGATCGGCGAGCAGGCGCATCGCCACCGCCATGCGCCCGGCGTAGCCGCGCCGGGCCCGTCGCGGCGACACCGTGCCCACCTGACTGCTGCGGATCGTCAGGCGCCTGGCGTGGAACGCCTCGCCGAGCGGCACCCGCACCGGCCGGTCGCCGTACCAGGACAGCTCCACCACCTCGCCCTCCGGCGCCAGGAGCTCCAGCGAGCGCGCGAGCCCCGCGTCGGTGGCGCTCGCGTGCACCACGAGGTCGCAGTCGCCGGTGGCGGCCTCGGGTGTGGCGAACCGCACCCCCAGCCGCGCGGCAACCTCGGCGCGCTGCGGGTCGGGGTCCACCAGCTCCACGCGCGCGCCGGGCACGCCCGCCAGCAGCGCCGCCACGCTGCACCCCACCATTCCCCCGCCCACCACCGCGATGCGGTCGCCCACCAGCGGCGCGGCGTCCCACAGCGCGTTCACCGCGGTCTCGACGGTGCCGGCCAGCACGGCCCGCGCCGCCGGGACGTCGTCCGGCACCGGCGTCACGGCCGATGCGGGCACGATGAAGCGGGTCTGGTGCGGGTACAGGCAGAAGACCCTGCGCCCCACCAGATCGGGCGGACCGTGTTCGACCACGCCCACCGCGAGGTACCCGTACTTCACGGGCGCCGGGAACTCGCCGTCCTGGAAGGGAGCGCGCATCGCCGTGTACTGGCTCGGCGGCACCTCGCCGCGGAAGACGAGGGTCTCGGTGCCCCGGCTCACCCCCGAGTACGTCGTGCGGACGACGACGTCGGCGGGGCCGGGTTCTGGCAGCTCGACCGCCCGGATCTCGCCCGCACCGGGCGCGCTCACCCAGAACGCGTGGGCTGTGCGCCCCATCACATCGCTCCCCTCGGTGAACCGACGCGCCGGCGCGAACGTGATGCGGAGGTGGAACGCGGAGTGGTCACCAGCACCTGCACCATTGTGAAGGGGGGCCCGGAGCAGGCTGCAGCTGCGGCACAGCTGCTGATCCTGGCCGGGCTCGCCGCCGCGTTCGGGCTCGGACCGCTCGGTGTGCTGGTCGGAGTGGTGTACGCGGCGGCCTTGCTGGGGCTGCTGTCCGCCGCGATGCACCGTGCCGGGCGGTCCGCGCTCGGGCCCGCCGACGTCGTCACGCTCTCCAGGGCGTTGCTCGTCGGCGGCGTCACGGCGCTCGTCGTGGAGGGCCTGCTCACCGGGTCGACCCCCCTTGCCGCGCTCGTCGGCCTCGCGGCCGTGGCGCTCGCGCTGGACGCCGTGGACGGCAAGGTGGCCCGGCGCACCGGCACCACTTCCCCCGTGGGCGCCCGGTTCGACATGGAGGTCGACGCGTTCCTCGTGGCCGTGCTGAGCGTGCACGTCGCCACCGTCGTCGGGCCGTGGGCGCTCACGATCGGGGCGATGCGCTATGCGTTCGTGCTCGCGGGCCGGGCGCTGCCGTGGTTGCGCGGCCCGGTACCGCCGAGCTACCTCGCCAAGACCGTGGCCGCCGTGCAGGGCGTGGTGCTCGTGGTCGCCGCATCCGAACTGCTCCCGCTGCTCGTCACCACCGCGCTGGTGGCCGTCGCGCTGGTGCTGCTCGTCTGGTCGTTCACGCGCACGGTGGTGCTGCTGTGGCGGGCGGAACGGGTGCCCGCCGCCGGCTGAGCGGCGCTCCCCGCTGGGCGAAACGCGTGGCCCTCCCCGACCGCCGGTCGGTAGCGTCGAGGCGTCCGAACGACAGGAGTGCCCGCATGACCGGCCCCGCCACCGGCCGCGCCGACGCCGAACCCAGCGAGCCGAACGCACCGGCCGCCGAGCGCGAGCAGCAGGCGGGCGCCACGCTCGTCATCTCGCTGCTGGTCGGCTCCGCCTTCGTCATGATCCTCAACGAGACGATCATGAGCGTCGCGCTGCCGGTGCTGATCGCCGACCTCGGTATCAGCGTCAGCACCGCCCAGTGGTTGACCAGCGGGTTCCTGCTCACCATGGCCGTGGTCATCCCGATCACCGGGTTCCTGCTGCAGCGGTTCCCGCCGCGCCGGGTCTACCTCACGTCGATGCTGCTGTTCAGCACCGGCACGCTCATCAGCGCACTCGCGCCCGGCTTCCCCGTGCTCCTCGCAGGCCGCATCGTGCAGGCCGCGGGCACCGCCGTGATGGTGCCGCTGCTCATGACCACCGTCATGCGGCTCGTCCCGGTCGCGCGCCGGGGCGCCACGATGGGCACGATCACGATCGTCATCGCCGTGGCCCCGGCCGTCGGCCCCACGATCTCCGGCGTGATCCTCAGCACGCTCGGCTGGCGGTGGATGTTCTGGATCGTGCTGCCCATCGCGCTCGTCGCGTTCGCGGCGGGAGCCCGCTGGCTGCAGGTGGCGGCCGAGGTGCGGCCGGTGCCCCTCGACCTCGCCTCGGTGGCGCTGTCCGCGCTCGGCTTCGGCGGGCTCGTGTTCGGCCTGAGCGGCGTGGGTGAGTCCGCGCGCGGCCACGCCCTCGTCAACCCGTGGGTGCCCACCGTGATCGGTGTGGTGGCGCTCGCGGTGTTCGTGGCCCGCCAGCTGCGCCTGCAGGACGACGGCAACGCGCTGCTCGACCTGCGGCCGCTCGCGCACCGGCCGTTCGTCGTCGCCATGGTGCTGGTCGTGCTCAGCATGATGTCGTTGTTCGGCGTGCTGATCCTCCTGCCGCTCTACCTGCAGGACGTGCTCGACTTCAGCCCGTTCGTCACGGGGCTCGCGGTGCTGCCCGGCGGGCTGGCGATGGGCCTGCTCGGTCCGGTGGTGGGCCGCCTCTACGACCGGCTCGGCCCGCGCCGGCTCGTGATCCCCGGCGCCGCGGTGCTCACCGTCGCCCTCTGGGCGTTCACCACGCTGGGCCACGGCTCCCCGCTGTGGATGATCATCGCGTTCCACGTCGTGCTGGTGCTCGGCATCTCGCTGATGCTCACCCCGCTCATGACCGACGCGCTCGGCAGGCTGCCCCGGCACCTCGACTCGCACGGCAGCGCGATCATGGCCACGCTCCAGCAGGTGGCGGGCGCGGCCGGCACGGCGCTGTTCATCACCGTGATGGCCGTGGCGTCGCAGAGCCCCACCACCGGCACGGACGTCGGGGGCGCACGGGCCTCGTTCATGGTGGCCGCGATCATCGCGACGATCGCGCTCCCCCTCACCTTCCTCGTCGGCGGCGGGAAGGAGAAGGCCGAGGCGGTGCCCGCTTAGCGGCGTGCCGCGTCGCGGAACTGCTTCGGCGACGAGCCGACCACCCGGCGGAACGCGGTGCTGAACGCGCTCTCGGACCGGTAGCCGATCGCGGACGTGATCTCGGAGATCGAGGCGGTGCCGCGGCGCAGGGCGTCGCGGGCCAGGCTCATCCGCCACTCGATCAGGTACTCCAGCGGCGCGGTGCCGACCTGGCGCTTGAAGGCCGCGGCGAACGCCGAGCGCGACATGAGGCTGATGGCCGCGAGCTCGTCGAGCGTCCACCGGCGCGCCACGTCCGCGTGCATCGCGCGCAGGGCGCGACCGATGCCGTCGTCGCCGAGCGCCCCCAGCCAGCCGGTGGGCCGGCCGACCTGCTCGGCGTGGGCGCGCAGCATGTGGACGAACAGGATCTGCACGAGGTGGTCCTGCACCATGGCGCTGCCGACGGCGCCGTTGCCCACCTCGTCGGCCAGCAGCTCGGTCACGTGGGTGAGCAGCCTGCCGCGGGGATCGGTGGCGCTGACGTGCACGAGCGGCGGCAGGACGTCGATCAGGTTCTGGGACTCCGTGTCGAACGCGAAGTAGCCGGTGCACAGGACCGTGTCCTCCTCGGACTCGGGTCCGATCCGCACCACCCCGTTGGTGGCGCCGTCCCACAGCGGCTTCGCGGCGCGCGGCACCGCGGTGGGCGTGCTCGCGAGCACGTGGGGCGGGGGGTTGCACAACAGGAAGACGTCGCCCTGCCCCATCTGCACGGATTCGTGGCCCTCGACGATCAGCAGGCATTCCCCGCGCATCACGCCGCCGACCTTGACGTGCGGGAACGGTTCGAAACGCACCGCCCACTCCCCCGCGGCGCGCAGGCTCGCGTCGACGGCGATGTCGGGCCGGAGGAGACCGATGGCAGCGGCGATCGGATCCCCGGACCTGACCACCCCATTCCTGGACGATCCGTAAAGGATCCGGGACGTCACGTGATGCATCGTAGCGCCGGCTTCTCCAGGCTCGGATTCGTGGACACCAACAAGCCCACGGCGCTCGTCACAGGCGCCAACAAGGGCATCGGATTCGAGACCGCGCGGCAGCTCGCGCAGCAGGGCTTCACCGTCTGGCTGGGCTGCCGCGACGACGAGCGTGGCAAGGCCGCGGAGGCGGCACTCGCCGACGACGGGGACGTCCGGTTCGTCCAGCTCGACGTCACCGATCCGGAGAGCGTCACGGCGGCGGCGAACCGCATCGGCGACGAGGCCGAGGCGTTGGACGTGCTCGTCAACAACGCGGGCATCGCCATCGCAGACGGCGAAGGCTTCCCGGGCGCGGTGCAGCTGGAGACGATCCGGCAGACGTTCGACGTGAACTTCTACGGGGCACTGCGCGTCACGCAGGAGTTCCTGCCGCTCGTCCGCAAGGCGCGCGCTGGGCGCATCGTGAACGTGAGCAGCACGATGGGGTCGATCAGCGCGGCCCTGACCCCGGGCTCCGTCGGCCGCTTCCCGATCTTCGCCTACCCCGCCTCGAAGACGTTGCTCAACTCGCTCACGGCCTGGCTCGCGGTAGAGCTCGGCGCCACCCCGATCAAGGTCAACTCGGTGTGCCCGGGCTTCAACGCCACCGACCTGAACAACCACACCGGAACCCAACACCCGGCGGAGGGGGCGAAGGTCGTCGTGCAGGCAGCCACGCTCCCGGCGGACGGCCCCAGTGGCAGCTTCTTCGACGCCAACGGCTCGGTGGGTTGGTGATGGCCCGAGCTCGGCTCCCTGATCGTCCGAGCCGCACACTGGCGCGGGCGACAAGACGCTGAGGTGCTGCTCGCTCGCGCTGTTCAGCGTGAGCAACACACCAGAGCTGCCACCACAACACCCAGGTACTGCTCGTTCCCGAAGATCAGTGTGAGCAGCACGGCAGAGCTGTCGTCGCAACCATGGGGTACGGCTCGTGCCCAGCCGCCCCAGGCGTGCTGCCTCCTGCGCCGAGCAGTACGTCAGCACGGTCACCACAACACCCACGTCCTGCCCACCCGCGATGATCAGCGTGAGCAGCACACCAGGGCTGCCAGCTCACCCTGAGGTACGGCTCGCGCCCAGCCACCGGCCCTCACCAGCGTGCCGGCCGCGCGGCAACCCAGGCGAGCAGCCTCCCCGCCGAGAAGTACATCAACGCGGTCGTCACAACGCTGAAGTGCTGCTCGCACGCGATGATCAGTGCGAGCAGCACACCAGCGCTGCCACCACAACCGCGAGGTACGGCTCGCGCCGATCACGCGTCCGGGGCTAGGTGGACCGCGCGGCATCTCAGCCGAGCCGCACACCAGCGTCGCCGGTCCGGGAGGCCTGCGGCGACCGCTGCCGCGGCATGATCACGGCTTTGGCGCAAGATCGGGCGAAATCGACCCGGGAATGCGCCAAATCGGTGATCATGGTGTGGGGCCGTCAGACCACCTCGAACGTCCCGTCCGGTGGGGCGGGCGAGGCGGTGGCGGCGGCGTCCGGCACCGGGCGGGCGTCGCCGCGGAACCGGGCGAGCTCGGCCCCGTGCAGCAGGCGGGCGGAGGCCGGGTCGCCCGCCACCCGGGTGGCGAGCGGGGCCACCGGGAGCGGCTCCCGCCCGCCGACGAGCATCAGGTTGCCGAAGCGGCGCCCGCGCAGCACCGCGGGCTCCGCCACCAGGCAGCTGTGCGGGAACACCGCCTGCAGGGTGGCCACCTGCGCCCGGGTGAACGCCAGGGTGCCGCCGTCGGTCAGGTTCGCCGTGTACGTCCCGGTCGGGGCCAGCACGCCGGCGACGGCGTTCAGGAACTCGGCGGAGGCGAGGTGCGCGGGCGTGCGGGCGCCGGCGAAGACGTCGAGGACCACGAGGTCGAACGTGCCGGGCCGGAGCCGACCCACGACGTCGCGCGCGTCGCCCGTGCGCACCCGCACCCGCCAGGAGCGGTCGAGCGGCAGCTCCTGGCGCACGAGCTCCACCAGAGGGCCATCGAGCTCCACCACCTGCTGGCTCGACCGGGGCCGGGTGGCCGCCACGTAGCGGGCCAGCGTGAACGCGCCGCCGCCGAGGTGCAGCGCGCGCAGCGGCTGCCGCGGCGGGGCGGCCAGGTCGGCGACGTGCCCGAGCCTGCGGACGTAGCTGAACTCCAGGTGGGCCGGGTCGTCCAGGTCCACGTGCGACTGCGGGGTGCCGTCGAGCAGGAGCGTCCAGCCGCGCCTGCGGTCCCGGTCGGGCCGCAGTTGCGCGGTGCCGGAGGAGACCGGTGCGCGTACGCCCTCGCTCCCGGTGCCTCGCCGTCCCGCCACCGGCCCAGTATCACTGGAGCCAGAGGCCGATCGTCACCGCGACCGTGGCGGCGGCGCAGGCCAGCGCGCGGACGTGGTTCCATGCCGTCCAGCGGACCAGGTAGTCGGTCCAGATCGCCGCGCCCTGGTCGGTGATCGGGTTGGCGGCGTCGAGGCGGTTGTTCATCGGGACGTTCACCACCATCGTCACGCCGATGCCGCCCACGAGGTAGATCAGCGCGCCGATCACGGTCCACACCGCGCCCGCGCCGCCCGCGAGCGGCGCCCCGATCACGAGCAGCAGGCAGACCACCCCGGTGCCCAGGAAGACGAGCAGGAACAGCGGGTTGAGGATCACCCGGTTGACATGCTGCATCGCCTCCGCCCCCGCCGGCCGGGGCAGCCGACGCAGCGCGGGCATCACCGAGGTGGAGAAGGCGAAGAACAGGCCCGCCACGAGCCCCGAACCGAGGACGCCCAGCAGCGCGACGACGGGCAGAACGGTGGCGATCACGATGCCTCCTTGCGATCGGGTACGAGCTCGGTCACGACGTCTTCGAACCTGGTGTGCGTGGTGGAACGCGCGGTGCGTCCCTCCCGCGGGGTGATCGTGCCAGTGGAGATCGCCGTTGCCATCTCCACCTGCAGCGCGGCGGTCTCCGACGTGAACCCGGCTTGCACCAGGGCTGCCACCATCTCGTCGCCGGACACCTGCACGTACGGCACGTCGGGGCGCCCCATCGCGGCGCCGAGGATCCGCGTGGCCTCGGGGTAGGTGAGGTCGCGTGGCCCCAGGACCTCGCGGACCTCGAATCCGCTCCAGTCCCGCGCCCGCAGGGCGGTGGCGGCCGCCTCGGCGACGTCGTGCGTGGAGACCATCGGCACCGCGACGTCCGGGGCGACCACGTCGAGGTTCACGCCGGTGGCCTCGATGACCTCCGCCGCCGCTGCCACGCTCTCGAAGAACAGCCCCGGCCGCAGGAACAGCACGTCGACGCCCTCGAGCGCGCGCAGCCGCCGCTCCTGCGGGTGCAGGCTCGCCGCGATGAAGCCGGTGCCCGAGGGCAACTCGGCGCCGAGGCTGCTCACGGCCACCACCGTGCGGACACCGGAGTCCCGCACCGCCGCGGCGATCGCGGTGCCGAGGCACTCCTGCTCGGCGCGGAAGTCCGTGGCGCCGGGGCTGTAGGGCAGCATCGTGTGCGCGGCGTCGGCGCCGCGGAACGCCTCCGTCAGGAACGCGGCGTCGGCGGCGTCCCCGGCGTGGATCTGCGCCCCGGCCGCGGCCAGCTCGGCCAGCGCCTCGGGGTTGCGGCCGACGGCGCGCACCGTCTCGCCCTGCGCGAGCAGCTGCTGCACGACCTTGCGACCGACGTTCCCGGTCGCTCCCATCACTGTGATCATTTGCGTCCTCCCTCGCTCGGCATCCAGGCTGCCGGGGCGGACCGGGACCATCCATGCCAGCGCATCCGGGCTTCTTGCTCATTCGTCCAGGCCCCGTGGACGCACGGTGCCAGGCGGCGCAGACTCGTCTGCGTGACGGTCGACCCGATGCTCGCCGACGACCCGCTCGGCGAGGCGCTGCACTTCCTGCGCGTGACGGGCAGCTTCTACTGCCGCTCCGAGCTCACGGCGCCATGGGGACTGGCGATGCCGGACTGGCCGGACTGCCTGTGGTTCCACATCGTCACCACGGGCAGGTTGCACCTCGACGTCGGCAGTGAGACCCGGGTGCTGCAGGCGGGCGACCTCGCGCTGGTGCCGCACGGTCAGGGGCACGCGCTGCGCAGCGAGCCGGGCGCGATCACCCCCGACGTGATGGGCCTGGAGCACGAGTTCCGCAACCGCTACGCCGTGCTGCGCCACGGCGGGGGTGGGGCCGCCACCACGCTCGTGTGCGGCGCCGTGCGGCTCGACCACCCGGCCGTCCACCACATCGTCGGGGTGCTGCCCGACGTGATCCACGTCGAGCCGAGCGGCGGGCTGCAGGCCGAGTGGATGCAGAGCACGCTGCGGTTGATCGCGGCGGAGGCGGCCTCGCTGCGCCCGGGCGGCGAGGCCGTCATCACCCGACTCTCGGACATCCTCGTCATCCAGACCCTGCGCGGCTGGATCGAGACCGACCCGGCCGCGCAGCGCGGGTGGCTCGGCGCGCTGCGCGACCGCCAGATCGGCCGGGCGATCTCCCTGGTCCACCGCGACCCGGCCCGCGACTGGACCGTCGCCGCGCTCGCGAACGAGCTCGCGATGTCCCGCTCGGCCTTCTCCGCGCGGTTCACCGAACTGGTGGAGGAGCCGGCCATGCACTACGTCACGCGCTGGCGGATGCAGGTGGCCCGCACCTGGCTCGCCGAGGACGGCGCCACCGTGAGCGAGGTGGCCGGACGACTCGGCTACCAGTCCGAAGCCGCGTTCAGCCGGGCGTTCAAGCGCACCGTCGGGATGTCACCCGGCGCCGCCCGGCGCTGTTGATCCACCCGGCGGAAGCCGGCTCGTTCACCCGTACTAGCGTCACTCGCAAGTGTGATGCATACAGTATGGAAGCGGGCAAATGGATCTTTCCCGGCGAACACTCCTCCTCGGCGTCCCGACCGTCGCCGCCACCGCGCTGATCACCCCGTCGGCCGCGGCCGCGCCACCACACCAGAGCCCGATCCACATCCGCTCGCGCACCGCCGTCCCGGCGCCCCACCTGCCCGCTCTCGAGGTCGACTACCCGCGCCACGTCGACCTCCGCGTGCACTACGTGCGCAAGGACGAGGACGACCCGGCCGGCTGCTCCGTGCGCGGCCGCGAGGAGGTGGTGGAGGCGGAGGTCCCGGAGGGCGCGGCGGGCATCCGGATCGGCGACCGGCGCTTCGAGCTGTTGCAGCTCCACTTCCACACCCCGGCCGAGCACCACCTCGACGGCCGCCGCTTCCCGGTGGAGCAGCACTACGTGCACCGCGGCCCGGACGGGGAGACGCTCGTGCTGGCGCTCCTCCTCACGCCCGGTGGGCGCGGTGGCTCCGTGCAGGACGCCGTGCTCGGCGGTCTGCCCGAGGAGTGCGGACCCGAACGGGAGGTCACCGGCGACCTGGCCGCCTCCCTGCCCCGCGACCTCTCCACGTTCCGCTACCAGGGCTCGCTCACCACGGACCCCTACAGCGAGCCCGTGTCGTGGCTCGTTCTGCCGCGGCCGCAGGAGGTGGCCACCGCGAGCGTCGAGGGCTACCGCGCCCTGTTCCCGGACGGGGACGCGCGGCGGACCCAGCCGCTCAACGGCCGGGTGGTGCAGTACCGGCGCCAGTGACGCCCGCCGGCCACGAGCCGCAGGGCAGCCGCAGAACAGACAGCTGACACACACGATTCCGCCGACCCTTGCGCCCAATACCCCGAAACATGAGATCTCACACCGTCGGCACATCCAGGTTCGGCCCGTGCCCACCCCGAAGCTCCTCACCACCGCACAAGCGGCGGCGCACCTGGGCATCGACCGGCGCACCCTCGCCCGGTACGCCCGGCAGGGCCTGCTCACTCCCACCCCGGCCCTCCCCACCGGGCACCACCGTTGGGAACTCGGGGACATCCGCCGCCGGCTCCGCGAACTGCGCGAGCGCGGCACGGTCGCGTAAGACGTCCGCGGCCGACCGCACGGCTCACCACCGGCCCGTTCTCCGCGCCGAGGAACCCGCTGCGGTCGACGTGCGGTCGAACCGCGATCGGCGCGGAGCCGGCCGCGCGGGCGGGCTCCGGTTACCGGCACCTGCTCCCCCGAACGGGGCAGGAAGAGCGCCGCTCGCCGCTCGAGAACGTGCTCTCGTCCCCTCCACCAGGGCGTTGACGTGCGACGATCTTGGAGGTTGCTTAGGTTCCTTCTCGGATCAATGACGGCTCGGTCACGAAAAGGACACGGGACTCCCCACCCGCCGGCAGCCCCGACGCCGGACGTCCTTACCGGACCGTCGATCTGGAAGGCAGGTCGTGGCTCGGCATCGCTCCCCCCGGGGCCGAGGCGCGCACCAGCACCCGCTCACGGTGGCCCCCCACCGCCGACGACGAGCGGGTGCCGGCGCGCACCGGTCCATCCCGACCCCGCTGCGGCGGGGTGCAGCCGCCGTCGCCGTCACCGGCAGTGCGTTCTCGCTGGTCGGCGGCGCATCAGCACCCGAACCGGAGACGCGCCCCCAGGCGGCGGTCGTCCCGGTCGCGCAGGCAAGCCCCGACGACGGCGACGACTCGATCGCCGACTCGGTGACCGGCGCGGTCGCGAGTGGCGTGCTGCCGGTCGACCCGGAACCCGAGATCGCCGACGCGGCCGGCCTCGTGAAGGCCGCGCAGCTCGCCGAGCAGGAGGTGGCGCGCGCGGAGGCCGAGCGGGCCGCCGCGGAGGCGCAGGCCGCCGAGGCCAAGGCCGCCGCGGAGCGGGCCGCCGCCGAAGCCGCGCGCGGGCCCGTCGACTGCGGCCTGGGCACCCGGGGTCTGGGCCCGGTCAAGTCCAACGTGCGAACGGCGGCCGAGCAGCTCGGCTGCACCTTCGGCCGTCCGACGATGCACGGTGTGGCCGGCCGGGCCGGCACGTCCGACCACCCGGGCGGCCTGGCCGTCGACTTCATGGTCGACCGGTCCACCGGCGACGCGCTCGCCGAGTGCGCGCTGGCGAACATGGACACCCTCGGCGTCAAGTACGTGATCTGGCGCCAGCGCATCAACCACGGCAACGGGTGGAAGCGCATGGAGGACCGCGGCGGCGTCACCGCGAACCACTTCGACCACGTGCACATCTCGTTCGACCGCGGCGCGGGCGGCGGCCGGTTGGACAGCTGCTGAGCAACACACCGTGAGCGGTCGTGTCGCTGCGTGACCATTCCGCTATGGTGAGCGCCGGACGAAGCGCGATCCGGCTCCCCTGCGGGCCGTTCCCCCGGTAGCCCGCACGGGTCGCGCGGTCCGGAAGGCAGGTCGTGTCTCGGCACCGCTCCCCCGGCGGCCGGAACGCGCACCAGTGGCCCGCCGCATCCGCGGCAGCGCCCCCCGGTGCGCAGGCCCAGCGCCCGGCGCGTCACCGCGCGCCGGCGGAGTCCGCCGTGCGCAACGGGATGGCCGCGGCCGCCGCGGCGGGTGGTGCACTAGTAGTGGCCGTCCCGGTCGCGGGCACACCCGCGACCCCTGCCGTCGCCGACGACGTGTACGTGCGCTCCGCAGCCGCGGCCGCCGCCACCGAGGACGTGCGGATGGTCGCGAGCATCGTGCCGGTGGCGGCGTCCCAGGAGCCGCTGCCGCCCCAGGTCGACGTCTCCGGGCTGGTCAAGGCCGCCGGCCTGAACGACGAGGCCCGCGCCCTCGCCGAGCGGCGCGCCGAAGCCCAGTGCGACACGGACCTCGGCTCACTCGGCCGCGTCAAACCGTGGGTGCGCAACGCAGCCCGGTTCCTGGCCTGCCTCTACGACGAGCCCGACCTGATCGGCATCGGCCAGCGCGGCCGCGTCTCCGACCACCCCCGCGGCCTCGCCGTCGACCTCATGGTCCGCGGCGAGCGCGGCGACCGGATCGCCCAGTGCGCCCTCGCCAACCAGGAGGAGCTGGGCGTCGACTACGTGATCTGGAAGCAACGGGTCAACCACGGCGACGGGTGGAAGCGCATGGAGGACCGCGGCGGGATCACCGAGAACCACTACGACCACGTGCACATCTCGTTCGAGCGCGGCGGGGGCGACGGCACGCCCTTCGCGGAGCGGTGCAGCTGATCCCGCTTGGTTCAGGAAAGCCACATTCAAGGCCGGAGCGGCCCTGAATGTGGCTTTCCTGAACTCCGGCCTACGCCCCGATCCTCCCCGGCTGCCCGACCCGCCCCGTCCGCCAGATGTTCACCACCGACGGCCGGGGCTGGGTGCCGGGGCCGTCGGGCCAGAGGCTCTTCGGGGCGTCCGGGCTCGCGTCGTCGAGGTCGCCCGGGTGCTGCGGCGAGATCAGCACGAAGTTCTCCGTGACCACCGGGCCGCAGCACTCCGCGCCCGCGGGCACGCTCGCGAAGAGCATGGTCCGCCCGCGGGTCGGTCCTTCCAGCGCGACGGCGTAGAGGCCGTCGTTGATGTTGAGTTCCAGGCCGGAGTCGGTGGAGATCCAGAGGTTGCCGTAGGTGTCGAAGGTCAGGTTGTCGGGCGAGGTGATCGGGCTGACCTGGGTCTTGTCGAACCCGCCGAAGTAGGTGTTCGGGTCGTTCGGGTCGCCGCAGACGAGCAGGATCGACCAGCGGAACGCCGTGGCCGTCGGGTCGCCGCCCTGCTCGATCAGCTCGATGACGTGCCCGTGCTTGTTGTCGACGCGCGGGTTGGCCTCGTCGGGGCCCACGGTGCGCTCGGCGTCGGCCTTGCCGCGGTCGCTGTTGTTGGTGAGCGCGATGTAGACGTTGCCGGTGCGCGGGTTGGCCTCGATGTCCTCGGGGCGGTCCATCTTGGTGGCGCCGACCCGGTCGGCCGCCTCGCGGGTGAAGACGTAGACCTCCTCCGCGGTCATGCCGTCCACGAAGGACCGGTCGCCTGCGGCGAGCGGGATCCACTCGCCGCTGCCGTCGAACGTGCCGTCGGCGGGCAGGCGGCCGGTGCCGTCGATCTCGCCCGCGGGGCTCGAGCCGGCGAACCGGGCGACGTAGAGCGTGCCGCGCGTGAGGAGGGTTCGGTTGTGCTCGCGGGCGGCGCGGGTCTCGCCGTCCATCATCGGCTCGTCGGAGACGTACTTGTAGACGTAGTCGAACCGCTCGTCGTCACCCATGTACGCGACGGCCCGCCGGTCGGCGGCGAGGCGGATGGTGGCGCCCTCGTGCTTGAACCTGCCGAGCGCGGTGTGCTTGACGGGCGGTGCCGCCGGGTCGTGCGGGTCGACCTCGACGATCCAGCCGAACCGGTTGACCTCGTTGGGCTCGCGCGTGACGTCGAAGCGGGAGTCGAAGCGTTCCCATCGCCGCTCGGTGCTCTCCTCCTCCACGCCGTAGCGCGCGAGGCGGGCGGCCGCCACCGGTTCCGTGACCCCGGCGGCGTTCGCGAAGTAGCCGTTGAAGTTCTCCTCGCCGGACAGGAAGGTGCCCCACGGCGTGACGCCACCCGAGCAGTTGTTGAACGTGCCGAGCACACGGGTGCCGGTGGGGTCGGCGGAGGTGCGCAGCCAGTCGGACCCGGCCGCAGGGCCATCGAGCACGAACTCCGACGTGCCGGTGTAGCGGCGGTTGTACTGCGGGTCGAGCACCGGCGTCATGCGGCCGGTTGCGCGGTCGCGCTCCACCACGAGGACGCTCAGGCCGTGGGCGGCCAACCCGATGCGGTACTGCTCCTCGGTGGGGTCGTCCGCGTCGTAGCCGCGGAACATCAGCGGCTCGATCGTGTACTCGTGGTTGCAGAACATCAGGTACCGCTCGCCCGTACCCCGCAGCGGCAGCAACCCGCAGAAGTCGTTGTTGTACCCGAACTGGGCGGCCTGCGCGTCGGCGGTCTGGTTGTCGAAGTCGAACGCGGGCGCGCCGGGCAGGACGGGGTCGCCCCACCGGATCACGACGTTGCTCTCGTAGCCGGGCGGCAGGGTGATCGCGTCGTTCGTGTTGGGCGCCACCGGCTCGAAGTCGAGCCCGTGCGGCTCGGTCGGCGCGGCGGCGTCGGAGCCCTCGGTGCCGGGCGCACATGCCGCGAGGGCGGTGGTGGCGCCCGCCGCGACGGTCAGGACGGCGCCGGCCCGCAGCACGCCACGCCGGTTGACGGCCCGGGCGAGCATGTCGCCGAAGTACTCGTTGTCCGAGGTGTTGGGCTCGTCGTGGGAACACGCGTTCGCGCAGCGGTACCGGCAGGTGAGCCCCTGCCTGCCGCCGTGGCTCTTCGTGAGCAGCGGGAGCTCGACACGGCCGGACGGGCGCGGCTGGGCCACGTCATCCTCCTGGGAGTTCGGGAACGCGCCGACCATAAGCAGCCCCGGCGAGTGATCGATGGCGCCCAGGTGGAGCAGAGGTGAACGGCCCGCTCGGGCGACGAGGCGTTGCTCACGCGATCACCCTCGGCGAACGGGACCGTCCCAGAGCGAACACGGCCCCGCGGCGGGGTGCGCCCGACCTAGCGTCGGGTGACCGCCGCCGGAAGGAAGTCCGATGCCCGTCCAGACCGACCTGCACCACCCGCTCCTGCGCGTCGACGCCCCACCGGCCACCGGGGGCGATCCCGTGCTCGACCGGCTGCTCGAGGAGCGGATCGTCTTCCTCGGCCGCGAGGTCGACGACGAGATCGCCAACCGGATCACCGCCCAGCTCCTCCTGCTCGCCGCGCAGGACCCGGACCGCGACATCACCATGTACATCAACTCGCCGGGCGGCTCGGTGACCGCGGGTATGGCCGTCTTCGACACGATGCGGCTCATCCGCCCCGACGTCGCGACGTGGGCCGTCGGTCTCGCGGCGTCGATGGGCCAGTTCCTGCTCACCGCGGGCACCCCCGGCAAGCGCTACGCGCTGCCGCACGCCCGGATCCTCATGCACCAGCCCTCCGCCGGCATCGGCGGGCAGGCCAGCGACATCGCGATCAGGGCCGGCGTGTACGCGCAGATGAAGCGCGAGATCGCCGAGATCACGGCCTCCCACACCGGGCAGGACGTCGAGACGGTGGTGGCCGACTCCGACCGCGACCGCTGGTTCACCGCGCCGGAGGCGCAGGCGTACGGGCTGGTGGACCACGTCGTGACCGGGTGACCGCATCACCGGTCGGCCAGGCGGAAGGTGGCCAGCAGCGCCGTGCCGCCGCCGGGCGGGCTGGTGATGGTGATCTCGCCGCCTGCGGCCTCGACGCGGTCGACGAGACCGATCAGCCCGGAGCCCTTCCCGGTGTCCGCCCCACCGACGCCGTCGTCGCGCACGCTCACCCGCACGACGCCGTCGGTGGCGGCGACGTCGATGTCCACCTGGGACGCCTGCGCGTGCTTCGCGGCGTTCGTGAGCGCCTCCGACACCACGTAGTAGGCGGGCACCTCCACCCGGTCCGGCAACCGCCCGGTCACGCGCACGTCGAGTGTGGCCGGCACGGCGGACCGGCGGGCGAGCGAGCGCAACGCGAACTCGAGGCCGCCCTCGGCAAGGTTCGCCGGGTGCAGGCCGCGGGAGATCTCGCGCAGCTCGTCCAGCACCTCGCCCAGCCCGTCGACGATCCGGGAGAGAGCCACCGGCAGCTCGGGCGGGTCGGTCGGCGCCATCGACTCGGCCTCCCGCAGCGCCAGCGCCAGCGAGACGAGGCCCTGCTGGATGCCGTCGTGCAGGTTGCGTTCGAGGCGACGGCGGGCGTCGTCGGCCGCGGCCACCACCCGTGCCCGCGAGGTGGTGAGCTGCGCGTGCGCATCGGCGTTGGAGATCGCGATCGCCACCAGGTCCGCCAGCTCGGCGATGCGCTTCTCGGCGACGCGGCCGGCCTCGTGCACCGCGTCGGCGTCGTCGAGGTCGGCGGCGCTGCGCGTCGCCGAGGTGCCGATCGCCGCACCCCAGAGCCGGTCGCCGAGCAGGATCGGCGCCCCGACGCTCGACACGAGGGTTTCGCCCGGCACGAGCACGTGCGCCGGCCGGCCGGTGCGGTACACCCGCGCGGCCACGCCGTCGCCGTCCAGCGGCCGGGTGGCCCCGACGTGCGGGTACCCGAGCTCGCCCCGGGTGGCGACGACCGTGAGCGTGTCGTCGGGTTCGAACCGCACCACGTACCCGTTCTCGACGTGCGTGATCCGGGTGATCTCCTCGGCCACGCTTGCGAAGATGGCCGCGGGCGGTTCGCCCTCCGCCACGAGCGTGGCCACGCGGCGCAGCGCCGCCTGCTCGTCGGCGAGGCGCACGACCTCGCTGCGGGCGTGCGCGTTCGCGATCGACGTGGCCACCAGCTGCGCGAACTCCGCGATGCGGGTCTCGGCGTCCAGCGGTGGCGTCCGCGCGGGCCAACCGGCCACGATCACCCCCCACAGCCCGCCCTCCACGTCGATCGGCGCCGCCGTGGCCGACCGGAGCCCGCACGCCACGAGGTGCTCGGCGAGCGCGCCGCCGGTGCCGAGCGATCCGCTGTTCACGCGGGTGGCGCGGTGCTCCCGGAACACGAAGCCCGCGAGCGCGTCGCCCTCGAGCGCCACCCGGGTGGCGAGCGGCATCACCGGTCCCCGCAACTGCGGGCCCGCCCAGCCCGCCACCACCGCGGCGGCGGCGCCCTCGTAGCGCAGCATCTGGGTGAGCCCCGCGCCCAGCAGCTGTCCCACCTCTTCCATGACACTGCCGAGCACGTGCCCCGCCCCGGGCTGCCGGGCCACGAGCGTGGCCACCCGGCGCAACGCGGCCTGCTCGGCCGCGAGGCGCTCGAGCCGCACCTGGTGTTCGGTGAGCGTCTCGAGCAGGCGCGCGTTCTCGGCGCTCTTGCGCTGGCTCTCCCGGCGCAGCGCGCGCTCGTCGTCGAGGGAGCGGATCATGCGCAACGCCATCGACGTGACCCGTGCCATGGCGTGCAGGAGCCCGGTCTCGTCCGGGCTGAGCGGCGGGCCGGAGCGGGCGACGACCATGCGCGCTCCCGGCGGGTGCTCGAGCTCCACCACCGCTGCCGGGCGGCTGCCCGCCCCCGGAACGGTCAGCTCGCGACGGTGCCCGCGCGCGACGGCGACGAGCTCGGCGACGGGGACCGCCCCCTCCGGGTACCCGATCGCGGCCACGGCGGCGCCGGGCGTCACGACGGCCACGACCTCGGCGTCCAGCGACTCCGCCACCCGCTCCACCGCGCCGTCCGCGGCGGAGTACTCCGTGGCGTACGAGGACACGGCCGCCAGGAACTCCGCGAGCTTCTGGGCCGACCAGCCCGAGGGGAGCGTCATCTCAACCGACCGACAACATGACGAGCGTCTGGTTGTGGAACCCGGTGACGCCGTGCTTGCGGGCGATCTCGCCGTAGGTGTGCAGGCCCGCCACCGGCGCCCCACCGGTGCACCGCACGATCTCGTCGATCTCCGCCGCGACCCCCTCCTCACCCAGCACCGGACGCCTGCCGATGCACTCGAACGCGAACGTCCCGAGCGGCGCACGGCCGCCGAGCGCCTCGAGCGAGTCGCGGCACGCGGCGCTCCCCGCCCGCCGCAGCGAGTCGGCGTCCCCCTCCATGAGCCAGGCGAGCGCGGCCTGCGGCACCTCGGCGATGCACGCGAGCGACCGGTCGTCGAAGTCGGCGCCCGCGACGAGCCGGATCTCCTCCTCGCCGCCGCGCGTGCCGAGCCCGAGCGGGTGCACGAGCGCGAGCCGGGCGAACGCCTCCGGATCGATGCCCTCCGCCTCCGCTCCGAGCCGCTCCAGGTACACGTCGAGGGCGGGCCGCCCGTCCAGCGTGTGGACCCGGTTGCCCCCGCTGCCCGTCACGAGCATCGGCTCCCCGACCCGCCGCCACCCGTGCCGCACCCCGATCCCCAGCGGCGCGTCCGACCCGATGCCGGCCGCCACCACGGCGTCGGTCAGGACCTGGTCGCGGTGCAGCTGGGCCGTGCGGGTCCGCACCTCGTCGCCCACGCACCCGCCGACGAGCGGCACCCCGGCGCCGAGCACGCGGTAGACCCCGCGCAGGACCTCGCGCTGGTCTCCCGCGAGGCCGTCGATCAGCAGCACCAGCACGCGGTGCGGCCGCTCCTCGGTGGCGGACAGGCACCGCGCCGCCCGCGCCCCCGCGCCGCGCAGGTCCCGCGAGGCCTGCCCGGCCGCCGCCGTGCCGATCGAGAAGCCGTCGCCGCCCAGCGCGGTGACCACGACGCTGCCCGCGCCCGTCCGCTCGGGCCCGATCACGCCGGAGGTCGCGCACCCGATCAGCGGCACCCCGCCGGACCGGTCGTCGACCTGCCGGAGCACCTCGGGCAGGTCGCAGCCGTCCGAGCAGAACACGATCATCAGCTTGGCGCCGGGATGCAGGAGCGCACGGTCGGCCGCCCGGGCTCCGGCTTTCGAGCCGTCGGCCTGCCCCACGCCGAACCACCGATGCGCGCCCATGGTCACCTCGGTTCGAGGACGTCCCACACGCTACTCGCGGGCACAACGCAGCGCCGGGTACGAGCCGGGGTGCGCCGTCGCGGCACTCCGGCGATGCCGCTAGCGTGACGCACTCGACACCTTCTGCATCGATGGAGAGGTCACGAGCCATGCGCGTCGGCGTGCTCACCGGGGGCGGGGACTGCCCCGGGCTCAATGCGGTCATCCGGGCGATCGTCCGCAAGGGCGTGCCGGAGTACGGCTACTCGTTCCTCGGGTTCCGCGACGGGTGGCGCGGCCCGCTCGAGGCGCTCACCCGGCCGCTGGACATCCCGGCCGTGCGGGGGCTGCTGCCCCGCGGCGGCACCATCCTCGGGTCGTCGCGCACCAACCCGTTCGCCGTCGAGGGCGGCGTCGAGAAGATCCGCCGCAACCTGCAGAACCTCGGCGTCGACGCCCTCATCGCCATCGGCGGCGAGGACACGCTCGGCGTCGCGACGAAGCTGCACGAGATGGGCGTCAACGTCGTCGGCGTGCCGAAGACGATCGACAACGACCTGAACGGCACCGACTACACGTTCGGGTTCGACACCGCGGTCAACATCGCCACCGAGGCCATCGACCGCCTGCACACCACCGCCGAGTCGCACCACCGCGCGCTGATCGTCGAGGTGATGGGCCGGCACGCCGGCTGGATCGCGCTGCACTCCGGCATGGCGGGCGGCGCCAACGCGATCCTCATCCCCGAGGTGCGCTTCGACCTCGACCAGGTCTGCCAGTGGGTCGAGTCCCGCTTCCAGCTCGACTACGCGCCGATCATCGTCGTCGCCGAGGGCGCGATGCCCAAGGAGGGCGAGGAGGTGCTGCTGACCGGCGAGAAGGACGCCTTCGGCCACGTCCGGCTCGGCGGCATCGGCGACTGGCTCGCCCACCGCATCGAGGAACGCACCGGCAAGGAGGCGCGCACCACGGTGCTGGGGCACGTCCAGCGCGGCGGCACCCCCACCGCGCGCGACCGCTGGCTGGCCACCCGGTTCGGGCTGCACGCCATCGACGCTGTGCACGAGGGCAAGTGGGGCCAGATGACGGCGCTGCGCGGCACCGACATCATCACCGTGCCGCTCGCGGAGGCCACCAAGGAGCTCAAGGTCGTCGACCCGGCCCTGTACGCCGAGGCCGAGGTCTTCTTCGGCTGACCCGGCAGGTCAGGGCGCGGCCACCGACGGGGTGCGCACGGGCGTCGGGACCGGGAGCCGCGCCTCGATCTCCCGGGCGGCGGCGAGGCAGACGTCCTCGCGGTGGCGCGGGCCGGCCAGCTGCACCCCGAGCGGCTGCCCGTCCACGACCCCCGTCGGCACGGCCACCGCGGGCACGCCGACGCACGTGGTGGCCGTGCACAACCGCATCGCGAGCATCGCCTGGAGTCCCTGGTCGGCGTCGAACGGATCGACGTCGAACGGACGCCGCGCGTAGACGGGGCCGAGCACCAGCGGGTAGCGCCGGGCGAACTCGTCCCAGGCCCGCATCGCACCGAAGCGGGCGGCGCTGGCGGCGAGGTACTCCTCTACGCCCGCGGGCGGGCGCCGGGCCATCGTCAGCTCCATGTGCTGCGCCGACTCGTCGGTGAGCAGGCGCCGGATCGACGGCCAGCGCAGCCCGAACTCGGTGCTGATCAGCGTGCCGTACGCGGTGAGCGCCTCGGCGAGCTGCGGCGGCTCGGCCTCCTCGACGGCGTACCCGGCGTCGGCCAGTGCTGCGGCGGCCCGCTCCAGCTCGCCGCGCACCTGCGGGTCGACGCCGAGGCCGGCCGGGTCGGCGCACAACGCGACGCGGCGCGCCCACGGCTCCCCGGGGTGGCGCGGGACCGTGCGCGGATCGGCCGGGTCGGGCCCGGCGAGGACGTCGAAGGCCAGCTCCAGGTCCTCGATCGTGCGCGCGATCGGGCCGTCCACCGCGAACAGCTGCGACGCGAGCGACGGCTCGGCCCCGCCGACGCGGTGGTCCTGGGCGATGCCGCCGTAGCTCGGCTTCAGGGCCGCGACCCCGCAGAACATCGCGGGCAGCCGCACCGACCCACCCGAGTCGTTGCCCAGGCCGAGCGCGACCATCCCGGCCGCGACCGCCGCACCGTCCCCGCCGCTCGTGCCGCCCGGCGAGCGGATCGCGCCCCACGGGTTGCGGGTCTCCCCGAACAGCCGGCTCACCGTCGTGTTCCCGGCGAGCGCCAGGTCGGGCATGTTGCTGTGCCCGACCGGGATCGCGCCCGCCGCGCGCAGCCGGCGCACGGGCGGGGCGTCGGCTGCTGCCACCGCGTCCCGGAAGTGCGGCACGCCGTGCGTCGTCGCGTACCCGGCGACGTCGATGTTCTCCTTCACGGTGAAGGGCACCCCGGCCAGCGGGCCCAGCGGCTCTCCGGACCGCACCCGCTCGTCGACCCGATCGGCCTCCGCGAGCGCCTCGCCGAAGCGGATGGTGATCGCGTTGACGGCCGGGTCGACCGCGTCGATCCGCGCGAGGCACCCCTCGATCACCTCGCGCGCCGACACCTCGCCCGCCGCGACGGCCCGACCGATCGCGGCGGCGCTCCACTCCCAGGTCTCACCCACGCACCCAAGATACATATATGAATCTGGATACGCTCTTGTATTTCAACGGCTCCACAGCCGGTCCAGCAGCTCCACGGCGTCGACGACGACGTCGGCCGGCAGCGTGTCGGGCGTGAGCATCCGCTGCAGGAGCAGGCCGTCCTCCAGCGCGTGCACGATCAGAGCGAGCTGCTGCGGGTCGGCGGGCGGGGCGACCCCGCGCTCCTCGAACCGGGCGGCGAGCGCCTGTGCGTGCGCCTCCCGCGCCATGTGCTCGCGCTCCGCGAGCGCCGGACGGTCCTCGGGGTGGCGCAGCGCGTGCAGCAACAGCTCCAGGCGCAGCGCCAGCCACTCCTCGAGGTGCTCGGCCCGTGCGCGGTTCCACTCCCGCAGCCGCGTCTGCCCGTCCGCGCCGTCGAGGAGCTCCCGCACCTCCGCCAGCTCCCGCTCCGTGCGCCGGTGCAGCAACTCGCGCACGAGCTCGTGCTTGTCGGCGAAGTTGCCGTAGAAGGCGCCGCGCGTGAACCCGGCCCGCTCGGCGATCTGCTCCACGGACGTGCCGTTCACGCCGCGCTCGGCGAACAGCTCCGCGGCCGCCTCGAGCAGGGCGTCCCGGGTGCGGGCGCGGCTCTCCTCGCGGGTCAGGCGCTTGCTCGGCACCGCGCCACGATACGGGCCCTCAGGCCGCGACCGGCGTCGGCGCGGGTGGCGTCTCCACCACCGGCGCGGGTGGCGCCTCGACCACCGGCGACGGGGCGGTACGCAGCCGCCGCACCAGCCCGGCCACCGAGCCGATCGCCGTCGCGAGCCCGAGGCTCACCCCGACCGCGACGATCGGGTCGCCCGCGAACGCGGCCCCGCCGAGGAACCCGAGCAGCGCGACGTACGCGGCCGACATCGTGGCGCCGACCGCGCTGTAGCCGGTGTACCCGCGAACCGGGAAGCGGCTCGCCCCCGCCGCCAGCGCCGCCACCGTGCGGCCCGCGGGGATGTAACGGGCGGTGAGCAGGATGAGGCCGCCGCGCGTGGTGAGCAAGCGCTCGGTGCGGCCGAACAGCTCGGCCCGAGGCGTGCCGGGGACGAGCCGCGCGCGCACCGCCCCTCCGAACCCGCGGCCGATGAGGAATGCGGCGAACTCACCGATGAACGACCCCAGAGACGCCGCCGCGATCACGGCCAGCAGGCTCTGGTCACCCGCGGCCGCGCCCACGCCCGCCGTGATGATCAGGGCCTCGCTCGGCACCATGGGCAGCAGCGCGTCCACGACGGCGAGGCAGGCGATCACGAGCAACAACCACTGCGACGCCAGTGCGGCGTCGAGCACCAGTCGCAGTCCGTCGAGCACCAGGCCAGGTTATGGACGGCTCGGCGGGCGGCGCATCGGTCGAAAGGTTCCCGCCTCCCGGATTTCGTCTCAGGGTTACCCCTGAGAACCAACCGCCCCGGTGGTGATCGTCGCGAGTCGCACGGTGCGGTCCTCGGGGCCTCAACGTGCTGCCCGAGCCGCGGCACCTGGCCCCACCGAGGCACGATCGCCCCGAGCCGCACACCAGCGTCGCCGCGGCAGCCGCGACGTCCTGCTCGGGCCCCCGTCCGTCGAAGTCGGCGTCGAGCCCCACCGGCTGTGCCGATGCTCGCTCCCACCGAGCCGCACACCAGCGTCCCCGGGACAGCCGCGACGTCCTGCTCAAGCCCGATGATCGAACCGACAAGTACCCCCCGGCACCCACCCCGACCGTCCGGTACTGCTCGAGCCACACACCGGCCCAGCACACGCCGATCAAGGGCAAATGGTCGCAGTTCGATCTCCAGGAACGACCATCTCCCCTTGGTCAACACACCAGGACCGCGACGATGCCACCGCCGGGCCCCGCCGAGGCGCGGATCGCACCGAGCCGCACACCAACGTCCCCAGGACAGCCGCGACGTCCTGCTCAAGCCCGATGATCGAACCGACAAGTACCCCCCGGCACCCACCCCGACCGTCCAGTACTGCTCGAGCCACACACCGGCCCAGCACACGCCGATCAACCGCGCCGGAGCTTGGCCTCCCGAGCCCCACCCGAGCCGCACACCAACGTCCCCGAGACAGCCGCGACGTACTGCTCGACATCGTTGATCGAACCGAGCAGCACCTCCGGGTCGACACCGCGACATTCCGGTACTCCTCGGAGCCCGGGGACATGTCGATCGGGGGGCGAACCCACTCGAGCCGCACACCAGCGTTCCCGGGGCAGCCGCGACGTGCTGCGCGGGCCCGTCGATCGGCAGGCAGCGCGACGGTCAGGTACTTCTGGGGCCGGCGCCGAGCCTCCCGGCCACCGACAGCCAGGGCTAGACGATCCCCTGCCGGGTGGCCGTGTAGACGATCTCGGTGCGCCGCCGCACGTCGAGCTTGTCGCGCAGGTTCCGCACGTGGAACTTGACGGTGGCCTCGCTGATCATCAGCCGCCTGCCGATCTCGCGGTTGGACATGCCGACCGCGAGCAGCCGCAGCACCTGGTTCTCGCGCTCGGTCAGCATCGCGCCGCCGAGCCCGCGCACGGGCGGGCGGTCCTCGTCCTGCAGGACGTCCATGACGACCGACCCGTTCGCGCCACCGGCGTCGAACACGCTCTCGCCGCGCAGCAGCGTGTGCACGGCGCGGACGATGTCGGTGGTGTCGGCGCCCTTGCGCACGTAGCCGTGGACGCCGAGGCGCACGGTCCGGAGCATGACGTCGCGGTCGCGGCACCCGGTGAGGACGAGCACGCGCACGCCGCGGTGGCGTTCGAGCAGCATCCGGGCGAGTTCCACGCCTGCGGCGTCGCCGCGGCCGAGGGAGACGTCGAGGATGACGAGGTCGGGCGGGCACCGGTCGGCGATCACGAGCGCGTCCCGCGGGGTCGCGGCTTCCCCGACCACCGTGACGTGCGGGTCGGGCGCGAAGAGCTGGCGCAGGCCGAAGCGTGCGATGGGTTCGTCGTCGACGACGAGGATGCGCGCGGTGCGCCGGGCGGTGGTGGGCGTGGTGGGGCCCGCCGCGTCGAGCGCGGTGTGGCGGTCCAGCAGAGCGTCAGCAGTCATGGGGCTCCCTCCCTGGCGCTGGTCGGGTGCACGGAGGCTATGAAGGACCACGTTGCCTGCACGTTGCACGCGCAACGTCTGGCGCGCTTGCTGCCCGCGGCCGCCTGGGTGATGATGGCCGTGTCCTGGGGCGATGACGCTCGGAGTGCTGATGACTACCGATGGAATTTTCGACCCCACGGCCCACGCCCACCTGCTCAGCCAGGTGTTCGAGGCCGTGCTGGGCGGTGATCGGGCGCCGTCCACACCGCGCACGCTCGTGTCCGAGTCGTGGCGGCGGAGCCTGGCCGCACAGATCGATCCCGACCGGCGCACGCCCCCGGTCGTGGTCGGCGAGTCGGATCTCCCGCACCTGCGTTCGGCCCACCCGCTGAACGCGGTGATGCCGCTGCTGCGCAGCACGCTCGTGAGCATCGCCGACGAGGCCATGCACGTCATGCTCGTCACCGACGCGGACGGCACCATCCTGTGGCGCGACGGCGCTGCGGCAGTGCTGAACGCGGCCGACGAGGTGGGCCTCACGCCGGGCACGCGCTGGACCGAGGACGCCATCGGCACCAACGCGATGGGCACCACTCTCGCCGTGGACGCCCCGGTCGCGATCCACTCCGCAGAGCACCTGGTGCGCACGTACCACACGTGGACGTGCGCGGCCGCGCCCGTGCACGACCCCGACACCGGCGCCATCCTCGGCGCCATCGACATCAGCGGGCCCCTGCACACCGTGCACCCGGCGATGAAGCAGCTCGTGTCGGCCACGGCGCAGCTCGCCGAGCACCAGCTGCGGGTGCGCCTGGCCATTGAGGACGAGCGCCTGCGGGTCCGGAACATGCCCCACCTCGCCAGCCTGCGCGGGCAGGCAGGCGCCCTCGCCACCGCCAGCGGGCGCATCGTCGCGGGTGAGCCGTACGGCGGGTGGCCCGAGCGCGTGGCGCTGCACCCCGGCGTCGACCGGGTGGTGCTCGACGACGGCCGCGAGATGGTGGTCGAACAGCTCGCCGAGGGCTACCTGCTGCGCACGCCGCAGCGGAGCGCGCCCGCCGCGCCGCGGTCCGCGCTGTCGCTGCGCTTCACCGGCGAGGGTGCGCCCACGGCCGTGCTCGACGGCCGGTCCGTCCCGCTCACGCTGCGCCCCGCCGAGCTGCTCACCGCGCTCGCCCTGCACCCGGACGGCCTCACCGCCGAGCAGCTGGCCCTGCTCCTCTACGGCGAGGAGGGCAACCCCACCACGGTGCGCGGGGAGATCCTGCGGTTGCGTGGGCTGATCGGCACCGACGTGCTGCGCACCCGCCCGTACCGGCTGGCCGCCATCGTCGACACCGACTTCCAGGCCACGCGCCGCGCGATCCGCGCGCGGCGGCCTGCCGACGCCCTGCGCTCCTGCGCCGGACCGTTGCTCCCGCGCTCGGACGCGCCCGCGATCCGGGAGCTGCGCGCCGAGCTGGAGGCCGGGCTGCGCGGCATCGTGCTGGAGAGCGACGACGTCGACCTGCTGAGCGAATTCGCCGCCCACCCGCTCGGACGCGACGACCTCGAGGTGCACGACCGCCTGCTCGCCCTGCTGCCGCCGTCCGATCCGCGGCGGGCGCCGATCGCGGCCCGGCGGGTGCACCTGCTGCTCTGAGCCGCGGCTCCGGTCTCAGCCGGAGCCGCCGCCACCCCCTCCTCCTCCGCCGCAGCCACCTCCGCCGCCACCGCCGCCGCACGACGACCCGCCACCGCCGGAGCCACCGCAGGACGATCCGCCGCCGGAGCCACCGCAGGTGGACGCGCCGCACCCGCTGCCGCCCCCGCCCGCCGAGCCGCACCACGCGACCTCGCCGGGGACGTAGTACGAGGTGCCGGACGAGTCCGTGGCCCGTCGCCTCGAGGCCGACGCGCTCGCCACCAGCTCGTCGCGCAGCGGCCCCGGTGCCAGCAGCCGCGGCCCGCCGATGGCCACGAGCGCCGAGACCGCGGGCCCCGATGCCTCGGCGCCCTCGCGGATCCACGGGTTGCTGCGCCGCAGGCGGGCGACAGCGTCCTTGCCGGCCGCGGTGATCCGTCCCCGGGGTGCCAGTAGCCGCCCGATCATCGCGGCGACGACCGCGGCGACGAACACCGAGATCACACCGACCGGTTCGAACTCCCCGGCCGACCGGTCTGCGACCACGTTCACGGCGACCAGCCCGATGCAGGTGAGCACGCAGGCCCACCGCTG
This sequence comes from Pseudonocardia zijingensis, assembly GCF_042657305.1. NCBI lineage: Bacteria > Bacillati > Actinomycetota > Actinomycetes > Pseudonocardiales > Pseudonocardiaceae > Pseudonocardia > Pseudonocardia zijingensis. The sequence goes on along the minus strand of NZ_JBHSKO010000001.1, from coordinate 667,623 downwards.
CGCCTTCGCTGCGAGCCGCCAGTGCCTGCTCGAGTCCGGCGCGTGGAGCAGCCCGCGTGCGGCCAGGCCGTTGCCGATCTCCTGCACGGCCCGGCTGCGCATGACCGCCGCCCGCACCTGGCCGAGGTCGCCCTCCCACCCCGGGCTGCAGGCGGCGATCACCTCCCGCTCGACGGCGTTGGCCGCGACCGGACGCAGCACGCGCAGCCGCTGGTCCGCGACGACCTGCGCGCGCTCGTCCTCGTGCATGACGCTGATCACCGTGTCCACCACGCGGCGCGGTCCGCCGACGAGGAACGCCACCTCGAGCACCGACTGCGGCGTCCACCCGGGTGTGGCGCGCGGGACCGCACTGCGGCACGCGATGCGCGCGACGACGAGCCACAGCGTGGTGACGACGATCGCCAGGACGCCTCCGATCGCGACGACGGTCTGCATCAGCACCACCCCCCGCCGCCTGCGGTGCGGGCCCGCCGGAACAACGCAGGTGGGCGGTGCCCCGAACGCCGCCGCCACCAGCGCCGCAGCTCGCGCCGGTCCGCCGGGGCGCCCGCGTCGAGGAGGTGTCGCGCGAACGCCAGCGCGTCCTGCCGGTAACCGCCGGTGAGCGGGTGCGCGGCGGCGTAGACGAGGTAGTGCTCCCGGAACCGGGAGCCGAGGATGCGCGGCAGGTCCGGCGCGATCTTCGCGATCACGTCCGCGCGCTTCGCGGCCAGCGCACGCGCCTGCACCCGCAGTCGCGCCCGGTCGAAGCCCTCCGGCGCCGGGGCGCCCGCGACCAGCGCGGACAGCAGCGATGCCTGGCGGCGCGCGAGCCGCTCACGGGCGGCGGTGAGCGCGGGGGTCTCGGTGGTCTCAGGCACGGACGACCTCCCGGGCACCGTCGACGACCCGGCCGATCGCGTCCAGCTCGGCGGCGAGCTCGGCGATCGGGGGGAAGTCCTCGTCGCGCTCCAGCAGCACCCCGGGCGGGCTGACGCGCGCGCACAGCTCCCGCAGCACCTGCAACACCGGCTCCGTCACCGGGTGGGCGTGGCTGTCGTGCCAGACCCCGTCGTGCTCGACACCACCGGCGACGTGCACGTACGCGATCGCCTCGAGCGGCAGCCGGTCGAGCGCGTCCGCCGGGTCCTCGCCGCGGTTGACGTGGTTGGTGTGCAGGTTCGCCACGTCGATGAGCAGCTCGACCCCGGTGCGCTCCACGAGCTCGGAGAGGAACTCGCCCTCCGTGAACTCGTCGTCGGGCCACGAGAAGAGCGCCGCGATGTTCTCCAGCGCGAGCGGTACGGGCAGCGCGTCCTGGGCGATGTGCACGTTCGCGCAGAGCACGTCGAGCGCGTCGCGGGTGCGGGGCACGGGCAGCAGGTGCCCGGCCTCGACCCGCGGGGACCCGGTCAGCGGCCCGCCGGCCCGCACGAACGCGATGTGCTCGGTGACCAGCGGCGCCCCCGTCAGCTCGGCCCGCCGGGCGAGCGCGACGAGCCGTCCGGGATCGGGCCGTTCCGCCCCGCCGAGGCCGAGGCCGACCCCGTGCGGCACGACCGTGACGCCGCGGTCGCGGAGGCGGGTGAGCGGTGGGGGGAGGTGGTCGGGGCCGAGGTTCTCCGCCACCACCTCGACCCAGTCGATGCCGGGCAGCTGCTCGATCCCGGCCGCGATCTCCGGCCGCCAGCCGATGCCCGTGCCCAGCTGCCTGTGCTGATGCATCATGCGCCCCCCGTTCGTCCCGCGGTGGTGCCAGAGGGCGGGTTCGGACGATCCCCGTGATGCGACAGCGGACCACGACGCGGGGCAGGACGGTGCCGCCCCCTCGGCAACGCCCTCCCGGACCGGGATGATCGTTTTCCTCGCGCCCGAGGCTAGGAGCGCACCTTCACCCGGTCAAGGTTCACTCCACCGTGACGCTCTTGGCCAGGTTGCGGGGCTTGTCGACGTCGCGGTCCAGGGCGACCGCGGCGTGGTAGGCGAGGATCTGCAGCGGGATCGACAGCAGGATCGGGTCCAGCTCCGGCTCGGCGCGGGGCACCACGATCGTGCGGTCGGCGAGGTCGGTGGGCAGCTCCCGGTGGGCCACGGCGACCACGGGCCCCTTGCGCGCCTTGATCTCCGACAGCGTCGAGGTGTTCTTGTCGAGCAGGTCGTCGTCGGGGACGATCGCGACGGTCGGCATCTCCGGGCTGATCAGCGCGAGTGGGCCGTGCTTGAGCTCCGCGGACGGGTAGGCCTCCGCGTGCACGTAGCTGATCTCCTTCAGCTTCTGCGCACCTTCGCGGGCCACCGGCCAGCCGCGTCGGCGGCCGACGAACATCACGCTATGGCTCTTCGCGATCTCCGCGGCCACCTCCGCGATCGCGTCGGACTGCTCGATGATCTGCGTGATCTGGTCCGGGAGCGCGGTGAGCCCCGCGATGATCCGCCTGCCCTGTTCGGGCGACAGGTCGCGGATGCGACCGAGGTGGAGGGCGAGCAGCGCGAACGCCGCGACGGTGGAGGTGAACGACTTCGTGGCCGCCACCGACATCTCCGGGCCCGCGTGCAGGTAGATGCCACCGTCGACCTGGCGGGCGATCGTCGACCCGACCACGTTGACGATTCCGATCACGCGACCGCCCTTGCGCTGCAGCTCCTGCACCGCGGCGAGCGTGTCGATGGTCTCGCCGGACTGGCTGACCGCGACGTAGAGCGTGTCCGGCTCCACCACGGGGTTGCGGTAGCGGAACTCCGAGGCGGGCTCCGAACTCGCCGGCACCCGCGCGAGGTCCTCGATCAGCTGCGCGCCGAGCTCCCCGGCGTAGCAGGCCGAACCACAGCCGAGGATCTTCACCCGCCGGAACTCCCGCGCCTCCCGGACGGTCATGTTCAGCCCGCCGAGGTGTGCGGTGGCGAACCGCTCGTCGATGCGGCCCTTGAGCGCCCGCTCGATGGTGCGCGGCTGCTCCCGGATCTCCTTCGCGAGGAAGTGCGCGTGGTCGCCGATCTCGGCGCCCACCACGTCCCAGTCGATCGTGGACGGGCTCTTCGAGACGGCCCGGTCGTCGAGGGTGTAGGTGCGGTAGCCGTTCGCGGTGATCGTCGCGAGCTCGCCGTCGTCGAGGTACACGACCTGGCGGGTGTAGCCGATCAGCGCCGCGACGTCCGACGCCACGAACATCTCCTTCTCGCCGACGCCGAGCAGCACGGGGCTGCCGTTGCGCGCCACGACGATCCGGTCGGGGTGCTCCGCGTCGAGCACCGCGAGGCCGTAGGCCCCCACCACCTGCCGCAACGCCTGGCGGACGGCCTGCTCGAGGTCGTCGGCGTCTGCGGTGAAGGCCGCGGCCACGAGGTGCGCCACCGTCTCGGTGTCGGTCTGCGAGGTGAACTCCACCCCTTCGGCCGCGAGCTTCGCGCGCAGCTCGTCGGCGTTCTCGATGATGCCGTTGTGCACCACGGCGATGCGCCCCGCCGTGTCGACCTGCGGGTGGGCGTTGGCCTCACTCGGCTCACCGTGCGTCGCCCAGCGGGTGTGCCCGATGCCCGGGGCCCCCTTGAACCGCGCAGGCAGATCCGCAGCCAGCTCCGCGACCCGCCCGCTCACCTTGCGGACCTTCAGCCCGCTCCGCCCGCGGACCGCGAGGCCGGCGCTGTCGTACCCGCGGTACTCCAGGCGGCCCAGACCCTCCAGGAGGATCGGGGCGGCGTCCTGGGGTCCGACGTATCCGACGATGCCGCACATAGAGAAGTCCCCTTCACCCGTAGACGATCCGCCGCAGCTGGCGCGCGGAGAGCTCGGGCGGGGCCACCCGCCGCGTCGCGAGCTCCGCACCCAGCACCGCGAATATCTGCTCGTTCGTGAGCCCGCGACGTTTCAGTTCCGCGTGCCTGCGCCGCACGAACTCCGGTAGCTGCTCGGAGAAGTAGCCGACGACCTCGGCCACCACGCGTGCCGCCTCCCCCGCGTCGAGCGGGGTGCTGCGGACCAGGTGCGCGATGAGGTCGTCGTACGGTCCGGCGGGCACGGGGAAGATGGTGCCCCACTACGGCGCGAAATCCCAACTTCCTGCCCGAAATCGGGCAGGATTCGCCAGAACGGGCACCTGCTCGCTACAGAGCGCGAGCGCGGAACGCCTCGATCTCGGCCGCCAGCTCCCCGGCCGGGATCGGCAGGATGCTCTGGGGAATCAGGACGGGCGGGAACCCGAGCCCCATGTTGGCCTGCACCAGCCGGCGCTTCACCGAGATCAGCCGGGCGAGGTGCGCCGCCGGTTCGACCAGACCGATCCCGACCATCAGCTGCCCCCGGTACTCGCACACGCCGCACCCGGTGATCTGGGCCCACGGGATCCGGCCGCCGCCCATCGGGGAGGCGTTGTCGTGGATCCCCTGCCGATCGATCACCAGCAGCGGCCGGGGCACGACGAGTCGCCAGAGGGAGTACAGGCCGCAGGCACCGAAGAACGCGATCGGCAGCACACCGTCGAGGCGACCACGGGACAGCATCCAGAACCCCCCGACCACGAAGGCCAGCGCGCCGACCGACAGCAGCGCGAGCCTGCCGCGGTCGGGGAAGACGACGATCCGCTCGTCGCTGCCACCGGGCCTGCCGAATCGTCGCATCCTGCTCATGCCGATCCACGACCCGCGCGGCGAGCCACACCGTTGGGCACGGGTGACGCGCGTCACTCCCGGAGTCAGGCTGCGGGCTCCATCTCCCCGGCCTGCCAGAGCGCCGCGTAGTGACCGCCCTTCGCGATCAGCTCGTCGTGCGTGCCCACCTCGACCACCCGGCCGGCGTCGAGCACCACGATGCGGTCGGCGCGCGCCGCCGTGCCCAGCCGGTGGGCCACGACGAACGCCGTGCGCCGGGACGTGACGCGGTCGCCCGCGGCGTGGACCGCGGCCTCCGTGGCCGGGTCGAGGGCCGCCGTGGCCTCGTCGAACAGCAGCACATCCGGGTCGGCGAGCTCGGCGCGGGCCAGCGCGATGAGCTGCCGCTGCCCCGCCGACAGGCCCTGCCCCCGCTCACCCACCGGGTGCCGGAACCCACCGGGCAGCCCGCGCACCAGGTCGAGCGCGCCGACGGCCTGTGCGGCCGCCTCGATCTCTGCCCGGCTCGCGTCCGGCCGCGCGTAGGCGATGTTGGCGGCGACGTCGCCGGTGAACAGGTGCGGCTCCTGCGGCACGATGCCCAGCCGCTGCCGGTACGCGGCCAGCGGGTAGCGGCGCACGTCCACGCCGTCGACGAGCACCGCTCCGGAGTCGGCGTCGTAGAACCGGGCCACCAGCTTGACCAGCGTGGACTTGCCCGCACCCGTGGCACCCACGAACGCGACCGTCTCCCCGGGCGCGACCCGCAGCGAGACGCCGGACAGCGCGGGCACGTCGGCACCCGCGTAGGTGAAGCCGACGTCGCGCAGCTCCACCTCGCCGCGCAGCCGTTCCGGCACCGGGACGGGGTGGGCCGCCGGCTCCGGCGGCACGGACGTGGGCGTGCGCAGCAGGTCGGCGATGCGCGACAAGCCGACGCGGGCCTGCTGGTAGCCGTCGAACACCTGCGAGAGCTGCTGCACCGGGGCGAAGAACAGCCCGAGGTAGAGCAGGAACGCCGTGAGCACGCCCGGCGTCAGGTCGCCCGCCGCCACCCGCGCCGCGCCGACCCCGAGCACCGCCGCCGTGGCGACGTCCGACAACAGAGCCACGAACGGGAAGTACGTGGCGATGTAGCGCTGCGCCCGCAGCCGCGACGCCCGGTACGCCGCGCTGCGCTCGCCGAACGCGGTGGCGCTGCGCTCCTCCCGGACGTAGGCCTGCGCGACCCGCACCCCGGTGACGTTCTCCTGCAGGTCGGCGTTGACGACGCTCACCCGCTCCCGGGCCTCCGCGTACGCCGCCGACGACACCCGGCGGAACAGCACCGTGGCGATGGCGAGCACCGGCACCACCGCGAGCGCGACGAGCCCGAGCTCCACGTCGGTGACCAGGAGCGCCACCGCGACCCCGCCGATGGTGAGCACGCTGACCACGGCCTGGGCCAGGCCCGTCTGCAGGAACGTCGACAGCGCGTCGACGTCGGTGGTCATCCGCGTCATGATCCGGCCGGACAGCTCGCGCTCGAAGTAGTCCAGCCCCAGCCGCTGCAGGTGGGCGTAGCTGCGCACCCGCAGCAGGTAGAGCAGCGACTCGCCGGCGCGCGCCGTGACCACGGTCTGCATGGCCACCACGACCCAGCCGACCACCACCAGCCCGACCCCCAGCAGCGTGGCCGTGACCAGCACCGAGGGCGCGCCCGCCGTGATGCCGCCGTCGATCGCCAGCCGGGTGACGGCCGGGAGCGCCAGGCTGCCCAGCGCGTCGAGCGCCACCAGCGCGATCCCGAGCAGGAGCGCCCCGCGCACCGGGCGCAGCAGGCGAGCCAGGCGGAACCCGGGATCGGGCGCCGTGGGGTCCTCGCCCCGGACGTGCGGCACCTCGGTGGCCGGTGGCAGCGCCTCGACCGCCGCCAGCAGCTCGGGTGTGGGCGCCATGTCGCCCGCGGCCCCCATGCCGGCTCCGCGCGCACCGATCCCGCCGCTCGACGAGGAGGTCACCCGCGGCTGCGGCACGGTGCCCTCGGCCCCCGGCTCCGGCCACAACTGCCGCGAGTCCCCCGTCTCGTCAGGGTGAGTGCCGCGTTCGCCGCCGTCGGACGCGTCGAGCAGCTCCCGGAACAGCGCGCAGCGCTCCACGAGCTCCGCCTCCGTGCCGGCGTCCACCACGCGGCCCGCGTCGAGCACGGCGATCCGGTCGGCCAGCGCGAGGCTCGAGCGGCGGTGCGCCACCAGCAGCGTGGTGCGGCCCGCCGTGAGCGTGCGCAACGTGTGGTGGATCGCCGCCTCCGTGGCCGTGTCGACGGCCGACGTGGCGTCGTCCAGAACCAGCACGCGCGGGTCCGTGAGCACGGCCCGAGCCAGCGCGATCCGCTGCCGCTGCCCGCCGGACAACGTGAGGCCACGCTCGCCCACGCGCGTGTCGTACCCGTCGGGCAGCGCCTCCACGAACCCGTCGACCTGCGCCGCGCGCGCCGCCGCCCGCACCTCCTCGTCGCTCGCGTCCGGGCAGCCGTAGGCGATGTTGGCCCGGATCGTGTCGGAGAACAGGAACGCCTCCTCGAACACCACCCCGAGCTCCCGGCGCAGGTCGGCGAGCCGCAGCTGCGGCAGCGGCACCCCACCCAGCAGCACCTCGCCCTGCTGGGGGTCGTAGAACCGGGGCAGCAGCAGCGCGATCGTCGACTTGCCGGAACCCGCCGTACCGACCACCGCGAGCGTCTCCCCCGGCTCCACCCGCAGCGTGACGGCGTCGAGCACGGGGTCGCGGCGCGAGTAGCCGAACGTGACGTTCCGCAGCTCCACCGACAGCGGGCCCTCCGGGAGCGCCGACGGGGACTCCGGGTCGACCACGTCGGGCTGCGAGTCGATCAGGTCGTGCACGCGCTCCACGCCCGCGCGCGCGAGTTGAGCGCTCACCACCACCGACCCCAGCAGCCGGGCAGGCCCGACGAGCTGGGCCACGTACGTGGAGAACGCCAGGAACGTGCCGAGGCTCACCGACCCCTGCAACGCCAGCCAGCCACCCACCGCGATCACGCCGACCTGCCCGATCGTGGGCAGCGCGAGCAACGTGGGGTTCAGCCTCGCCGTGAGCCGGGCGGCCCGCATCCGCTCGGCGAACAGGCGCGCCGCCCCCCGCTCGAGCGTGGCCGTCTCCCGGGCCTCCTGCCCGAAGCCCTTCACCACCCGGACGCCGGTGACCGTCTCCTCCACCTGCTGGGCGATGTCGGCCGCCCGCTGCTGCGCCGACCACGTGGCCGGGAACAGCTTCGCCCTCGTGCGCAGCGCGATCCAGCCGACCGCCGGCACCACCACGAGCGCCACCACCGACAGCAGCGGCGACAGCCACACCATGGCCGCCACCGAGGCGACCACCAGCACCACCGCCCCGAGCGCGAGCGGCGCCATCGACAGCAGCGACTGCACCAGCTGCAGGTCCGTGATCGCCCGCGACACGACCTGCCCTGTGCGCAGCGCGTCCTGCCGCTCCCCGTCGAGGCGCTGCATCGCGGCGAACACCTGCCGCCGCAGGTCGTGCTGCACGTCGAGCGCGAGGCGCCCGGCGAGGTAGCGCCGCATGAACGCCGCGGCGAAGCGCACCAGCGCGAGGCCGAGCACCGCCGTGACGATCGGGCCGAGGACCGCCGTGGACCCGGCCACGGCGTCGTCCACGGCGACCCGGGTGAGCAGCGGCCCGATCGCTTCCAGGCTCACCCCGAACGCCGACGCCACGAGAGCGCCGATCGCCACCCCCCGGTGCTTCAGGCAGGCGCGGACCAGTCGGCGGATCCATCCGGGGGAGCGAGCGTCGGGCACACCACCACGTTATGCCGCCCCGCCGACACCCGGGCCCACGGAGCACCACCCCCACGCGAGTCCCCCATCTCATGGGCCGAGATGCGCGTCCCGCGAGGGGAGTCCCCCACACCCACTCCGCAAGTCCCGCGAGGCGAGTCCCCACCCTCCGCGCGAGTCCCGCGTTCTGCGCGGCGAGTCCCGCATCCGCGCAGCCGAGACACGCATCGCCCCGCGAGTCCCCCACCCCGCCGGGCGAGTCCCCCGTCTCGCGGGCCGATGTGCGCGGGTGGACGGGCGCGACCTCGGTGCGGGCCGCGCGAGGGGCACGTCCGCCCCGCACGTGCGGGACTCTGCCACGCAGACGCGAGACTCGCGTGCGGGCGCGGGGCTGACCCGCAGGACGCAGAATGCGGTACACAGCTGCGCAGACGCGAGACTCGGCCTGCACGGGCGCGGAGGGCTCACCCGCAGAACGCGCAACACAGCCACACAAACGCGAGACTCGCCCCCCAGGAGAACGCGGGACTCGCCGCGCGGAATGCGGAACTCGGCTGCCCAGATGCGGGACTCGCGCTCAGGTGATGTCGCGGCGGGCGCCGATGAACCAGCCGAGGACACCCACCGCGCCCGTCCAGAGCGCGAGGACCAGCAGCGCCATCGTCCAGTCCGGCGGGGCGGTGACGCCCGCGAGGAGCTCGACGACCTGCGGACCCGTGATCGGCCCGGCGAGCTCGCGAGCCGGGATGCCGTAGACCGCCACCTCGCCCGCGTTGCCCGGCAGGTACGACGACAGGGCGCGGACGGTGCCGGACTCCGCCTCGTCGAGCAGCGCGCCCAGCAGGAGCTCACCGACCATCAGGTAGAGCAGCAGCGCCACGAGTGCGCTGACCAGGTTGCTCACCACCGTGCCGAAGGCGGCGCCGAGCGCTCCCCAGCACGCCGACACCGCGACGCCGATGAGGACGGTGGCGACCAATGGTCCTGCGGCGGGGAACGTGGTGCCCGCGTCGGCCGCGACGCCCGCGAGCAGGCCCGACACCACGGTCGCAACCGCGTAGCAGGCCCCCACCCCCGCGCTCACCAGCATCTTCGCTGCCAGCACAGGACCGCGGCCGCGGGACGTGAGGTAGGTCGTGGTGATCGTGCGGTGGCGGTACTCGCCCGCGGCGGCGACGATCCCGTGCACGGCGGCGAACACGCTGGTGGTGCCGAGGGCGTAGGCGAGGGAGCCGAGCAGCAACGGGAGCTGCTCCTCGGGGAACGCGGCGGTGAAGACCCCGCCGAACAGGTTGATCATGCTCGACAGCAGCACGACGGGCACCAGGAGGCCCCACCAGAGCCGCGTCGACACCACCTTGCGCCACTCGGCGCGGACCGGCGGCCAGATCGGTGCGGGCCTCATCCGACCCGCCACGGCTCGGCGGTCAGCTGGAAGTACAGCTGCTCGAGCTCGACGCGCTCGTGCACCATCCCGTACACGGGGACGCCTGCGGCGAGCGCCACGTCCCCGATGTGGACCGGGTCGCTGCCCGCGACACCGAGCCACCCCTCGGAGAGGGTATCGATCTCGAGCACGCCGGTGGCGGCCAGCGCGTCGGCCAGTTTCACCGGATCGTTGCTTCGCACGAGCACGCGCGCGGTGCGCGATCCCTGCAGCTGGGCGAGCGAACCCTGGTAGACGCAGCGGCCGTGGCTGATCACGACGAGGTGGTCGGCGGTCTGCTCCACCTCGGCGAGCAGGTGGCTGGAGATCAGCACGCTGCGGCCCTGCGCGGCGAAGGCGCGCAGGAAGGCGCGCAGCCACGCGATGCCCTCGGGGTCGAGCCCGTTGCCCGGCTCGTCGAGTACGAGGACCTGCGGATCGCCGAGCAGCGCGACGGCCAGCGCGAGGCGCTGCCGCATGCCGAGCGAGTAGTCGCCGACCGGCTGGAAGCCCGCGTCGCCGAGGCCGACGGCGCCCAGCACGTGCTCGACCGCGTCGTCGGGCACCTCGATCGCCGCGGCGCAGGCGAGCAGGTGCGCCCGCGCCGTGCGGGCGGGGTGGAATCCCTGCGCCTCGAGCACCGCGCCCACGACCCGGGCCGGTCGGCCGAGCTCCGCGAACGGCACCCCGTTGATCCGCGCCTCGCCCGCGGTGGGCGTGACCAGCCCGAGGATCATCCGCAGCGTCGTGGTCTTCCCGGATCCGTTCGGCCCGAGGAAACCGGTGACGGCGCCCGGCTCCACCGAGAAGGTCAAGCCCTCGACGGCCTGCACGCCGCCGAATCGCTTGCTCAGCTCGCGGACGGTGACGCGGCCGCTCCGGTCGTCCTGCACCAGGTCGTCGGGTCCGATCTAGTCGTCGCCCGGCTTCGCGTCGCCGGCCTTCGCACGGCCGGCCGGCTTGTCGTCGCCCGCGGGCACCACGGGCAGTTCGGGGTCGGTGGACGGGGCGATCTCGGCGGGCGGGCCGTCGATCGCGGCCAGGACGGCCTCGGCCCATCCGGCGTGCTCGACGTCGCCGAGCGGGTTGGACTCCCGCCCTCGGTTGCCCGGGCCGAAGCGCGGCGGCAGCTCGGCGACGCGCAGCCGGTGGCGTGCGGCCTCCTCGCGGGTGATCGCGTCGAGCGCCGCGGCCGGACCGCTGCGCGCCCCGCGGGCGAACGTGCCGACCACCGCACCGGACGGGAGCGAGGCGAGCAGCTGCCGGAGCGCGACGTCGAGGCCGGACGCCCGGCGCGCGAGGTCCTCGGCGCCCACGATGCAGCTGACGAGGGCGGCGGACTGGTCCCTGGTGAGGTCGATCAGCTCGGGGAGCTGGCGGGTGAGCACGTCGTTGATCCCCGCTCCCGCGCGGGAGAGGTTGATCACGCGCCACGCGTCGCGGTGGCGCAGCTTCTCGTGGACGACGCCGACGTACCCGGTCTCGCGCCGCGTGGCGCCGATGCCCTGGCTCGCCGAGTCGCCGAGCACGATCCACAGCGGCCCGGTGGCCTGGCGGGCTTCGAGGTTGGCGGCGGCCCAGTCGTCGGCGAAGGCCTTGATCTGGAGCCTGCGGGCGGACGCGCCAGGCAGCACGCCACCGAGGAAGCGCTCGCCGCCTGCCTTCACCCGCCGCGCCGCGGCGCGCATTCGAGGGACCTGCATGGGAGAGCTCATGACGGAACTCCGAGTGGTCGTGACTACCCGCCGGCACGGGGGTTGCACGCGGGTGGGAAGTCACCGTATCCAGTAGCGCTCCCCGGCCGTCACCGGGCCTTGGTTTCCGGCAGGCGGGGCGGGAAACCGAAGGTCGTGATCGCCGGCAGAACGTCCTCGCGCAGGGCCTCGAGCACGTACCGCTCGTGCGGCACCACCGGCTCGGGCAGCGCCGCGAGCGGGAACCAGCCGAGATCGGCCGCCTTGGCCACCTCCAGCAGCCGCGGTTCGCCCACCCAGCGGCGGCAGGCGAAGAAGAAGTCGACGCGCTCGTCGATGGGCTCGTGGTTGGCGTGGGTGCGGTGCATCGTGGTGAGCGGTTCGAGGTCGGCGGGCTCGATCGTCACGCCCACCTCCTCCGCCGCCTCCCGGCACGCCGCCACCAGGACCGATTCGTCGGCCTCGACGTGCCCCGCGGCCGCCGCCGCCCAGTGCCCGTCGCGGTACCCGGTGCCCTGGCGCAGTTGCAGCAGCACCTCGGCGTCGCGGCCGGTTCCGCGCAGCAGCAGGACGTAGGCGGCCGGGACGACGCGGAACCTCACGTCCGCACCCTAGGACGGCCGATCCGAGCAGTACTTCGCGGCCGTCGCGGCGCCCGGCACGAGCCGGCTCGGCGCACCGGAGGTTCAGGAACGCCACGTTGCTGTACTGCAGGTTCATGAAAGTGGCGTTCCTGAACTTTCGCCCAGCCCAGGCGTCGCAAGCACATCACCGCCGCCGCACCCACCGGGACGTACTGCTCAGCCCGACGAACCAGCCCGAGCAGGACGTCACGGCCGTCCCGACAGCCCTGACGTACGACTCGACGTGACCGCCCCCGAACGAGCCCCAGACGGCCGAGTCGACCAACTCTGGTCCGACAACCCGACCCGAGCAGGACACCCCGGCTGCCCCGACACCCCTGGCGTCCGACTCGACGCGATTCATGATCGAGCCCCAGGCAGCCGACCGCCCGAGTAGAACAAGACCGTCGCAACCACCGACACGAAGTACTTCTCGATCCGACCGACCGCCCCGAGCAGGACATCACGGCTGTCGCGGCAACCCTGACGTACGACTCGACGCGACCGCCTCCCGAACGGGCCCCCAGGCAGCCGCGCCGACCCGCTCCCGGTCCGACCAACCAGCCCGAGCAGGACACCCCGACTGTCCCGACAACCCCCGACAACCCTGGCGTCCGACTCGACGCGATTCATGATCGGTACCTGGACAGCCGACCGCCCGAATAGAACAAGACCGTCGCAGCCACCACCGAGAGGTACTCCTCGGTCCGACCGACCAGCCCGAGCAGGACGTCACGGCCGTCCCGACACCCCTGACGTACGACTCGACGTGACCGCCCCCCGATCGAGCCCCAGACGGCCGAGCCGACCAACTCCCCGTCCGACCAACCAGCCCGAGCAGGACATCACGGCTGCCCCGACAACCCTGGCGTCCGACTCGACGGCATTCATGATCGGCCACCGAACAGCCGCACGCCCGAGCAGAACGAGACCGTCGCAACCACCGACACGAAGTACTTCTCGATCCGACCGACCGCCCGAGCAGGACATCACGGCTGTCGCGGCAACCCTGGCGTGTGACTCGCGGCGACGTAGCCGTCGCGGGCGATCAGGGCCGCACTACTTGACTCGCCGGTAACATCCCGGCCCATGCTGCTCTCGACCCAGCTCCAGTACGGGGACGACCCGATCCGCAACGCCGAGTCGGTCGTCGTGATGGAGCAAGCGGGGCTCGACGTCGTCTGGGTCGCCGAGGTGTACAGCTTCGACGCGGTCTCGCTGATGGGTTACCTCGCGGCGCGCACCGAGCGCGTGCAGATCGGTTCGGGGATCCTGCCGATCTACAGCCGCACGCCCACTCTCACCGCGATGACGGCGGCGGGGCTCGACGCGCTGTCGGACGGCCGCGCGATCCTGGGGCTGGGGGCGTCCGGGCCGCAGGTGATCGAGGGCTTCCACGGTGTCCGGTACGACAAGCCGGTGGCCCGCACGCGGGAGATCATCGAGATCTGCCGGAAGGTGTGGCGCCGGGAGCGGGTCACCAACGACGGGCTCTACCCGATCCCGCTGCCGGAGGGGCAGGGCACCGGGCTGGGCAAGCCGCTGAAGCTGATCAACCACCCGCGGCGGCCGGACATCCCGATCTGGGTGGCCGCGCTCGGCGACAAGAACGTCGAGATGGCGGCGGAGATCGCCAACGGCTGGCTGCCGCACGTGCTCGTGCCGGAGAAGCTGCGGGACGTGTTCGGGCCCGCGCTGGACGCGGGGCTGGCGAAGCGCGCACCCGAGCTGGGCCCGCTGCAGATCACCGGCGGTGGGTTCCTCGCGCTCGAGGAGGAGATGTTCGAGCCGGCGCGGCAGCTGGCCCGCTCCATGTACGCGCTGTACGTGGGCGGCATGGGCGCGCGGGGGCGGAACTTCTACAACACGGTCTTCGCCCGCCAGGGGTACGCCGACGCGGCGCGGGTGGTGCAGGACCTCTACCTCGAGGGGCGCAAGGAGGAGGCGGCCGCGGCGTTGCCCGACGAGTTCATCGACCGGATCACGTTGATCGGCCCGGCGTCGCACGTGCAGGAGCGGATCGCCGCCCTGCGCGAGGCGGGGGTCACCCACCTGCACGTCACCCCGGTCACGAGCGACGTCCCGAAGGTCCTCACGCAGGTGAAGGAGTGGATCAGCTAGGTCGGCGTGATCACGCTCGGTGACTGGGTCACACTCTGTGGCGACCGTCGCCGAGAACAGGGAGCGCCGTGATCGAGCTCGCCATCGCCGTGTCCGACCGACCGATGGCGCCGCACCAGTACCGCTTCGTCGAGACGCACGCGTGGTGGCTCGGCACCTTCGGTCCCCACCAGCACCTCACCGAGCACCGGTTGCGGCAGTGGATCCCGGCCCAGCCCGAACGCGAGTGGGTGCTGGAGCGGGAGCTGACGGGGGCGCAGACGTGGCTCACCGGGTCGGCGGAGGAGGCCCGCGAGGACGGCTTCGACCTGTACGACCTTGCGCCCGTGGGGCGGTTCCGCGCGCGCTACGGCGAATTCGACACCGTGCCGGACCCGGATCTCGACCTCGATCTCGGCGGCGATCTCGGCAGCGCCTTCTGCCCGCGCCCGCGGCCGCCGCGGCGGGGTAGCTGGCAGTCGCCCACGCCGGAGTTCCTCGGGCGCCTGCCCCGTGACCCGGCCGCGCTGCTCGACCGGCTCCGCGAGGAGAACCCGGGCAGCTGGTTCGGGCCGTTCGCGGCGGCCGTCACGGCGCTGCGCACGGCGCTGGTGCCCGCCGAACTGCGGTCGGCGTTCTTCCGGGCGCTCACCGCGCTGCCGGGTGTGAGCTTCACCGACGACGCGCGCAACGTCGACGGCCACGAGTGCCTCGCGCTCGTGCACGACGCCGGGCGCACCCGCACGGAACTGTTCCTCGACCCGGCCGACGGCCAGTTCGCCGGGGAGCGCGACACGTTGCGCACCGACTCCCGGGCGGGGTTGCGCGCGGGCACCGTGATCAGCACCACTGCGGTGCGGACGGCCGTGGTCGACGCCGAGGGCGAGCTGCCCGCCGCCTGAGCGGGCCGGCGCCGAGAATGCGCCTCACCAGGCGGTTCGCCGATCGTGACGAACCGCCCGGACCGATCACGCCGCCGGACGACCCGCCGCGCCCACGATCGGGGGCGCGCTCACTGATCCATCTGTAACGACCCCTGGAACGGTGCAGCCGCGTGCCGCACGTGCGCGGTACCCGGCGCTCGACCGTGAGGACTAACCTGGCGGGCAGTCCTCGGCGAGTCGATGAGATCCGATCAAGGCGGTCATCAGCGTGTCCAGCAGCAGTACGTCCAGTCCAGCAGGCGAATTCGGGCCGAACGAATGGCTCGTCGAGGAGATGTACCAACGTTTCCTCGACGACCCCAACACCGTCGACCCGGCATGGCACGAGTTCTTCGCGGACTACCGACCCACCGATGCGCCGCCCACCGCTGCCGCCGACACCGCCGATGACTCGGCCGGCACCGGTTCCGTCCAGGAGGCCGCGCAGCGGCCCGGCCGCCCGTCCGCCCCGTCGGAGGCGCCCACGGCGCCCGCGCCCACCCCGGTTGCCGAGCGCCCGGAGCCCAGCGAGCGCACGCGGGCCGCCGACCGCGCGGCCCTCACGCCGACCGGTGGCAGCAACGGCAGCGCGCCCACGCAGAAGCGCAGCGCCCCCACCGCCGGGTCGAAGCCGCCCGCGGGCAGCACGTCGCAGGCCGCCCGGCCCGCCGCCAAGGCCGCCGACGCGGGCGGGGGCACCACCATTCCGCTGCGCGGCGCGGCGAACGCAGTCGTCAAGAACATGAACGCCTCGCTCAGCGTGCCCACGGCCACGAGCGTGCGCGCCGTGCCGGCGAAGCTCCTCGCCGACAACCGGGTCGTCATCAACAACCAGCTCAAGCGCACCCGCGGCGGCAAGGTCTCCTTCACGCACCTCATCGGGTACGCGCTGGTCAAGGCGCTCGCCGAATTCCCGGTGATGAACCGCCACTACTCCGAGCAGGACGGCAAGCCGGTCGTCGTGCAGCCCGACCACGTCAACCTCGGGCTGGCGATCGACCTGCCGGGCAAGGACGGCCAGCGTTCGCTCGTCGTCGTCTCGATCAAGGGCTGCGAGACGATGAACTTCGCGCAGTTCTGGTCGGCCTACGAGGCCATCGTGCACAAGGCGCGCGCGGGTGCCCTGCAGAGCG
This sequence comes from Pseudonocardia zijingensis, assembly GCF_042657305.1. Taxonomy (NCBI): domain Bacteria; kingdom Bacillati; phylum Actinomycetota; class Actinomycetes; order Pseudonocardiales; family Pseudonocardiaceae; genus Pseudonocardia; species Pseudonocardia zijingensis. Next base: position 651,361 of record NZ_JBHSKO010000001.1, on the reverse strand, counting down.
AGGACTTCGCGGGCACCACGATCACGCTCACCAACCCGGGCACGCTGGGCACCAACCACTCGGTGCCGCGGCTGATGCAGGGCCAGGGCGCGATCATCGGCGTCGGCGCGATGGAGTACCCCGCGCAGTTCCAGGGCGCGAGCGCCGAGAAGCTGGCCGAGATCGGCGTCAGCAAGATCATCACGCTGACCTCCACCTACGACCACCGGATCATCCAGGGCGCCGAGTCCGGCGACTTCCTGCGCCGGATGCACGCGCTGCTCCTGGGCGAGGACGAGTTCTACGACGAGATCTTCCGGTCCGTGCGCGTGCCGTACGAGCCGGTGCGGTGGGTGCAGGACATCCCCGAGGGCGCGATCGACAAGACCGCCCGGGTGATCGAGGTGATCGACGCGCACCGGACGCGCGGCCACCTGATGGCCGACACCGACCCCCTGAACTACCGCCAGCGCCGCCACCCCGACCTCGACATCCTGTCCCACGGCCTCACCCTGTGGGACCTCGACCGGGAGTTCGCCGTCGGCGGTTTCGCCGGCAAGCAGCACATGAAGCTGCGCGATGTGCTCGGCGTGCTGCGCGACGCGTACTGCCGCACCATCGGCACCGAGTACATGCACATCGCCGACCCCGAGCAGCGCGCCTGGCTGCAGGAGCGCATCGAGGTCCCGCACCAGAAGCCGAACCCGGCCGAGCAGAAGTACATCCTCTCCAAGCTCAACGCGGCCGAGGCGTTCGAGACGTTCCTGCAGACCAAGTACGTAGGGCAGAAGCGCTTCTCGCTCGAGGGCGGCGAGACCGTGATCCCCCTGCTCGACGCCGTGCTGGACAAGGCGGCCGAGCACGAGCTCGACGAGGTCGTCATCGGCATGCCGCACCGCGGCCGCCTGAACGTGCTGGCCAACATCGTCGGCAAGCCGATCAGCCAGATCTTCCGCGAGTTCGAGGGCAACCTCGACCCGGGCCAGGCCCACGGGTCCGGCGACGTGAAGTACCACCTGGGTGCCGAGGGCAAGTACTTCCGGATGTTCGGCGACGGCGAGACGGTGGTGTCGCTGGCGTCCAACCCCTCGCACCTGGAGGCCGTCGACCCGGTCCTCGAGGGCATCGTCCGCGCCAAGCAGGACATCCTCGACAAGGGCGAGGGCGGGTTCACCGTGCTGCCGCTGATGCTGCACGGCGACGCCGCGTTCGCGGGCCAGGGCGTGGTGGCGGAGACGCTGAACCTCGCCAAGCTGCGCGGGTACCGCACCGGCGGCACCGTGCACGTCGTCATCAACAACCAGGTCGGCTTCACCACGGCGCCGGAGCACTCGCGCTCGTCGCAGTACTCCACCGACGTCGCGAAGATGATCGACGCCCCGGTGTTCCACGTGAACGGCGACGACCCGGAGGCGTGCGTCTGGGTGGCCAAGCTGGCGGTGGAGTACCGGCAGCGCTGGAACAACGACGTCGTGATCGACATGATCTGCTACCGGCGCCGCGGCCACAACGAGGGCGACGACCCCTCGATGACCCAGCCGGCGATGTACGACATCATCGACGCGAAGCGCAGCGTCCGGAAGATCTACACCGAGTCGCTGATCGGCCGCGGGGACATCACCGTGGAGGAGGCCGAGCACGCGCTCAAGGACTTCTCCAACCAGCTGGAGCACGTCTTCAACGAGGTCCGCGAGCTGGAGCGCACCCCGCCGGCGCCGAGCCCGTCGGTCGAGCGGGAGCAGTCGGTGCCCACCGACCTCGACACCTCGGTGTCGCTCGAGGTCGTCCACCGGATCGGCGACGCGCACGTCGAGCTGCCCGAGGGCTTCAACGTGCACCAGCGCGTCAAGCCGGTGCTGCAACGGCGCCTTCAGATGTCGCGCGAGGGCAACGTCGACTGGGCGTTCGGCGAGCTGCTCGCGCTGGGCTCGCTCGCGATGGACGGCAAGCTGGTGCGGATCTCCGGTCAGGACACCCGCCGCGGCACGTTCGTGCAGCGCCACTCGGTGATCATCGACCGGCGCACGGGCGCGGAGTACTACCCGCTGCGCAACCTGGCGGAGGACCAGGGCCGGTTCCTGCCCTACGACTCGGCGCTGTCGGAGTTCGCCGCACTCGGCTTCGAGTACGGGTACTCGGTGGCCAACCCCGACGCGTTCGTGGCGTGGGAGGCGCAGTTCGGCGACTTCGTCAACGGCGCGCAGTCGATCATCGACGAGTTCATCTCGTCCGGTGAGGCCAAGTGGGGCCAGATGTCCGACGTGGCGCTGCTGCTGCCGCACGGCCTCGAGGGCCAGGGCCCGGACCACTCCTCCGGCCGCATCGAGCGGTTCCTGCAGCTGTGCGCCGAGGGCTCGATGACGGTGGCGCTGCCCACGGAGCCCGCCAACTACTTCCACCTGCTGCGCAGGCACTCGATGGACGGCGTGCGCCGCCCGCTCGTGGTGTTCACGCCGAAGTGGATGCTGCGGGCCAAGCAGGTGGTCAGCCCGCTCACCGACTTCACCGGCGGCCGGTTCCGCCCGGTCATCGACGACCCGCGCTACCGCGACGGCGACGGCGCGGCGTCCGACGTGCGCCGCGTGCTGCTCTGCAGCGGCAAGATCTACTACGAGCTGGCCGCGGCGCGTGAGAAGCGCGGCCTCGACGGGGTGGCCCTCGTGCGCCTCGAGCAGCTGTACCCGCTGGCCGACCGCCAGCTCGCCGCGGTGCTCGACCGGTACCCGAACGCCGAGTTCCGCTGGGTGCAGGAGGAGCCTGCCAACCAGGGCGCGTGGCCGTTCCTGGGGCTGGAGCTGCCCGAGAAGCTGCCGCGGCTGGTGGGGATCCGGCGGGTCTCGCGGCGGCGGATGGCCGCTCCGGCCGCGGGATCGTCCAAGGTCCACGAGGTCGAGCAGACTGCGCTCATCGACGAGGCGTACGCGGAGTAGGCCGTGTACGCCACGGACAGAGGCATCGAGGAGCTGGTCGACCGGCGCGGTGACGAGCAGGTCAGCGTGGAGTGGCTGGCCGACCGGCTGCGCGCGTTCGTCGACCTCAACCCCGAGTTCGAGAACGCCGTCGACCGGGTGGCGAGCTTCCTTGCCCGCGACGACGCCGACGACCTGGAGGACTGAGCTGCCCGCCCACCGGCCGGTCCGGCCGGTGGGCGGGTGGTCACGACGCGCGGGTCAGTGAGCGTTCGAGCGCGTCGACGAGCCACGCCTGCGCCGATCCGACCGGCACGGGCTCACCGGTGACCTCACCGACGAGGCGCCAGTAGCGGCGCAGGCGCGGGTCGCGGTCGACGACGGCGGTGGTGAGCAGCTCGCTGCGGAACGCCGGGGTGTCGCGCGTGCGCTGCACGGTGGCGTACGCGGCCACGTACCGGTCCAGGGCCGGTCCGGGCGCGGGGGTTCGGCCGACGAGCAACAGGGGCCGGGCCAGCTCGCAGGCCTCGCCGATGCCCATCAGCAGTTCGGCCTCATCGGTGATCCGCTCGATGTTGATCCGTGCCCGGGCCCGCATCCGCTGCGCCAGGGTGCGGTCGCGGGTGAGCGCGACCATCTCGGCGTAGGCCACCACCTGCTGCGGGGTGGGGTCCGCGGGTGGCCGGGGCACGCTGACCTCGAGGAACATCTCGGTGAGGTCGGGTGGCAGGTCGGCGATGAACAGCCCGTGCCAGAAGTCCACGAGCGCGCCGCGGGCGGCGGTGTGGTCGGCCACCGCGGCGAGCAGCGCGAGGCGCGCGGCCCGGTCGCCGGGCGTGGCGGCTTCCACCGCGGCGAGGGACGCACGCCGCCACGCGAGCGCCGCGAGTTCGGCGTCGAGAGCGGCACGCTCGGCGGCGACGACCTCCGCCACCGAGCGTTCCCCGGACAACACGGCGGCGATCGCCTGCAACCCCAGCCCGAGCCCGCGCAGCCGTCGCACGAGGTCGAGCCGCTCCACCGCCGAGCGCGCGAAACGGCGGTGGCCGCCCGCGCTGCGGCGGAAGTCGAGCAGCCCCTCGTCGCAGTAGAAGCGGATCGTGCGCACCGGCACGCCGGTGAGCTCCGCGAGATCCCCGATGCCGAGTCCAGACACGTCCTGCGTCACGGTCGACCCTCCACCTCGGTGGAGTTCCCACGGTACGGACTGGCAGGAATCGGGCGCCACCAGGCAAGAGTTGATCTTTCTCGATCCACGAGCCACCGCCAGGATCCACGGGTCCGCGGAGATCCGCCCCGGCCTGACGTACGACCACGAGGAGATGCGATGTGGCGCCGGATCCTTTCCACGGCAGCCGCGGCGGTGGTGCCGCTCCTGCTGCTACCAGGCTCTGCGAACGCCGGTCCGGCGGCCGAGCAGGAATCGTTCGAGTGCGCGGCGGACATCATCTGCATCTTCGACCTGGCCGACGGGGGCGGTGACTCGCGCACCATCGACATCAGCTGGCAGGGTGGCTACGGGCTCGCGAGCTCCGGCTGGGCGGACCGGGTGTCGTCGATCACGAACAACGAGAAGATCCCGCTGAACCTCCTCGACGGCGTCTACGGCGGTTGCCGGATCCTCGACCGGATCGAACCCGGTGAGTCGAAGAACCTCACCGGGGACGCGGACGACAACGTCGACCTCATCGACTACGACAGCGAGGGCGACCTCTGCCCTCCGCCGCAGTGCCCGGACGGCTCCTTCTGCACGTGGGAGGAGGCCGGCTACATCGGCGAGCCGCAGACCTACCGCGACCTGGCGGACGGGTGCCACGAGCTCACGCCCGACGAGCGGCAGACCCGCTCCTACATGAACAAGGGATCCGGTCTCGAGGGGTACTTCCACTCCGAGCCCGGCTGCGCCGGGGACACCAGGGCCGTCCTCTCGACGAGCGAGAGCACGGACATCGGGTTCACCGCACGGAGTTTCGAGGTGGCCTGCGTGTCCTGCCGCTGATCCGGTATGGGCCCGGTCACAGTCGCTGGAATCTCCAGCCGGGTGGAGTTCCTAGCGTGGACCCATGAATCAGACGCAGATCCGGCTGGTCGACGGCCTGTCCGAGGTGACCGACGCGTTCGCGGTCGCGGTCGCCGGGGCCGACCCGCAGGCGCCGGTCCCGACGTGCCCGGACTGGCGGGTGCGGGACCTCGTCGGGCACATCGGACAGGCCTACCGGTGGAGCGCGGAGCTCGTGCGCAGCCGGGCCGCCGCTCCCCCGCCGGACCCGCGCGACGAGGATCCCGGCGACCCACACGGATGGGCGGAGTGGCTCGTGGCGAGCGCGGCCGACCTCATCGGGGCGGTCACGGACACGGGCCCGGAGACCGTCGTGTGGACGTTCCTCGGGGAACGGCCCGCGTGGTTCTGGCTCCGGCGGATGGTGGCCGACACGGCGGTGCACGTCGCGGACGCGGCGTTCGCCGCCGGGCGCCCGTTCACCATCGCCCCGGACCTCGCCACCGGGGCGATCAGCGAGGGCCTCGAGCTGATCTCGGCGGCCGAGGCCGCCGCCCTGAAGCCCGACTTGCGCGAGCTGCGCGGGGACGGGCAGACGCTGCTGCTGCGGCCCACCGACGCCGGCTCCGGCTGGCTGATCACCCGCACCCCGCACGGCGTGACGTGGGAGTGCGGCACGGACGACGCGGACGTGGTGGTGACCGCGCCGGTGGGCGACCTGCTGCTGGCGTTCTCCCGGCGCATGACGCCCGACGACCCGCGGCTCACGCTCACCGGCGACGCGGCGTTGTTGCACCACTGGTGGACGCATACGGCGTTCTGATGCCCCGATCCGGTGAAGATCATCGCGTCTGTACGATTCGCGCACCCGAACGGGTGATGTGAATGCCGTCGCCCGTCACCGGAACAGTGGGGGAACACGATGGCCGGATTCATGACGCTGACCGCAGCCCTGGCGACCGCGATGGCCACTCTCGGCCCGGTCCAGACGGCACCCGCGGCACCACCCGAGATCACGAACCTCGCGGAGCGGGTGATCAACTGCCGCAACAACGCGAACATCGACTCGCGGCTGATCGCGAACACGATCGCCCGCAGCAACGCGGGCGACGCGATCGTGTTCGACGGCACCTGCCTGGTGACCGAGACGATCCCGCTGCTGGGCAACCGCTCCTACCAGGGGCGCTCCCGCACCGGCACCGTGATCCAGCAGGCCGACGGCGCGAACCTGCGGGCGATCTTCGCCAGCGACAGCTGGCTGGACAACTCGCCGACCACCGGCAGCGCCACAGCGCTGCGCACCTTGAACATCAAGGCCAACAGCGCGGCGAACCCGGAGGCGGGCGACGCCGTGGTGATCCGCTCGTGGCAGACGTTCGTCGAGGACGTCCAGATCTCCGATGCCAGGCGCGACGCGATCCGGCTGACCAACCTGTCGGAGAACGGCACCGAGCTCACCAACACCCAGGTGAACGGCCGCATCGCCAACACCCAGCTCAACGACTCCGGCGGCAGCGGCGTGTACGTCGAGGACACCGGCAACTCCATCACCGACTGGCAGCTCGAGGACAACTACATCGCCGAGACCGGCGGTGACGGCATCCACCTCGACAACGCCGCCGGGTGGATGATCAACGGCAACCACGTCTACGACGTGGGCGGCGACCACGCCCTCTACGCCGACCGCCTCTACGGCTCCTCGATCGACGACAACTACATCGAGGACTTCGGCACCGTCGGGATCCTCGGCCGCGTCCAGGGCGGGGCGGCGAGCACGATCCTGGGCAACCGCGTCTTCCAGAACCGGGGCAAGGGCGGCACGTTCCTGCAGGTGCTCGGCAACTACGGCGACGCCAAGGCCGCCGTCAACAGCAACACGATCCGCGGGCGCGGCCTGGGCATCGGCCTGGACTACCAGCGCGGCAACGCCGACAGCCTCGAGGTCACCTCGAACGGCAACCTGGTCACCGAGGTCGAGATCGACCGCCAGGTCGGCGAGGGCGTCATCATCAACCCCGGCACGCTCAGGCTCGGCCAGCCGTGACCGGCTTGGACCACAGCAGGGAGTAGCGCCAGAGGACGTGGCGGCGCAGCCGCGCCCCCGGCAGCAGCCGCCGGGCCACCTCGCCGACCTGGGCGAAGGTGTCCGGCGGCGGCCAGGCCGTGGGCGCGGCCATCTCCGCCTCCCCGCCGCGGCGCCACCGGTGCCAGCGGTGCGCCACCACACCCGCCACCGCGTACGGCAGGTCCTGCGGCCAGCGGGAGCGGGGCAACCCGACCACCGCGAGCACGCCGCCCGGGCGCAGGAGGTCCCGCATCCGCGACAGCCCGGTGGCCGTGTCCATGTGGTGCAGCGTCGCGATCGACGCCACCATGTCGAAGGACTCGGGCTCGAACGGGTGGGTCAGGACGTTCCCCTGCAGGTACTCGATCCCCGGGCCGCCCGCGTGCGTGCGCGCCCGCTGGAGGATCGGCCCGTCGCGGTCGATCCCGATCACCGACGGCACCACCGCGCTCAGCTCCCGGGTGAGCAGCCCTTCGCCGCAGCCCACGTCGAGCGCCGCCCGGCTCCCCGGCGGCACCGCGGCGAGCACGAACGGGTGGTAGTGGGTGTTGTGGTTCCAGGGGCGGTCGGGGCCGGGCACGCGGGCACCCTCCCACGGGCGGGGGATCAACGGCGGGGCAGGCCGAAGCGGCGGCGGGTGGCGTCCAGCAGCTCGGCCGCCCTGGCCTCCACCTCGGCGTCGAGCGCGTCGATCTCGGCCGCGTCGGCGCGCGGGTCGGGGCCGGGGCGGGGCCGCAGCTTCATCCACGACTCCACCCACACCGCCTCGAGCGCGGCCTCCCAGTGCAGCTCCACGCCGAGGCGGGTGAGGCCGGCCCGCTCCTCCGCGTGCGCCATGGCCTCGGCGAGGCCCACGAGCTCCCGGTTCAGCTGCGCCGCCCGTTGCCGGTCGCGCTCGCGCAGGGCCTCTGCCGCGGCCGCGATCCCGGCCACGACCTCCTTGTACTCCCGCGCCGCGCTCACGACCGCTCCTCCAGCGACGGCACGATGACCACCTCCGGCTGGGTGTGCTGCGCCCGGTCGAACAGCAGCCCCCGACCGGGCCGGGGTGACCAGGTGACGAACATGCCGGGCACGAGCGGCTGCACCTCGGAGCCCTGGACGTCGAGGGCCACCCACGCGCCGAGGTCGTCGGGCGAGGCACCCATCATGAGCAGGGCCTTCAGCCGCGCCGGGCTGCGCCACCAGCCGAGCACGTGCACCCCGGCCTCCGGGCCGAAGTGCAGCACCTTCCGCAGCGCGTCGGTGCCGGCCCGGTCCAGGGTGGTGTCGGCGGCGTCGGCCGCGTAGAGCACGAGCGCCACGGGGTGGCGCGACGCGGTGCCCGCGAGTCGCTCGTCCACCTCCCGGGCCAGCGCTTCGACGCGGGCGCGCAGGCCGTCGAGCCGCACGATCTCCACCCGCTGACCCGCACCGGCGACGCGGTCGGCGAGCTGCTGCGCGGGCCCTTCCGCCTCCGCGATGAGGGGCGCGATCACCACGTCGAGTGTGTCGCGGGTGTGCCGCCCGGCCAGGGACGCGGCGGCCGCGCCCAGCACCTGCACCGCCTCCCGGCCGTCGGAGGCGAGCACACCGATGTTGCGCCCCGGGGCATCCGGCAGGCCGACGACGGCGGGGCTGCCCGCCACGTCGATGCACTGCCCCACCAGCGCGCGCGGCCCGCCGCCCGCGGGCAGCCCGGACAGCAGGTCCGCCAGGCGCGGCGACCGGCTGCCGTCGAACAGCCGGGGCTCCTCGCGCCCCTCTGAGTGCTCCTCGTGCAGTACGCGCTGCACCTCGTCCACCGACCCCTTGCCGGTGGCGTCCGGGATCCGCACCACCTCGTTGCCGTGGGTGATGCCCGACTCGTGGTTGACCACCGCGTGCCAGCGCGGCAGGCCGAGCGTGGCGTCGTTGAGCTCGGCGAGCACGCGCCGCGCCCGCGGCAGCGCGATCCGCAGCACGAACTGCTCGAAGATCGCCGGACGTCCCCAGAACGCCTCGATGCCCGACACGTCCTGGCTGGCCAGCACCAGGTGGATGCCCTGGGAGCGCCCACGCCGGGCGACGTCCTCCAGCAGCAGCGTGGCGGCCCGGGTGACGGCGTCGCGTTCGGCGAACAGGTACTGGAACTCGTCGATCACGGCGACGATCCGGGGCCACCGCCCCTCGGGGTCCTCGCGGCGCAGCTCCTCCAGCTTCGTGACCTCGTGCGCCTTGGCCGCCTCGGCGCGGCGGCGCATCTCGTCGGAGAGGAACTGCAGCAGCGCGAGCCCGAACTCGCGGTCGGTGTTGATGTTGACGCCGATCAGGCGCGCGTGCGGCAGCCACGTGCGGTCCCGCCGCCCGGGCGCGAACTGGGCGAACGAGACGCCCTCCTTGAAGTCCAGGAGGTAGAACTCGAGCTCGTCGGGGCCGTACCGCGCAGCCATCGAGCTGATCATGGTGAGCAGCAGGTTGGTCTTGCCGGACCCGCTCGGGCCACCGATCAGCGCGTGCGGCGAGGAGTCGGCCAGGGAGACCTGCGCCGGCAGCCCGTCGGTGAACCCGACGGGCGCGTGCACACCACTGATCGACCGGGCCTCGCCCCACTTCTCCCGCGGCGGCAGCAGGTCGGCGAACGTGCCGATCCGGCTGCGCCAGCGCTCGTGCTCGTCGGCGATCGCGTGGGCGGCCCGGGTGACCTCGGCCTGCGGCAGCGGCGGGTCCGGCTCCACCGCGACGTGCGGGCCGGTCATGGACGACGTGGCGGCACCGGTGTCGTCGAGGCGGACCGTCTCGATGGGGGCGTTGACCGTCATGGGGACGTCGAGCAGCACGAGCTGCACCCCGCACGCGAGCCCGTCGCGCGCCACCCGCTGCAGCTGTCGGTGCTCGGTGTCCTTCAGCGACGCCCGGTTGCCCAGCAGCACCGCGACGATCCACGGCTCGGTGCGCCCGCCGCTCGTCTCGGCCATCGCCCGCAGGGAGGGGTGGCCGTCGACGAGCACGCGCGTGTGGACGCGGCGGATCCGGTCCGACAGCTCATCGAGCAGCTCCTCGAGCATCGCGGGGTCGTGCACCGTGAGCAGCCCGGTGCGGGTGAGCGGGTACAGGCCGGGCAGCGCGCCGGTGAACCGGCCGACGTCCCAGACGTGCAGCTGCACCACCCCGGGCCGGAAGCTGCTCATCACGCGCAGCAGCAGCTGCTCCACGAGCGCCTCGGCCCGCAGCCTGCTGTCGTGGGTGGAGGTGATCTGCAGGTGCGACTCGTCGAGCAGCGGCACCGCGACCGGGAAGCCGGGCTCCCCGCCGCACACGCGCCCGGTGCCGATCCGCCACAGGGACGGGACGGGCCCCGCACCGTCGATCTTGCCGACCTGGCCGAGCCACTCGTCCGGGTCGCCGCCCGCCGGGCCGGGAGCCGCCTCCGCCACGATCTGCTCGATGCGCCGCGGGCCGGTGGCCGTCCACTCCCGGAACGCGGCACGGCGGTCGCGCTCCACGCGCTCGACGGGGCCGGTGAGCCCGGGGTTCGCGAGCAACCTGCGCAGGCCGGGGTCGGCCTCCGCCGCCTCGAGGCCCTCGGCGCGCAGCCACATCTCGACCATCGCCTCGGCGTGCGCGCGCACCGCGGCCTCGCGCGCGCCCTCCGCGGCACCGAGCGCCCGCGCCACCGCGTCGCACAGGGCGTCGAACGCCGTGGCGATCCGCTGCTGCCGCTTGCTGGGCCCGCGTGCCATCGCGGCTACAACCGCGCGTCGATGTCGGCCACGGCGGTGGCGCCGAACGTGATCAGGCCCAGGCCCCGCTCCAGCTCCTCGGCCGCCTGCAGAAGCTCCGGGGGCACCAGCGGCTCGGAGTGGACCTCGCCGAGGCCGTCGAGCACGGCGACGGCGTCGGCGATCCGGGCACGTGCGATCCCCGCGTGCTGGTAGGCGCTGCCGAGCTGGTCGGCCACCCCCGCCAGCACGGCGCGGACCTCCCCCAGGTCTGTCACAGCCGGTTGGCGACGCCCTCGGACGCCTGGATCGCGGCCTGCACCTGGTTCTGCACCTCACCGATGCTGCCGACGGCCTGGGCGAGCAGCCCGTTCGCCTCGGAGACGTCGGCCTGGTTGCTGCCCTCCGTCACGCGCTGCAACGCACCCTGCGCCTGTTCCAGGGAGGAGTGCGCCTGTTGCAGCGCTCCGAGGCTCTCCGAGGCCTTGTCGTTGGCCAGCGCGATGCCGGCCCGGACCTCTTCGATGCTCGCCATCTTCCGTAACTCCCCGTCGATCCCGACCCAGTCGTACGGTGCGAATCTAGCCGCGATACGGCTACCCGACGCATGCGGCTCGCTACTCGCTTCCGGGATTTTTCGTGCCCGCCTACGCTCGCCGCGTGACGCGCGGTGGGCCGAACGGAGCACGCACGCGCGGCAGCCGCGGCGGACCGGTCCTCATCGGGGCGCTCGCCGTCGATTCCCTCGGCAACGGCCTGTTCCTCCCGCTCTCGCTGATCTACTTCGTCGAGCTGACCGACGTGCCGTTGGCGCTGGTCGGGGTGCTGCTCACGATCGCCAACGCGGTGACGCTGCCGATCCCGGTGTGGGCGGGCACGCTCGCCGACCGGTTCGGCGCGCTGCCGCTCGTGGTGGGCGCCCAGCTGCTGCAGGCGGCCGGGTTCCTGGCCTACGCCGGGGTGAGCGGCCCGGTGGGGATCCTGGTGTCGTCCGCACTCGTCGCGATCGGGGTGCGGTTCTTCTGGTCGGCGGTGTTCACCGCGATCGCCGACCTCGTCGACGGCACTGCCACCCTGCTGTCGCGCGACACCTGGTACGCGCTGGCCAACGGTGCCCGCACCGCCGGGCTCGCGGTGGGCGGGCTCGTCACCGGGCTCGTCGTCGCCGACGGCCGCGATGCCACCTACCGGGCCGTGGCGTACGCGGCCGCCGCGTGCTTCACGGCCGCGGCCGTGCTCATCACGGCGTTCGTCCGCACCGGGCCCCGCCGCGCGCACGAGCCGCTCGAACGCTCCGGTTACGCCACGCTGCTGCGCGACCGCCCGTTCCTGTCCCTCATCGGGCTCAACTCGGTGTACGCGCTCTCCAGCATGATGCTCGGCGTCGCGCTCCCCACCGTGGTGCTCACCGGGATCGGGGGACCGGCCTGGCTCACGTCCGTGCTGCTCGCGGGCAACGCGGTGCTGATCGCCGTGCTGTCCGCCCCGGTCGTCGCGCGCCTGGGCGGCCTGCGCCGCACGCGCTGCCTCGTCGTCGCGGCCGCGCTGTGGGCGGCGTGGTGCGCCTCGCTCGCGGTGCTCGGGCCGGGACAGCCGGAGTGGGTGCTGCCGGTGCTCGTCGCCGGCACGCTGCAGTTCACCGCGGCCGAGCTGGTGCACGCCCCGGTGTCGATGGGGCTGGCCGCCGCGATCGCCCCGCCCGCGGCTCGCGGCCGCTACCTCGCGACGTTCCAGTACTCGTTCACGATCTCCTCGATCGTCGCGCCGGCGTTCTTCGCCACGCTGTTCGAGCTGGCGATCGCGGCACCGTGGATCGCGCTCGGCGCCCTCGAGCTCGCGAGCATCGCCGGGGTGCTGGCGCTGGAGCGCAGGCTCCCGGCAGACGCGCTGCGGCCGGTCGAAGATGTCCGGCGCGACACGACTGCGTGACGGGCTGCGCACCGTGCCGGATTGGGTCTTGCGACGGGACGCCGTGACGTTCGAAGGTGTCCCCTTTCGGGGAGGACGTCGGAGGTGGGGGCGATGGCGGAAGAGTCCCGGGTGGTGCGCGCAGCGCTGGTGCAGGCGAAGTGGACGGGCGACACCGCTTCGATGATCGAAGTGCACGAGTCGTACGCGCGGGCCGCAGCCGAGCAGGGCGCGCAGATCATGGGGTTCCAGGAGGTCTTCAACTCGCCGTACTTCTGCCAGGTGCAGGAGGCGGAGCACTACCGCTGGGCCGAGCCGGTGCCGGACGGGCCCACGGTGCAGCGCATGCAGGCGCTGGCCAGGGAGACCGGCATGGTGCTCGTCGTGCCGGTGTTCGAGATCGAGAGCGCGGGCAACTACTACAACACCGCCGCCGTGATCGACGCCGACGGCACCGTGCTCGGCAAGTACCGCAAGCACCACATCCCGCAGGTCAAGGGCTTCTGGGAGAAGTACTACTTCCGCCCCGGCAACCTGGGCTGGCCGGTGTTCGACACCGCGGTCGGCAAGGTCGGCGTCTACATCTGCTACGACCGGCACTTCCCGGAGGGGTGGCGCGCGCTGGGCCTTGCGGGGGCGCAGATCGTCTACAACCCGAGCGCCACCAGCCGCGGGCTCTCGGCGTACCTGTGGAAGCTGGAGCAGCCGGCCGCGGCCGTCGCCAACGAGTACTTCATCGCCGCGATCAACCGTGTGGGCGTGGAGGAGTACGGCGACAACGACTTCTACGGCACCAGTTACTTCGTCGACCCGCGCGGCCAGTTCGTCGGCGAGCCCGCGTCCGACCGGGACGAGGAGCTCGTGGTGCGCGACCTGGACCTCGGCATGATCGACGAGGTGCGCCGGCAGTGGGCGTTCTACCGCGACCGGCGACCCGACGCCTACGGCCCGCTGGTGGAAGCATGAGCGACGACCTGCTGGCGCGCACCCGCGCCGTGCTCCCCTCCTGGCTGGCGATCTACTACCAGGAGCCGATCGAGATCGAGCGGGGCGAGGGGCGCTACGTCTGGGACGCCGAGGGCAACCGCTACCTGGACTTCTTCGGCGGTATCCTCACCACGATGACCGCGCACGCCCTGCCCGAGGTCACCAAGGCCGTGGCCGACCAGGCCGGGCGGATCATCCACAGCTCCACGCTCTACCTGAACCGCCCGATGGTGGAGCTGGCCGAGCAGATCGCGTCGGTGTCGGAGATCCCGGACGCCAAGGTCTTCCTGACCACCAGCGGCACGGAGGCCAACGACACCGCGCTGCTGCTGGCCAGCTCGCTGCGGCGGTCGAACCAGATCCTGGCGCTGCGCAACAGCTACCACGGGCGCTCGTTCTCCACGGTGGCCGTCACCGGCAACCGCACCTGGTCGCCCACCTCGCTGTCGCCGTTCCAGGTCTACTACGTGCACGGCGGGCAGCGGTACCGCTCGCCGTTCGCGCACCTGTCCGACGGCGAGTTCACCGCCGCGTGCGTGGCCGACCTGAAGGAGGTGCTCGACCAGGCCGGCGGCGACGTCGCCGCGCTGATCGCCGAGCCGATCCAGGGCGTCGGCGGATTCACCTCCGGGCCGGACGGGCTGCTGGGCGCGTTCGCCGAGGTGCTGCGCGAGCGCGGGATCCTCTGGATCTCCGACGAGGTGCAGACCGGGTGGGGCCGCACCGGCGAGCACTTCTGGGGCTGGCAGTCCCATGGCGCGACCCCGGACATCGTCACGTTCGCCAAGGGCATCGGCAACGGGCTGTCGATGGGCGGGGTGATCGCGCGGCCCGAGATCATGGACTGCCTCACCGCCAACTCGATCTCCACGTTCGGCGGCTCGCCGCTCACGTCCGCCGGGGCGCTGGCCAACCTGCGCTACGTGCTCGACCACGACCTGCAGGCCAACGCCGCCCGCCACGGCCCCACGCTGATCGAGGGCCTGCGGGCGCTGGGATCGCCGATCGTCGGCGACGTCCGCGGCAAGGGCCTGATGATCGGCGTCGAGCTGGTGCGGCCCGGCACGGGCACACCGGGCGAGCCCGCGCCGGACCTCGCGAACGCCGTGCTCGAGGGGTGCAAGCGGCGTGGGCTGCTCGTCGGCAAGGGCGGGCTGCACGGCAACGCGCTGCGCCTCGCCCCGCTGCTCACCCTCACCGCCGACGAGGCGGCGGAAGGACTCGCCATCCTGACGGCCGCGATCGAGGAGGCCACGCCGTGACCCGCACGCTCATCCGCAACGGCCTGGTGATCACCGCGTCCGACGAGCTCACCGCCGACGTCCTGATCGAGGACGAGAAGGTGGTGGCCCTCGCCGACGCCGCCGTGGCCGAGTCCTGGACCGCCGACACCGTCATCGACGCCACCGGGATGTACGTCGTGCCCGGCGGCGTCGACGCGCACACCCACATGCAGATGCCGTTCGGCGGCACCACCGCCGCCGACACGTTCGAGACCGGCACCCGCGCCGCGGCGTGGGGCGGCACCACGACGATCATCGACTTCGCGATCCAGTCGGTGGGGGGCTCGCTGCGCGAGGGGCTCGACGCCTGGCACGCCAAGGCCGCCGGCAACTGCGCGATCGACTACGCGTTCCACATGATCCTCGCCGACGTCAACGAGAGCTCCCTGAAGGAGATGGAGGCGCTCGTCGGCGAGGGCGTCACCAGCTTCAAGCTGTTCATGGCCTACCCCGGCGTCTTCTACTCCGACGACGGCAAGATCCTGCGCGCACTGCAGAAGGGCGCCGAGACCGGCGGCCTGATCATGATGCACGCCGAGAACGGCATCGCGATCGACGTCCTGGTGGAGCAGGCGCTCGCGAAGGGCCACACCGACCCGCGCTACCACGGCGAGGTGCGCCACGCGCTGCTCGAGGCCGAGGCCACGCACCGGGCGATCAAGCTCGCGCAGGTGGCCGGCGCGCCGATCTACATCGTGCACCTGTCGGCCACGCAGGCCCTCGCGCAGGTCGCCGCGGCCCGCGACGAGGGCTACAACGCGTTCGCCGAGACGTGCCCGCAGTACCTGTTCCTCTCCACCGACGACCTGGCCCGCCCCGGGTTCGAGGGGGCCAAGTACGTCTGCTCCACGCCGCTGCGCCCCGCCGAGCACCAGGCCGCGCTGTGGCGAGGGCTGCGCACCGACGACCTGTCGGTCGTGTCCACCGACCACTGCCCGTTCTGCTTCAAGGGGCAGAAGGACATGGGCATCGGCGACTTCTCCAAGATCCCCAACGGGCTGCCCGGCGTCGAGACGCGGATGGACCTGCTGCACCAGGGCGTGGTCGACGGGCACATCTCGCGGCGGCGCTGGATCGAGATCGCCAGCGCCACCCCGGCGAAGATGTTCGGCCTCTACCCGCGCAAGGGCACGATCGCGCCCGGGGCCGACGCCGACATCGTGGTCTACGACCCCACCGCCACCCAGGTGCACTCCGCGCAGACGCACCACATGGCCGTCGACTACTCCTGCTACGAGGGGCGCGAGACCACCGGCAAGGTGCGCACCGTGCTCTCCCGCGGCCGGGTGATCGTCGACGCTGGCGAGTACCGCGGCTCGGCGGGCGACGGCCGCTTCCTCACCCGCGACACCTGTCAGTACCTGCGATGACCGCCATCCACGTCGGCCTGGTGCTGCAAACAGATCCGCCCGCGCGCGACGTCGTCGACCACTTCGTGCGGGCCGAGGAGCTCGGGTTCAGCCACGCCTGGACGTTCGACTCGCACGTGCTCTGGCAGGAGCCCTACGTCCTCTACCCGCAGATCCTGGAGCGGACGCAGCGGATGATCGTCGGGCCGATGGTGACCAACCCGGCCACCCGCGACTGGACGGTCATCGCCTCCATGCACGCCACGCTGAACGAGCAGTTCGGCAACCGCACGGTCTGCGGCATCGGTCGCGGCGACTCCGCGGTGCGTGTGCAGGGCCGCCCGCCCACCACGCTCGCGCGGCTGGAGGAGTCGATCCACGTGATCCGCGAACTCGCGGAAGGCCGCCCCGTGGAGCTGCACGGCACCACGGTGCGGCTCCCGTGGGTGGCCGAGGGCACGCGGCTGCCGGTCTGGATGGCCGGGTACGGGCCGAAGGCGCTCGACCTCGTCGGCCGGGTGGCCGACGGCTTCATCCTGCAGCTCGCCGACCCCTACCTCGTGGAGTGGACGGTCAAGACCGTGCGCGCCTCCGCCGAGGTGGCCGGCCGCGACCCGGCGGCGCTCACCATCTGCGTGGCCGCTCCCGCGTACGTCGGGGACGACCTGGCGCACGCCCGCGACCAGTGCCGGTGGTTCGGCGGGATGGTCGGCAACCACGTCGCCGACCTCGTCACCCGCTACGGCGAGACGTCCGCGGCGGTGCCCGCCGCACTCACCGGCTACATCAGGGGCCGCGAGGGGTACGACTACAGCCACCACGGCCGCGCCGACAACCGCTCCACCGACTTCGTGCCCGACGAGGTCGTCGAGCGGTTCTGCCTGCTCGGCCCGCCGACCGCGCAGCTGGAGCGCCTCGCCGAGCTGAAGGAACTGGGAGTCGACCAGTTCGCGATCTACGCCATGCACGACGCCAAGGAGTCGACGATCGAGGCGTACGGCGCGTCGGTGATCCCGGCCCTGCCCTGACACCTGGAGGTCCCATTGCCCGGCTACCTCATCCTGCACGGCGAGGTGACCGATCCCGACGGCTACGAGGAGTACAAGGCGAAGGCGCAGGGCGTGATCGCCGCGCACGGCGGCCGCTACCTCCACCGCGGTGGCGCGTCCACGCGGCTGGAGGGCGAGTGGCTGCCGCGCTTCGTGGTGGTGGAGTTCCCCAGCTACGAGGCCGCGCTGGCCTTCTACCACTCGCCCGAGTACCAGGAGGTGGCGGAGATCCGGAAGCGGTGCAGCACCTCGGCTGTGGCGATCGTGGAGGGCCTGCCCGCGCCCTGACCCCCGGCCGATACGCCGTTGACGCCGGCGCGAGCGGTCCACAGACTCCACCCCATGAGCGCGTTGCGGATCTTGCTCGCCGGTTCCACGGGTGTCGTCGGCAGCAGGCTCGTACCGCTGCTGGTCGCAGCCGGCCACCACGTCACCGCGCTCACCCGCAGGCCGGAGCGGGTGGCCGCGCTGCGCGCCGCCGGCGCGCACCCCGCCGTCGTCGACGTGCGGGACGCGGGCGCGCTCGCGGCGACGGTCCGCGCCGCCGCGCCCGACGTGGTGCTCCACCAGCTCACCGACCTCGCGGCGGCGGACCTCTCCGCCAACTCGGAGCTGCGCGTCACCGGCACCCGCCACCTCGTCGACGCGGCGCTCGCCGCCGGAGCCCGGCGGATCGTCGCGCAGAGCATCGCGTGGGCCTACGCGGGCGGTGCCGAGCCGGCGGACGAGGGCACGCCGCTGGACCTCGATGCCCCGGAGCCGCGGGCCGGGACCATACGCGGGATCGCGGCGCTCGAGGCGGCGGTGAGCGAGGCGCCGGAGTGGGTGGTGCTGCGCTACGGCATGTTCTACGGCCCGGACACCTGGTTCGCCCCCGACGGGCTGCGGGCCGACGACGCCCGCGCGGGCCGATTGGTGGCCGACGGGGACGTCACGAGCTTCCTGCACGTCGACGACGCGGCCGCGGCAGCGGTGGCGGCGCTCGGCTGGCCGTCCGGCGCGGTCAACGTCTGCGACGACGAACCGGCACCCGCCCGGGACTGGGTGCCGGCATTCTGCGCCGCCGTGGGAGCACCACCGCCGGCCCCGGCATCCGGCGCACCCCGCCGGCCGTGGGCCCGGGGCGAGAGCAACCGCCTCGCCCGCGAGCAGCTCGGCTGGATCCCGGCGCATCCATCGTGGCGGACCGGCTTCTCCCTCGCGGCAGCAAGGTGGTGAGCGTTCCGACACCGGAGATCAGCAGCACCTGAAGGTCGTGCCACCCACGCCGGTGTACTGCTCGGCCGCCACCGCTGCTGCGCACACGTCGTCGGCGCCGAGGCCCATGATCCGCCCGAGCCGCACTCCACGGTCGCGACGAGCGCCCTCGCGTGCGACTCACGCTGATCACCGGGAGATCACCAGCACCTGGGGTCGTAGTGACGACGCTGGAGTACTTCTCGGCGGGCACCGTTGCTGCGCCCGCCATCCGGGTCCTCAGGACGGCGGGATCCGGGCCTCGAGCCCGGCGAGGAACTTCGGGCACTCCACGAAGTCGGGCGCCGGGCAGCGCAGCCCGTGTCCGATCAGCTCCCGCGCCGCGGTGGCCGCCTCGATGCGCCGCTCGAGTTCCGCGTCGTGCTGCGCGAGCACCTGCTTGCGGGCAGCGGGGTCGGTGGTGGTGAGCATTGCGCGGATCTGTTCCAGGCCGAAGCCGAGCTCCTTGAACTGCTGGATGAAGACCACCCGCGCCAGGGCGTCGCGGCCGTACCGGCGCCGCCCGTTCACCCGGCGCGCCGGGGTGAGGAGCCCGACCGCCTCCCAGTGCCGCAGGACGTGCGTGGCGAGCCCGAACCGCTCGGCGAGCTCGCCGATGGCCATCTCGTCCCTTGACTTCACGTCAACATGAAAAGGCAGTCTCGGAGCATGGACAAGGCCTTCCTCGAGACCCTGCTCGCGTTCGACCGCCGCCCCGACTCCGCGCGGCTGCGGATGCGGACCTACGAGCTGCTGAAGGTCGAGCCGGGCCGCCGGGTGCTGGACGTCGGGTCGGGCAGCGGCACCGCCGTGGCCGAGCTCGCCGACGCGGGAGCGGACGCCGTCGGCGTCGACACGGCCGAGGAGGCGGTCGCGTTCGCGCGCGAGCACCACCCGGGCTGCCGGTTCGAGGTGGCGGACGCGCTGCGGCTGCCGTTCCCCGACGGGAGCGTCGACGGCTACCGGGCCGAGAAGCTCTACCACGCACTCCCCGACCCCGACGCGGCCTGCGCCGAGGCGCGCCGCGTGCTCGCACCGGGTGGGCGGATCGTCCTCGTCGGGCAGGACTGGGACTTCCTGGCGATCGAGTCCGACGACCCGCACCTCACCGCGACGATCGTGAGCGCCTCGGCCGACGACATGGCGCACGGCCGGGTGGCCCGCCGCTACCGCAACCTGCTGCTGGACACCGGCTTCACCGATGTCCTCTGCGAGGTGCACACGGCGGTGCTCACCGACCGGGAGCTGGCGGTCTTCACCGTCACCCGCCTTGCCGCGGGCGCGGTGCGGGCGGGCGCGGTGAGCGACGCGCAGGCCGGCGCGTGGCTCGACGAGCAGCGCGCGCGGGCCGAACGGGACCGGATCCTCGTCGCGTTCCCGCAGTTCGTGGCCGCCGGCACGGTCAGAGCGTCCTGATCGTCGCCATCATCGCCATGTCCTCGTGTTCGAGGTTGTGGCAGTGGACGAGGAAGCGGCCCGCGTGGTCGGTGAACCGCACGGCCACGTCGACGACCTCGGCCGGGCGCACGTCCACCGTGTCCTTCCAGCCCGCGTCGAAGTCGCCCGGCCCGCCGGTGCCGCGCCGCAGCACCTGGAACGGGTCCAGGTGGACGTGCACGGGGTGGTGGACGTCGGTGACGAAGCGCCACACCTCGGTCTCGCCGAGCCGGATGTCCGCGAGCGACGTGTCCGGGTCGAACGAGGTGCCGTTGATCGTCCAGCCGCGGTGGTCGCCGACGTCGCCGCGGTTGAACCGGAACGTGCGGTGCGGCTCCCCGGCCGGCGGCACGAGGGGCTCGACCTCGGCGAGCCGCGCGGGCACCCGGCTGTCGTCGGGGGCCGGGCGCACCACCCGGAACCGCATCACGCGGCCTGCGGAGCCCGGGTCCAGGGCGTTGACCATCGTGACCTCGGTGCCCACCGGGAGCACCGAGAAATCCACCAGCACGTCGAACCGCTCCCCCGGCGCGATGTCGATCACCTGGTGCTCCAGCGGGGCGGCGAGCAGCCCGGCGTCCGACCCGATCTGCACCCACGGCAGGTCGGGCCCGCCGGGCACGGTGAGCACGAGCCGGTAGCGGCGGGCGTTGGAGGAGTTGAGCAGCCGCAGCCGGTAGCGCGCGGCGTCGACCTCGTGCACCGGCCACGGCGCTCCGTTGACGAGCACGACGTCGCCCAGCACGCCCTCCATCCAGTCGTCCTCCACGCCCGGGAGCGACCGCATGCCCTGGTCGAGGCCGGGGTAGGCGAACGAGCCGTCGGCGGCGAAGGCGCGGTCGCAGATCATCAGCGGCAGCTCGCGCTCGCCGCGCGGTAGCGGCAGCGCGTCCTCGACCTCGTCGCGGACGATGTGGAACCCGGCGAGGCCCCGGTACACGGCCGGGCC
Organism: Pseudonocardia zijingensis; assembly: GCF_042657305.1. NCBI lineage: Bacteria > Bacillati > Actinomycetota > Actinomycetes > Pseudonocardiales > Pseudonocardiaceae > Pseudonocardia > Pseudonocardia zijingensis. The sequence continues at coordinate 630,531 of NZ_JBHSKO010000001.1, read as the reverse complement.
GGTGAAGTCCATGCGGTGGTCGTGGTACCAGAGGGTGGCCGCGCGCTGGTCGTTCGGGTAGCGGTGCTCGCGCTCCCCCACCACGACGTCGCCGAGCATGCCGTGGTGCGCGGCGCGGTCGGCGGTACGGCCCACCGGCAGCACGAGGTCCAGCGGCCACCCGTCGTGCTCGGCGGGCGTGTGCCCGCCGTGCAGGTGCACGACCGTCGGCACCGGCAGCTCGTTGCGGTGGCGCACCACCAGCGGCTGCCCGCGCCGGGTGTCGAACGTCGGCCCGGGGAAGATCCCGTCGTAGCCCAGGACCGGGGTACGCATCCCGGGCAGGATCTCCGCCTCCGCCACCCGTTGCGTCACGCGGTAGACCTGCGCGCCGGTCCCGTCCACCCCCACCGGACGGGCCACCGGGGGCACCGGCAGCGGCACCCGGAACCGCTCCGGCAACGGGACGGCGCTGGTGAGCACCTCGCCGGTGGAGCCCGCGGTCGCTCCCGGCCCGCACGCGGGCAGCGCGGCGAGCGCCGCCGCCCCGCCGAGCATGCCGAGGAACCCACGCCGCGACAGCCGCGCGGTCATCGCGCACCGCCCCGCGGCCGCGCGGCGGACGGCGTCCAGACCCAGGCGGCGAGCAGCACGGCCGTCACCACGATCGCCACCCCGAGCGGGACGTGCAGCTCCAGCTGTCGCGAGTGCCCCGCCCCGATCTGGAACCCCTCGGCGAGGAACACCAGCACGGTGACCGGCAGCAGCCAGAGCCGGCCGCGCCCGACGAGGACGTACGCGATCGCGCCCGCAACGAGGGCCATCGCCACCAGCGCGAGCAGCGACCCGACCAGGCCGTGCACCTCCATTGCGTCGACGTCGCCGGTGAGGTAGCGACCGGCGAGCACCGGCTGGGCGAGCACGGCGAGCAGGTGCCCGGTGAGCAGGAATCGCAGGGCCCAGAGGGAGACCCGGGGTCTCCTCGTCGGCCGGGCCGTCGTCGGCTGCAGAACGTCCACGGTCACGACGCTATGAGTAGACAACCTACCTATAGATCCGGGATGTCCCTGATCCCGCACCGGATATGCCGGCCGCTCGGATAAGTAGGATCCCTGTACATGAAGCCCGACGCCGTTCGCGGTCACCTCGACGGGCTGATCCTCGCGGTGCTCGAGGACGGTCCGCGCCACGGCTACGCGATCATCGAGGCCCTCCAGGCGCGCAGCGGGGGCAGGCTCGACCTGCCCACCGGCACCGTCTACCCCGCGCTGCGCCGCCTCGAGCGGGCCGCGCTGGTGTCGGGCACGTGGAGCACGGTGGGCGGGCGCGAGCGCCGCACGTACACCCTCACCCGGGCCGGCCGCCACGCCCTCGCCGGCCAGCGCGCCGACTGGACCGAGTTCAGCGCGGTGGTCGACGCCGTCCTGCGCCCCGCGGCAGGCCCCGCATGACCGCCGCACCCGACCTCGTCGCCGCCCACGTCGCGGAACTCGACCGCGCGCTGCGCGGGCCCGCGGCCGCGAAGCGGAGCATGCTCACCGAGGTGCGCCACGGCCTCGCCGACGCCGTCGCCGACCACCGGGAGCGCGGGCTCGACGAACGGCGCGCCGCCGCCGCGGCCGTCCACGACTTCGGCCCCGTGCACGCGGTGGCCCCGCTGATGCAGGAAGAGCTCACCGCCCGCCAGGGCCGGCGCACGGCGCTCCTGCTCGCCGTGGTCTTCCCCGCCGAACTCCTCGCGTGGGACGTGCTGTGGTGGACGGGCCACGGGTGGTCGCAGCCGCCCACGACCCAGGTCATGGCACTGGCGCGCGCGGTGGACGCCCTCAGCGTGCTGGTGGCCGCCACCGCGCTCGTGCTGCTGCTGGCCACGTTCCGGCGCGCGCCGCTGCCCGGCCGGGTCACCGGTGCCACGGGACTCCTCGCCGTCCTCGGCGTCGCCGGCTGCGGCGGCTTGTCCGTTGTGATGAACCTGCTGTCGAGCCACCCGGCCGGCCCGGCGGGCCCGGTCCCGCCGGCCGTCGGCGTCGTCGGCGCGGCCACGCTGGTGGTCGTCGTGCTGGTCACGCGGTCCGCCGTCCGGGCGCTGCGCTCCGCCCGCGCGGCGAGGGGGTCAGACCAGGGAGCGCACCCGAAGGTCGGGTAGGGCCGCGGCGAGCACGTCGAAGGCGCGAAGGTACTCGATCCACGCCGACGAGTCGATCAGTTCCACTCGCGGTCCTCGATCTCCTGAACGCGGGACTCGCGCATCTCGTCGAGATCGCCGTCCCAGCCGATCCCATGCATGCTCTCGAAGAACTCCGGCGTCAGCCGCGGCCCGACCAGCCGGCGCAGAGCCAGGTCGACGGCCTCCTCCTTGGTCTTCAGGCCGTACGTGCGCATCGCCTCGGCGACGAGCGCGTCGTCGATGTCGATGTTGGTGCGGCTCATGGGCACAGGATGCACCTCGGATACACCGACAGCAGGCGTCAAGGTAACCGGCGACGATCGCCCCATGCAGGGAACGGAACGACCGCTCGCCGGTCGGGTGGCACTGGTGGCGGGCGCGACCCGGGGTGCGGGCCGGGGCATCGCCGTGGAGCTGGGTGCGGCAGGCGCCACGGTGTACGTCACCGGCCGCACGACGCGGGACCGGCGCAGCGAGTACGGCAGGCCGGAGACCATCGAGGACACGGCCGACGTGGTGACTGCGGCCGGCGGCACCGGGATCGCGGTGCCCACCGACCACCTCGCGGTCGAGCAGGTCGAGGCGCTCGTGGCGCGCATCGACGCCGAGCAGGGCCACCTCGACGTGCTGGTCAACGACATCTGGGGCGGCGAGTACCTCACCGAGTGGGACAAGCCGGTGTGGGAGCACTCCCTCGAGAACGGCCTGCGGATCCTGCGCCTCGCGATCGACACGCACCTCGTGACGGCCCGCTGCGCGTTCCCGCTGCTGATCCGCCGGCCCGGCGGGCTGGTCGTGGAGGTCACCGACGGCACCGCCGCGTACAACGCCGACAATTACCGGCTCAACGTTTACTACGACCTCGCCAAGATCGCGCCCATCCGACTCGCACGCAGCTGGGCGCACGAGCTCGACGCTCACGGCGCCACCGCCGTGGCGCTCACCCCGGGCTGGCTGCGCTCGGAGATGATGCTGGAGCACTACGGCGTGACCGAGGAGACCTGGCGCGACGCCTGCGCGCGCCAGCCGCACTTCGCGATCTCCGAGACCCCGCGCTTCGTCGGCCGCGCCGTGGCCGCGCTCGCCGGCGACCCGCAGCGCGAACGGTGGCAGGGCCAGAGCCTGTCCAGCGGCGGCCTTGCGCAGGAGTACGACTTCACCGACCTCGACGGCTCCCGCCCCGATGCCTGGCGCTACATCGTGGAGGTGCAGGACGCGGGCAAGCCGGCCGACACGACCGGCTACCGCTGACGTCGTACGAACGGCACCCTCGTCCGATAGAGCGGGACGAAGGTGCCGTTCGTACAGCGCTGCCCTTCACTTCACTGGGCAGGCGGGTGCGCCCGCCACTCCAGATCCGACCCCTGATGATGCGCTTTCCCAGGTTCCGGCACTTCTCTCTCGACGAAGAACTCAACCTTGCCACGCTTCCGCCGATATCCGAGAGCGCTGACGTAGTTGAGTCCGTCGCCATGATCGGTCGTGAGCTCCTCGACCAGGTGGATCCGGGTGAGCGACAACGCTTCGTCGATCCCACCCTCGGCACGCCGCCACGCCGACTCATGTCTTCGAGGTACTGCTGCAGCAGGGCAGGCGGAATCGTGAACCGCGGCGTGAGCGGGAACGCAAGCCCCCGGTAGGACCGCACCGAAAAGGCATCTCGGGTAGGCGTCCGCTCGACGACGAAACCCGCAGCCTGCAGATACTCCAGGATGCTGGCCACCAGATCGTTCTCGCCGGCAGCCTCACTCGTCATCGGACAACCGCTCCTCAGCACTGCGGCGTCTCGCCCCTGCGCGGACACGCAGGCTGACCATTGCGCTGTACGAGCGGCACCCTCGTCCAGCTCTATCGGACGGGTGTGCCGCTCGTACGGTGGCTCACAGCCCGTTCTCGGCGATCCAGGCCTCAGCGACCGTGTTGACCTCCGGCTTCTCGGGCGCGTTGAGCTGGCGGTTCAGGTCGATGAGCCCTTCGGTGGTGAGCTTCCCCGAGACCGCGTTGAGGACCTCGGTGACCTGCGGTGTCGCCTTCGCCGAGTTGATCAAGGGCACGACGTTCTGCGCGGCGAAGTTGTTCTGCGGGTCCTCGAGCACCACGAACCCGTTCTCCTCGATGGCGGGGTCGGTGGTGAAGAGGTCGGCCGCCTGCACCGTGCCGTCGGCGAGTGCTGCCACCGTGACCGGTCCACCGGTGTCGAGCGGGCGGAACTCCGTGAACGTGCACCCGTAGGTCTCGGCGAGGCCGGGCAGCCCGTCGGGTCGGGTCTGGAACTCGGGCGGCCCGCCGAACACCAGCTCACCGCAAGCCTGGCCGTAGTCGGCGAGCGAGCTGCCGTAGCGCTGGGCGGTCTCGGCCGTGACGACGACCGCGTCCTTGTTCTCCGCCTCGGACCGCTCCAGCACGGTGAGCGGGGCGGGCACCTGGGTCTTCAGCGCCTCGTACACCGCGTCGGGCGCCGTCTCGGTGGCGGCCGGGTTGATGTACTGCAGGAGGACGCCGGTGTACTCGGGGGCGAGGTCGTAGGAACCGTCGTTGAGGCCTGGGAAGTAGACCTCGCGAGCGCCGATGTTGAAGTCGCGCTGCACCGAGACGCCGGCCTTCTCCAGCGCCTGCGCGTAGATCTCGGCGAGCAGTTGACTCTCCGGGAAGTCGGCGGAGGTGATGGTGAGGGTGTCGGCGGGCGCGGGCTCCTCGCCGCCGCCGCTCGGAGCGAGCGGGTCACTCCCGCCGCCACAGGCCGACAGCGCCAGGAGCGCTGCGAGTGCACCGGTGAGAAGGGGGGACGTGCGCTTCATCGTTCGACTCCAGCGAGTTCGGGAGCGGGGGTTCGTGGGGTGGGCGAGCTGTCGGGTGCGGGACGTGCGACGTCGACCGTGGGCGACCGCCGGCCACCGTCGCGCAGACCGGGCGACACGACCGCTCGCTGCAGGAGCGCGAGCACCGCCTCGACCGCGAGCGCGAGCAGCGCGATCAACAGAGCGCCGGACGCCATCTGCGCGTAGTCCTGCTGGCGCAGACCGTCGATCAGGTACCGGCCGAGCCCGCCGTAGCTCACGTAGGCGGCGACGGCAGCGGTGGCGATGACCTGCAGTGCCGCGGACCGGACCCCGCCGAGCACCAGCGGGAGCGCGTTCGGCAGCTCGACCCGGACGAGTACCTGCGACTCGCGCATGCCCATCCCCCGGGCGGCGTCGACCACCGACCGGTCGACGTTCCGCACACCCGCGTACGTGCCGGCCAGCAGCGGCGGGATGGCGAGCACGGACAGCGCGAGGACGACCGGGAGCAGGCCGATGCCCATCGCGAGCACGAGCAGGATGAGCAGCCCCAGCTCGGGGAGCGCCCGCAACCCGTTGGCGGCGCCCACCACGAGGAAGCTGCCCCGCCCGGTGTGCCCGACCGCAACCCCGATCGGGACGGCGATGACCAGGCCCAGCAGCAGCGCCAGCCCGCTGTAGTAGAGGTGCTCCAGCACCCGGATCGGCACACCACTGCTGCCGGTCCAGTTGGCACCGGAGGTGAGCCACGTCATCACCTCGGCGAGGATGTTCACGCCCCGCTCCTCCTCGCCCGGTCCCACGGGGTGGCGAATCGCCCGGCCGCGAGCAGGACGGCGTCGGCGAGCAGCGCCAGCAGCACGGTCAGGACGATGCCCGTGAGGATCTCGCTCGGGATGTTGCGCTGGTACCCGTCGGTGAACAGGCCGCCGAGCCCGCCGAGCCCGATGAGCGCTCCGACGCTCACGAGGCTGATGTTCGCCACCGTGGCGACCCGCAGACCCGCGACCAGTACCGGGACCGCGAGCGGGAGTTCCACGGAGACGAACCGCCGCGCGGGCTTGAACCCCATCGCGGTGGCCGCGGCGACGACCATGCTCGGAACCGCGGCGAGGGCGTCGGCGATGGTGCGCACCAGCAGCGCGACCGTGTAGATCGTCAACGCGACGATGACGTTGACCGGGCTCTTGATCTGCGTGCCGAGGACGCCCGGCAGCATCACGAACAACGCGAGGGACGGGATCGTGTAGAGCAGCCCGGAGGCGGGGATGAGCACCGCGCGCGCCGGAGCGCTGCGGTTGGCCAACCAGCCGAGCGGGACGGCGAACACCAGCGCGATCAGCACCGGGACCAGGGACAGCAGCAGGTGTTCGCCGAGCAGCTCGACGATCCGGTCCACGTTGCGCGGGACCCACTCCCAGACCACGGACGCCGCCTCAGGCCGCGGCGACGTCGCGCCGGACGTCGTCGAGCGCGCGCAGCACGTCGTCGGCGGTGATCGAGCCGGCCACCCGGCCCTCCGCGTCGACCGCGACCCCCTGGCCCGACGGCGACGACAGCGCGGCGTCGAGCGCGCTGCGAAGCGACCCGCTCCCGATGTCGTAGAGCGAGCCGCCGGGCACCAGGTGCTCAGCCTCCACGACGGTGGCGCCGCCCCGCTCGGCGCCGTTGGACCACCCCTGCGGGCGCCGCTCGGAGTCGACGACCAGCACCCAGGCGTCGTCGGCGGGCACGGGTTCGCCCAGCGCGACGGTGGTGAGCTCACCGATCGGGATCGCGTCGGAGGACAGGAAGCCCAGGCCGCGGTAGCCGCGGTCGCGCCCCACGAAGTTGTCGACGAAGTCGTCGACGGGCCGGGCGAGGATCTGGCCCGGCTGGTCGTACTGGGCGAGGACGCCGCCGACGCGCAGCACGGCGACCTTGTCGCCCAGCTTGACGGCCTCGTCGATGTCGTGGGTGACGAACACGATGGTCTTGCCCAGCTCGGACTGCAGGCGCAGCAGCTCGTCCTGCAGGCTCTCGCGCACCACCGGGTCGACCGCGCTGAACGGCTCGTCCATCAGCAGGATCGGCGGGTCGGCGGCCAGCGCCCTGGCCACGCCGACGCGCTGCTGCTGCCCGCCCGACAGCTGCGCCGGGTAGCGGCCCGCCATCTCCGGCGCGAGGCCGACCAGCTCCATGAGGTCGGCGGCGCGCGAGCGGGCCTTGGCCTTGCTCCAGCCGAGCAGGAGCGGGACCGTGGCGATGTTGTCGAGGATGGTGCGGTGCGGGAACAGGCCCGCCTGCTGGATGACGTAGCCGATGCCGCGGCGCAGCTCGGCGGCGTCGGTGGCGGCGACGTCGCGCCCGTCGACCGAGATCGTGCCCTCGGTGGGTTCGATCATGCGGTTGATCATCCGCAGCGACGTGGTCTTGCCGCAGCCGGACGGGCCGACGAAGACCGTGATCCCACCCGCCTCGACGACCAGGTCGAGGTGGTCGACCGCAACGGTGCCGTCGGGGAAGCGCTTGGTCACGCCCCGGAACTCGATCATCCGAGGGACCTCCGTGTTCCGCCGGCGACCCCTTGCCGGTCGCCGATGCGTGGTGGAGCGAGGCTATCCCGAGGGGCTGACAACCGCGAACCGTCGTGATCCGTCCGGAATCAGACAGCAGCCGGCCGGGCCGCCGAGGCGGGCGTCGCGAGCCGCCCGCGGGACAGCACCTCCCGCACACCCGGGGAACGCACGGGCCGGGAGAACAGCCAGCCCTGGTAGGCGTCCACGCCGATCCCCCGCAGCACGTGGAACTGCTCCGCGGTCTCCACGCCCTCGGCCACCGTGGTGCGGCCCATCGCCCGCGCCATGTCCACCACGGCCCGGGCGACGGCGAAGTCGGCCGGGTCGTCGGCGATGCCGGTGACGAACGCCCGGTCGACCTTGACCGTCTGCGCGGGGAGCTCCTTGAGGCGGGCGAGCGAGGAGTAGCCGGTGCCGAAGTCGTCCACGGCGAACCGCACCCCGCGCTCGGTGAGCTCCGCCATCGCCGCCAGCGCGTGCGGCGGGAGCGCGACGAGACTCGTCTCGACGAGCTCCAGCACGAGCCGGTCCCACTCCAGCCCGGCCTCGGAGACCGCCTCGCTCACCGCGGCGCGGAATCCGGCGTCACCGGGCAGCAGGCCGGCGAGGTTCACCGCCACGGAGCACCGGCGCCCGCCGTGCTCGGGCCAGGCCGCGGCCTCGCGCGTGGCCGAGCGCAGCACCCAGAGGTCCAGTTCCCGCAACAGGCCGCTGCGCTGGGCGACCGGCAGGAAGTCCGAGGGCGGGATCAGCCCGCGTTCCGGGTGCGGCCAGCGCACGAGCGCCTCGGCGGAGAGCACGGTGCCGTCCGGCCCCACCACCGGCTGGTAGTCCAGCACGAGCCCGTCGCTCGCGATCGCCGCGCGCAGTTCGGCCTCCAGCTCGAGCGCCTTCGTGGCCGAGCTGACGACGCCGTCGGTCGCGATGCCGATGCCGCCCCTCGCCTGGCGGCGCTTGGCGTCGTGCATCGCGGCCTCGGCGAACCGCAGCAGGTCGGCCGCCCGGACCTCACCCGTGGGCACGGGCGTGGCGAGCCCGACGGTGGCCGTCATCTGCACGGGGCGACCGTGCACGGTGATCGTGGTACGCAGCAGCTCGGCGACGGTGCGCGCGAGCAGGTCCGGCCCGCCGACCTCGGCGTGGTCGGCGCAGATCACGACGAACTCGTCGGCGCCCAGCCGCGCCGCGGTGCACCCGAACGGGAGTTCGCGCTGCAGGCGGGCGGCGAGCGCCACCAGCAGGTCGTCGCCCGCGTCGTGGCCGAGGGAGGAGTTGACGCGCGCGAAGTCGTCGAGGTCGCCGCAGACCACGGCCACCCGGTCGCGCCCCGCCCCGGCGAGCAGCCGGTCGACGAGCTCGAGCCCGGCGGCCCGGTTGGGCAGGCGGGTGAGCTCGTCCACCGTGCCGGCGCTGCGCAGCACCTCGGCCGCGCGACGGCGGTCGGACACGTCGGTGCACGCCACGACCCACAGCCAGCCGCCGTCGTCGGCCTCGGTGGCGCAGACGGCCAGCTCGCACCACACGGTCGTGCCGTCCGCGCGCCGCAGCGGGGCACTGTCGACGCGGTAACCGTGCCGGGCACCGGTCGGCACGGGGCGCAGCCAGCCCGGGAGCCCGGTCCCGCCGTCCGGCTCGTCCTCGGCCGACAGCGCGGCGGCGGCGGTGCCCCGCAGCCCCTCCAGCGGGACGTCCAGCAGGGCGCACATGCCCCCGTTGGCGTCCACGACGCGGCCCGTGGGGTCCAGCAGCGCCACACCGCCCGGCACGAGCGCCATCAGGTCCGCGAACCGTCGCCCGGACCGCTCCACCCGGCAGCGGGCCACCCGCTCCGCGCTCACGTCGTGCACGACGCCGATCAGCCGCTGGGGAGTGCCGTCGGGGCCGCACTCGACCTGGGCCCGGCAGCTCAGCAGCCGGTCGCCGGGCAGCGCCAGCTCGACGTGGTGGTCGGCGGTGGTGTTGCCGGCGCGCAGCTCCCCGCACAACGCGGTGACCTGGTCGCCCTCGATGGGCCGGCCACCGGCGTCCGGGTCGATCCCGATCGCCCGGTAGAGCTCGTCGAGGGTGCCGCTGCGCTCGAGGGTGGACGTCGCCAGGTCGAACGACCAGGTTCCCACCCGCGCGAGCCGCTCCAGCTCGGTGGCCCACGCCGGGTCCACCACCGGCACGGCGAGCTCGGCGTCGCGCTCGAGAACCACCACGGCGGTGAGGTCGACGCCCGGCAACGGCCAGCGCACCACGCGGACGGGCACCAGGCTCCCGTCCGCGCGCACCAGCTGCAGGTCATCGCCGGACCCGACGAGCAGCCGGTGCATCCGCGCGCCCGTGAGCGCGCCGGTGTCGGCCGCCCCGGCCAGTGCCGCGAGCGCGGCGTTGGCGCGCACTACCCGCTCGCAGCGGTCGTGCACGAGCGCGGGCTCCGTCGGGAGCAGGACGGGGGCCGGCGCCGGCCCGGGCCGCGCCCCGTCCTGCTCCGGCGACTCCGCGACCGCCCGGGCCAGCCGGGTGGCGAACAGCGCCGCCTCCGGGTGCACCTCGGCGCCGAGCGCGGCGTACCGCTCGCGGTACAGGTCCGCACGCAACACCGGCTCGGAGGCACCGTAGGGCTCGGTCGGCGGCTCGATCACCGGGCCGTCGCCGAGACGGTGTCCGAGCTCTCTCACGTGCGTCTCCCAGTGTCGCGGCGTGGATACTCATCGCTACAACGACGGCGGCGGCCACACGATCTGGCCGAACTGCCCGATCGGCCTACACCGCCCCGAGTGAGTGAACGGTCCAGACGGCACGCTGCGTGACGATGATGATCACCATCGGGAGCAAACGTGCTGTTGGAGAGCGGTTTCAGCGCACGTCGGCCGACTCCGCCGCCGCGGCGGCGACACCTGACGACACGGCTGGGGCGACACGCGGGTCGAACGGGCTCGGCACGATCGCGTCGGCCGACAGCTCGTCGCGCGCCACCGAGAAGATGGCGTCCGCCGCCGCGAGCTTCATGCTCTCCGTGATCCGCCGCGCACCCGCGTCGAGGGCCCCGCGGAACACCCCGGGGAACGCGAGCACGTTGTTGATCTGGTTCGGGAAGTCGCTGCGGCCCGTGGCCACGATCGCGGCGTGCTCGCGGGCGATGTCCGGGTGCACCTCGGGGTCGGGGTTGGAGAGCGCGAACACGATGCCCTCGGGCGCCATGCGGGCGAGGGTCTCCTCCGCCACCGTGGCGCTCGACAGGCCCACGAACACGTCGGCGCCCTCGAGCGCCTCCGCGAGGCCGCCTGCCACGCCCCGCGGGTTGGTGACGGCGGCCAGCGCCGCCTTCTCCCCGCCCCGCGTGGCGTCGAGCACACCGCGCGAGTCGAGAACCACGACGTCGCGGACGCCGGCCGCGAGCAGGATCCGCGCGCACGCCACCCCGGCCGCCCCGGCCCCGGAGATGACGACGCGCAGCCCCTCGATGCCGCGGCCCTGCACCTCGCAGGCGCCGCGCAGGGCGGCGAGCACCACGATCGCGGTGCCGTGCTGGTCGTCGTGCATGACGGGGCAGTCGAGCGCCTCGACGAGGCGGCGCTCCAGCTCGAAGCACCGCGGCGCGGACACGTCCTCGAGGTTCACCGCCCCGAAGCTCGGACGCAGCCGCACGAGCGTCTCGACGATCTCGTCGACGTCGGTGGTGTCGAGCACGAGCGGGATCGAGTCGAGCCCGGCGAACGCCTTGAACAGCGCCGACTTGCCCTCCATCACCGGCAGCGCGGCCCGCGGGCCGATGTCGCCGAGGCCGAGCACGGCGGTGCCGTCGCTGACGACGGCGACGAGGCGGTCGGTCCAGGTGTAGCGGGCGGCGAGGGCCGGGTCGGCCGCGATCGCGCGGCTGACCTCGGCGACGCCCGGCGTGTAGGCGACGGAGAGGTCGCGGGCGTCGTCCAGCGGGGCGGTGAGCGCGGTGCCCAGCTTGCCTCCGCCGTGTGCGGCGAAGATCTCATCGCGGGTGGGGATGGTGCGTTCGGGAACGATCGTCACGGGTCCACTTCCTCGTGGTGCTCAGGGGGCGCCCGGAGGCGCGCACTCGCCGTGCACCGGGGGTCGCGGGTCCGCGACCGCTGCCGGACGGCCGGGTGCCGAGCCGCCGCGGGATGGCGCGGCGAACCCGGCGGAGGGGCAGTCGGGTGTCGCCGCCGATCCTACGCACCCGGCGGCCCCGGTGGATCACGCTCGGCTGCGGAACCGCCGCGGGCGGGGCCACAGCCTGCACCGCACCACCGCCAGCACGGCGGCAGGCCCCAGCGTGCGCGAGTCCGTGGAGCCGAAGTCGTTGTCGCCCAGCACCCACCAGCCCTCGTCCGCGGGCCGCGCGGCCCGCTTCACCGACAGCTGCTCCGGCCGCGACGCCCACCGCACCAGCACCAGATCACCCGCGCGCACGCGCGCGCCGAAGCGCACGAGCACCACGTCACCGTCGCGCAGTGTCGGCGACATCGACGGTCCCCGCACGGCCACTCTGCGCCAGCGCACACCCACCCCCTCGTCACACTGCTGTGCCCCGACGTCGGGAGTAGTGTCGGACACGCCAGAACGATCACCATCAGGGAGGACCCATGCGGATGTTCGCCCGCATTCTCCGCCCGCGGCTGGAGGCCACCGCGCACTGCGACCTCCCCTGCGGCGTGTACGACCCCGCACAGGCTCGGATCGAGGCCGAATCGGTGAAGGCGATCCAGGAGAAGTACCAGGCCAACGAGGACCCGGAGTTCCGCACGCGCGCCCTCGAGATCAAGGAGCAGCGCGCCGACCTGGTCAAGCACCACCTGTGGGTGCTGTGGACCGACTACTTCAAGCCGCCGCACTTCGAGAAGTACCCGGAGCTGCACGAGCTGTTCAACAAGGCCACCAAGAAGGCGGGCGGTGGCCCCGGGGGCGCGAAGGCCTCCACCGACCCGGCCACCGGCCAGGAGCTGCTCGACCTCATCGCCCAGATCGACAAGATCTTCTGGGAGACCAAGGCGGCCGCCTGATCCAGGCGCTGGAACGGCGCTGACCTGCGGATACGATCCCGCGGGTCAGCGCCGTTCTCGTTCCTCCAGGCCGCGGACCAGCGGCAGGAAGATCTCGTCGACGATCTCCACCAGCACCTCGTCCGGCACGGACGGCACGCCGCGCAGCGCGTACTCCCCGCGCAACAACGTCATCGGCACCGCCGCCACCCGCGGGTGCACCGCCTCCGCAGGTGCCTCGCCCCGCGTCACGGCCCGTTCCAGGATCGCGCGCCAGGCCGCGTTCACCGCACCGCCACCGGCCTGCTCGCGCAGCAGCTCCAGCAGGGACGGCTCGTCGGCCGCGGCCGCCAGGAGGTCGCGCAGGATCGCCCCGCGCGGCGAGGACCAGGTCGCGTTGGCCTGCCGCAGCAGTTCCAGCGCGTCGCCGCGAAGGGTGCCGGTGTCCGCCGCCGGCGAGCGCGCGTCCGCCACGTACGCGTAGGCGGCGATCCCGAGGGCCGCTCGCTGCGGCCAGCGCCGGTAGATCGCGTTCTTGTTCGTGCCGGCGCGCCGGGCGACCTTGTCCATCGTCATGCCGGCGTAGCCGGAAGCGGTGAGCTCCTCGGCGGCGGCGCGCAGGATCGCCTGCTCCAGCTCCGCCCCTCGCCGCCGTCGCCCCGTCACGGTACGGAGCGTACCTTCCGCTGATAAGGTACGGACCGTACCTCAAAGGAGGATGCGATGCGCGCATGGGGCGTCACCTACGACACCGGCTTCACCAACTGCGGGACCACGACCCACGAGCCGTTCGATGCCGCCGTCGTGGCCGAGGACATGCGGATCATCCGCGCCGAACTGCACGCCGACGCGGTCCGGATCACCGGCGGTGTCGCCGACCGCCTGGAGGTCGCCGCCCGGCACGCAGCCGCCGTCGGCCTGGAGGTCTGGTACTGCCCGTTCACCCACGACCTGACCACCGACGAGCTACTGGCGTTCCTCCTGGACGCCGCCGAGCGCGCCGAGCGGATCCGCCGGGAGGGCGCGGACGTCCGGTTCCTCACCGGTTCGGAGATCAGCCTCATGACGATCGGGCTGATGCCCGGGAGGACCCTGGCCGAGCGGGCCGCGGTGCTCGCCGATCCGGCGCGCGTCCGCGAGGTGCTCCCGGACGTGCAGCGCAGGACCAACGCGCTGCTGACCCGGGCGGTCGCGGGAGCCCGCGAGCGGTTCGGCGGGCCGATCGGGTACGCGTCGCTCCCCATGGAGGGGGTGGACTGGACGCCGTTCGACTTCGTCGCGACCGACGCCGGATACCGCGATGCCGGCAACGCCGCGGCTCTCCCCGCGAACCTCGCCGCCATGACCTCCCACGGCAAGCCGTTCGCCGTCACCGAGTTCGGCTGCGCACCCTTCACCGGTGCGGCGGACCGGGGCAGCCGCTCGGAGATCATCGGCTACGACGAGCGGACCGGGCGGGCGACGCGGCTCACCGAGACCGTCGAGCGCGACGAGGCCGAGCAGGCCGCCTACCTGCTCGAACTCCTCGACGTCTACGACGCCGGTGGCGTGGACACCGCGTTCGTGTACACCTTCGCCTCCCGGCACCTGCCCACCTCCGACGACCCCGAACAGGACTTCGACCTGGGGAGCTTCGGGATCGTGAAGGTCCTCCCGGCAGGGCGCACCGGCAGCGCCTACCCGGGGATGCCGTGGGAGCCGAAGGCGGCCTTCTCCGCGTTGGCCGGGTACGGCCGGGCTAGGGTCGGCCCATGAGTGGTCGGGTGTACCTGCTGCGCCACGGCGAGACCGAGTGGTCGCGCTCCGGGAAGCACACCGGCCGCACCGACGTCCCGCTCACCGAGCGCGGCCGGGAGCTCGCGGTGGCCGCGGGCCGGCTCGTCCCCGAGCTGCACGACCCGCCGCCTGCGCTCGTGCTGGCCAGCCCGCGCAGCCGGGCCCAGGACACCGCCCGGCTCGCCGGGTTCCGCGTCGACGCGATCGACGAGCGGCTCGCCGAGTGGGACTACGGCGAGTACGAGGGCCGCACCACGCCGGAGATCCGCGAGACCGTGCCGGACTGGACGGTCTGGACCCACCCGTGCCCGGGCGGGGAGAGCGCCGGCACGGTCGGCAGGCGGGCCGACGCGGTGCTCGCGGACGTGAGCGCGACCCTCGACCGCGGCGACGTGGTGCTCGTCGGCCACGGCCACTTCAGCCGGGTTCTCGTGGCCCGCTGGATCGGCCTCCGCGCCACCGAGGGCGTCCGCTTCGCGATGGAGGCGGCGTCGTGGGCGGTACTGGGCCACGAGCGGGACGTGCCCCGCCTCGACCACGTCAACCTCGCCCCGAAGGGACGCCCGTGATCCGGGAAGCGCGCCCGCAGGACGTCGCGGCCGTCGTCGGCCTCGTCCACGAACTCGCCGAGTACGAGCGCAGCCCCGAGCTGTGCACGCTCACGGAGGACCAGCTGCAGGCGGCCGTGTTCGGCCCGGACGCCGTGGCCGGGTGCCACGTCGCCGAGGTCGACGGTGAGGTGGTCGGGTGCGCCATCTGGTTCCGCAACTTCTCCACCTGGCGCGGCGTGCCCGGCATCTACCTGGAGGACCTGTTCGTGCGGCCCTCGCACCGCGGCAGCGGCCTGGGCAGGGCGCTCCTGGGCGCGCTGGCCGCCATCTGCGCCGAGCGGGGCTACGCCCGGCTGGAGTGGCAGGTGCTGGACTGGAACGAGCCGTCGATCGGCTTCTACCGGTCGCTGGGAGCCGTTGCCATGGACGAGTGGACGACCTTCCGGCTCGACGGCGAGGCGCTCACGGCGTTCGCGAAGGGCGCGCAGGACTGAGCCCTCGACTACCCCGGGTGCTCCACCTCGTCGAGGCCCATCGACCACCGCCGGGACGGCTCGCTGATCAGCAGCAGGAACGTGCCTGCGACGTACACGCCGGCCACGATGCCCAGCAGCAGCTGCCGGGAGGGGCCCAGCAGGGTGTAGACGACCGGCAGGAGCAGCAGTTGGGTGACGATCGCCGGGGTGCGCGCCCACCGGCGGCTCCCCACCAGCCCGAGCCCGACGGCGACCAGCGCGGCCCCCACCACGACGAAGTAGCCGGCCTCACCCACGATGTCACGCACCAGCAGGCCGGTGCCCTCCACGGTGAGCGCGCGCCAGACCAGCGCGACCGCGAAACCCAGCGCCAGCAGACCCTGGGCCCCCACCAGCACGCCCGCCAGCCGCACCTGGCGGGGGGCCTGCTCGGAGCTCACGTGCTCGAGGATAGGGCCCGCAGGGCCACCGTCCCGCCGCGGCCGGGCCTCCCGGAGGGCGTTTCCGGCCCGTGTCCGGTGCGCTACGCGTCGTCGTGCGAGGGACGCAACTCGTCGCAGCGGAGTCTGCCGATCACCCGCTGGAGTGACGCTCAGGGGCCATTCACCGATGCTCGCGGACCGTCGAGCCGATAAGGGCTCGCACCAGGGGAAACGTTGCCCCATGGTAGTCACGGACAAGCGAGTGATCGTGAGTGGACCATCTCGCATGGTTCGGCCGAGCGCGGGTAACCGGGCGCGGTGGGCGGTTCGAGGTTGATCTCTCAGCACGGCGAAGCAGGCAGTCGGTACAGGCGCAGTAACTGTCAGTGCCCGCGCTCGTTGCGTTGAGTGGGTGAGAGTGCTCACCCGGGTGGACCTCGACCCTTGAAGATCGGGCGCGCTCGTGAAATCCTTCACAAGCGCGTCCACAAGACCGTGACAGACGATCGGCGCGACCCCGATCGCGCAAGTACAAGGAGCCGAAGACCAATGGATTGGCGTCACCGCGCTATCTGCCGCGACGAGGACCCCGAGCTGTTCTTCCCCGTGGGGACCAGCGGTCCTGCGTTGCTGCAGATCGCCGAGGCCAAGACCGTCTGCCGGCGCTGCCCCGTGGTCACCGAGTGCCTCTCCTGGGCCCTCGAGAGCGGCCAGGATGCAGGCGTCTGGGGCGGCATGAGCGAGGACGAGCGCCGGGCGCTGAAGCGCCGCAACGCGCGTACCCGGGCACGCACTGCCTGAGTCCCTCCTTACCCCACCGCGGGCCCGAAGCCGGACTGCACCCGGCTCCGGGCCCGCGGTCGTTACACCGGGCGCACGCGGGGGCTGCTCCGGAGGGGCCGAGGGTCCGGGCGGCGCGACCACGCCCGCAGGACCACCAGCCTCGGGGTGAAGGTTAGCGCCCCCGCAACGAGAGCCTGATGACGGCCTCCGTTCCGCCCCCTGCACGGGGCCGCACCTCCAGCGCCGAACCGAGTTCCGAGTCGACGAGGGTGCGCACGATCTGCAGCCCGAGACCGGTGGAGCGCTCCAGGTCCATCCCCTCGGGAAGCCCGCGCCCGTCGTCCCCGACCACCACTTCGAGCTCGCCGTTCAACCGGTTGGCCGACACCACGACCTCGCCCGCCCGGCCCGGATCGAAGGCGTGGGCGAGCGCGTTGTGCACCAGCTCCGTGAGCACCAGGACGAGCGGCGTGGCCAGCGCGGCCGGCAGGGTGCCGAAGCTGCCCTCCCGGCGTACCTTCGCCCGCGACTCGGCCGTGGCGCCGTCACCGATGGCGGGGAGCACCTTGTCGACCAGCTCGTCGAGGTCCACCCGCTCGGCCACCGACACCGACAGCGCCTCGTGCACCAGCGCGATCGAGTTCACCCGCCGCACGCTCTCGGCCAGCGCGATCCGCGCCTCCGGGATGCCCGTGCGGCGCGCCTGCAGGCGCAGCAGGGCAGCCACCGTCTGCAGGTTGTTCTTGACCCGGTGGTGGATCTCCCGGATCGTGGCGTCCTTCGACAGCAGCGCCATGTCGCGGCGGCGCAGGTCGGTGACGTCCCGTACCAGCACCAGCGCGCCCGCCGCGTCGCCGCGCGGCCGCAGCGGGATCGAGCGGACCAGCATGACCGCACCCCGCGCGCGGACCTCCATCCGCAGCGAGTGCTTGCCGTCCAGCGCACCCTCGATCCGGTCGGCGACCTCGGCCGCGTCGAACGGGTCCTGCACCAGCTCCCGCATCGTGTCGGCGAGCACGACGCCCACGAGGTCGCTGGCGTGGCCCATGCGGTGGTAGGCCGAGAGGGCGTTGGGGCTCGCGTACGCCACCAGGCCGTGGGCGTCCAGCCGCACCAGGCCGTCGCCCGCGCGAGGGCTGCTGACGGCGCCCACGGCCTCCGCGCTGGGCGGGAACGTGCCGTCGGCCACCATCTGGCACAGGTCGGACGCGCTGCCCAGGTAGGCGATCTCGAGCGGGCTGGGCACCCGGGGCATCGCGAGGTTCGTGTCGCGGGACAGCACGGCGATCACCGAGCGGCCGTACCGCACCGGGATCGTCTCGCGCCGCACCGGCACCTCCAGGTGCCACCGCGGGTTCTCCTCGCGGCAGATGCGCCCCTCGACGACCGCACGCCTCAGCTGCGGGCTGTCCGAGGCGGTGATCCGCGCCCCGACCATGTCCTCGGGATGCGCGGTGGGTGCCGTGGTGGGCCGGGCCTGGGCGACGCACAGGAACTCCGCGCCGCCCGCGAGCGGGATCCACAACAGGAAGTCGGCGAACGACATGTCCGCCAGCAACTGCCACTCCGCGACGACGCGCTGGAGGTGCTCGACCGCATCACCGCGCATCTGCGTGTGCTCGGCGAGCAGCTCAGAAAGGGTCGACACCCGACGCCGCCTCCCGGTCCGTACTCGGCTCCATGAAACCACGTGGGAGGATCGGGGCAGCCACTGAACCCGCGGACCGCACGAGGAGGTCGAGCATGTCGAAGCGCGCACGCAAGCGTCGCGACCGCAACAAGAAGGGCGCGAACCACGGCAAGAAGCCCAACACCTGAGCCTCCGGCCGCGGGGGCGGCCTCCGGTCGTCCCCGCCGGCCGTCAGCCGCGCTGCTCGACCCGCGTGGTGCGCACCTCCACGGTGGTGGTGCGCGTGCCCTCCGGCCCCTCTTCCACCGTGACCTGGGCCTGCTCCAGCACCGCCACCCGGATCTGCTTGCGCAGGCGATCCTTCAGCCCGGCGGGGGCGTGCTCGCCGCCGCACTTCGTGGCGAGCAGCCGCTTCAGCTTCTCGTCGAGCCCGTACTCCGACAGGCACGGCTCGCACTCGTCCAGGTGCTGCGCGAGCAGCCGGCGCCGCGCGTCGTCGCACTCGTGGTCGAGGAACAGCCACACCTCGGCGAGCACCTCGGAGCAGTCGGTGTCGTGGTGGTTGCCGCAGCTCATCGCGTGGCCTCGCTCGGGCTGGGGCGACGCCACCCGGGGCGTCGCGCCGTCGACTCGCTCGCACGCTCGCTCATGAGGAGACCCCCTCCTCCTGCCGTCCCCGCAGGAAGCCACGGTCACGGGCGGTGTCGGTGAGCAGATCCCGCAGCTGCCGCCTGCCCCGGTGCAGCCGGGACATCACGGTGCCGATGGGGGTGCCCATGATGTCAGCGATCTCCTTGTAGGCGAAGCCCTCCACGTCGGCGAGGTACACCGCCATCCGGAAATCATCGGGGAGCTGCTGCAGGGCAGCCTTCACGTCGTTGTCCGGCAGCCGGTCCAACGCCTCCATCTCGGCCGACGGCAGCCCCAGCGAGGTGTGCTCACCGGCCTGGGCGATCTGCCAGTCGGTGATCTCCTCGGTGGGCGCCTGCACCGGCTGGCGCTGCCGCTTGCGGTAGCCGTTGATGTAGGTGTTGGTGAGGATCCGGTACAGCCACGCCTTCAGGTTCGTGCCCGCGCGGAACGTGCGGAACGCCGAGTAGGCCTTGAGGTAGGTCTCCTGGACGAGGTCCTCCGCGTCGGCGGGGTTGCGCGTCATCCGCAGCGCGGCGCCGTACAGCTGGTCGATCAGCGGCATGGCGTCACGCTCGAACCGCGCCGCCCGCTCCTCCGCGGTCTCGTCGGAGTCGCCGACCGGCTCGGCGGTTGCGCTCTCGTCGACCTCGTTGCCGTCGAGCCGGGTGTCGACGGCGTCGGCCGTTTGCTCGGTGCCGGGCACCGCGCTCCTCTCGCGCCGGGTCGCCCGCACGGCGACCTCGGGAACGGCCACCCCCACGGCGACCGCATGACGTCCCGAGGGTACGCCGCCCGGCCGGACCTGGCCCGATCGGCGCACCCGCCCGGGACGCCGACCGTCCATCACTGCCTGAGTCACGGCTGCCTCAACACCACGCCGTGCCAGGTGATTCCCGCCGCAACCGGTGTTCTAGGGTGCCGCACGTGGCAGGCAAGGGGACCCCGGCAACGGCGCTGCTGACGAAGCAACGGGTCACCCACCAGGTGCACACCTACGACCACGGCGCCGGTCAGGCCTACGGCCCCGAGGCCGCCGAGCGGCTGGGCCTGGACCCCGAGCGGGTGTTCAAGACGCTGGTCGCCGAGGTGGACGGGGCATTGACCGTCGGCGTCGTGCCCGTCTCGGCCACGCTCGACCTGAAGGCCCTCGCCGCCGCCGTCGGGGGCAAGCGCGCCCGCATGGCCGAGGTCGCCGCCGCCGAGCGCGCCACCGGCTACGTGGCGGGCGGCATCTCCCCGCTGGGCCAGCGCAAGCGCCTCCCCACCGTCGTCGACGAGTCGGCGCAGCGGTGGGACACGGTCTTCTGCAGCGGCGGGCGCCGGGGCCTGGAGATCGAGCTGGCCCCGGCGGAGCTGGTGCGCCTCTGCGGGGCGACGGTGGCGCCGATCGCGTCCTGAGCGGGGGCGCTCGGGCCCCGGGAAGTTCCGGAAAGCCACATTCAGGGCCGCTCCGGCCTTGAATGTGGCTTTCCTGAACCAGCCGGGAGGAGCTCCTCGAGCCATGTCGTGACCGCCGCCCGGAGGCCGGGCGCGTCGGACTTCAGGCTGTGGTCGCCGCGCAACAGCACCACGTCGCGGCCCGGTGCCGGCTCGGGTCGGCCGAACGGGTCGGTCTTCCCCTGCACCACGAGGATCGGGACGGTGGGCTGCACCAGCTCGGGCAGCCGGTCCTTCTCCGGCTTGCCCGGCGGGTGCACGGGGAACGCCAGGCACAGCACGCCCGCCGCACCCGCCTCGGTCGCCGTGCGGCAGGCCACTCGGGCGCCCGAACTGCGGCCACCGACCACCAGCGGCAGGTCGTCGCGAACGTGGTCGACCACGGCGAGCCACGCCGCGTCCAGCTGCGCCGCGGGCGCCGGGGCACGCCGGCCCGCCACCCGGTACGGCTGCTCCACCAGCACCACGTGCACGCCGAGGGCGAGCGCCGCGCCCGCGGCCACGAGCAGGTCGGGGGCGCTCACGCCGCCACCGGCGCCGTGGCCGAGCATCAACGTGCCCCGGGCCGGACCGTCGGCGGCACGCCGCGTGATGCGGGCCGGGCCGTGCGGCGTGGCGACCTCGGTGGTCTCACCTGCGGCGTCGGAGGACGGCATCCGACCAATTTATCGGCCGTCGAACGCTGCCCCCGAAGCGCTCATGGCCGGCCCGAGGAGCACCTCACGGCATTCCAGCGACGCTGGTGCGCGGCTCGGCACAGCCGGCTCGAGCCTTCGTGATGCCGCAGCTTCGCCGGGAGCACGAGCCGCACCGGATTGTCACAGTGTCGACCGGGAGGTACTGCTCAGACCGATCAACCGGCCCGAGAAGTACCTCGCGGTCGTCCCGACACCCCCAGCGTGCGCCTCGTGGCGCACTCCGGACGCCGCCGGCGTACTGATCGGCAAGTCGACGCCAGAACGGGCGTACTCACCACGGGAATGCGCCAACTCGGCGATCAAGGTGAGATGGTCGCTAGATGATCTTCAGGAGCGACCACTTCGCCTTGACCGCCGCGAGAGTGGCCGTTTCGCCCTGATCGCCGCGCAACCCAGGCCTCCCGGGGAGTCAGCCTCCTGGTGGCGCCGCGCGCCAGGTCAGGCAGGCCCTGGCCTGCCCGTAGGGGCCGCACGATGCGCGGCGCCACCAGGAGACCAGTGCCGATCAGCCGGCCGGGGCGCGGCCTACTTCGGGTTCGGCCCCGCCAGCAGGTCGAGCTGGATCGGCTCCCGCACCTCCTCCTCCGGGAGCGCCTCGAGCAGCTGCGGGCCGTTGTTGCGCACGCTGTTGACCAGCGGTGACACCGGCCGCAGCTCCAGCCGCTCGATCAGGTCGGGCGAGGGCGGCGTGACGAGGGAGGTGACCGCGTCGTCGTCGGCACGGCGGTCGGGGTCGAGCCACGCGTCCCACGCCGAGGGCGGCAGCACCAGCGGCATCCGGTCGTGGACCTGGGTGAGGGGGCCGACGGCCTCCGTGGTGAGCACGGTGGCGGTGACCAGGCCGTCCGGGTACTCGTTGTCGGGGTCGTCCTTGGGCTTCCAGTACTCCCACAGCCCCGCGAAGGCCAGCGAGCTGCCGTCGGCGTAGTGCGTGTAGTAGGGCTGCTTGTGCTCGGGACCCCGTTGCCATTCGAACCAGCCGTCGGCGGGGATCAGGCAGCGGCGGGAGTTGAACGCCCGGCGGAACGCGGGCTTCGTGGCCACCGACTCGGACCGGGCGTTGATCATGCGGGCGCCGCCCTTCGGGTCCTTCGCCCAGTACGGCACCAGCCCCCAGCGCACCATCCGCAGCGTGCGCTCGGTGCGGTCCGGGTCGGGGGTGCCCTCGGCGTCGCGCGGATGCCGCTCGACCACCGTGATGATCTGCTTGGTGGGCGCGACGTTGTAGTCGGCCTGCGCCGCGCCGTCGGTGGCGTCGACGGCCCGGAACTCGTCGGCGAGGTCCGCGGGAGCCTTGATCGAGGCGTATCGACCGCACATGCCACCATCGTGCCCGCATCCCGGCGGCATGGCCCACCTGGGCGTCGTTCCGACACGGCCGGGGGTGAATGCACGGCCGTCCACGGGATCGGCGGCTACCATCCGCCCGTGCCCGATCCTTCCGACCGCGACCTCGAAGCCCGGGTGCGCGATCTCGAGGACGAGGTCCTGCGGCTGAAGGACAGCGTCGAGGGCGCCCGCGCCGACGCCGCAGCCGCCCGCATGCTCGCCGGAGGGGCCGACCGCGACGTGTCGGACCTGAAGACGCTGCTGCACGCCCACGCGAAGTCCCTCACCGCGCTCCGCGAGACCCAACTGGGCAACCAGGAGGAGATCCGGACGCTCCGCGCGGAGATGCAGCGCGGCTTCGGGACGGTGCAGTCCGGGATCGCGCAGATCGTCGACGCCCTCCCCCGGCAGCGCGGGGAGGACCAGCCGGGCTGACCGTCACCGGGCCAGCTGCGCGTGCCGTTCCAGGAACCGGGCGATGTCGTCCGGGTCCTCCAGCGGGAGCGGGTAGACGACGAGGCGGTCGACGCCGAGCTGGGCGAACCGGTCGGCGGTGGCCTGGTCGACGGGGCCGAGCTGAATCGCGGTGATCTCCAGGCGGCCCAGCCGGTCGGGCCGTTCGACCTCGCCCGACACGCGCTCGATGCCTGCGAGGTTCGCGGCGATCACGTCCGGGGTGCCGACACCGAACCAGCCGTGGGCGCGGGTGAGCGCGCGCCGGAACGCCGCACGGCTGTGCCCGCCCACGACGATCCGCGGGCCGCCCTCCTGGACCGGCCGCGGGTGGGCGTCGACGTCGGCGAACCGCACGTACCGCCCGTCCATCCGCGGGCGCTCGGCGGTCCACAGCTGGACCATCGCGTCGATGTACTCGTCGGTGCGCCGGCCGCGGTCGGCGAACGGCACGCCGACGGCGGCCATCTCCGGTTCCAGGTAGCCGGCGCCGACGCCGAGCAGCAGGCGCCCTCCGCTCAGCACGTCCAGGCTCGCCGCCTGCTTCGCGAGGACGAGCGGGTTGCGCTGCGGGAGGATCACGATCCCGGTGCCGAGCTCGATGCGGCGGGTCAGGGCGGCGACGTAGGTCAGGTGCACGAGCGGGTCGAGGATCGGGTCCCGCGGGTCCATCGGGGTGCCCGGGGTGCGCGGGCTGGGCAGCACCACGTGGTCCCCCACCCACCAGGACGTGTAACCGAGGTCCTCCGCGAGCCCGGCGAGCCGCGCGGTCACCGCCGGCGCGAGCGCCGCCTTCGCGTTCAACCCGTTCACACCCAGCTGCATTCTCAACTCCCGATCTCCATGACGGCCTTGCCGGCGATCCGCCGCTCGCGCAGGTCCCGCGTCAGCTCGGCGAACCGCTCCCACGGCTCGCGCCTGGCGACCTGCGGCTGGAGCACGCCCCGCGCCACCAGGTCGAGCAGCACCGCGATGTCCGGCCCGAGTCCCTGCCCGACGACGAAGGCCTCGATCCGACGCCCGTTCGGGCCGTGCCTGCGCTCCTCCTCGAAGTCGACCGTGGTCGGCCGCCCGCTCGCCTGCCCCACGCTGAGCGCGAGCCCGTCCTCGGCCAGCAGCCCGTACGCCTGCCCGAGCAGCGGGCCGCCGACGTTCTCGATCACGCCGTCGACCGGCTCACCGACCTCACCCAGGTCGGTCACCACCTCTCGGCCACCGATCTCGGCCAGCCCGGCGGTGCGGGCGGCACACGCGACGACGTGGGCCCCGGCCAGCGCCGCCAGCTGCACCGCGAACCGCCCCACACCGCCTGACGCGCCCGTCACCAGCACCCGCCGTCCGAGCAGCGGGCCGAGCCGGCGCACCGCACGCAGCGCGGTGACGCCGGCCGCGGGGAGCGCCGCGGCGACGGCCAGGTCGATCCCCTCCGGCACGACGGCGGCGTCGGCGACGGGGGCCGCGCGGCGCTGCGCCCACGCCCCGCCCATGGCGAACGTGACGACCCTGCTCCCGGCGGCCGGATCGGTGCCGTCCGCCGCCGGGGCGCGCACGATCCCCGCCGCGTCGACGCCGGGTACGCCGCCGGGCGCGAGGTTGCGCTCCCGGTAGACGACGTCGAGGAAGTTGACCGACGCCGCGCGCACCTCGAGCAGAAGTTCGTGGGGTGCAGGTTCGGGGTCGGGGACGTCGGCGAGCCGCAGGCCCGCGGGGTCGTGGACGATCGCGCGCATGGCGCCAGCCTGCTGCGCCCGCGGGCACCCGGTCCAAGACCGGCTGGAATAACCTCTGGTTGTGGACGTGCGCGTGCAGGACCTGCGTTACTTCCTCGCCGTCGCCGAGGAGCTGAGCTTCACGCGGGCCGCGCAGCGCCTGTTCGTCTCCCAGCCCGGGCTCTCCAAGCAGATCCGCCGGCTGGAGGCGCAGTTGCGCGCCGAGCTGTTCAGCCGCGGCAACGGCGCCGTGGGGCTCACCGCGGCCGGTGCGGCGTTCCTGCCGAGGGCGCGCGCACTCGTGGCCGAATGGGAGGCCGCCGCCGAGGACGTGCGGTTGGCCGCTCGCACGCTCACCATCGGCTTCCACTCCCGCATCGGCCGTGGCCTCGTCCCCACCATCACCGCGACGATGCAGCAGCGGTTGCCCGGGTGGCAGCTGCAGTTCCGGCAGGTCTCGTGGGCCGACCCGGCCGTCGGCCTGACGGCGGGCACGGTCGACGTGGCCCTCGCGTGGCTGCCCGTGCCGTCCGGCCTCGCGGCCCGCCGGATCGCCACCGAGGACCGGTCCGTGGCCCTCCCGGCCGGGCACCGGCTGGCCGCGCGATCGAGCGTGCGGTTCGCGGAGATCGCCGACGAGCCGTTCGTCGCGCTCCCGGCCTCGGCCGGTCCGATGCGCGACTTCTGGCTCGCCGTGGACCACCGCACCGCACCGCCGACGATCGCGGCCGAGGCCACCACGCCCGACGAGGCGTACGAGATCGTCGCCGCGGGTGAGGGCGTCCTCCTGCAGCCGTCCGGAAGCTGTTGGATCCACCAGCGCGAGGACGTCGTGCACCGCCGGGTCCCGGACCTGGGGCCGGCTGAGCTGGCCGTGGTGTGGCGCACCGGCGACCGCAGGCAGGCCGTGCAGGTCGTCACCGACGCGTGTTTCCACTGCGCGAACCCGCCGCAGGCGGCATGCGGAATCATGTCGGGGTGACCACAGCCTGGGCCGCCCCGCTCGCCGCCTCGCCCGTCCGTGGCCGGGTGAGCGTGCCGGGCTCGAAGTCCGTCACCAACCGCGCCCTGCTGCTCGCCGCGCTGTCCGGCGGCCGGGCCGCCGTTTCCGGGGCACCGGCGTCCCGGGACACCGCGCTGATGGTCGGTGCGCTGCGCTCCCTCGGTGTGCCGGTCGAGGTCGACGGCGAGCGGGTGGAGTTCCCGGGCCACCACGGGTTGCGCGGCGGCGGGAGCGTCGACTGCGGGCTCGCGGGCACCGTGATGCGGTTCGTGCCGCCCGCCGCGGCGCTGGCCGACGGCCCGGTCACCTTCGACGGCGATCCACGCGCCCGCGAACGCCCGATGGGCACCGTGCTGGACGCGCTGCGCGCGCTGGGGGCCCGCATCGACGGCGAGGCATTGCCGTTCGTCCTGCACGGCAGCGGCGGGCTGGCCGGCGGCGACGTCGTGATCGACGCCTCCGCGTCGTCCCAGTTCGTCTCCGGGCTGCTGCTCTCCGGCGCCCGCTACGACAAGGGCGTCACCGTCCACCACGACGGGAAGCCGGTGCCGTCGTTGCCGCACATCGACATGACGGTGGCGATGCTGCGCGAGGCCGGGGTCGAGGTCGACGACGCGGAGCCGAACACGTGGCGGGTGGCCCCGGGTCCGATCGCGGCGCGCGAGTGGGCCGTGGAGCCGGACCTGTCGAACGCGGCGGTGTTCCTCGCGGCCGCGGCCGTCACCGGGGGCGAGGTCACCGTGGCGGGCTGGCCCGCAGGCTCCACCCAGCCGGGCCGGGAGATCCTCTCCGTGCTGGAGCAGGCGGGCTGCGCGGTCACCGCGGGGCCGGACGGGATGACCGTGCGCGGGCCTGCCGAGCTCGCCGGCGTGGACGTCGACCTGCACGACGCGAGCGAGCTGACGCCCACGGTGGCCGCCGTGGCCGCGCTGGCCGCCGGGCCGTCGCGCATCCGCGGCGTCGCCCACATCCGCGGCCACGAGACCGACCGGCTCGCCGCCCTCGCCACCGAGCTCACCGCCCTCGGCGGCGACGTCACGGAGACCCCCGACGGCCTGGAGATCCGGCCCGCACCGCTCACCGGCCGCGCCGACCGCCCGTGGGGCGCCTACGCCGACCACCGGATGGCCACGGCGGGCGCGCTCATCGGCCTCGTCGTGCCCGGCGTCGCCGTCGACGACATCGGCTGCACGGACAAGACGATCCCCGATTTCCCGGCCCGCTGGGCGGCCCTGCTGGCGTGAGCCCTCGCGAGTACGACGAGTCCGACGTCCGGGTCCGGCCCGGGCGCCGGGGATCCCGGCCGCGCAGCAAGCGCCGCCCCGACCACGCCGACGCCGCCGAGGCGATGGTCATCGCGGTTGACCGCGGGCGCTGGACCTGCGCGCTCGGCGGCGACGCCGCCCGGCCGCCCGTGGTCGCGATGCGCGCCCGGGAGCTCGGCCGCACCCCCGTGGTGGTCGGCGACCGCGTCCGGCTCGTCGGAGACCTGTCGGGCACCGTGGACACGCTCGCGCGGATCGTGCGGGTGGAGGAGCGGCGCACCGTGTTGCGCCGCACCGCCGATGACACCGACCCGTACGAGCGGGTGGTCGTGGCGAACGCCGAGCAGCTCGTGATCGTCACGGCGGTCGCGGATCCCCAGCCGCGCACCGGCTTCGTGGACCGCTGCCTGGTGGCGGCGTACGCCGGCGGGCTCGCGCCGATCCTGTGCCTGACGAAGGCCGACCTCGGTGATCCCGAGGTCTTCGCCGCGCAGTACCGCGACCTGGACCTCCCCGTGCTCGTCACCCGGCGCGACCGCGAACCGACGGCGCTCGCCGAGGTGCTGGGCGGCCGGGTGTCGGCGCTCGTCGGGCACTCGGGGGTGGGCAAGTCGACGCTGGTCAACCGGCTCGTGCCGGACGCGGAGCGTGCGGTCGGCACCGTGTCGGCCGTCGGCAAGGGTCGCCACACCACCACCGCGGCCATCGCGCTGCCACTGCCCGAGGAGCTCGGGGGTGGGTGGGTGGTGGACACCCCGGGGATCCGCTCGTTCGGGCTCGCCCACGTCACCCCGGACGACGTGCCCGCCGCCTTCGACGACCTCGCGGACGCGATCGAGGACTGCCCCCGCGGCTGCGGCCACCTCGGCCCGCCTGCCGACCCGGAGTGCGCCCTCGACGCGCTCGTCGAGGAGGGACGGCTGCGGCCCGCCCGGCTCGCCGCACTGCGCCGCGTCCTCGTTGCCCTGCGCTGAGGCGCGCGCGGGTGGCAGACTTGCGGGTGGAGCAAGCCGCCGGAGCGCAGCGGAGGCAACGTGACGGATGAGGGGGCGTCGCCACTGCGCATCGGCCACGCGGAGCGCACGGCGGCGCAGAAGGCGCTCGACGAACACCTCGCCGAGGGGCGGTTGACCGTCGAGGAGTACGCCGACCGATCGGCGGCCGCCGCGAACGCCGTGGTGGCCTCGGATCTCGCCGCCCTCTTCACCGATCTGCCGCAGCCGCACCCGGAGCTCCCCGGCACGGCTCCGCTGCCCGCGACCGCACCGTCGGGCGCGGTGGGGCGCCGCACGGGCGCGCTGAACCTCGGCGGTGGGGTGGTGCTGCTCGCCGTGGCCGTCGCGGTCGGGCTGTTCCTCGTCACCCGGGCCGGACCGGTGTTCCTGCTGATCCCCCTGGTCGCCGTGGTGGTCTGGTTCGCGCAGCGCGAGTGACCCGTCAGCTCCCGCGTTCGTCCTGGAACACGGGGAGCCCGCCCTCGTAGAGGCGCACCTCGTAGACGTCGGTGACGCTCTTCGGTTCGCGTGTGTAGCAGCGGTAGGGGGTGCTGCGGTAGCCGGCGCCGAGGCCGGGGCTGTCGTCGAGTGGGAAGAGGTCGGCGCCGCCCGGGATCGTGTCGCAGCGCAGTGCCGCCCCGTCCGCGCGCTGCTCCGCGGCGAAGACCCAGAACTCGTGGTGCAGCCGCTGCTGGCTGAGCAGCCTCGCCCTGCGCTCGAACCGGTACTCGCACGACCGGCTGGTGATGAGGTCCCGGCAGCTCCCGTGGTCGACGCCCATGGTGATCCGCTCGTCGCCGACGGGGATGGTGCAGCTCAGGAGCGCCTCGTCACAGCCGCCGTCGACCGCGGGCAGGCAGGCGGAGACCGCCACCTGCACGCGTGCCGCACGCTCGATCTGCGCTCTGCGATCCGTCTTCTGGTCCGGCGTCAGGTCGGGGATTCCCGAGGCCTCGCACCCGGCCGCCGTGTACCCGGCCGCCGTGTCGAGGACCTCCTGCGTGGTGGCCGGGTCGTAGGCAGGCGGCGGGTCGTAGCGGGAGAACGAGATCCCGGCCCAGACGAGGGCACCGGCGGCCAGGACGAGCGCCACCACGCACCCCGGCCGGGCTCGGAGCGGACGCGTCACGGCCGGGACGATA
This sequence comes from Pseudonocardia zijingensis, assembly GCF_042657305.1. Lineage (NCBI taxonomy): Bacteria > Bacillati > Actinomycetota > Actinomycetes > Pseudonocardiales > Pseudonocardiaceae > Pseudonocardia > Pseudonocardia zijingensis. The sequence goes on along the minus strand of NZ_JBHSKO010000001.1, from coordinate 601,763 downwards.
ACCGGTCGATCTTGCGCGTCGGCCTCAGCCCTCGACGAGGTACGCGACCTCCGACGGGTCGTACCAGGCCAGGTCGTGGTCCTCCGCCTCGCCGACGAGGAACTCGGCGTCGAGGTCGCCGAGATCGGCGGCGTCGACGGCACCCGCGGCCTCGCGCACGGCGTACTCGGCCTCCTCCGTGTCGACGTGCACCGCGGCGATCGCCTCGAACGGCACCGCGCCCGTGATGCGGACGGCCCCGTCGTCGAGGTCGGGTCGCAGGGTGACGTCGTCGAGGTCGGCGGCCACCACCACGCGACGGGCCGGAGTGGAGTCCTCGCCGAGCCCGAACTCGACGGACAGCAGCCGCAGCGAGGCGCGCGCCGCGTGGCTCAGCGCCGCGTACTCGAGCTCCTCGTCGTCGCCGCTGGTGTAGGCCTCGCGGAGGCCGGGGGTGAGGGCGAACGCGGTGCCGCCGATGGGGTCGAGCACCCCGGTCTTGACCAGCGTCCGCAACATCGGCCAGGTGGCCGGCACGTAGATGCGCATGTCCGTCGTCCCTACGCGACCGTGGCCGTGAGCTCGTCGAGCGACTCGGTGACCATCCCGGCGAGCACGTCGAGGTCGTGCATGGCGTCGCGGTCCCCGTTGAACCCGTAGTAGACCCCGCCGTCGTAGGACGTGAGACCGATCGCGAGGGCCTGACCCTTGGCGAGCGGGACGACGGGGAACATCTCGAGCATGGGGGCACCTGCGGCGTAGAGCGGGAACTGCGGTCCCGGCACGTTCGTCACCACCAAGTTGAAGATCCGCTTCGAGAACCCGCTGGCAGCACGGGCCCCCAGGGCGTGCAGCGTAGGCGGCGCGAACCCGCCGATCCGGACCAGGGTGTCGGCTCCCACCGACTGCCCGTTCGACGTGTGCTCGCGCATCGCGTGCGCGACCTGGTGCAGGCGGACCACCGGGCTCGGTTCCCCGACCGGCAGGTCCACCAGGAACGACGTTACCCGGTTGCCGAGCGACCCCGCGGTGGCCGAGCTGGGCACGTCGGCCTCGCCGCGCACCGACAGCGGCACCATCGCCCGCACCGTGGACGACGACGTGACCGGCTCCCCGCGGGAGAGCAACCAGCTGCGCAGCGCGCCCGCGACCACACCGAGCACGACGTCGTTCACCGTGCACCCGTGGGCCGCGCGCACGCGGCGGTAGTCCTCCAGCTCGGCCCGGGCCACCGCGAACCGGCGCTGGGTGGAGATGTCGACGTTCAGCGGGGTGCCCGGGGCGGGCCTGCTGGCCGTCCACGCCATGGAGAACAGCTTGCCCGCCGCGCCCGCGACCTTGTTGACGGTGGCCAGCGCGTCGCCCGCGGCCACCCGCACGTTGTCGACGATCTCCCCCGGCCGTGCGACGGCCTCCGCCACCGCGCCGACCACCAGCTCCGCGCCCGACGGTTCCGGCCGGGGCATCCACAGCTCCTCGGGCACCGCGCGCGGCTCCGGCGAGACGTCGAGGATGACCTGGCCGATGTCGATCGCGCTGATGCCGTCGACCATGGCCTGGTGGGTCTTGGTGACCACCGCGACCCGGCTCTGCTCCAGCCCCTCCACCAGGTACATCTCCCAGAGCGGGCGGGTGTGGTCGAGCGGGCGCGACATCAGGCGCGCGACGAGCTCGGTGAGCTGCTCCTCCGACCCCGGGCGGGGCAGGGCGGAGCGGCGGACGTGGTAGGCGATGTCGAAGTCGGGGTCGTCGATCCACACCGGGCGCGCGAGGTTGCCCGGCACGTAGCGCACCTTCTGCCGGTAGCGCGGCACGAGCGCGATGCGCTGCTCGACGAGGTCGACGAGCCGCTCGTAGTCGAACCCCGAGCGCGGCCTGCGGAACACCGACACCGCGCCGACGTGCATCGGTGTGGTGGGCTGCTCCAGGTACAAGAAGGACGCATCGAGGGCCGAGAGCCTGGGCGGCATCCTCCGATCGTAGGCTCGAACGGTGGCGGGCGAGCGGTCTCCGAAGGACACCTTCATCACGGTGTACGGCCGCAAACCCGTGCTCGAGGCGCTCGACGACCCGGCACTGCGGGTCGACAAGGTGGTGCTGGCCGAGGGGGCGCGCGGCGAGCCGGTGCGCGCGATCCTCGACGCCGCCCGCGGCCGGGGCGTGCCGGTGCAGCGGGCCACGGCGCACCGCGTGAAGGTGCTCGCCGGCAACGGGCGCCACGACCAGGGCGTGCTCGCCGACGTGGTGGCGCCGCGGATGGCACCCGTCGCCGAGTTCACGGCGGCGCTGCGGCCGGGTGCGCCCGCCGCGGTGCTGGTGCTCGACCGGCTCACCAACCCCGCCAACGTCGGGATGATCCTGCGCAGCGCCACCGCGGCGGGCCTGGACGGCGTGCTGCTGGCCCGGCGCGGGTTGCCCACGATCGACCCGCTGGTCGTGAAGGCGTCGGCGGGGATCGCGTTCCGGGCGCCGGTGCTGCGCGCCGCCACCGTCGAGGACGGGTGCAGCGCGCTGGCCGAGGCGGGGTTCGCCCTGTACGGCCTGGACGCCCGGGGCAACTCGCTGCCCGCCGCCGACCTGCCCGAACGCGTCGCGCTCGTGCTCGGCAACGAGACGGACGGGCTCTCGAGCTCCGTGCGGCCGCTGCTCGACGGCCTGCTCGCCATCCCCATGCACGGCGATGTGGAGTCGCTGGGCGTGGCGAGCGCGGGTGCCGTCGCCGCCTTCGAGCTGTCGCGCCGCCGCCACGCCCCGCGAACGTGAGCGCTATCCGCCCGCGGCTGCGCCGCGCAGCCGGTGCACCATCACGATGCTGCGACGCAGCCGGAGAACGCAGGCGGCGAGGGCGACGGGCGCGTCGAACCACACGGCGTTGCGACGCAGCGGCAGGTACTCCCCGGTGATCACCACGTCGGGGTAGGAGGCGACGACCTCGAGCTGCCGGGGCTCCCTCCCGAGCCCGGGCGAGAGCTCCCGCCCGCCCGCGAGGGCCACCCGCTTCATGAACACGTGCAGCGCCCACATCGCGACCGCCAGAGCCGTGACGCACCCCGCCGCCACGACGACGGAGATCCACCACGGCGTTGCGCGGTAGTGGAACGGGTCGACCTGGTGCAGCAGGTACGCCGCGCCGCCGAGTGCGGTCGCGAAGCCCAGAGCGCAGATCGGCCAGTACCACCGCAGCGCGCGGGGACGCTTCGGTGCGCAGGTCCAAGCGCTCGGCCCGCTCCCTACGCCGAGCGGCGATCTGCGAGGGCGTCAGCTCCGGCTTCCCCGTGGCGTCGGTCCGGACCCCGTACGCGGCCGGCACCGCGCGGTGCCGGACTCCTGTGCCCCTCACCCGGTTGGGGTGGCGAGCTTAGGCTGGCGGCATGGTCCAGCGTCGCCTCCCCCGCCCGTCCGAACTGCGCTCGCTGCTGCGGCCCGCCCCGTTCGTTTGGGACGGGGACCAGCGACGGCTGCGGCGCGCGGCGAGCATCGCCGACCTTCGGGCCATCGCACGGAGGCGCACGCCGCGGGCGGTCTTCGACTACGTCGACGGCGCCGCTGACGGGGAGCACTCGCTGCGCCGCGCCCGCGCCGCGTACGCGCGGGCCGAGTTCACGCCCACGGTGCTGCGCGACGTCTCCGAGGTGGACACGAGCCGCGAGATCCTCGGCCGGCGGGCCGGGCTGCCGTTCGCGTTCGCCCCCACCGGCTTCACCCGGATGATGCACCACACCGGGGAGCCCGCGGTCGCGTCCGTGGCGCAGCAGTTCGACATCCCGTACGCGCTCTCGACGATGGGCACCACCACGATCGAGGAGGTCGCGGCGACCGCGCCGCAGGCCCGCAAGTGGTTCCAGCTCTACCTCTGGCGCGACCGCGCACCGGCCAAGGACCTCGTGCAGCGGGCAGCCGCCGCCGGGTACGACACGCTCCTGCTCACCGTCGACACCCCGGTCGGCGGTGCGCGGCTGCGCGACATCCGCAACGGGCTGACGATCCCGCCCGCGCTAACGTTGCGCACGTTCGTGGACGGCGCGCTGCACCCGAACTGGTGGTTCAACCTGCTCACCACGGAGCCGCTGCGGTTCTCCAGCCTCGAGTCGAGCTACGGGTCGGTCGAGGACATGATCAACAACGTCTTCGACCCGGCCCTGACCATGGACGACGTCGCCTGGCTGCGGGAGGCCTGGGCCGGCAAGCTGGTGATCAAGGGCATCCAGAGCGTCGATGACGCCGTGCGCGTGGTCGACGCCGGGGCCGACGCCGTGCTGCTGTCCAACCACGGCGGGCGCCAGCTCGACCGGGCACCCGTGCCGCTCGAGCTCGTCGAACCCACGGTGCAGGCCCTCGGCGACCGGGCCGAGGTGCTCGTGGACACCGGCATCACGAACGGCGCCGACGTCCTCGCCGCCGTGGCGCTCGGCGCCCGCGCCGCGCTCGTGGGCCGCGCCTACCTGTACGGGCTGATGGCCGGCGGGCGGCTCGGCGTCGAGAAGGCCGTCGCGATCCTGGCCGCCGAGATCGTGCGAACCCTGCAGCTCATCGGCGTGAACAGCGTGGACGAGCTGCGCCCTTCGCACGTACGCATACGCACGAACGGGTGAGCAATCCTGCGGGGTCCCGGGATCAGGTCCATGGTGCAGGGATGGGTTTCATGGACAAGGCCAAGGACATGCTCAACCAGCACGACGACAAGGTCGACCAGGGGATCGACAAAGCAGGTGATGCGGCCAAGCAGCGCTTCGCCGGCCACGACGAACACATCGACCAGGGAGCCGACAAGCTGCAGGAGATGACGGGCGGCGGCGACACCACCCGCCCGCCGGAGGAGGAGCAGCCCCCTCCGCCCCCTCCGCAGTGACCCTTCCCTGACCCCACACCGCGGCGAGGCGGCCCACCCGGTTCGCGCCGGGGGCCGCCCCGCCGCCTTCACGTCTCGAGCTCGAAGAGCGCCACCAGTTCGTCGATCGTGACCGCCTCGTCCTCGTGGTGCACGACCACCGCGCCCGCCGCACGGGCGCCGCGCACGTTGCGCAGCTGGTCGTCCACCACGACGCAGTCGGTGACCGGGACGCCGAGCCGGGCCGCCACCTGGCGGTACAGGTCCGGGTCCGGCTTCCGGACACCCAACGTGGAACCCAGCACGACGAGGTCGAACGCCGGCGCGTACGACTCCGGGACGGCATCGGCGTCGGTGACGAGCGCTGTCGGTGTGCCGCCCGCGCGCACCCGCCGGACCAGCTCGAACAGCCGCGGCCCGTCGGTGAGCACGCCCGCGTAGTCCATCACCAGCGCTCCCAGTGCCACGCGGGGACGCTACGGCAGGGCCCGCTCGACCGCGTCGAGCAGGTGGATCAGGTGCGCGCGGATCACCGGAGCCTCGCCCGCGGCCGGTTGCGGGAGCGCGGCCACCGCGGCCGCGACGCCCGCCGCGGCGACCGCGTGCCGCTGCCGGCCCCGCTCGGTGATCGAGATCCGCACGACCCTCCGGTCGCGGCCGTCCCGCACGCGGGTCAGCGCGCCCTCCGCCTCGAGAGCGTCGAGGACCGGCGTGAGCGTGGCCGGCGCGAGCCGGAGGTGCCCGGCGAGGTCGCGGTGCGACACGTCGTCGCGGTCGGCGAGCGCCGCCAGCACGTCCAGCGCGGTGGCGCTCAGCCCGTGGGCGGCGGCCGCCTGCCGCACCACGCGCTGCAGTGCCAGGCCGGCGCGCACGACCAGCCGGTCGAGCGGCTCCGGGGCGGGTGCTGGGGGCACGGCCCGACGGTACGGCCGGGACGATCAGGGCACGTACCGTACGGCTCCGAAGCAACTCGTTCGGCCCTGCGATCGACTCCGGGCGCCGAGCATCGAACCGTGACCACCACGCTGCCCGCGCCCACCACCCGAACCCGGCCACGGCTGCGTCCCGTGCGCTATGAGCCGCTCCCCGGGCAGGCTCCCGCCCGAGCCGCGCCGGCCACCCCACCACGGCCCGACCGGCTCACCAGCGGCGCGCGCGAGTTCGTCGAGGCCCACCGCGCCGCCACCCGCATCCTGCGCCTCGCCCTCGAGGTGTTCGACGGGCGGCGCGCAGCGGTGCAGCTCGCGGCGCACTTCACGCCTCGCGCCATGCGCTACTGGCGGGCGGCCACCGGTCAGCGCACCACCCGCACCCGCACCCGGCACGGCCGGATCCGGCTGTGCCTGCCCCGGCCCGGCGCGGCCGAGGTGGCGGCCACGTGCCAGGTCGACGGCGCGGTGCGCGCCCTCGCCGCGCGCTTCGAGCGCGAGGACGGCCGGTGGCGCTGCACCGCGGTGCGGCTCATCTGAATGCGACGAGGCACCGCGGCGCCGCGGGAGATCGCGTCAGGGACGCGCCGTGGTGGGCGACCCGTGGCACTGCTTGTACTTGCGCCCCGATCCGCACGGGCACGGCCGGTTGCGCGAGGGCTCCGCGCCGCCGGTGGCGGTGGAACCACCGCGGTTGCCGCTGCCGGCCGCACGGCCACCGGTGGCGGTGCCGCCGTCCTCGGCCGGGCCGCTGTACCGCAGTTCGGTGGGCCGGGCGCCCCGGAAGGCCGCCGGCAACACGCTGCCCCCGGCCGCCGGGTCGGCGCCCGCGGGTGCCGCGTGCCTGCCACCGGCGGGCCGCTCCGCGGGCGCGCGGCGCGCGGGCGGTGCTTCCTGCGCCGGCGCGGCGCCCGCCTGCTGGGCGGAGTCCTGCGGGGCGGCGGCCCCGTCGGCCGCAGGCGCGGCCTGGGCGGGCTGCGCAGGCTGGACGGTGGCGTTGAACAGGTAGCCGACCGTCTCCTCCTTGATGCCCTCCGACATGGCGTTGAACATGTCGTAGCCCTCGCGCTGGTACTCGATCAGCGGGTCGCGCTGGGCCATCGCGCGCAGGCCGATGCCGTCCTTGAGGTAGTCCATCTCGTACAGGTGCTCGCGCCACTTGCGGTCGATCACCGTGAGCAGCACCTGGCGCTCCAGCTCCCGCATCCCGCCGAGCGGTGCGATGAGCTCGTCGACCTCCGCCTCCCGCCGGGCGTACGCCGCCCGGGCGTCGGCCAGGATCTCCTGGAACAGGGTCTCCTTGTTGAGATCGTCGATGATGCCGTCCTCGTCGCCCTCGCCGACGAGGTCCTGCCAGCGGATGCCGACCGGGTAGATCGTGCGCAGGGCCGTCCACAGCTTCTCGAGGTCCCAGTCCTCGGCGTAGCCCTCCGCCGTGGCGCCGTCGACGTACGCGCGGATGACGTCCTCGATCATGTGCTCGATCTGGGACTTGATGTTCTCGCCGTCCAGGACGCGGCGCCGCTCCTCGTAGATGACGGTGCGCTGCTTGTTGAGCACCTCGTCGTATTTGAGGACGTTCTTGCGGATCTCGAAGTTCTGCTGCTCGACCTGCGTCTGCGCGCTGCGGATGGCCTTGGTGACCATGCCGGCCTCGATCGGCACATCGTCGGGCAGGTTGAACCGGTTCATGATCGACTCGACCAGCTGGCCGTTGAACCGGCGCATGAGGTCGTCACCGAGCGAGAGGTAGAACCGCGACTCGCCGGGGTCGCCCTGACGGCCGGAGCGGCCGCGCAGCTGGTTGTCGATGCGGCGCGACTCGTGGCGCTCGGTGCCGAGCACGTAGAGCCCACCGGCCGCCTTGACCTCCTCGGCCTCCTCGGCGACCTGCTCCTCCATCTTGCGGACGGTCTCTTCCCAGGCCGCCTCGTACTCCTCCCGCGTCTCCACCGGGTCGAGCCCGCGACGGCGCAGCTCGATGTCGGCGAGGAACTCGGGGTTGCCGCCGAGCATGATGTCGGTACCGCGACCGGCCATGTTCGTGGCCACCGTGACCGCGCCGGCGTGCCCCGCCTGCGCCACGATCGCCGCTTCCTTCTCGTGGTGCTTCGCGTTGAGCACGTTGTGCGGCACCTGCAGGCGCCGCAGCAGCCCGGACAGGTACTCCGACTTCTCCACGCTCGTGGTGCCCACCAGCACCGGCTGGCCGGCCCGGTACTTGTCGGCGATGTCGGCCGCGACCGCGGCGAACTTCGCCTCCTCCGTCTTGTAGATCAGGTCGGGCTGGTCGGTGCGGATCATCGGCCGGTTGGTGGGGATCGGCACCACGCCCAGCTTGTAGATCTGGTGCAGCTCGGCCGCCTCGGTCTGGGCCGTACCCGTCATGCCCGAGAGCTTCTTGTAGAGCCGGAAGTAGTTCTGCAGCGTGATCGTGGCGAGCGTCTGGTTCTCGTTCTGGACCTGCACGCCTTCCTTGGCCTCGATGGCCTGGTGCATGCCCTCGTTGTAGCGGCGGCCCGCCAGCACGCGCCCGGTGAACTCGTCGACGATGAGCACCTGGCCGTCGCGGACGATGTAGTCCCGGTCGACCTTGAACAGCTCCTTCGCCTTCAGGGCGTTGTTCAGGTACCCGATGAGCGGGGTGTTGGCCGCCTCGTAGAGGTTGTCGATCCCGAGCTGGTCCTCGACGTGCTTCACGCCTTTGTCGGTGACGCCGACCGTGCGCTTCTTGAGGTCGTACTCGTAGTGGTGCTGCTGGATCTCCGTGGCCCGCCGGGCCAGCTCCTGCGGCGAGAGCCCGGTGGTGTCGTACCCGTGCATCCCCCGGCCGGCGTCCCGCTTGCCGTTCTTGCCCATCGGGCCGTGGACCATGTCGGCGAACGCGCCGTACCAGCGCGAGCTCGCCTCGGCCGGACCGGAGATGATCAGCGGCGTGCGGGCCTCGTCGATCAGGATGGAGTCGGCCTCGTCGACGATGGCGAAGTTGTGCCCGCGCTGCACCATGTCGGCCTTCTTCCAGGCCATGTTGTCGCGCAGGTAGTCGAAGCCGAACTCGTTGTTGGTGCCGTACGTGATGTCGGCGGCGTACTGCTCGCGGCGCACCGCGGGCGGCATCTCCGAGAGGATCACCCCGACGGTGAGGCCGAGGAAGCGGTGGATGCGCCCCATCTTCTCGGCGTCGCGCTTGGCGAGGTAGTCGTTGGTGGTGACGACGTGCACGCCGTCACCGGAGATGGCGTTCAGGTACACCGGGAACACCGAGGTGAGCGTCTTGCCCTCACCGGTCTTCATCTCGGCGATGTTGCCCAGGTGCAGCGCCCCGCCACCCATCAGCTGCACGGGGTAGGCCCGTTGCCCGAGCGTGCGCACCGCGGCCTCGCGGGCCACGGCGAACGCCTCGAACATCATGTCGTCGAGCGACTCGCCGTCGCCGTAGCGCTCCCGGAACTCGTCGGTCTTCGCCCGCAGCTCGGCGTCGGTGAGCGCCTGCATCTCCGGCTCGAGCCCCTCGATCACCTGGGCGTACTTCGCGAGCCGCTTCACCAGCTTGGTCTCGCCGGCGCGGAGCAGACGGTTCAACAGCGGCACGGATCGACCTCATTCGCCTTCGCGGACCAGTTCGCGTTCACGCAGCCCGTCCGGAGCACGCGCTGCCCCGACCAGGGTAGCGAAGCGGCGGGCCGCCACCCCATCAACGCCGGAGGGGCGGCCCGCGTTCCGATCGGACGCGGACCGCCCCCATCCGTGCAGGGCGCTGTGCGCTGCTGCTCCAGGCGCTACTGCTCCAGGCGGATCATCCCGTAGTCGTAACCCTTGCGCCGGTACACGACGCACGGCCGGCCGCTCTCGGCGTCGGAGAACAGGTAGAAGTCGTGGCCGACCAGCTCCATCCGCGAGAGCGCGTCGTCGACGCTCATGGGAGTGGCGGTGTGCACCTTGTGGCGCACGATGCGCCCCGGCACGTCGGAGTCGGGCACGTCCTCGTCGTGCATCCGCGGGCCGGGGATGTTCACGTCGATCGTGTCGTCGGCGCGGATGTCGGAACCGGTGTCCTCGCGGGCGTCGTCACGGTATTCGTCGCGGTGGTCGGTGTGCACCGACGGCTCGTCGAGCACGGCCGTGCCTGCGCCGCCCCGCGCCGCCATCACCCGGGCACGCCTGCCGGTGACCCGGCGACGGTCGTGCGAGCGGCGCAGCCGCGCCTCGAGCTTGGCGACCGCGGCGTCCAACGCGGCGTAGAAGTCCTGCGCGCAGGCCTCCGCTCTCGCGACCGGCCCGCACCCCCTGCCGGTGATCTCGACACGCTGGCAGTTCTTGAGCTGGCGTCGGTTGCGCTCGTGGAAGAGCTCGACCTCCATGCCCACGATCTTGTGGTCATAGCGCTCAAGTCGACCGATCTTCTCGGCCACGTGGACCCGGAAATGGTCTGGGACCTCGACATTACGGCCGGTGACAACGATCTCCACGCAGACTTCCCTCGCTCTCAGCATCGCTTGGGCGTCGGGTTTGATGTTTGCAGGGTCGCCGGGAAGTACCCACCCCCGGCGCTCGATCGGATCCTCCTGATTGGGTGCCTCGGCGGGATGCCGAGCACCGTAACCTGCATCACGGTTCGGCAACACCCCTCTCGTTCGACTGACCCCGAGGTGAGTGGCAACGCGACTCCAGAGGTTCCCTGAACTGGGCCTCAGCGGTACCATTGCCCCGATTCATGATCAACTAACGTGGGTCGGAGCGGTGGCGTCGCAGAGCACCACCGCCGCGTCCACGGCCACCCCGGCACCGGCGAGCGCGTGGCGGCAGGCCCGCAGCGTGGCCCCCGTGGTGACGACGTCGTCCACCAGCAGCACCCGCCCCGGGCCGGGCAGCGCGCCCGGCCGGACCCGCACCCGACCGGCCAGGTTGGCGGTGCGCTGCCCGGCGTCGAGGCCCACGGAATCGCGCACCCGCCGCTCCAGCCGCAGCGGCCGGGCGACCCGCACGCCCGGCCGCACGGCCACGACCGCGCGGCACAGGCGGGCGACGTGGTCGCCGCCGCGTTCGCGGGCAGCGGACGGGCGCGACGGGGCGGGCACGAGCCACAGCGCCCCCGGCCCCGCCGCGTCGCCGAGCCCCACCGCGTCGTCGAGCGCTCCCGCCAGCAGCACCCCGAGCGGCCGGGCGAGGTCGCGCCTGCCGCGCTCCTTGTAGCGCAGCAGCGCCGCCCGCAACGGGCCCGTGTAGCGCCCGACCGCCAGGACGTCCGGCGCGTCGGGCAGACGCGGCGTGGTGGGCGGCCCGAGGTCGGCGCTGCACCGCGGGCACCAGGGCGCCACCGGGGCACCGCACCCCGCGCAGTCGGCGGGCAGCACGAGATCGACCAGCGCCGCCCCCAGCTCCCGCACGCCCACGGGGCCAGCATCCCGCCCGCGTGCGCCACCCGGCCCCGTCCGACCCCGGGTTGTCCACAACCAGCGGCGCAAGCGCGGGATTCACCGCGCGAGACGCGAGACTCGCGCGGCTTGGGCGAGTCCCGCATCTCGGCGGGCGAGTCTCGCGGCTCGCGGGGCGAACCGCGCGGCCGGTCAGCCCGGGTAGAGGGGGACGGCGTCGGGGGCGCCCGCGAGCACCTGCCGCCACGCCACCTGCTCGCCCCCGCCGAAGCTCCAGACGCCGGTCTGGTCGGTGACCCACAGCGGGCGGTTGGCCGCGGCGGCGATCGCGGTGAGCGGGGCGGTGAGGTTGTTGCTCACGATCTGCTGGGCGACGAGCCCGTCGATGCTGACCTGCCCGACCAGCATCTCCGGGCTGCGGGTGATCGCGACGATCGACTCGGTGGAACGCCAGTCCGCCGCCACGACGGCGCCCAGGTCGTCCGAGCGCAGCCGGCGGACGTTGCGGATCGCCACCTCGCCGTCGAGGGTGCGCGCCACCGCCCCCGTGTAGAGTCCGCCGCCCACCACCGCGACGACGCGCACGCCGTCGCGGGACAGGCGCAGGTCCTCGATCGGCCCGTGCCCGGCGAGCTCGTCGGCGTTCACGCGGCCGGTGCGGGGTGGCGCGTTGTCGTCCACGAGCACGCGCGCCACCACGGACGAGTCGAGCACGGTCCAGACCTCCCCGCCGGTGGGGGTCCAGGAGGGCCGCGTCATGGTGCCCGCGCTGAGCGGCACGGGCTCGACGTCACCGGCGTCGATGGCGCCGAGGAGCAGCTCCTGCCGCCCGCCGACACCGGCGACGGCCGCGAGCCGCGAGCCGTCCACGGTGGACGCCGCGGACCGCACGTCGTAGGCGCCGTTGCCGAGCGGGCCGGGCAGCGGGGCGCTGGGTTCCGGACCGCTGAGCTGACGCACGCGGCCACCTGCCACGACGAGTCCAGGCACGTCCGCGCCCGGCTCGACCTCCGCGGAGAGCGCGGCGACGTCCTCGCGGGTGAGGTCCTCGCGGTCGGGGATGAGCGGCTCGCCGTCGGCCAGCAGCCGCACGCGCCCGACGTTCACCTCGGACAGGGACAGCACGACCTGTGCGGCGAGCAGCATCCGGGAGGACTCGTCGAGGTCGCCGAGGCGGGTGAGGTCGACGACCACGGCGCCGTCGTCGGCGGTGGTCACATTGGCGCGCAGCTGCGCGCCCGGCGGGAAGAGGGAGACGGCCGCACCGGCCAGCGCCCCGGACGGTCCGGCGAGCAGCAGCTCCATCACCCGCGCGGCCTGGGCCCGCGCGGGCAGGCTCGGCACGTGGCGGACGTCGACGACGGCGAGCCGCCGCACCGGGTCGACGAACCAGACGCGCACGGGCTTGTAGTTGTCGCGGAACACCGAGAGCGGCACGACGACCCCGGGCGGCAGCGAGGAGATGCGCCACTGGCCGTCCCGGCGCACGACGGTGACGTCCTGCTGGAACGTGGCCTGCCCGGGCTCGAACGCCCCGGACGAGGTGAGGCGCCCGATCGCGGTGCCGCGGATCCGGATCGTCGTGGTGTCGGAGCTCGGGCTCGCCGCCCCGGGCGCCGGGACCGTGTCGAACTGGCCGTCGAGCACGGTGAGGCCCGCGGCGTCGTCCCAGCCGGCGGCGTCGGCGGACAGGAACCGGCGGGCGGCGCCGTGGCGTTCGGTGCTGCTGCCGGAGGCGAACACGAAGTCGCGCACGAGGTCGAGGGGGTTGCTGCCGGCGACGGGGCCGGGTGGCACGAGCGCGTCCTCGCTCCCGCCGACCTGGCGCAGCACCTGCACCGGTGAGCTGTCGGGCACGCTCGCGCACCCGGCGAGCACCGCGAGCGCGAGCAGGAAGGCGGGCACGAGCGCCGCGCGGCGGCCGGTGCCGGAACGCGGTGCGGTCATGCGTCGTCCTGCGCTTGCGACGCCGCGGGCGTGCGGCTGCGGGGCGGGGTGGGCACCGACGCGGGTTCCGCGACCGGTTCCGGCGGCTCCTCGCCCGGACCGAGCGGGAGCGGGCTCGACTCGACGACGTCCCCCACGGTGCGCGGCAACGTCAGCCGGAACGCGGCGCCCTTGCCGGGCTCGCCCCACGCCTGCAGCCAGCCGCCGTGCAGCCGGGCGTCCTCGATCGCGATCGATAGTCCCAGCCCGCTGCCGCCGCTGCGACGGGCCCGCGACTCCTCGGCGCGCCAGAACCGGTTGAACACCAGGCCGGCCTCACCGGGGCGCAGGCCCACGCCGTGGTCGCGCACCAGGACGGCGACGGTGCGCTCGTCGCCTGCGAGCACCACGCGGACGGGTTTGCCCTCGCTGTGGTCGATCGCGTTGGCGACGAGGTTGCGCACGATGCGTTCCACCCGGCGGGGGTCGACCTCGGCGGGCACGCCGGGCGGCAGCTCCAGCTCGAGCGGGGTGCCGGTCTCGTCGGCGATGCCCCGGACGGCCTCGACCGCCCGCATCACGACCCCGTGCATGTCGACGCGTTCGGCGCCCAGCTCCGCCACACCCGCGTCGAGCCTGCTGATCTCGAGCAGGTCGGCGAGCAGCGCCTCGAACCGGTCCAGCTCCGCCACCAGCAGCTCCGAGCTGCGGCGCAACGCGGGCAGCAGCTCGTCACGCGAGGCGTAGAGCACGTCGGCCGCCATGCGGACGGTGGTGAGCGGGGTGCGCAGCTCGTGGCTGACGTCGGAGGTGAACCGCCGCTGGAGCGCGCCGAACTCCTCCAGCTGGCGGATCTGGCTCTGGATGCTGCCGGCCATCTCGTTGTAGGACTCCCCCAGCCGGGCCACCTCGTCCTCGCCCTGCACCGGCATGCGCTCGTCGAGGTGGCCGTCGGCGAACCGCTCCGCGATCTCGGCGGCCTGCCGCACCGGCCGCACGACCTGGCGCGTGACGATGCCCGCGATGCCCGCCAGCAGGAGCAGGAGCACGAGGCCGCCCACGATCAGCGTGCTCTGCACTGTGCCCAACGTGCGCTGTTCGGAGGTGAGGGGGAACAGCAGGTAGAACTCCATCTCGCCGACCGCCGTGCGCACCGGCTGCCCGACGACCAGCGTCGGCACCTCGACGCCCTGCTCGCCGACGGTGGTCGTGTACTGGCTCGCCAGTGCCCCCGACGCGACCGCCTCGCGCAGGGTGACCGGGACGTCCTCGACGGGCCCGGCGGCCACCTGGGCCTGCTCGTCCGCGACGCTCGTGCTGAGCACCGCGCGGAACTCGCCCGCCGTGGCCTGCCTGCCCTCCGCGGAGCTGGCGTTCGTCAACCGGTCGAGAGCGTTGTTGAGCTCGCCCTGCGCGCCCTCGCGGTCGGGGTCGACACCGGCGAGGTCGCGTTCCACCAGCACGGCCCCGGTCTCGGTGCGCACACGGGCGTCGGCCTCCTTGGCCTGCATGAGCCGCTGCGCGATCTGGGTCTGCAGCACCAGCCCGAGCACCAGCACGACCGCCGTCGACAACGCGAGCGTGCTGATCACGACGCGCATCTGCAGCGAACGGCGCCACGCCACACCCCACGCGTCGGTCAGCTCCGCTAGCAGCTGCCGCACCGGCGCGAGGCCCCGCCGCACCCGCTCGTTGATCCCCGCGGTGGTTGCGCCCAGGCGGCTCCGCAGCCCCGCCGACACGCTCATGGCCCGGCGGTCACGGCGGTCCCGCCTTGTACCCCACGCCGCGGACGGTGAGCACGACCTCGGGGTGCTCCGGGTCGCGCTCGACCTTCGACCGCAGCCGCTGCACGTGGACGTTCACCAGCCGGGTGTCGGCGGCGTGCCGGTAGCCCCACACCTGCTCGAGCAGGACCTCCCGCGTGAACACCTGCCGCGGCTTGCGGGCCAGTGCCACGAGCAGGTCGAACTCCAGCGGGGTCAGCGCGATCTGCTCGCCGTCGCGCATGACCTGGTGGGCCGGCACGTCGATCGTGACGTCACCGATCGCGAGCTGCTCGGCGGGCTCGGCCTCGGTGCGCCGGACCCGGGCCCGGATGCGCGCCACCAGCTCCTTGGGCTTGAACGGCTTCACCACGTAGTCGTCCGCGCCCGACTCGAGACCGAGGACGATGTCCACCGTGTCGCTCTTGGCGGTCAGCATCACGATCGGCACGCCGGACTCCGACCGGATGGCGCGGCACACGTCGATGCCGTTCATGCCCGGCAGCATCAGGTCGAGCAGGACGACGTCCGGCCGCAGATCGCGGACGGCGGGGAGGGCGCGGGTGCCGTCGGCGACCACTGCGGTGTCGAAACCCTCGCCCCGCAGCACGATCGTCAACATCTCGGCAAGCGCCGGGTCGTCGTCGACCACCAGAACGCGCGACTTCATGAGCGCAGCATCCCACCTCGCGCCGCGGGCCCGCCTCGGACCCGCGAGTTCGTCGAACTGCACCCACTTTGCATGCACCGGCGGTAGCCGGGCCGGGTGCCCAAGAACGTGCAGATCCGGAATCTGGACGACGCGACGTACGAGAAGCTGCGCGCCCGCGCGAGGGCCGACGGAATGTCGCTCAGCCAGTACCTGAGGCGCCAGCTCGACCACCTGGCCGACCTGGCGACGATGGCCGAGATCCTCGACCGGGCCGACACGTCGCGCGCACGAGGCGGTGGGATCCCCGGTGAGGTGCTGACCGCCGCGCACGAGGCCGACCGGGCCGAGAGACGGTGATCGACTTCGTCATCGACGCATCCGCACTCCTCGAGCTCATCGCGGGACCGGCACCGGATCATCGACTCCGCCGGACAGCGTTGACCCGACACGGGGCGGCCCCGGAACTCATCGACCTCGAAGCTGCGAACGTGCTTCGACGGGCCGTCCTCGCCGGTCACGTACATCCCGACGTCGGCCGCACGCGGCTGCAGGAGATCAGGGACACCCCGATCACCCGAACCTCCCACCGACCGCTGCTCGCCCGGGTGTGGGAGCTGCGCGACGCGATCAGCGCGTACGACGCCGCCTACGTCGCCCTGGCCGAGCAGCTCGACGTCCCGCTCCTGACGTGCGATGCCGAGCTGGGCCGCTCGAACGGCCACCGGGCCCAGATCGTCGTCTACCCGAGGAGCTGAGCCGCGAGCGCGTCGGCGTCTATGGGGGCGCTCCCGTCGAGCACGGTCCACGGCGAGAGCCACCCGACCTCGGCGAGCCGGGCGTAGGCCGCACCCGTGCGCTCCTGCAGCTCCGCGTCCGACTCGTAGGCGTCCCGTTCCCGGCCGGCCTCGGTGCGCTCCCGGTGCGCGGCCCGCTCCGCCGCGACGGCACGGGGCACGGCGAGCAGCAGCTGGTGGTCGGGCACCGGCACGCCGAAGCGCTCCACCTCCAGCTCGTGCACCCACCTCACGAACGGGCCGTCGACGTCCTCCTTCAGCCGCGCCATGTTGTAGGCGGCGTTCGAGGCGACGTAGCGGTCGACGAGCACGACGTCGTGCGCGTCGCGGGCCGCGCGCAACTCGGGGGCCGCGGCCCGCCGGTCCAGCGCGAACAACAACGCCATCCCGTGCACGGACGCCGCGAGGTCACCGTGGCGGCCGTAGAGGGCCTCGCGGGCGAGCTCGGCGTGCACGTCGGCGTCGTAGCGGGGGAACGCGAACCGGGCCACCCGCGCGCCGCGGGCGGCCGGCGCCGTGCACAGCGCGTCGGACAGCGTGCGCTTGCCGGCCCCGTCGAGCCCTTCCACGACGATCAGCCGACCCATGGGGCGCATCCTGCCGGGCCCGGGTGGGGTGGCGACGGGCGGCCCGGGGGTCAGGAACTTCGGGGCCGCCCCTCATCCCGTGGCCGCCCGCGCCCGCCACAGCAACCAGGCGAAGTACGGCGTGCCGATCAGCGACGTGAGCGTGCCCGCCGGGAGCTGGGCGGGGGCGATGACGGTGCGGCCGAGGACGTCGGCGAGGCACACCAGCAGCCCCCCGAGCAGGGCGGCGACCGGCAGTACGCGGGCGTGCCGCGCCCCCACCAGCGCACGAGCGGCGTGCGGCGCCACCAGCCCGACGAAGGAGAGCAGCCCGATCGCCGACACGGCGGTGGCGGTGAGCAGCGCGGCCGCGGTGAGCAGCGCGAGCCGGGCGCCGCCGAGACCGATGCCCAGCACACGCGGTGAGTCGTCGTCGAGCGCGAGGAGGTCCAGCTCGTCGCGGGCCCGGACGAACCCGGCCACCGCGACCAGCAGCACCACCGCCACCGGCAGGACCTGTGCGAACGTGCGCCCGTACGTCGACCCGGCGAGCCAGGTGAGGGCCTTGGCCTGGTTCCACGGGTCGGTGAACACGATCAGGACCGTGATCGTGGCCAGCGCGGCGTAGGAGATCCCGACCCCGACGAGCACGAGCCGGTCGGTGGCCAGGCCGCCGCCCGCGGCGAGGCCGAACACCAGCGCCGACGCCGCCAGCGCACCCACCGCGGCGCTGCCGGAGAGCGCCCACACCCCGACGGAGGGAACGAGCGTGATCACCGCGACCGCCGCGACGCCGGCTCCCCCGCTCACGCCGAGGAGCACAGGTTCGGCGAGCGGGTTGCGGCACACGGCCTGCACGACCACGCCCGCGACGGCCAGCGCCGCGCCCGCGAGCAGCGCGGCGAGCACCCGCGGCACCCGGGCGTCCAGCACGTAGGTGGTGACCGGCCCGGCGCGGCCCGCCACCCAGTTGGCCACGTCGCCCATCAGCAGGAACGCGTCGCCGAGCAGGAGGCTGCCCGCCGCCGTGGCGACGGTCAGCACCAGCGTGGCG
The DNA here is from genome assembly GCF_042657305.1 of Pseudonocardia zijingensis. Classification (NCBI taxonomy): domain Bacteria; kingdom Bacillati; phylum Actinomycetota; class Actinomycetes; order Pseudonocardiales; family Pseudonocardiaceae; genus Pseudonocardia; species Pseudonocardia zijingensis. The sequence continues at coordinate 583,894 of NZ_JBHSKO010000001.1, read as the reverse complement.
GTGACGACCACGAGGAACGCTCGCCGGTCGCGCAGGCGCCCCGAGCGGGCGGCGGGAGCCTGGCGGACGGGGCCGGAGTCGCGGAAGCGGCGGGCCACCGCGACGAGCACGACCGCGCCGAACAGCGTGGTGACCACACCGGTCGGTACCTCGATGCCGCCCTGGCCGCCGAGCACGAGCCGGACGAGCACGTCGGCGCCGAGCACCACCGCCACGCCCGCCAGCGCGGCCATCGGCACGAGCACCCGGTGCCGGTGCAGCCCCGGCACGCGCGGGGCGACGAGCCGGACGAGGGCGGGCGCGCAGAGGCCGACGAAGCCGACCGGACCGGCGACCGTCACGGCCGCGGCCGACAGCAGCACCGCGAGGACGGCCGTCACGATCCGGGTGCTGCGCACCGGCACGCCCATGACGCCCGCGGTGTCGTCTCCCAGGCCGAGGACGTCCAGCCGCCTGCCGAGCACGACCAGCCACGCGATCCCGAGCAGGAGCACCGGCGTCATCCGGGCCACCGAGCCGAGGCCGATCTGCGCGAGCTGCCCGCTCCCCCACGCGTACAGCCCCGTGGTCTCCTCCGTGAACAGCAGGAGGAGCACGCTGACAAGCGCGAACAGTGCGAGCGACACCGCGGTGCCCGCCAGCACGAGCCGGGTGGGCCCGGTGCCGCCCCCGGAGATCGCGAACACGAGTGCGGCCGCGGCGAGACCACCGGCGAAGGCCAGCAGCGCGGACGCCTCGACCGGCACCGACAGCCCGAGCACCGCGGCCACCACGATCGCGAAGTGCGCGCCGGCGTTCACCGCGAGGGTGTCCGGCGAGGCGAGCGCGTTGCGGGTGATCGACTGCAGGGCGGCACCCGCGGCCCCGAGCGCGGCCCCGACCACCACGCCCGCGAGCAGCCGCGGCACCCGTGAGGCCACCAGCACGGCCGCGGCCTGATCGGCACCGCCGCCGGTGAGCACCGCCAGCAGGTCGCCGACCGGGAGGCTCGCCGACCCCTGGGTGAGGTGCACCGCCGCCAGCACGGCGACGACCCCGGCCCCGGCCGTCGCCACCAGCGGGACGCCCACCCGGGAGGTCCGCGGCGCGGCCGGCGCCGCGCGGACGGCCTCCTGCACCACCGGGGTCAGCCGGCCAGCGCGGCCGTGATCGCGTCGACGTACTGCCGCATCGACGCGGGACCGCCGAACATCCAGATGCCGTCCGGCAGCCGCGTCACGTCGCCCGCCTGCACGAACGGCAGCGACTCCCAGACGGCGTTGCCCGCGAGCCCGTCGACGAACGGGTCGGGGCCCTCCACGTCGTTGGTCCAGTAGACGAACTCCACATCGGCGCCGAGCTGGGTGAGCCCCTCGACGTCGGTGCTGGCCAGACCGTAGTCCGCGTCGCCGGTCAGCTGCCACGCGTTCACCAGGCCCAGCTCCTGCGAGACCGTCTCCACCAGCGACCCGTCGGTGAAGGGCCGGATCGCGAGCCTGCCGCCGTCGAGCCATCCGTCGGCGAAGGCGATCCGGCGCCCGGTGAGCCCGGCGTCCGCGATCCGCTTCGCCCCCTCGGCAAGCGCGGCGTCGAACCCGGCGAGCAGCTGCTCGGCCTCCGCCTGCTTCCCGGTGATCTGCCCGACGAGCTCGACGTTGCGGCGCATCTGGCCCAGCGGGTCGGAGGTGTCGGCGGGACGCACGACCACGACCGGCGCGAACGCCTCGATCTGCGCGAGCGCGCCCTCGTTCACGTCCGGCGTGGTGAGGACGACGTCCGGGCGCAGCTGCGCGATCGCCTCGATGCTCGGTTCGCCCCGCACGCCGACGTCGGTGACGTCCCCGGACAGCGGCGCGGCCTGCACCCACGCCCCGTAGCCCTCGACGTCGGCCACGCCGACCGGCATCACGCCGAGCGAGACGAGGTGTTCCACGACGTTCCACTCGAGCCCCACCGCGCGCGTGGCCGGGCCGTCGAACGTGATCTGCTTGCCGCGCGCGTCCGTGACGGTGAACGCCTCGCCGCTCGCCGGACCGGGTGCGGCCGCCGCGTCGGCGGGCGCCTCGGTGGTGCCGCACGCGGCGAGCACCAGTGCGGCCACGGCCGCGCCAAGGGCGACGACGATCCGCCGTCCTCTCATGCTGACTCCTTCTCGCGCCCCGCGCTGTGCTGTCGGGTGCTGTCGTGTCGGGTGCTGTCGTGTCGGGTGCTGTCGTGTCGGGTGGTGTGCCGGCCGATCGGCCGGATGCGCAGGAGGCCGGTGCCCGCGTCGCGCTCGACCGCCACCCGGATCCCGTAGGCCTCGGTGAGCAGGTCGGAGGTGAGGACGGCCGCGGGCTCGCCCACCGCGCGCACGCGCCCCTCGGCGAGCAGCAGCACCTCGTCGGCAACGGCGGCGGCCTGGTCCAGGTCGTGCAGCACAACGCCGACCGCGATGCGGGACTCGTCGGCCAGGTCGCGCACCAGGTCGAGGATCTCCACCTGGTAGCGCAGGTCGAGGTGGTTGGTCGGCTCGTCGAGCAGGAGCACCCCGGTGTCCTGCGCGAGGCAGCACGCCAACCACACCCGCTGCAGCTGCCCCCCGGACAGCTCGTCGATCGGGCGGTCGGCCAGGTCCGCCACCCGCGTGAGCGCCATCGCGCGCTCGACGGCGGCGGGCCCGTCCGGGTCGTCACCCCGGAACCGGCCCCGGTACGGGTAGCGGCCGAACCCGACCACATCGTGCACCGACAGCCCCGTGGGCACCGGCCGGCTCTGGGTGAGCAGCGTGACCCGCCGGGCGAACTCGCGGCGGGTGAGCGCGAGCGCATCGACGGCCGCGTCTGTGTCGTCCCCGTGGAGCAGGATCTTTCCCTGGTCGGGGCCGTGCAGGCGTGCGAGCGCGCGCAACAAGGTGGACTTGCCGCTGCCGTTCGGCCCCACCAGCGCCGTGACCCGGCCCGGCCGGATGGACGCGGCGGCGCCGTGCACGACCTGCGCGCCGTGGTAGCCGAGATCGAGATCGGCCGCTCGCAGCGTGGTGGGTGATCGCCCGGTCGAGAGCACGGCTTAGGATAGCCACACCTTTGCGCGGCAGCCGTGTGACGCTCCGCTCCCCGGTACGAACGGCACACTCGTCCGATAGAGCGGTACGGAGGTGCCGTTCGTACGGCGTGGCTCACGCGATGGCGCGGACCGTCTCCCACGTGGCGGCGAAGCCCGGGTGCAGGGGCAGTTCGGCCAGGCGGTCGGCGCGCACCCAGCGCACCTCGAGGGTCTCCGCGGTGAGGCCAGTGGGCAGCACCGGTGTGGCGGCCCGGCCCACCACCGTGGTGTAGGACCAGCCGCCGTGGTCGTCGACGTACGTGCCGGTGACCTCGTAGGAGTCGGCGACCAGCCCGGCCTCCTCGGCGGCCTCGCGCCGGGCCGCCTGCTCGGCGGTCTCCGCGCGGTTGCGCGCCCCGCCGAGCAGGCCCCAGGTGCCGCCGTGGTGGCTCCACAGCGCGCGGTGCTGCAGCAGGACGCACCCGCGGTGCCAGAGCAGGAGCCCGGCCGCGCCGAAGAGGCCCCAGTGCTTGTGGCCGAGCGCGCAGTGCGTCCAGCCGTCGCCGTCACCGCGGGGGAGCACCATCCCCTCACATTAGGTCGACGGTGCTCCCCGCGGCGAGGTTTCGGTACCTGTCAGTACCGGTAGTGCTCCGGCTTGAACGGACCCTCGACGTCGACGCCGATGTACTCGGCCTGGTCCTTGGTGAGCTTGGTCAGCTCACCGCCCAGCGCCTCGACGTGGATCCGTGCCACCTTCTCGTCGAGCACCTTCGGCAGCCGGTAGACGTCCTTGTTGTACTCCTCGTGCTTGGTGAACAGCTCGATCTGGGCGATCACCTGGTTGGAGAAGCTGTTGGACATCACGAACGACGGGTGGCCGGTGGCGTTGCCCAGGTTCAGCAGCCTGCCCTCGGACAGCACGATGATCGAGTGCCCGTCGGGGAACACCCACTCGTCGACCTGCGGCTTGATGTTGATCCGGCGGATCCCCGGGTAGCGGGCCAGCCCGGCCATGTCGATCTCGTTGTCGAAGTGCCCGACGTTGCCGATGATCGCCTGGTGCTTCGTGCGCGCCATCAGGTCGGCGGACACGATGTCCTTGTTGCCGGTGGTCGTGATGATGATGTCGGCCTGGCCGATCACGTCCTCCAGGCGCGCCACCTGGTAGCCCTCCAGCAGCGCCTGCAGGGCGCAGATCGGGTCGACCTCGGTGACGATCACCCGCGCACCCTGCCCCGCGAGCGCCTCGGCCGAGCCCTTGCCGACGTCGCCGTAGCCGCACACCACCGCGACCTTGCCGCCGATCAGCACGTCCGTGGCCCGGTTGATGCCGTCCACCAGCGAGTGCCGGATGCCGTACTTGTTGTCGAACTTGCTCTTGGTGACCGAGTCGTTGACGTTGATCGCCGGGAACAGCAGCAGGCCCTGCTCGGCCAGCTGGTAGAGCCGGTGGACGCCGGTGGTGGTCTCCTCGGTGACACCGCGGATGTCCGAGGCCACCGTGGTCCAGCGCTTCGCGTCCTCGGCCAGCGAGCGGCGCAGCGTGTCCAGGATGATCCGGTACTCGTCGGAGACCGTGAGGTCCTCGTCGTCCACCGTGGGCACGACGCCGGTCTTCTCGAACTCGACGCCCTTGTGCACCAGCAACGTGGCGTCACCGCCGTCGTCGAGGATCATGTTCGGGCCGACCACGTTGCCGGCCTCGTCGGTGAACTTGAACAGCTGCTCGGTGCACCACCAGTACTCCTCCAGCGTCTCGCCCTTCCAGGCGAACACCGGCACACCCTGCGGCTGCTCCTCGGTGCCGTGGGGGCCCACGACGACCGCGGCCGCGGCGTGGTCCTGGGTGGAGAAGATGTTGCAGGAGACCCAGCGCACCTCGGCGCCGAGGCTGACCAGCGTCTCGATGAGCACCGCGGTCTGCACCGTCATGTGCAGCGAGCCCGCGACCCGGGCCCCGTGCAGCGGGCGCGCCTCGGCGTATTCGCGGCGAAGCGCCATCAGCCCGGGCATCTCGTGCTCCGCGAGCCGGATCTCCTTGCGCCCGAACTCCGCCAGGCCCAGGTCGGCCACGGCGAAGTCGATGCCGTTGCGCTTCTGCAGCCTGCTGCTGATATCGGCAGTGGCGGTCATGGGGTACTAACGCCTCCTCGTAGGGCTGGTGCGGCCGGCCACGCTACTCGTGGGCCGGCACGCGTGGGACGTCGAGGACGGCGGAACGGAACAGGTCACGCGGCCCGCCCTCCTCGTGTGAGTGCAGGCGCCCTTGTTCCGTGTGCAATGGCCAGGTGATCGAGCGTGGCGGGCGCCCCTCCGGGCCCCGTCGCAGCGCCTCTCGACACCGACTTCGCTATTGCGCCCCCAGCATCCGAGCTCCCGGCGATGATGTCAACCGACGCCGTCATAGGGTGACGCCGTGAGGATCGCGCTGTTCCTGACGTGCCTGGGGGACGCGCTGCACCCCGAGGTCGGCCGGGCCACGGTCACGCTGCTGGAGCGGCTGGGCCACGAGGTGGTGTTCCCCGCCGACCAGACGTGCTGCGGCCAGATGCACGTCAACACCGGCTACCAGCGGGAGGCCCTGCCCCTGGTGCGCCACCACGTGACGACCTTCGAGCCCTACGACGTGATCGTCGCACCGTCCGGGTCGTGCGTCGGGTGCGTGCGCCACCAGCACGCGATGGTCGCCCGCGGCGCCCACGACGACCGGCTCGCCGAGCGGGCCGAGGCCGTGGCCGCGCGCACGTACGAGCTGTCCGAGCTGCTCGTGGACGTGCTCGGCGTGGAGGACGTCGGCGCCTACTACCCGCACCGCGTGACCTACCACCCCACGTGCCACTCCCTGCGCATGCTGCGCGTGGCCGACAAGCCGCTGCGGCTGCTGCGCCACGTCCGCGGGATGACGCTGCTGGAGCTGCCCGAGGCCGACCAGTGCTGCGGATTCGGGGGCACGTTCGCGCTCAAGAACGCCGACACCTCCACCGCGATGCTGGCCGACAAGATGCGCAACGTGCTGTCCACCGGCGCCGAGGTGGCGACGGCGGGCGACGCGTCGTGCCTGATGCACATCGGCGGCGGCCTCTCGCGCCTGCGCAGCGGCACGCGCACCGTGCACCTGGCCGAGATCCTGGCGAGCACGGCATGAGCACCTTCCTCGGCATCCCCGCCCCGCGCGGCGTCGGGCACCTGCGCGGCGACCGCTCCTTCCCCGAGGCCGCCCGCGGCGCGCTCGCCGATTCCCAGCTGCGACGCAACCTCGGCCACGCCACCCGCACGATCCGCGGCAAGCGCGCGAACGTCGTCGGCGAGCTCGACGACTGGGAGCAGCTGCGCCTGGCGGGCTCGGCGCTGAAGGCCGCCACGATGGCGCGGCTGGACGAGCACCTGGAGCGCCTCGAGCGCGAGGTCACCGCCCGCGGCGGCACCGTGCACTGGGCCCGCGACGCCAACGAGGCCAACGCGATCGTCACACGGCTGGTGCGGGAGACCGGCGAGTCCGAGGTCGTCAAGGTCAAGTCGATGGCCACCCAGGAGATCGGTCTCAACGAGGCCCTGGAGGCCGCTGGGATCGAGGCGCACGAGACCGACCTCGCCGAGCTGATCGTGCAGCTGGGCGGCGACCTGCCCAGCCACATCCTCGTGCCCGCCATCCACCGCAACCGCGCCGAGATCCGCGAGATCTTCCTGCGCGAGATGCCGGCCGTCGACCCCGACCTCACCGCCGAGCCGCGAAAGCTCGCCATGGCCGCGCGGGCCCACCTGCGGGAGCGTTTCCTGCGGGCCAAGGTGGCGATCTCCGGCGCCAACTTCGCGGTGGCCGACACCGGCACGCTGCTGGTGGTCGAGTCCGAGGGCAACGGGCGGATGTGCCTGACCCTGCCGGAGACGCTGATCACCGTGATGGGGATCGAGAAGGTCGTGCCGACGTGGCAGGACCTCGAGGTCTTCCTGCAGCTGCTGCCGCGCTCGTCCACCGGCGAGCGGATGAACCCCTACACGTCGGCCTGGACCGGCGTGACGCCCGGCGACGGCCCGCAGGCGTTCCACCTCGTGCTGCTGGACAACGGGCGCACCGCGGCGCTCGCCGACGAGCTGGGCCGCAGCGCCCTGCACTGCATCAAGTGCTCGGCCTGCCTCAACGTCTGCCCGGTCTACGAGCGCACCGGCGGCCACGCGTACGGATCGGTGTACCCGGGCCCGATCGGCGCGGTGCTGTCGCCACAGCTCACCGGCGTGGAGGACAACGCGTCGCTGCCGTACGCCTCCAGCCTGTGCGGCGCCTGCTTCGACGCCTGCCCGGTGCGGATCGACATCCCGTCGCTGCTGGTGAAGCTGCGCGCCCGGCACGTCGACGAGCAGCGGGAGCGCGCGGTGCCGAGCGCCGAGGCGATCGCGATGGCCGCGGCGTCCTGGGTGATGTCCTCGCCCGAGCGGTTCCGCGCCGCTGAGAAGGCCTCGCGGGCCGGGCGGCTCCTCGGCAGGCGCGCGGGCCGCATCCGCACGCTGCCGCCGCCACTCTCGGCGTGGACGGCCAGCCGCGACGCACCGCGCCCGCCCGCCGAGACGTTCCGCGAGTGGTGGGCGCGCGAGCGGGGAGGCACGGCATGAGCGCGCGCGACGACGTGCTGGCGCGGATCCGGGCCGCCAACGCCGCGGCCGGGCACCCCCCACCGCCCGAGGTGCCCCGCGACTACCACCGCACCGGCGCCCACCCCGCCGGCTCCCCCGAGCTGCTGGAGCTGTTCCGCGACCGGCTCGTCGACTACAAGGCCACGGTGCTCGACGCCCCGGCCGACGGGATCGCCGAGGCCGTACGCACCGCGCTGGCCGACGTCGCGGGCGCGGTCGTCGTGCCGCCGGGGCTACCGGACGGCTGGTGGCCCGCGGGCATCCCGGCCACCCGTCGCACCGACGACGCGCTCACCCCCGTCGAGCTCGACTCCGCGGCCGCGGTGCTCACCGCCTGCGCGGCCGCCTGCGCCACCACGGGCACGATCGCCCTCGACGGCTCCGCCGACCAGGGCAGGCGCGCCATCACCCTCGTGCCGGACGTCCACGTCTGCGTGGTGCGCGCCGAGCAGGTGGTGCACACCGTGCCCGAGCTCATCGCCGCGCTGGAACCGACCCGCCCGATCACGTTCGTCAGCGGCCCGTCGGCCACGAGCGACATCGAGCTGGAACGCGTCGAGGGCGTGCACGGGCCCCGCACCCTCATCGTCGTGCTCGCCGCCTGACCGGGCGGTGCCCACGTTCCCGGTCTCGATCAAGGGCGTGGTGCTCGACGCCGCCGAGCGGGTGCTCCTGCTCCGGAACGAACGCGACGAGTGGGAGCTCCCCGGCGGCCGGATCGAGCTCGGCGAGTCACCGGAGGACTGCGTGGCCCGCGAGGTGTTCGAGGAGACGCGGTGGCGCGTGCGCGCCGGCCCGGTCCTCGACACCTGGGTCTACCACGTGACCGACGCGGCGCGACCCGTGTTCGTCGTGACCTACGGCTGCTTCGCGACGGGTGACGTTGCGCCCGTGCTCTCCCCCGAGCACGAGGAGATCGGGCTGTTCCGCTCGAGCGAGATCGGCGCGCTACCGATGCCGGACGGATACCGCCGCTCCATCGCGGCGTGGCTCGGCGACCCGCGCCGGGTGGCCGCCCACACGTGACAGCAAGGTGGCTTTGCTGGCGTATTACGCCAGTAAAGCCACCTTGCCGGCATTCCCCGGTGGGCTAAGCCGCGGCCTTGTCCCCGTCCGGCGTGACGGCGAACCACTTCCCCTCCACACCGTGCCCGTCGGTCGCCCCGGGCTCCTCGCCGGCGTGGCGGTAGACGGGCCAGCCGCCGATCGTGAGCTGCGCCTGCCCGTCCGGACGCTCGACGGTGCCGACGGCCTCGTCGTCGACGCCCTCGGCCGTGATCGGGTCGGCGGCCGGCACCGGCTCCCACGTCTCGGTGCAAGGGCCTTCGCAGGTGGCGGTGGACGGGCGGGCGCTGTCGCCGTCGAAGCGGTAGAGCGTGAAGCCCAGCCCGTCGACGACCACCGTGCCGAGCCGGGCGGTGCTGTTCGCGCTCACGATCGTCCCCGGCGGGCGCTGCAGCTCGGTGACGGGCGCGGCGCGCGGCACGGCGGGTGCGGGCGCCTCGACGGTGCTGCAGGCGCTGAGCGCGATCGCGGCGGCGGTGAGCGCGACCAACGCGGTGGTGCGGGACATGCTGAACCTCCGAGTCGGGTTCCGGCCTTCGACTCGACACACGGACCGCGGCGCGGGTGGTTCGGGGTGCCTCGGTGACGGGTCGGGCGGCGTCGACGAGCGGTGTGCATGCGCCCTGGCCGGTCGGGCGGAGGCGACCGGTTCGAAAGGTCCGGGCCTCGGGTGGGTGCTGAGCGCCGGGTCGCGGTCCGCGGAACCCCGCCCCGGAATCCATCCACAAGCTCGAGATCGACGTGGTTGCGCTCGGATCAAGATCGAGGAGCGCTGGTGTCGACGTCGAGCGTGTGGATGTCCGCCGACGGCACCCACCGAGCGACTAGCCGAGCAGGTGGTCGCGCAGCAGCGACTCCGCGGCCGCCGTGCGCCCGCGGGCGGCGAGCAGGCCGGCCGGGACGACGGCGAAGTCGGCGTCGACGACGACGGGTGCGTCGGCGAGCACCGGGGCGAGCACCGGGTCGGTGCGCAGCGTGGCCACCACGGCGGGGAGGCCACCGGCGAGGTTGCGCTGCCGGAACACCCCGCCGGCCAGCACGACGAGCCCGACGTCGTGGCCGGCGTCGGCGTGCACCCGCAGGTGCCTGCGCACCGCGACGACGGCGGCGAGCGCGGCGATGCGGCGGTCCTCGGCGGCGCTGCCGCGATCACGCGGGACGTAGCCGGTCTCGCTGGCCATGCGGGCGACGGTGGGACCGAGGAGGTCGGCCTCCACCGGGTCGACGATGCCCTCCGACTGGCTCTCCACCAGCACGCCGCCCGCGGCCGCGCGCACGCCGAGGTCACCCTCGACGGTGCGGACCGGGTCGGATCGGCCCGCGGAGTGGACGTCGGTGGTGGCGCAGCCGACGTCGACCACCAGGACGCGCGCGTCGCAGATGGCGGCGAGCCGGGTGGCCGCGTGCCCGACCGCCTCCGGGGTGACCACCCGCACGAGCCTGCGGAACCGGGGTGCCACGGCCGGCCCGCGCCCGCCGATGGCGTGCCGCTGGTACAGCTCGACGAGGGCGGCGCGCGCCGGGCCGGGCACCACCTCGCCGCGGCGGGGCAGCACGTTGTCGCAGGCCACCACGCTGCGCCCGGTGGCGCGCAGCAGCGCGAGCGCGTCGTCGCGGGCCGAGGCGTTGCCCGCGAGCACGATCGGGTGCCGGATGCGGGCTCTGGCCAGGCGGCCCGCGTTGTGCAGCAACCCGGCGGGGTCGTCGCCGTCGGCGCCGCCCACGAGCAGCACGACGCCGGGGCGGGCGCTGCGCAGCAGCCGGACGTCGGCCGGTTCCAGCGGGCCGGCGTGCACGTGCACCACGTGCGCGCCCGCGGACACGGCCACCCGGTGGCCGGCCTCGGTGGCCGACAGCCGGTCGGTGCCGATCACCGCGAGCCGCAGGCCACCGCCCGCCGACGAGCACGCCAGCAGTTCCGGCTCGTCGCCGCGGCCCGCCGCGGACACCGCGCGCACCGCCGCGTCCATGCCGGCGAGGACGTCACCGGTGGTGGTCGGGTGCTCGGCGAAACCCGCGAGCGAGCCGTCGGCGTGCACCAGCACCGCCTTGGTCCACGTGGAACCCACGTCGAGGCAGACCGATGCGGCCTGGTCGCTGGGTGTCACGGCGACCGAGCCTAGACGCTGGTGGGCCGGAAAGCGCTGGTTGAAGCCGATGGTGCAGCCACTCGTCCGGAGGTAACTTTCGGAGACGCGTGCCACACCCGCTTCAGGAGGCCATCGATGCTCGGTCTGATGCAGGATCGACCGCTCGCCCTGCCGCACGTCTTCCACCGGGCCGAGGAGTACTTCGGGCACAAGACGATCGTCACGGCAGGCGCTGCGGACGAGACCAGCATGACCGTGTCCGAGTGGGCGCAGCGGGTGCGACGGCTGGCCACGGTGTTCGACACGCTCGACATCAGCGCCGACGGCAGGGTCGGCACGTTCGCCTGGAACACCGGCCGCCACCTGGAGCTCTACCTCGCGGCCCCGTGCACGGGGCGGGTGCTGCACACCCTGAACATCCGGCTGTTCCCCGAGCAGCTGGTCTACGTGGCCAACCACGCCGAGGACGAGGTGGTGTTCGTCGACCGCTCGCTGCTGCCGCTGTTCTGGCCGCTGGTCGACAAGCTGGAGACCGTGCGGCACGTCGTCGTGCTCGACGACGGCGCCGACGTCGAGATCCCCTCCGACCCGCGCGTGCACGACTACGAGGAACTGCTCGCCGCGGCGACGCCGTTCGAGGGGCGGTTCGAGATCGCGGACGAGAACACCGCCGCCGCGATGTGCTACACGTCCGGCACCACCGGCAACCCGAAGGGCGTTGTCTACAGCCACCGCTCCACGCTGCTGCACTCCCTGATCACCCTGACCGCCGACGGTGCCGCGCTCTCCGAGCGCGACGTGCTGCTCCCGGTGGTGCCGATGTTCCACGCCAACGCCTGGGGCCTGCCCTACGGCGCGCTCCTGGCCGGTTCGAGCCTCGTGTTCCCCGGCCCCAACATGACCCCGCAGGCCATCGCCGGGCTGCTGGAGCGCCACCGCGTCACCGTCACCGGTGGCGTGCCCACGATCTGGATGGGGATGCAGCCGCTGCTGGCTCAGCACGACCTGAGCGCGCTGCGCATGATCCTGTGCGGCGGGTCGGCCGTGCCGAAGGCGCTCTCCGAGGCGTACCGGGAGGCCATCGGTGTGCCGATGCTGCACGCGTGGGGCATGACCGAGACCAGCCCCATCGCCACGATGTCCACCGCGCGGTCCCGGCACGCCACGCTGTCGGAGGACGAGCGCGCCGACATCCGCGCGCGGCAGGGCCAGGCCGTGCCGCTGGTGGAGGTTCGGCTGGCCGACCCGGCCACCGGCGAGATCCAGCCGTGGGACGACGTCTCCACCGGTGAGATCCAGGCCGCCGGGCCGTGGATCGCGGCCGACTACTACCGCGGCGAGGGTGGCGGGGCCCAGTTCACCGAGGACGGCTGGCTGCGCACGGGTGACGTCGCCACCGCCGACCGCTACGGTTTCCTGCGGCTCGTCGACCGCACCAAGGACCTCATCAAGTCCGGGGGCGAGTGGATCGGTTCGGTCGAGCTGGAGAACGAGATCATGGCCCACCCCAAGGTCGCCGAGGCCGCCGTGATCGCGGTCCCGCACCCGAAATGGGTGGAACGTCCGCTCGCCTGCGTCGTCGTCAAGCCCGGCGAGACGCTCACCGCCGAGGAGGTCATCGCGCACCTCGAACCCCGTGTGGCGAAGTGGTGGCTCCCCGATGCGGTGGAGTTCATCGACGAGGTGCCCAAGACCAGCGTGGGGAAGTTCTCCAAGAAGACGCTTCGTGAGAAGTTCGGTGGCTACCAGGTAGCCACGCCCACAGCGGCAAGCACGACCGATGACGGCAGGACATGACCACGGCACGACTCGTCTCCACCCGCACCACCACCAACCCCCCGAACGGGAGCCTGCCGCACACGATGAGCGGTGCGTCGCGGACCGATCCGCCGCGTACGGCACCGCAGAAGAGCCCGGAGCTCACCGCACTGCGGATCGCGTACTCGGACATCTCGACGATCGCCGCCTCCCTGGAGGAGGAGGATTCGTGGCTGCCCACCCGCTGCCTGGGGTGGACGGTGCGCGACCTGCTCGTGCACCTGCTCGGGGACGTCCAGCGGGCGCTCGTGGCGCTGGCCACCCCGGCGGCCGGGCCGGCCGACCGGGACGCCGTGACGTGGTGGACGGCCGTCGAGCCCACGGACGACCCGGCCTTCCGCGAGCTGCGCAACCTGCGCACGATCGCCGGCGCCTGGGAGCTCGAGGACCTGGTGCGCACGTTCATGGAGACCACCCGCGCCGTGGTCGCGCTCGCCGGGCGCACCCCGCCGGAGGCGCTGGTGGCCACCCGCGGACACGTCCTCCAGGCGGTGGACCTCGTCACCACGCTCGCGGTGAAGGCGGCCGTGCACCACCTCGACCTCGTGCTGGAGCTGCGCCGTCCCGGGCCGCGTCCCGAGCCGCTCGCGCTGGTGCGCTGCACGCTCGACGCGCTGCTGGGCCAGCCGGCACCCGCCGACTGGCCGGACGAGCGCTGGGCGCTGCTCGGCGCGGGCCGGGTGCCGCCGGGTGGCGGGGAGCGGCGGGCGTTGGGTGCGGCGGCGGCGCGGCTGCCGCTGCTCTGCTGAGGCCTCCCCGCGTAACCTGCCCCCGTGGAGATCGCCGCGCTCGCCCGGCAGGTGCGCGCGGCGCCGCCGCGGTGCGGGCCGACCCGCCTGGTCTGCATCGACGGCCCGTCGGGGTCGGGCAAGACCACGCTCGCCGCCCGGCTCGCCGCGGCCCTCGGCCACCCGCCGGTGCTGCACATGGACGACCTCTACCCCGGGTGGGACGGGCTGGCGGCCTCCATCCCCCTGCTGTACGAGCAGGTCGTGGCACCCCTGGCCGCCGGCCGGGCGGCGGCCTACCGCCGCTTCGACTGGCACCGCGGCGAGTTCGCCGAGCGGCACCACCTCGGCACGCCCGAGCTGCTCGTCGTGGAGGGCGCGGGCTGCGGGGCGCGGGTGGTGGCCGAGCGGGCCGTGCTGCTGGTGTGGATCGAGGCCCCGCGCGCGGAGCGGTTCCGCCGCGGGATCGCCCGCGACGGCGAGACCTACCGCCCGCACTGGGAACGCTGGGCCCGGCAGGAGGCGGCCCTGTTCGCGGCCGAGGGCACGGCCGGGCGGGCGGACGTCCGGGTGGACGGCGCGCCGGCCGCGGCCCACGACCCGGACCGCGAGCTGGTGCTCCTGCCCGGGTAGCTCAGCGGCCGGTGGGGCCCGCTTCGAGGCGATCCAGCAGCTGCGCGATCCGCGACCGGTCGGCCGCGAGCGCGGGGGTGTGGTCGCCCGTGCCGGTGTGGAGGAGCACGAGCCGGGCGCCGTGACCGGTGCCCTGCACGAGCTCCCACCGCACGTATCCGCCCTCCTCGGCGGCGTGCTCGAGGACGTGGTCGTGCGCGGTGGCGTCCGGCGGGGCGAGCTCGGTGAGCGCCGCCCACACGCCGTCGGTGGGGCGGGTGAGCTGGCGTTCGTGGCGCACGCGCCAGCCGTCGGCCCCGTCCTCGACGGTGCCCGCGTCCAGCCCGAACTGCGTGACGAACCGCTCGTGCAGCGCGATGTCGTCCACTCCGGGGTCGGCGCCCGCGCGCCCGTCGAGCGCGAGGTCGAGGGCGACGATGCAGGTGTGCCAGCCGGCGCCGAAGCTCGCCGCGCCGGCGCGGTCGTCGAACGTGTGCTCCAGCACCAGCCGGGTGCCCTCGCCGTCGGGGTGCAGCTCCCAGCGCAGGTGGTCGGTGCCCCAGGTGTAGGCGATCAGATGCGGCGGTTCGAGGTCGGTGATGGTTCCCGTGGAACCGTCGCCGCCCTGGTCGAACGTGACCGCACCGCCCGTCCGCAGGTCGAGCGCCACGGTCCCGGGGAACCACTCCGCGAGCCGTTCCGGCTCGACCATCGCCCGCCAGACCTTCTCCCGCGGGTGCTTCAGCACCCGCTCCATCCGCAGCACGGAACGGCCGTCCCGCTCGTGCAGGTTCTCGGTCACGGCTCCTCCTCAGCGTCGTCGTCGAGGTGCCGTTCGAGGGCGTCGAGACGGGAGTTCCACATCCAGCGATAAGGCGCGAGCCACTCGTCGATCTCGGCCAGCGGCGCCGGGTCGAGCTCGTACCACCGCCGTTGCGCCTCGGCCCGCACTTTCACCAGGCCCGCCTCGCGCAGCACCCGCAGGTGCTTGGACGTGCCGGGCTGGCTCAGCCCGAGCTCGGCGGTGAGCTCCCCGACCAGGCGGGGTCGCTCCCGCAGCAGGTCGAGGATCCGGCGGCGGACCGGCTCCGCGAGCACCTCGAACGTCACGACCTGAACATACCGCTAGAGGTATATAACCGCAAGGGAATGTTCAGTCACTCCGGCCGAGGCGGGCGTGCGAGCGCCCGTAGGCGAAGTAGACGGCGATGCCGATCGCCATCCAGATGACGAACCGCAGCCAGGTCTCCACCGACAGGTTCACCATCAGCCAGAGGCATGCCAGCACCGCGAGGATCGGCACGAGCGGCATCAGCGGCACGCGGAAGGACCGCGGCAGGTCGGGCCGGGTGCGGCGCAGGACGACGACGCCGATCGACACCAGCACGAACGCGAACAGCGTGCCGATGTTGACCATCTCCTCCAGCGCCCCGATCGGGAAGAGGGTGGCCACCACCGCCACGATCGCCCCGACGATCACGGTGATGCGGTAGGGGGTGCCGTGCGTGCCGGTGCGGCTGAGACCGTGGGGCAGCAACCCGTCGCGCGACATCGCGAATGCCACCCGGACCTGCCCGAGCAGCAGCACCATGACCACGGTGGTCAGACCCGCGAGTGCGCCGACCGCGATGATGGTGGCGGCCCAGTCGACGCCGTTGAGGGCGAACGCGGTGGCGAGGGTGGCCCGGTCGCCGTCGGGCGAGGTCTGCAGATCGGTGTAGGGCACCATCCCCGTGAGCACGAGGGTGACGGCCACGTAGAGCACCGTGACGATGGCGAGCGACCCCAGGATGCCGCGCGGAAGCGACCGCTGCGGGTCCTTGGTCTCCTCCGCGGTGGTGGCGACGATGTCGAACCCGATGAACGCGAAGAACACCAGGGACGCCGCGGCGAGCAGGCCGTACACGCCGTAGGTGCTGTTGGCCCCGCCGCCGAGCACCGACAGCAGCGACTGCTGCAGGCCCGTGTCCGCCTCGTCGCCGCCGGACGCGGCAGGCGGGATGAACGGCGAGTAGTTCGCGACGTCGATGTAGAACGCCCCGAGGAGCACCACGAAGACGACGATCCCGACCTTGATCGAGGTGATCACCAGGCTGACGCGGCTGGACAGCTTGGTGCCCAGCACGAGCAAGGTGGTGAGCACGGCGATGAGCAGCAGCACACCCCAGTCGACGTCGATCCCCCCGATGGGGACCGTGGTGGGGACGTCCGCGCCGAACTGAGTGAAGACCGTCTGCAGGTACTCCGACCACCCCTTGCCCACCACGGCGGCCGCCACGGCGAACTCCAGCACGAGGTCCCAGCCGATGATCCACGCGATGAACTCGCCGAACACGGCGTAGGAGTACGTGTACGCGCTGCCGGCCACCGGCACGGTGGAGGCGAACTCCGCGTAGCAGAGCGCGGCGAGGGCGCACGCGATCGCGGCGAGGACGAACGCCAGCGAGACCGACGGCCCCGCCACGTCGCCCGCGGTGCTCGCGGTGAGCGTGAAGATGCCCGCCCCGACGACGACCGCGACCCCGAAGACGATCAGGTCCCAGGTGGTGAGGTCCTTGCGGAGCCGACTATCCGGCTCGTCGGTGTCGGCGATCGACCGTTCGACCGACTTCGTGCGCATGATCCCGTTGCGGGTTCCGCCGAGGGCCATGCGCGCAACCTAACGTCCACGTATGACGGCGGCCACTCCGGCGGACGGGTCACCCGGCGACGGGCGTGCGGTCCAGGTCGGGCTCCAGGTAGATCGCCCTCGCCACCGGCACGCGCTCCCGGATCCGCGCCTCGGCCGCGTCGATGGCGGCGGCGACGGTGGCCAGCGGCAGGCCCGGTTCGAGGGCGATCTTCGCGGCCACGAGCAGCTCGTCGGGGCCGAGGTACTGCGTCTTGATGTGGATGACCCGCTGCACCTCGCCGGCCTCGATCGCCTGCACGATGTCGCTGAGCACCGGCGGGGCGGCGCCCTCGCCGATCAGCAGGCTCTTCATCTCGATGATCAGGATGATCGCGATGACGCCGAGCAGCAGCCCGATGCAGATCGTGCCGATGGCGTCCCAGACCGGGTCGCCGGTGAGCACGCTGAGCCCCACGCCGAAGAGGGCGAGGACCAGGCCGGTGAGCGCACCGAGGTCCTCCAGCAGCACCACTGGCAGCTCGGGCACCTTGGACTGCCGGATGAACTGCCACCAGGTGCTGTCGCCCTTGAGCGGGCGGGACTCGTGGACGGCCGTGCGGAACGAGTAGCCCTCGAGCGCGATCGCCACCACCAGGATCCCCACGGCGACGATCGGCGAGGTGAGCGGCTCGTGGGACTCCAGCTTGTGGATGCCCTCGTAGAGCGCGAACACGGAGCCGAGCGTGAACAGCAGTAGCGCCACGACGAACGAGTAGAAGTACCGGTCGCGGCCGTAACCGAACGGGTGCTCGGGGGTGGCGGCCCGGCGCGCCGTGCGGCCACCCAGCAGCAGCAGGCCCTGGTTGGACGTGTCGGCCACCGAGTGCACGGCCTCGGCGAGCATCGACGACGACCCCGTGATCAGGTACCCGATGAACTTCGCCAGTGCGATCCCGGCGTTGGCGATCAACGCCGCCACGATCGCCCGCGTACCCCCACTCGCAGCCATGCGCGGAGCCTAGCGGGGCCGAATTCCGACTGCGGGCAGGATGGCCTGGTCCACGATCTCCCCGAGGCGCCGCGGCGTGGGCTCCTCCCCCGTGTCGATGGCGTGCTTGAGCACCAGCGCCTCGCCGATGTCCTCGACCACCGGCGTGACCAGGGCAGGATCGATCCGGCCGAGCCGCGCGTAGTGGTGCAGCACCGTGGCTGTGAACCGCCGCCCCGACCGGTCGAAGACGTCCTGGAGCGTCGCCGCCAGCTCGGGGTGGCGCCGCCGCTCAACCATGATCGCCTGCACGGCGCGGGCCGTCGGGTGCCGCGACCACTCGATCAGCAGCTCGAGGGCCGCGATCAGGTCGCTGCGCAGGTCGTCGGCGGCGGGCGAGGGCACCTCCACCGGGTAGGCCGCCGCGACGGCGTCCACCAGCACCTCGCCCGGCGTGGACCAGCGCCGGTAGAGCGTGGTCTTCGGGGTGCCTGCGCGGCGCGCGATGCCCTCCATCGTCAGCCGCCCGATGCCCACCTCCTCGAACTCGGCGAGCGCCGCATCGTGCAGAGCCGCGAGCAGCTCGCCGCCCCGTCGCCGCGATCGACCGGCCATGACCCTCCTTGCAGAGATACGCGAACGTATCTTACGGTGATGAGAAACGTTCCCGTATCTTACGAGAGGTCCCGCGTGCCCACGATCCGCCACGAACCACCCGTCGCCCCGCGGGTCCGCGCCCTCGCACCCGACCTGGCCCGGGGCGCGATGCTCGCCGTCATCGCACTGGCCCACTCCCAGGTCCTCGCCCGGCCGTTCCTCGGCCCGACGCCCGGCCCCGGCTCCGGCTCCGGCTCCGGCTCCGGCTCCGCGATCGACACCGTGGCGCAGACCCTGTTGACCCTGTTCGTCGACAGCCGCGGCTACCCGATGTTCGCCGCGCTCTTCGGCTACGGGATGGTGCAGATCCTGCGGAGCAGGGAGCCACGCCTCGGCCGCGACGGCACGCGCCGGGTGCTGCGGCGGCGCGGCTGGTGGCTCGTGGTGTTCGGCGTCGCCCACGTGGCGCTGCTCTTCCCCGGCGACATCCTCACCTCGTACGGCCTGCTGGCACTGCTGTTCGCCGGTGCGCTGCACCGGCCGGACCGGCGCCTGCTCGGGGGCGCGGCGGCGCTCGCCGCGTTCGGATCGCTCGCGTACGGCTCCGTGCTCGCCCTGCCCGCTCCCGGCGACGCCGGCCCGGCCGCCGATCCACTGACGTCGCTGGCCTTCCGGCTGATGTCGCTCCCGCTGACGACGCCGCTGAACGCCGTGATGGCCGCGGCACCCGTCCTCGTCGGGATCTGGGCCGGGCGCCGCGGACTCCTCGACGAGCCGGAGCGGCACCGCGCGCTCCTGAAGCGGGTGGCCGCGACCGGCATCGCAGGCGCCGCGCTGGGCGCGATCCCTCACGCCCTCGTCACCACAGGGGCCTGGCACCCGGACCCGGGCGTGCTGGTCGCCGCGGGCACGCTGCACACCGCGGCGGGCTACGCGGGCGGGCTCGGCTACGCGGCGCTGATCGGCCTCGTGGCGGCGCGCCTCGCCCGCCGGGACGCGCAGGGCCCCGTGACGCGCGCGCTCGCGGCGTGCGGCCGGCGCTCCATGACGTGCTACCTGGCCCAGTCGGTGGCCTGGTTCGTCCTGTTCGAGCCCTACCTCGCCGGGCTCGCCGGCGCGATGGGCGTGGCCGCGGCGGCCGTCGTCGGGCTCGGGGTCTGGCTGCTCACCGTGGTGGCCGCCGGACTCATGGGCCACGCCGGCCTGCCCGGTCCGGCCGAGGCGCTCCTGCGCCGGCTGGTCAACGGCGCACGACCGTGAACGGTCTGGACCATTTCCACTACCCTCCGGTCCCCGACCGTGATCGACAGCAGGACCGGCGCACCGGAGGGACCGATGACGTTTCCGCACCAGCCGCACCACCCGCCGCCGCCTGGCCGGCGCCGCCGACCGCTGCTCATCGGGGTCGTCGCCGCAGCCGTGGTGGCGGTGCTCGTCGCGGCCGTGCTGGTGCTCGTGCCGTCGAGTGACGCGGGCGGGCCCGGTGTTCCGGTCGCCGCACCGGACCCGCAGGCGGCGCCGCTGGAGCAGGTCGGCCGAGTGACGAAACCCCGGCCGCCCAAGGACGAGGGCCCGCCCACCGGTCCGGAGCCGGAGCTCACGAGGATCCGCGACGGCGTCGTCTACACGGCGTTCCACACCAGGAAGTCGATCTCCTTCACCGCGTTCGACGTGGAGCGGCGCTCCGTGGTGTGGGAGCGGACGCTGCGGCTGCCCGAGGGCGCCATCTCCTCCGTCGCGTTCGAGATCGTGGACGGCGGGCTCATCCTGGAGGGCAGGAACGCCGACGGCTACGAGTACACGCTGGTGCTGAACCCGGGCACCGGCGAAACGGTGTGGGACCTCTCGCTGCCGGTCGGGTGCGACCGCGGCTGCCACCACGGTGGCCGCCTGATCGCCTACGACACGGCCGCGAACCAGCAGAACGCGTTCGACGTGCGCACCGGGGAGCAGGTCTGGTCGGTCCCGGAACGCACCGACGAGCCGTCGTTCACCTGGATCCCCCAGCAGACCGCCGAGTCGCTCGCCGCACCCGGCGACCCGCAGGACCACGAGCAGCGCTACGTCGGGCACGGTCAGAAGGCCACCGGCGCCACGAAGATCATCGAAACCACGTCCGGCCGGATCGTGGCGGAGGGAGCGCTCGGCGAGAAGGTCACCGACTACGTGCTCGTCGGCGACGTCCTCTACGTCTACCGGAAGACCCCTCGAGAGCTCGCGGCCTACCGCGCCGACGACCTGGGAGCGCCGCTGTGGACGCAGCCGGTGCCTGCGGCCGACGACGGCAGCGCCCTGGTGGCCTGCGACGAGACGACGCTGTGCCTCACGCTCCTCCAGGGCGACCGGCGCACGCTGCACGCGATCGACACCGCCGCCGGCGCCACCCGCTGGGAGCTCGGCGACCGGCTGCTGACCGGCCAGTACGAGACCCGTTCGGTCGGCGGCCCGATCGCCGTCACGACGAAGGACTCCACCATGCTGCTCGACCCGGCGTCGGGCGAGGTGCTCGAGACCTTCGCCGCCACCGGCTACACCTACGCCGGTGCCGGGCTGATCCTGCTCGCCGGCCCCGACGGGCACCTCGCCTACGACGCGGCCCGCCGGGCGCCCGTCGACCTCGGCCCGGAGTTCGGCGCCGGGCTCGACCCGGCCACCTGCGTCTGGGCCGAGGGCAGCGCCGCGTGCGCCGACCCCGAGGCGAGCGACCCGGAGATCACGTTCTGGCGCTACCGCGCCTGACCGAGTGCCTGACCGAGGGCCCGAGCGCGCTCAGACGACGAGCGAGTCGCTCGCCAGGAACAGCTGAGTGCCCTCGGCCAGCGGCTCGGCCGTGGCGTCGGTGTCGGCCGCGCTGAGCCAGAGCGACGCCCCGCGGCCGACCTCCAGCTCGGCGCCTGCCGTGCGCACGCGTGCCCCGCCCACCGTGCAGAGCAGGATGCGCGGGCCGCCGCCGGGCACCGGCACCGTGGTGCCCGAGGTGCCGTCGAGGCGCCGGAGCAGGAACTCCTCGGCGGGCGTGTCGTAACGCACCCAGTCGCCGTCGGGCTTGCCCTCCACGATCGGCGGGGGCGTGGAGCGGAAGTCGAGCACGCGCAGGAGCTCGGGGACGTCCACGTGCTTGGGGGTGAGCCCGCCGCGCAGGACGTTGTCCGAGTTGGCCATGATCTCGATGCCCGCACCGGACAGGTAGGCGTGCAGGTTGCCCGCAGGCAGGTAGAGGGCGTCGCCCGGGTCGATGCTGACCCGGTTGAGCAGAAGCGCGGCCAGCACACCCGCGTCGCCCGGGTAGCGCTCGGACAGCTCGAGCACCGTGCGCGCCTCGGTGGAGAACTCCCCGTCGTCGCCGGCCAGCTTCACGCAGCCGTCCTGCAGCGCGGGCACGAGCGTGTCGAGCACCGCTTGGGGCAGCGTGATCCACGTGGTGAACAGCGCCCGCAGGCCGTCGGCGTCGGGCTGGGCCGCCAGGAGCTCGGCGTGCCCGTTGAGCTCAGGCACCCCGATGGCCCGCAGCAGCCGCACCGTGGCGGTGGGGTCGCGGAACCCGACGAGCGCGTCGAGCTCGGTGATCGCGCAGATCAGCTCCGGCTTGTGGTTGGCGTCCTTGTAGTTGCGGTTGGCGGCATCACGGGCGATCCCCGCGGCCTCCTCGCGGGCGAACCCCTCCCGCGCCTGCTCGAGGCTCGGGTGCGCCTGCAACGACAGCGGCTCGTCGGCGGCCAGCACCTTGAGCAGGAACGGCAGGGTGGAGTCCCAGCGCTCGCTGCGCTCCGGTCCGAGCAGGAGCTTCGGGTCGGCACCCAAGGCGTCGAGCAGCGAGGTGCGGCCACCGTCGGGGTGAACCAGCTGCGACGAGTCGGCCGGATGGGCTCCGAGCCACATCTCGGCCTGCGGGTGCGGCGAGGGCACCTCCTGCCCCAGCATCTCGGGAATCACCGTGCGCGAGCCCCACGCGTACGCGCGCACGGGGTTGTCCAGCAGCTCCACGTCCGGTCAGCTCTCCTCAGGCAGGCTCGATCGTGCGGGTGGCCAGTCCCAGGTACACCGCGGCCACGTCCAGCCGGGACGCGAGCAGCACGGCCCGGAGCAGGGCGGCGTGGCGGGTGCCGCGCGCCACCTCGTCCACCGGGTGCTGCACGTCGGCCGACGGCCACCCCCGCCCGGCGCGCCGCAGCGTCACCTGACCGGGATCATCCTCTCCGGTGGCCAGGAGCACGAGACGCACGGGGGGTGCCTCGGTTGCCCCATCCGGGTCGGCGAACGGGTCGCGGAAGATGTCGGCGCCGGTGGCCCCGCGGTCCAACGCCCGCACCAGCGCGGTGGCCGTGGCCTCCTCGGTGACCTCCCCGGCGCGGGCGACCACGCCCGCGTGCGTGGCGAGGGCGCTCGCGCCGTGGTGGGCGACCGCGGCCGCGAGCCGGTCGGTGCCCCACAGCAGCGGGGTGTGGTCGGCCAGGCGCAACGCGAGGGACTTGGCCGGGTTCATGAACGGCTCGTGACCGGGCTGGTTGCGCTCCGCCTCCGCGTCGAGGGCGTCGGCGATCGCGTCCATCCCGGGGTCGAGCGGCGCGTCGAGCAGGCCGAGCGCGCGGAAGGTGGCGAGCCCCACCGCCAGCGCGCGGGGCAGGTCCAGGCCGGGCGGCACGGGGATGCGCGGCTCCACGAGCCGGGCCCGGCCCGCGCCCGCCGATGCCACCGGCCCCTCCGCGGGTGCCGACAGCACGACCTCCGCACCGCGGCGCACCGCCAGCACCACGCTGTCGGCGAGCTCGGCGTCGGTGGGCTCTGCGGTGTGGGCGACCACGACGTCGAGCGGCCCGATCCACGACGGGGTGGCGTCGGCAACCACGATGGGCACCGGCGCCGCCGGGCCGAGCAGCGCGGCCAGCACGCCCGTCGCGGTGGCCGAGGCGCCCGGACGGTGCAGCAGCACGACCGCGCGCGGCCGGTGGCCCGTGAGGTCGCCGATGCCGGCCTCGTCGGCGCCCTGCGCCGCCGAGCGCACCTGCGCACCCGCGGTGGCCGCCGAGCGGAGGATGCCGGCGGTGTCGAGCGCTGCCAACGCCCTCGGGTCGGCGAGCAGGGTGTCGTCGAGCACCTCAGCCGCCGGACCGCGCCGGGTCGGGTGGGATCGCCTCGTCCAGGAGCAGCACCGGGATCCCGTCGACGACGGGGAACCCACGGCCGCACTCGGTGCAGGTGAGCACGTCGGCCTCGGGATCGGTGGGGGTGCCCGCCCGCAGCGGGGCGTGGTCCTCGGACGGGCAGGCCAGGATCTCCATCAATTGGGGATCGAGCTGTACGGCCACGGGCCTCCTCCTTCGCAAGGGCACACGCAACTGCCCGCGATGCTGCCAGTGCGCGGGACGGTCCGCCCGGTTTTCGGCCGGGTTTCCGGGCAGCGGCGCACCGCCCGGCGCTGCAGGCTACGCCCGCACGACTCCGAGCACCTCGTCGCGCAGCGCGGCCATCGCGGCAGCGTCTGCCGCCTCGACGTTCAACCGCAGCAGCGGCTCGGTGTTGGACGGGCGCAGGTTGAACCAGGAACCGTCCGGCAGGTTCACGGTGAGCCCGTCGAGCTCGTCGAACTCGACGCCCTCGCGCGTGCCGTAGACCTCCTTGACCGCGGCGATCCGCTCGGCCTGGTCGGTGACCGTCGAGTTGATCTCACCGGACGCGGAGTAGCGCTCGTAGACGGCCATGAGCTGCGACAACGGCGCGCTCTGCTCGGCGAGCGCCGCGAGCACGTGCAGCGCGGCCAGCATGCCGGAGTCGGCCTTCCAGAAGTCGCGGAAGTAGTAGTGCGCCGAGTGCTCACCGCCGAACACGGCGCCGGTCTCGGCCATCGTCTGCTTGATGAACGAGTGGCCCACACGGGTGCGCACCGGCGTGCCGCCGTGCTCGGCGACGATCTCCGGCACGGCCTTCGACGTGATCAGGTTGTGGATCACGGAGGCGCCGGGGTCCTTGGCCAGCTCGCGGACGGCGACGAGCCCCGTGATCGCGCTCGGGCTCACCGGCTCGCCCCGCTCGTCCACCACGAAGCAGCGGTCGGCGTCGCCGTCGAACGCGAGGCCGAGGTCGGCACCCTCGGCGACGACGCGCTTCTGCAGGTCGACGAGGTTGGCCGGGTCGAGCGGGTTGGCCTCGTGGTTGGGGAACGACCCGTCGAGCTCGAAGTACATCGGCACGACGTCGAACGGCAGCGGCTCGAACACCGCGGGAACCGTGTGGCCGCCCATGCCGTTGCCCGCGTCCACCACGACGCGCAGCCGCCGCGACCCGCTGAGGTCGACGAGCTTGCGCAGGTAGGCCGCGTACTCGGAGAGCAGCTCGCGGTTGGTGACGGTGCCGCCGCCCGGGCCCGCGGGCACGCCCGCCTCGACGGCGGCGCGGATGGCCGCGAGGCCGGTGTCCTGACCGATCGGCGTGGCGCCCGCGCGGCACAGCTTGATGCCGTTGTACCTGGCCGGGTTGTGGCTCGCGGTGAACATCGCGCCGGGCATGTCGAGCGTGCCCGCGGCGAAGTAGAGCATGTCGGTGCTCGCCAGCCCGATCGAGACGACGTCGAGGCCCTGCCCGGTGACGCCCTCGGCGAACGCCGCGGCGAGTTCCGGGGAGCTGTCGCGCATGTCGTGCCCGATCACGACGCCCCGCGCACCCTCGCCCCGCACGAGCGCAGCCATGGCCGCGCCGATGTCGCGGACGGTGGCGGCGTCGAGCTGCTCGCCGACCACACCGCGGATGTCATAGGCCTTCACGATCGCGCCGAGATCTGCCACGGGGCAGACCCTAGCGACCCCGGTCGGGGTGGTGGCCGAGGGCCCGATTCAGTCCTCGGTGGGGCCCGGCAGGACGCGCAGGTGACCCCGCCGCCCCGTGCCCGTGGCGGGCACCGGTTCGACGGGCCGGTCGGCGCGCCCGGCCTCGCGCACCGCCTCGGCGAGGGCGGTGAGGTCGTCGCTGCTGTGCTGGGGCGGGGCGAACTCGCCCTCGAACCGCACGACCTCCCACCCGCGCGGGGCGGTGAGGCGGTGGGCGTGCTCGGTGCACAGGTCGTAGGAATGGGGCTCGGCCTGGGTGGCCAGCGGGCCGACGACCGCCGTGGAATCGGCGTAGACGTAGGTGAGCGTGGCCACCGCGGGCTCGGTGCACCCGGTCCGTGAACACCGCCGCACACTCAGCACGTCGGGGACGATACCTCGTCCGGCCGCCACTACCCCGTCGCGACGCGCGGCCGTCCGCGAAGAGCTCCCCCGACCCGGCGAGCGGTTGCGCCATCCGGCGCGCCCGGACTCCGTTCGGGTGAGTGCCGAGGGTGTCCGGCGCGCCCGGCGCGCCCGCCGGTGCGCGGGCACAGCCCACCGGTCGTCGCCGGGGAGGGTGGCTTCGGTGGCGCCGCGGTGTCGTGGAGTGGGGCGCGCGGTCCGGGGGTCGTAGGATTTGCGGGGTGACGACCGCGCGCCGCACGCTGCGCCGCTCGCCCCGGAGGCGGGACCGCCGGGGCCGCGGCCTGCGGGGGCTGATGTACCCACCCACCATCCCTGCCTCGCGCACCCGTGCCGAGAAGTTCGACGCGATGGTCCTGGAGGCGCTCGAGCCGATCGAGCAGCGCTGGGGCTCCGAGCTGGCCGACCTCGACCTCGCGGTCGACGAGGTGCCCGAGGTCGGGGAGACCTCGCCGGAGGACGTCGTGTGGGGGCAGGGCGTGCTCGCCGACGTCGGGGTGCCGCTCGCGCAGCTCGTGCCGGCGGGCGTCGACCCGGAGGGCCTGCCGTCGCGGGCCCGGATCGTGATCTACCGCCGGCCGCTGGAGGCGCGGGCGCGCGATGGCGCCGACCTCGCCGACCTGCTGCACGAGGTGCTCGTGGAGCAGGTGGCGGAGTACCTCAACATCGAGCCCGACGCGGTCGACGGCGGCGAGGGCTAGCAGCTAGCCCCGCCGCCGCCGGTTCAGGATGCAGCGCGGCGCAGCCGCCGCCGCTCCCGCTCGGACAGACCGCCCCAGATCCCGAAGCGCTCGTCGTGGGCCAGCGCGTACTCGAGGCACTCGGCACGCACCTCGCAGCCCGAGCAGATGCGCTTGGCCTCCCGCGTGGAACCGCCCTTCTCGGGGAAGAACGCCTCGGGATCCGTCTGCGCGCACAGCGCGCGTTCCTGCCAGTCCTGCTCCTCGCCGTCCTCCTCGATGAGGGCGGCGACGGCTTCGCCGAACGGGTCGGCGGTCGGATACGGAACCCCTGCTGTGGTTTCGACCAGCCCCATCGTGGCTGTGATGACGTTCACTCTTGCCCACCTCCCCGCGCGCCCCCGGCGTGGCTGTCACCAACCCTACGGGCTGGGAATGACAGCAATGTAAGTACAGCGCTGTCGGTCGGAGGTTTGCAAGCTGAAGCTGCCGACCGGGTGACGTGATCCACCCGGAAGGTCGCCCGATCAGCACAATGAGCCGGTGCGTGTCGACTCCTTTCGCGTCAGCCCCTGGTTCCTTGCGATCGTGGCGGTCACGGTCGCCGGAGCCCTACTCACGGTGATCGAGACGCCGCCTGTTCTGCTCACGACCGGAATCGTGCTGCTCGTGCTCGGCGGGTGGGCAGCATCGCTGTGCCTGCACGAATTCGGGCACGCGGCGGTGGCGTACCGCGCGGGCGACCGCTCGGTGCGGGCGAAGGGCTACCTCACGCTCGACATCCGCCGCTACACCGACGTCGGGCTGTCGCTGGTGCTGCCGATCGTGATCCTCCTCGTGGGCGGGATCCCGCTGCCCGGCGGTGCGGTGTGGATCAACCACGGGGCGATCCGGTCGCCGGGCGCGCGCAGCCTCGTGTCGCTGGCCGGCCCGGCCACCAACCTGGTGCTCGGCGTGCTGCTCACGGTGGCCGTCGCGATCGTCCCCATGCCGATCGGGCTCGCGGTCGGGCTGTCCTGCCTCGCGTTCATCCAGGTGATCGCGTTCGTCCTGAACATCCTCCCGGTGCCAGGACTCGACGGGTTCGGTGTGATCGAACCATTCCTGCCGCTCCCCGCGCGCAGGCTGGCGGCGCAGCTGCGGCCGTGGGCGCCGCTCGCGCTGTTCATCCTGATCATCGGCGTGCCGGGGGTCAGCGCCGTGTTCTTCCGCTTCGGGGGCGCGGTGTTCACCGCGATCGGCGGCGACGCCACGCTCGCGTTCGCCGGCTACGGCGAACTCCTCTTCTGGCGCTGACGGCGCGGCAGCTCAGCCCAGGCGGCGCCGCGCCGCCGCGACCATCGCCGGGACGGTGTCGGTGCCACCGGGCAGGCCGTCGAGCGGCCACCAGCGCAGGTCGTCGGACTCGTCGCTGATCCTCGGCACCGCACCGGCAGGCGCCCGCACGAGGAACCGGACGTCGAGGTGGCGGGTGGGCTGCCCGAGCGAGCAGGTGATCGGGTGGACGTCGACGTGCAGCGGCTCCGGGTCGATCTCGAGCTCGGGGATGCCCGACTCCTCCTCGGCCTCCCGCAGCGCCGCTCCCGCGAGCGAGCGGTCGCCGGGCTCGCAGTGCCCGCCCAGCTGGATCCACCGCCCGACGCGCGGGTGCAGGGTGAGCAGGGTGTGCTCCGCGGCCGCGTCCACCACGAGGGCGGAGGCGGTGAGGTGCCCCGGCACGCACGAGCGCGAGCACGCGTCCTCGGGGCGGGCGTCGAGGAACGCGAGCAGGGCGTGCCGCAGGCCCTGCTGTGCCGCGTCCGCCGGTTCCCAGGCCCGCAGCTCGGCGGCAGCGGCGGCCGGCGCTACCACTCGACGAGCCCGGTGGCCGGGTCACCTTCGGGGCCGGGCCGCGGTGCCTCCGCCGGCACCCCGACGACCACCACCCCGACCGGCCGCCAGCCCGGCGGGACGTCGACGGCGCCGCGCAGCACGCCCACCCCGGCCGCGGACAGCTCGGTCCACCGGGCGCCGAGCCCCTCGGCGGCGAGCGCCACGAGGAACGACCGCACGGCGCCACCGGTGGCCAGGTCGGACCCGGTGGCGAAGGCCAGGACGAGCTCGGGGGCCCCGGACGGCCGGTCGACCTCGGCGGCCAGGGCGTCGAGCAGCGCGTCGCGCCGGCCCGGGTCGTGCGGCCACGCGAACCGCACAGGGCTCTGCGGCTGCGCGAGCGCGGCGCCCGCGGCACGGCGCACCGCGGCCGCGTCCACCGGCTCGTCGGTGAACCCGTCCTCGGCGCCCAGCAGCACCGCCTCGCGCCGCCCCTGGGCGATCGCCTCCTCGGTGCCCAGCGAGAACAGGTCGTCCTCCACCGGGCGCACGAGGTCGCGCGCTGTGGACCCGTCGTCCACGGGGTTCAGCCCCCGCACCACCGCCACCGGCAACCCGCCGAGCTTGCCCTTCACCAGGTCGGCTGCGGCGGCGAGCTCGTCGGCCAGCGCCACCTCCGTGACGAGCAGCTCGTTGCCCTCCGCGTCGTGGGTGCCCTCGTAGCGGTGCAGCACGGGCAGACCCGCCGAGCCGATCGCCACGTCGGTCTGCCCCACCCGCCAGGTGCGGCCCATCGTGTCGGTGACGACCACCGCGACGTCCACCTCGCGCAGCCGCCGCAGGTCGGCGCGCAGCCGGGCGGCGCTCGCGTCGGGATCGGCCGGGAGCAGGGCTAGCTCGTCGCGGCGCACGTTGGAGCCGTCGACCCCGGCCGCGGCCTGCACGATGCCGAGCTTGCCCGCGACGATCAGCGTGCGCCCACGCCGGGCCAGCACCCGCTCGGTCTCGGCGTCCACCAGCTCGCGGCGCAGCGCGTCGCGCTCCTCCGGATCGGTGGGGGCGGGCACGAGCCTGCCCTCCGTCTTGGAGAACACCTTGGACGTGACCACCACGACGTCGCCGTCCTGGAGCCACGGCGCGGCCTGGGCCAGCGCGCCCGCGAGGTCGTCCCCTGGGCGGAAGTCGGGGAGACCGCGGACCGGCAGGATCGTGAGGCCCTCGGGGGCGGCGTGGTCACGCAACGGTGGTGCCCGCCAGCTCCAGTGCCCGCCGGGCCATCTCGGCCGTGGCCTCGACGTCGGTCATCAGCAGCGGCACGGACCGCACCTCGACGCCCGGGACGTCGGCGGTGTCGCCGCTGTGCACGAGCCAGCCGTCGAGCACGCCGCCGTCGGCACGCGCACCGAGGTGGCGCCCGACGGCCTCGGCCGTGGTCTCCACGCCGATGGCGGTGAGGCACGCGTCGGCCATGCCGCGCACCGGCTTGCCCCCGACGATCGGAGAAAGCCCCACCACCTTCGCGCTGGTCTCGCGCAGCGCCTCCCGCACGCCGGGCACGGCGAGGATCGTGCCGATGCTCACCACCGGGTTGGACGGCGCGAGCAGCACGGCGTCGGCGTCGCGGATCGCGTCGCGCGCCGCGGGCAGCACCTTCGCCTCGTCCGCACCGACCGAGACGATGTCGTACGCGGTGGGCTCGGCGTGGTGGCGCACCCACCACTCCTGGAAGTGGATCGCCTTGCGGGCCTGCGGGCCGGTGTCCGGGTCGTCCACGACCACGTGCGTCTCCACGCGGTCGTCGCTGGCCGGGAGCAGCCGCACGCCGGGCCGCCAGCGGTCGCACAGGGCGGTGGTGACGTCGGAGAGGGGGTAGCCGGCGCGCAGCATCCGGCTGCGGACGAGGTGGGTGGCGAGGTCGCGGTCGCCGAGGCCGAACCAGGTGGGCTCGGCGCCGTAGGCCGCGAGCTCGTCGCGCACCGTCCACGTCTCGCCGACCCGGCCCCAGCCGCGCTCGGTGTCGATGCCGCCGCCGAGGGTGTACATGCAGGTGTCGAGGTCGGGGCAGATCCGCACGCCGTGCATCCACACGTCGTCGCCGACGTTCACGACCGCGGTGACCTCGTGCCCCGACTCGCCCTCCCCGGTGGCGGGCAGTCCGAGCGCCGCCTTCACCCCGAGCAGGAACCGGGCGCCGCCGACACCGCCCACCAGCACCGTGACTCTCACGCGCGCGAGCCTACGCGCGCGTGATCCCCCGTCCGCAGCACGCCGTGCCACCGCGCGGTCAGTCGGGCAGGGTCGAGGCCCGCACCACCAGGCGGGTGGGCAGCTCCACCGTGCCGCGGTGCGGCCGGCCGGCCACCGCGTCGAGCAGCATCCGGGCCGCGTGGCGCCCCAGCTCCTCCAGCTCCAGATCGACCGTGGTGAGCGGCGGCCGGCAGGCCAGCGCCATCACGTCCCAGTTGTCGTAACCGGTGACGGCCACGTCCTCGGGGATGCGCCTGCCCAGCTCGCGCAACCGCTCGCAGACGCCACGGGCGATCTGGTCGCTGCCGCACGAGACGGCGTCGAGGTCGGGCTGCGCGCGCAGCAGGAGCTCGGCGGCGTGGCGCCCCCACCGCTCGCTCCACTCGCCGTACAGCGCCGGGCCGCGGAACGCCGCACCGGCCGCGGCGGCGGCCGCGGTGGCGCGCTCGACGGCGCTGCGGTGCCGCTGCGGGCCCGTGACGTGCGCGATCGCGGTACGCCCGATGTCGAGCAGGTGCCCGACGGCGGTGGCCGCGCCGCCCGGGTCGTCGACCACGACGGAGGCGTCGGCGGGGTTCGTGGAGCTCGAGAACGCGTACACGACGGGGACGGGTACGTCGATCGGCTCCCGCGGCTCGGTGCGCCTGCCCGTGACGACGATCCCGTCGACACGGCGGGCGAGCAGCGTGCGCACGTAGTGCTGCTCGCGCACCGGGTCGTCGCGGGTGTCGCAGAGCAGCAGCGCCATCTCGC
Source organism: Pseudonocardia zijingensis (assembly GCF_042657305.1). NCBI lineage: Bacteria > Bacillati > Actinomycetota > Actinomycetes > Pseudonocardiales > Pseudonocardiaceae > Pseudonocardia > Pseudonocardia zijingensis. The sequence goes on along the minus strand of NZ_JBHSKO010000001.1, from coordinate 553,032 downwards.
CGGCGGAGAGGGCGTCCTCGGCCCCGAGCATGATCGGGATGCTGAACCGGCCCGAGCTGTCGGTGGTGATCAGCCCGACCGTGTAGCTGCGTCCCGACGACAACGCCCGGCCCCGGCCGTCGGGGGTGAACCCGAGCTGCTCGGCGGCGCGACGCACCCGCTCACGGGTCTCGCGGCGCAGCTGGCCGGTGTCGTTCAGCGCCTTGGACGCCGTGCCGGGCGACACGCCGGCCAGCGCGGCGACGTCGGTGATCCGGACGGTGCCGGCGCGACCGGCAGGGTGACTCGCCACCGACACCTCCTTTCCGCGCGTTCCGCGTGGATCAGCTTACCCACCCACCAACCCTTGACCGTTAGGGGCACCTCGCCCTACGGTCTGTCCGGAAAACGAATTCCTAATTTCCGTGACACGCAGGAGCGGCATGACGGCGACCTCGCCTCCCACCAGCACCCGCGGCCCCGCCGCCCCGACCGGCACCGCCCAGGTCGCGTTGCGGCCACTCGGCGTCGGAGAGGTCCGGATCGGCGGCTTCTGGGCAGACCGGCAGCGGGCCAACGCCACCGCCGTGCCGCTCGGGCGGCAGCGGCTGGAGGAGGCCGGCAACCTCGAGAACCTGCGCATCGCCGCCGGTCGCGCGAGCGGCGAGGCGATCGGGCCGATCTTCGCCGACTCCGACGTCTACAAGTGGCTCGAGGCCGTGGCGTGGGAGTACGCCCGCCACCCCTCCGACGAACTGCTGGCGATGCAGCGGGAGATCACGGCGATCGTCGCCGACGCCCAGGAGCCCGACGGCTACCTCGACTCCGTCGTGCAGGTCCGCCACGGCGGGCGCCGCTACACCGACCTGCCGTGGAGCCACGAGCACTACTGCGCCGGGCACCTCATCCAGGCCGCCGTGGCCCAGGTCCGCTGCACCGGCGACACCGCGCTGCTCGACGTGGCCGTGAAGGTCGCCGACCACCTCGCCGACACGTTCGGCGAGGACCGCCGCCACGACGTCGACGGACACCCGGTGATCGAGATGGCCCTCGTCGAGCTGTACCGCGAGGCCGGCCACGCACGGCACCTCGAGCTCGCCCGCTACTTCGTCGAGGCCCGCGGCCACGGGCTGATCAGCGCCTACGGCCACGACCCGACCTACTTCTCCGACCGGGTCCCGGTGCGGGAGGCCACCACCGTGGAGGGCCACGCCGTGCGCGCGGTCTACCTCGCCGCCGGTGCCGCCGACGTCGCAGCGGAACGGGGCGACACCGCGCTGCTCGACGCGCTGGCCACCCAGTTCGACCACATGCTCGCCACCAAGACCTACGTCACGGGCGGGCTCGGCGCCCGCTGGGACCGCGAGGCCTTCGGCGACCCGTACGAGCTGCCCACCGACCGCGCCTACGCCGAGACGTGCGCGGCGATCGGCGGCGTCCAGTGGGCATGGCGGATGCTGCTGGCCACCGGGGACGCCCGCTACGCCGACGCGATCGAGCGGATGCTCTACAACGGCTTCCTGGCCGGGGTCTCGCTGTCGGGCACCGAGTACTTCTACGTCAACCCGCTGCAGCACCGCAGCGAGGCGCACGCCGACGGCGACCGCTCCCCCGCCCACGGCCGCCGCGGCTGGTTCGACTGCGCCTGCTGCCCGCCCAACGTGATGCGCACGCTGGCCGGCCTGGAGGGCTACCTGGCCACCCGCGACGGCGACGGCGTCCAGGTGCACCAGTACGCGCCCGGCACGATCAGCGCAGGCGACACCACGCTCACGGTGGAGACCCAGTACCCGTGGGACGGCCTGGTGCGGGTGCGCGTCGACGCGGCGCCCGGCCCCGTCACGCTGTCGCTGCGCGTGCCGGCCTGGGCGGAGGGCGCCACCGTCGACGGGAAGCCGGCCGAGCCCGGCTACGCCCGGGTGCGGGTCGGCGCGGGCGAGGTCGTGGAGCTGCGCCTGCCGATGGAGGTCCGCACCACCACCGCGCACCCGCGCGTCGACGCCGTGCGCGGCTGCGTCGCGATCGAGCGCGGGCCGCTGGTCTACGCGGCCGAGCAGGCCGACCACGACACCCCGGTGGACGACCTGCACATCGACCTCGCCGCTCCGCGCTCGAGCGAGCACCGCCCCGACCTGCTGGGCGGCGTCACCGTGGTCACGGTCGGCGAGCTGACTCTCGTGCCGTACTACGCCTGGGCCAACCGCGGTGCCGCCCCGATGCGCGTCTGGATCCCGACGACCTGACCCGGTTCGGACCCCGGAGAGAAGGACCCCAAGAGGACGATGACGACCTCACGACGCGGTTTCCTGCGGCTCGCCGGCCTCGGTGCGCTCGCGGCCGGGTTACCCGCCTGCAGTTCCGTGCTGCCGGCACCGGACACCTCGGCGTCCGGTTTCGGCAGCACGGCCACCGGCCTCGTCCGGGTCTGGTGCAGGGCCAACACCCAGGAGGGCCTCACCGCGCTCGTGGAGTCGTTCAACGCGAGCCAGGACCGGCTGACCGTCGAGCTGACGCCCATCCCGGACGTCCAGTACGTCACGAAGCTCGCCACGGCGATCCGCGCGCGGGACGTGCCGGACCTGGTGGACATCGACGACATCAACTCGCTGCTGTTCGTCTACCGCGACGCGTTCACAGACCTCACCGACCTCATCGCCGAGCTCGACTACGCCGACCGGCTCAGCCCCGGCCACCTGGCGCTCGCGACGGTCGAGGGCAGGCGGTACGCGGTGCCCTACCTGGCCGACAACTCGGCGCTGTTCTGCAACACGCGGTTGTTCGAGCGGGCCGGGCTCGACGTCGACGAGGCCACCACCGACCTGGACTCCCTGCTCGACGCGGCGCGCAGGATCACCGCGCTCGGCGACGACGTCCGCGGGTGGACCTTCCCGGGCAACGCGACCGGCGCGCTCGGGTTCGTGGTGCAGCCGCACGTCTGGGCCGCCGACACCGACCTCATCCACGGCGAGGTCGGCACCCAGACCGGCAACGTGCTCGGCAACGAGGCCGTGGCACGGATGCTCGAGTTCTACCGCGCGCTCTGGGTGGACGGGCTCGTGCCACCGGAGAACTTCGCCGACGACGCCTCCCGCTGGGGCTCGGACTACCAGGCGGGCCGGATCGGGATGATCCCCTCCAACTACAGCACCGTCACATCCGACGCCGACCCGGAGCTCGTGGCTGCCACCACCGTGCGGCTGCTGCCCGGCCCCGACGGCGGGCGCGCCTTCTTCGACGGCGGCGACAACATGTGCATCCCCCGCGGCGCGGCCAACGCGTCCGGGGCCTGGGAGTTCGTGAAGTTCGCGCTCGACCTCCCGCAGCAGGCGGCGCTGCCCGAGGGCGGTTACACCCCGGTGCGCTCCGACGTCGCGACCCCGGAGTTCGCGGCACGCAACCCGCTCGTGCTCCCGCCCCTGCTGAACCAGCACGAGGGGTACGCGCCGCAGACGTTGCCCTACAACCAGATCTACAACCAGCCCGACGGGCCGTGGCTGACGATGATCCGTCGCGCGGTCTTCGACGGCGAGATCGAGGCGGCCATGGCAGAAGCGCAGGTCGGCTACGACCGCATCCTCCGGCAGGCGCAGGCATGAGCGAGCGTCAGCGAGCGAATCATCGATACAGCGCCTGCGCGAAGCGCCGGCCGAGCGTCAGCGAGGACGAGCGATGAGCGCGACGATTGCGGAGCGCGCGGCTGCGCATCCCGAGGCGCAGCCCCGGACCGCGCGACGGCGATCGCTCACCCACCCACCGCGCGTCGGGCTCCTGCTCGTGGCGCCTGCGGTCGTGATGATCGGGGTGTTCGTCCTCGCGCCGCTGCTGTTCGCACTGGGGATCTCGTTCACGAACTGGCCGCTGATCGGCGAGGTGGAGTTCACCGGCGTCGACAACTACGTGAGCATCGGCAGCGACCTCGGCTTCCTGCGCGCGGTGCTGTACACGCTGCTCTACACCGGCATCGTCACGCTGCCGATCCTCGTGCTCGGCTACGCGCTGGCGGTGCTCGTGCGCAGCAGGCGCCGCGGGGCCACGCTGCTGCGCACCGTGTTCTTCCTGCCGTTCGTGGTGGGCCTGACCACGCTGTCGTTCATCACCCTGCTCGAGGCGCAGCCGGGCAGCGGCGCGATCAACCTGGTGCTCTCGGCGCTCGGCATCACCGACGGCAGCACCGCGTGGCTGGTGGACGGGCCGCTGGCCACGGTGCTGGTGTCGGTGCTGGTGATCTGGGGTGTGTCCGGGCTGACGATGCTGCTGCTCATGGGCGGGATGCAGGCCATTCCGCGCGAGGTCTACGAGTCGGCCGACCTGGACGGCGCGAGCTGGTGGCAGCAGGAGTGGCGGATCACGATCCCGATGCTGCGCCGCACGATCGCGATGTCGCTGGTGATCTCGGTGATCGGCTCGCTGCTCGCGTTCACCCAGTTCTACATCCTCACCCAGGGCGGGCCGGGCTCGGCGACGGCCACCGTGGTGCTCTACATCTACAAGCGCGCCTTCGTGCAGCTGCAGCTCGGCGCGGCCACCGCGCTGTCGGTCGTGCTGGTGGTCGTGATCGCGCTGGTCACGGCCGTGCAGATGTGGCTGGTCCGAGGCGAGGAGTGAACCGATGACCGCATCCGCAGCCGCAGCCGCCCCCGGCCGCTCCAGCACCGGCCGCCGCGAGACCCGCACGAAGCGCCTGCTCTACGCCGTGGGCGGCACCGGCGCGTTCCTGGTGTTCGCCGTGCCGCTGGCCTGGGCCCTGTTCCGGTCGCTGCAGCCCGGCGACGTCATCGTGGCGGCGCCGGACCCGGCCACCTTCTTCGACCTGACCGGCGAGAACTTCACGGCGCTGGTGACCGGCCCGGGCAACCTCATCCGCGCGGTCGGCAACAGCCTGGTGGTCGCGCTGTCCATGGCGGTGCTGACCACCGTGCTGGCCACCGCGGCCGGGTACGGGTTCGCCCGGTTCCGCTTCCGGTCCGGCCCGCTCCTTTTCGCGCTGCTGGTGGCCTCGATGATGGTGCCGTTCCAGGCCATCCTCACGCCGCTGTACCTGCAGATGAACCTGATGGGGCTCACCGACAGCCTGCTCGGGCTCGTCCTGTTCACCACCACGCTGAACCTGCCGTTCGGGGTGCTGGTGATGCGGAACGCGTTCTCCTCGATCCCGGGCGAGCTGGAGGACTCGGCGCACATCGACGGCGCGGGCACGGTCCGGATCGTCACGTCGGTGCTGCGGCCGCTGATCACGCCCGGCGCCGCCACCGTGGCCCTGTACGCGTTCCTCGCCGCGTGGACGGAGTTCCTCGGCGCGCTGACCTTCCTCACCGACACCGACCTCTACACACTGCCCGTGGCGATGGTGAACCTGCAGCAGGGCACCTACGGCCAGATCAACTTCGGCTTCATCGCCGCGGGCTCGGTGATCGCGATGATCCCCTGCGTCGTGCTGTACGTGGCGCTCCAGCGCTTCTACGTCGCAGGGCTCGCCTCGGGCGCGGTCAAGGGCTGACGGGGTCGGTCAGATCGCGCGGTAGTCCCGCGCCGAGTAGCGCGGGCCGAAGCGCGGGCGGCGGAAGCCGGAGGCCTCCACGTAGCGCACCGCCCGGTGGCGTTGCGGCGCGTACGGCGCCAGGACCGTCAGCATCCCGGCGTCGTCCAAGGGCTTGCCCACCAGCGCCCAGCCGACCACCGTCGGGATGTGGAAATCGCCGACGCTCACGGCGTCCGGGTCGCCCCACGCCCGCTGGGCGATCTCGGCGGCGGTCCACACCCCGATCCCCGGCACCTTGCGCAGCAGCTCGCGTCCGCCGTCACCACCCAGCTCGCAGGCCGTCTCCAGGCGGTGGGCCACCGCGGCCGAGGCGAGGATCGCGCGCCGCCGCGCGAGGTCGACACCCGCCCGGTGCCACTCCCAGTCCGGGATCGCGCGCACCTGGGCCGGCGTCGGGGGCAGCCGCATGCCGTCCGGGGCGGGGCCGGGCGCCGGGTCGGCGAAGCGGCGGCACAGCTCCCGCCACGAGCGGCGCGCCTCGGTGCCGGTGACCTTCTGCTCCAGCACCGAGGGCACGAGCACGTCCCACACCCGCATCGACGCGCCGAGGCGCAGCCCCGGCATCCGCTTCGCGGCGTCGGCCACCAGCGGGTGGTGGGCGACGAACTCCTCCGGCCGGTCGTTCGCACCGAGCAGGGCGGGCAGCCCCTCGAGCGACCAGTCGGCGCCCGGCCCCCACGCCTGCGCCACCACGGTGCCGTCGGAACGCCGGTGCAACCGCATCGTGGCCGGACCGGCGGGCGTGGTGCCGGTGCGCCAGATCGCCGTGCCGTCGGCGTGCCACGTCGGGTCGCCGCGGCCTCGGCGCAACGGCCCGAGCACGCCGGCGACGTCGAGCCGGAAGCCCGGCCGCCACTCCCGCGCGCTCGAGCCGTCCCCCATCAGACGTCCGGGGAGAAGCGCAGCCCGTGCGGGGGCAGCGTCACGTCCGGCCAGACCCGCATCCCGTGCCGCAGCTCGCAGTGCGCGCCCACCGTGGCCCGGTCGCCGATCACGGCGTCGTAGACGGCGGCGCTCTCCTCGACGCGCGCGCCGGTGCCGACGACCGAGTTCACGACGCGGGCGTTGTCCTCGACCACTGCGCCGTCGAACAGCATCGACCCGTCGACGCGGGCGCCGCGGCCGATCCGTACGTCACGGCCGACGATCGTGCCGCCGAACACGCGGGCGGTGTCGTCCACCTGCGCCCCGTCCAGCAGCAGCGACTCGCCGGTGGGGCCGGGCAGCGCCGCCGACGGCGCCACGCCGCGCACCAGGTCGGCGGAACCCTTGACCAGGTCGAGCGGGGTGCCCAGGTCGCGCCAGTAGGCGGCGTCGACGTGCCCGGAGACGCGGGCGCCCGACTCCAGCAGGCCGGGGAACGTCTCGCGCTCCACCGACACCGGCCGGCCCTCCGGGATCTGCTCGATCACCTCGCGGCGGAACACGTAGCAACCCGCGTTGATCTGGTCGGTGGGCGGGTCCTCGGTCTTCTCCAGGAACGCCGTGACCCGCCCGTCCTCGTCGGTGGGCACGCAGCCGAACGCCCGCGGGTCCTGCACGCGCACCAGGTGCAGCGTGGCGTCCGCCTTGGTGCGGCGGTGGGTCTCGACCACGGCGTTCAGGTCCGTGCCGCACAGCACGTCGCCGTTGAACACCAGCACGTCCGGCGCGGTGAGGTACTTGGAGACGTTGCGGATGCCGCCACCGGTGCCCAGCGGCTCGGTCTCGACCACGTACTCGATCTCCAGGCCCATGGCGGCCCCGTCGCCGAAGAACTCCGAGAAGGTCTCGGCGAGGTAGCTCGTGCCGAGCACCACCCGGCGCACGCCCGCTGCCTGGATCCGGGAGAGCAGGTGCGCCAGGAAGGGCACGCCGGCCGTCGGCAGCATGGGCTTGGGCGCCGACAGCGTGAGCGGCCGCAGCCGCGTTCCCTTGCCGCCGACCAGCACCACGGCCTCGACGTCGTCCAGCACGCGTTCTCCTCCTACGGTTTCGGGTCCGGGAGGCGGCGCGCGAGCGCCGCCAGCGCCCGCGCCGGTCCACGAGCGCGGTCGCGCACGTACCGGTGCGATCCGGCCGCGTGCGGCTCCAGGATGCCGTGCCCGTCCACGTTCGTGTCACCGGGCTCGACATGCGCCACGGCCTGCGGCACGGCGACGACCAGCCACCCCGCCCGGCCCAGCCGGTCGCCCAGGTCGACGTCGCAGAACCCGCCCGGTCCGTCCAGGTAGCGGCCGTCGAACCCGTCGACGGAGTCCCACGCGGCGCGGCGGACGAGGGCACCCGCCGTCGACACCCAGCCGGTCGGGCCGGCTGCGGCGCCGCCCCGGACGCGGCCGCACGCGACGTCGAGCAGGCTCGGCAGCGGCCCACCGGCCCGCCCGTCCACGCCGCTCAGGTGCGCGCCCAGCAGCCCGGCGCGGGGGTGGCCGGCCGCGGCCGCGCGCAACGCGTCGATCGCGCCTTCGCGCCAGCGCAGGCACGGGTCGCTGAGCAGCACCCACCCGACCTCGGCCGCCAACCCGGCCACCCCGCGGTTCAGCGCCGCCGCCCGCCCGACGTCCTCGGGAAGGCGTAGGACGACGCCGTCCCCGTCCCCGTCCCCGCCGGACGACGCGGTGTCGACCACCACCAGGCGCGTCCCCGCGGGCAGCGACGCCCGCAACCGGTCGACGGGCGGGCGGCCCCGCCGGGTGGTGGTGACGACGGCCAGGGCGTCGCCGTACTCCCGCACGGGATCGGTCTCCACGGGGGAACGCTAGCCGCCCCGTGGTTCAGGAAAGCCACATTCAGGGCCTCTCCGGCCTTGAATGTGGCTTTCCTGAACTTCGGAGCGTCGCCGCCACCTCCGCGATCTCCTCCGGTCCCACCCGGCAGCATCCCCCGACGATCCGGGCGCCCGCCGCCACCCAGCCGGGCACGTCGGCCGCCGTGAACCGGCGGTGGCCGATCCATCCGCCGTCCCAGGCCTCGCCGCTGTTCGGGTAGGCGATCACGGGCAGGCCGGTGACCTCGCGGGCCACCGCGACCGCCCCCGGCACGTCCTGCGGGGCGCAGCAGTTCACGCCGACCGCGACGATCTCCGGCCGGCCCACAGCCACCGCGAAGGCTTCGGCGAGCGGCTGACCGGCGCGGGTGCGGTCGCCGTCGATCGTGTAGCTCAGCCACGCGGGCACGCCGAGCCCGGCGACGACGTCGGCGAGGGCCTCCGCCTCGTCGGCGTCCGGCACGGTCTCGAGGGCGAGCAGGTCCGGGGCGGCCGCGGTGAGCACCTCCACCCGCGGCCGGTGCCAGCGCCGCAGCGCGGCGACGGTCAGCCCGTAACGGCCGCGGTACTCCGACCCGTCGGCGAGCGCGGCGCCGTAGGGCCCGACGGACGCCGCGACCCACCGCTCGCCCTCGCCCTCGGCGGCCGCGGCCTCGCGGGCGAGCTCGACGCTGCGGGTCAGCAGCCGCTCGGCGCCCGCGCGGTCGACGCCGCGGGCGGCGAGGCCGTCGAAGGAGGCCTGGTAGCTCGCCGTGATCGCGATGTCGGCGCCGGCACGGAAGAAGGAGCGGTGCACGGCGACGACCTCGGCCGGGGCGTCGATCAGGAGGCGCGCCGACCAGAGCGGGTCGGAGAGGTCGTGGCCGCGGGCCTCGAGCGCGGTGGCCATGCCCCCGTCGGCGACGAGGACGCGGTCGGGCGGGAACTCAGTACTCGTCGGCTTCCACCCCGTCCAGCTCGGCCAGTGCCTCGACGGCCTGCCGGTCGCCCTCGTCGGCGGCCATCTGCAGGTAGCTCCGCGCCTCGTCGAACCTACCCTCGTCGTAGAGGAACCGGCCGAGGGCGAAGGCCGAGCCGGGTTCGCCGAGCCGCTCGGCCTCGCGGAACTCCCGCTCCACGGCCTCCGGATCGGCGCCGGTGCCGCTCAGGAACTGCCCGTACGCGGTGTGGGCCCGCAGCGCGCCGAGCTGACCCGCCCGCCGGTACAGGTCGTGGGCCTCGCCGTGGCGGCCCTGCTGCGCGCGCACCTCGGCGAGCGCGAGGACGGTGTCGGGCTGCCGCTCGGTCGCGTACCGCTCGGCGGCGGCCGCGGCGGCGGCGAGGTCGCCCGCGTCCAGGTGCAGGGCCACCACGTTGGCAGCGGCGAGCTGGTCGCCCGCGGCCGCCGCCTCGACGAGCACGTTCACGGCCTCCACCATGCGGCCCTCGTCGCGCAGCAGGATCGCGAGGTCGTTCGCCGCCGGCACGTCCCCGGACTCGACGGCGAGCCGCAGCACGGTCTCGGCGCGCTCCCGCTCCCCCAGCTCGACGAGCGCCACGCCGAGCCTGCCCGCGAAGCGGACGTGCCCGTCGTCGACGAGCGGCCCGAGCCAGTCGACGACGGCGCGCCAGCTCCCGCTGGCGAGGTAGGCCCGCAGCAGCAGGTCCGGCGCCGACGGTTCACCGCCCGCCATCGCCTGCCGCAGCACCTCGATCGCCTCGAACGGGCGGCCGTCCGCGATCAGAGCGGCCCCCTGCACTGCGAGGTCGGCCGGGTCCGGTCCGGGTGACGGGTTCATCGCACCCCCTCGTTCGGGTGGCGCGATGCTGCCACCCGACCCGGGAGGGCTCACCGGCGGTAAGGCGCAATCACCTTCCGGTAGACCGAACGGCGGAAACCCTCCGGGACCAACCGGTAGCCGCCGCGTACGACGAGGTTGCGGGCGTACTGGGCGGGCGTGGTGAAGCCGAGCTCGCGGAACCGGTGCTGCACGGCGATCTCGGCGCGCAGCAGGTCGAGCCCGCCGCGCCGCGCGTACGCCCCCGCGCCCACCCGGTACTTCACGAGCGGCTCGGCGACGTTGGCCACCCGCGCGTCGGCGAGGATCAGCTTCGCCCAGAGCAGGTAGTCCTCCATCTTCGCGAAGTCGGTGTAGCCGCCGACCGCGGTCACCAGCGACCGGCGGTAGACGACCGTCGGGTGGTTGAACGGGGTGGCGAACCGCGCGCGCTGCCGGATCTCGGCGGGGTCGGTCGGGACCACCCGGGTGGCGAGGATCTCGTCCGGGTCGTCGGCGAATTCGACCAGGCCAGAGCCCACGATGTCGATCCCGGTCTCGATGATCGGCAGCTGCACGGCGAACCGGTGCGGGAGGGAGATGTCGTCGGCGTCCATCCGCGCCACCACCTCGTGCCGGCACGCCGCGAGGCCGGCGTCGAGCGCGGGCCCGAGCCCCTGGTTGTGCTCCAGCTCCACGAGGTCCACGGGCACCGGGCTGCCCGCCGCCAGCTCCGCGAGCTTCGCGGAGAGCTCGGCGGGCACCGGTCCGTCACGCACGATGACGACCTGGTCGGGCTGGCGTGTCTGGGCGTCGACCGACGACCGGAACGCGTCCTCGAGGAAGTCCGCCCGGTCACCTGCCCAGACGGGCAGCAGAAGCGACAGCTGCTCGGACAACGACAGCTCCCTCCGCTCCGGTCGGGTTCACCGGAGTAACGGTGCGTAACAGGCAGTGCCGCGACCACGGTCACCCGCGACACGCCCCTCGGCGGTGTGGACGAGCGCGCCTCGTGTTGCACCCTAGGAGACAGGACGATCACGACGAGCGGAGGTGCACCCATGAACGGGCGGAGCACCGGGCGCTCGACGCTCACCCGGCCGGCGATGGGGCCGCGTCCCCCGGCCGGGTCGCGGACGCGGCCGGTCACCGGAGGCCCGCCCCCGCGCCGGATGCCGCCCCCGAGGCGGCCGGCGCGGCGCGGGTTCGGGCGGCGCCTGCGCACCGTCCTCGTGGTGGCGTCCGCGCTGGTCCTGCTCCTCACCGGCACGGCGTGGGCCCTCTACCGGGACGTCACGGCGGGGATCAGCACCACCGACGTCATCGCGGGCGGCGGCGACGGTGGCGACCTGAACATCCTGCTCGTCGGGGTGGACAGCCGCACCGACGCGCACGGCAGGCCGCTGCCGCCCGAGGTGCAGCGGATGCTCTCCAGCGGCCCGGACACCGGCGTGCTGAACTCCGACACGATCATCCTGCTGCACGTGCCGGAGGGCGGCGGGGCGGCCACCGCGTTCTCGATCCCCCGCGACGCGTACGTGGACATCCCCGGCTACCGCCGCGACAAGATCAACGCCGCGTACCCGGCCACCAAGGCGCGCGCCGCCGAGCGGCTGGCCGCCGAGGGGGTGCGGGAGCCCGAGCGGGAGGCCGAGGCGGCCGAGGAGGGGCGCACCGCGCTGATCCGCACCGTCGAGAACCTGACGGGCCAGACCGTCGACCACTACGCCGAGGTCAACCTGCTCGGCTTCCACAACCTCACCACCGCGATCGGCGGCGTCGACGTCTGCCTGCGCAAGGCGGTCGACGACCCGCTGTCCGGCGCGCACTTCGCCGCCGGACCGCAGACGATCTCCGGCACGGACGCGCTCGCGTTCGTCCGCCAGCGCCACGGCCTGCCCGAGGGCGACCTGTCCCGCATCCGCCGCCAACAGGTGTTCATGGCCGCGGTGGCCGACAAGATCCTCTCCAGCGGCACGCTCACCGACCCGGCGCGGCTCGCGGCGCTCGTGGGCGTGGCGCAGCAGTCCCTCGTGATCGACGCGAACTGGGACCTGCTCGGGTTCGCCCAGCAGGCGGCCGGCCTCGCCGCCGGGAACCTGCAGTTCGTCACGATCCCCACCAACGGCGGCGACTCCAACTCGCGCGGCGACGTCGTGCTCGTCGAGCCCCGCGCGGTGGCGGCGTTCATCGAGCAGCGGATCGCGGAGCAGGCCGCGGCCGCGCAGGCCGCCGAGGAGTCGGCGGCGGTCGCGCAGGCGGTGCCGCCCCCGCCGCCCGACCTCATCGCGTCCCGGTACGTGGTGGAGGTGCGCAACGGCTCGGAGCTCGGCGGCATGGCAGCCTCGGTGGCCGCCCGCCTGCGCGAGCTCGGCTTCGCGCGCGGGATCGTCGACAACACCGCGGCCACCGACACCTCGGTGGTGCGCTACACCGGCGCCGACGGCGACGCCGCGGCCGCGGTGGCCGAACAGCTCGGTGGCATCAGCACCGAACACGACGAGGCGGTGGCTCCCGGCCACCTGAGCGTGGTGCTCGGCGCCGACTTCGACCCGGCCGTCGTGCCGAGCACGGACGAGCCGCCCGCGCCACCCGCCGCCACCAGCTCCGCGCCGGAGCCGACCCAGCCGATCACGGCGGCGGGCGTTCCCTGCATCGACTAGATCGCGCTTAGGGTGGCGGGGTGACGCTCACCGCCGCCCTGCTCGGCCCGTTGCGCTCGGCCGCCGCCGCCGCACGCCCGCTGATCACGTTCTACGACGACGCCACCGGCGAGCGCGTGGAACTGTCCGGCACCACCACGGCGAACTGGGCGGCGAAGGCGGCGAACCTCCTGAGCGAGGAGTGCGACGCCGAACCCGGCACCCGGGTGGCCCTGCTGCTGCCCGCGCACTGGCAGACGGCCGCCGTGCTGCTCGCGGCGTGGTGGTGCGGGGCCACGATCATCACGGAGCCGGGCGACGCGGAATGGGTGCTGTGCGACGCCGACCGCGTCGACCTCGCGCTGGCCTCCGGCCCGTCCGGCGGCGTGGTGGCCCTGTCGCTGGACGCCTTCGGCAAGGGCATCGCGGGCCTGCCGCCGGGCGTGGTCGACTTCGCCACGGAGGTGCGGCTGCAGGGCGACGACTTCGTGCCGTTGGAGCAGGTGCCCGACAGCGCGCCCGCGTTGGACGACGCCACGGTCGGCGAGGTCCTCGCCGGTGCGCGCGCCCGTGCCGCCGAGCTCGGCCTGTCGCGCACCGACCGCGTGCTGTCCACGCTCGAGTGGAACACCGCCGACGGCCTGCGCGACGGCCTCCTCGCGGTGCTGGCCGCCGAGGCGTCGCTGGTGCAGGTCCGCAACCCCGACGAGGACGCGCTCGCCCGCCGGGCCGCCACGGAGCGCACCACCGTCCGGCTCGGGTAAGGCGCCCGGCGCCTCAGCGCGTGACGGGCGCGGGCTCGCTGTGGGCCAGCCGCGCCGGGAGCGCGAACAGCCACCGGGCACCCACCGCCACCAGCGCGCGGTGGGTCAGGAGCGACAGCGCCGTGCATGCGAGCGCCATCAGCACGGGGAGCGCGTACCCCGCGGCCGGGGGAACGGGGACGAGGCGCAGCCCGACCACGAGCAACGCGATCCAGAAGACGTGGATCAGGTAGACCGGCAGCGTCCGCGCGCCGAGGGCGACGAGCGGGCGGCCCACCCGGTACCGGCAGATCCACGCGGCGAACAGCACCCCGAAGACGAGCGCGAGGAGGTTCAGCGCGAGGGCGACCCCGGGCAGCCAGCGGGCGCCGAGCGCGATGGCGACGGCCGCCCCCGCGACGCACGCGACGGCCGCGGCGACCACCCGCAGCGCGCTGGTGGCCGCGGCCAGCCGCTCTATGACGTGCCGGGCGTGCCAGCCGAGGAGGAAGAAGACCAGGTAGCGGGCCATGCGGTCCCACATCTCGTTGCCCAGCTGCACGGTCTCCGCCGCGACCAGCGCCGACAGCACGCCGGCCACGCCCAGCTGCAGCCAGGGCGGAACGCCCCTGCTCAGCTTCCCGAGCACCGCGTACAGCGCCAGCGCGTAGAGGAACCACACCCCGGACCCGGGGATCAGCGGTGCCAGCGCCAACGCCATCGGGTCCGTGTCGTCGACGTAGGGGTCGACGGCCGCCACCGCGGGGATGTGGAAGAAGGCGAAGCGGATCAGGGTCCACACCGCGAAGAGGTAGAGGAAGAACGCCACGCGCTTGTGCAGCAGTGTGCGCCACGGTGCCGCCAGCGGCCCGGCGACGAACATGCCGGAGGCGAGGAAGAACAGCGGCATGCGCATCGACGCGAGGGCGGTGTTCGCCGCCACCACGGCAGGCGGCGCCATGCCCGACGTCTGCAGGAACATCACGGCGTGGTGCATCACCACGAGGAGGATCGACATTCCCTTGGCAGCGTCCACCCAGGCCACGCGTGCGAAGTTGCGGTGCCCAGACATCCGCGCAGAGGTTTCCAACCGTTACCTGTGAACACGCTGAGGATTCGGCGATCATTGCCTCGACCGGGCTGCGTACGACGCCGATCCGCCCGATCAGGGCACGACGTCCGGGTGGCCCCGTCCCGGCCACTACCGTGGGTACGTGCCCGACGCCGCCGCCCCCGAGCCGCAGGTGCTGGTGATCGGCCTCGACCCGCACCGGGTGCCCGGTCCGTGGGACCCCACCCCCGTGGCCGACGCGATCGCCGCCGGCATGGCCCGCTTCGCCGAGGCCGGCGTCGGCGCCGAGACCTGCCTGTTCGGGCTCGACGGCAGCGACGACATCGAGGCCGTGGTCACCGAGGCGCTCGACCGCAGACCGTGGGCGGTGGTCGTCGTCGGGGGCGGCGTCCGCCACGACCTCGACCTGTTCGAGCGCGTCATCAACCTCGTGCACCGGCACGCGCCGGGCGCCGCGATCGCCTTCAACGACAGGCCCGACACCGTCTTCGACGCCGCCGCGCGCCGGCTGCGTCAACCGGGCTGACGGCCGGGCGCTCCGCGCAGCGAGTAGCGGTGGAGCGCCACCCCGGGTGCCGCGGTGCGGACGAGATCGCCCACCCCGACCACCTGGCGGGGACTGGCCCATGACTGCGACGGCTTGTGCAGGGCCCAGCCGCCGCCGAGGGTGACCGCGGCGTGTGTGCTCGTCAGATCGGCGTCGCGCCAGACCAGCACGGTTCCCGGGAGATCGTCCTCACCTCCTGGGGCGCAGTGGGCGTCCAGCCATGCTTCGAAGGGTTCCCGCTGCATCCAGCTCTCCGCAGCGTCCGGTACTCCGGCTGCGGCCATGACGGTGCCGAAGCAGTTCGGCCCGCTCCCTTCGGCGAAGGTCCCGCTGAGCGCCTCGGCCCGGGGCAGCCCGACTGCCGCTGCACGCCAGACCTCCACCGGCACCGACGCGCGCCGGCACGTGAGGTGACCGTCGCTCACCACGCGCTCGAGAACGGCGTCGGAACGGGCCTCCACAAGGGATGGCCACCAGACGAAGTGGTGCCCGTCGGCCTGCTCGCGCAGCACCCGGGCCTCGACGACGTCCGTCCAGCCGTCCACCGCAGGCACTGCTCCCCGCCCGTGTTCCACCGGCGCCCGGACGAGCGCGGCGCGAGCACGCCGGGGCAGGTCGCGGAAGGCGCGTTCGTCGAGCCACACGACGTCCAGCCCAGCGGGCACGTTCCAGACCTCGTAGGTGTCGCGCAGCTCGCCGGGCAGGTCGCGCCGGGTGCGATCGAGGTTCACCGCCTCCTGAGGAGTCAGGAAGAACGGTTGGCGCGCGGGCGCCAGCCAGCCGGCCCAGCGCCGGACCAGCGAGGGCTCGACCTCGATCCCCAAGACCTCCACCGCGGCGCTGTCGACCTACGCGTGGGAGCGGGTCACGCGATCGCGCAGGACCCGGTCGAGCGCCGCCCGTCCCGCCGGACCCCACGCCGGCTTGCCGCCGGGCAGGCCGCGGTCCCCGTTCTGCCCCATCAGCATCAGGAAGAGGCTCTTCAGCGCGGCCAGCCCGCGGGCGCGCCGAACCGTCGCCTCGTCGGCCGCCCCGTACGCGGCGAAGAAGCGTGCGGCCGCACCCGCGGGCAGCAACAGCCAGGCGGCCGACAGGTCCAAGGCCGGGTCGCCGGCGAACAGGTCGCCGAAGTCGACGACGCCCGCCAGCGTCCCGTCCGCGACGACGACGTTCGCGGGATGCAGGTCGCCGTGCACCCACACCGGCGGACCCTCCCATGCGGAGGCCGCGACGGCGTCGTCCCAGACTGCCCGGACAGCGGCGGCGTCGGAGCCGATCGCGTCAGCGTCGACGGAGTCGAAGAAGTGGTTGAAGCCGTCCGTGGAGTCCTCGGGATGCGCGCCGCGGCCATCCCGGTCGGCCGGTGCGTCGGCGGGCGCCGGTACGTGCAGCGCCCGGAGGAACGCCGCCAGGGTGTCGGCCGCGTGCTCACCGCGGATGATCGACCCGTGGTCCAGCGGCAGGCCCGGCACCCACGTCATGACCGTCCAGATCTTGGGGAAGCGCTCGGAAGGCGCACCACTCCGCACCGGGACGGGGATCGGCAGCGGCAGGCGCGGGGCGAGCAGCGGCAGCCACCGGCGTTCCTTGAGCTGGAGATCGGGGTCGGTGTCCATGCGCTGGATCCGCAGGGCCAGCTCGTCCCCGAGGCGCCACATCTGGTTGCCCCAGCCGCCCTTCACCTCGCGGAGGGGCAACTCGGCCAGGTCCGGATGCTGGTCCCGCAACAGGTCGCGTATGAGGTCAGCGGTCACCTCGGCCTCGATCTCGGTCATCCGGAGCAACATACTGAGCTCGACCGCGACCATGGTCGCTCCGGAGACCCCCGGTGGGTTCCGCGGAACCCGCCGCAGCGACCCGCATCGGCCGGGGCCTCCTGGTGGCTTCCCCGGGAGGCCTGGGTTCCGCGGCGATCAGGACGAAACGGCGGATCTCACGGCGATCAAGAGCATCTAGCGACCATCTCCCCTTGATCGACGCCCCTGGAGCGCGAAATCGGCCATCTGCGGGCCCATGATCAGAGAGTTGGCGCATTCCCGTGTCGAAAACGCCCGGGAATGCGCCAAACCCGTGATCATGGCCGCGGAACCGGCCTCCGGTGGCCTGCCGTGGTCACCGCGGTCAGGCCGAACCTCACTTGAGCAGGGCCCGCGCCATCACCATGCGCTGGATCTGGTTGGTGCCCTCGTAGATCTGCGTGATCTTCGCGTCGCGCATCATGCGCTCCACGGGGAAGTCCTTGGTGTAGCCGTAGCCGCCCAGGAGCTGCACGGCGTCGGTGGTGACGCTCATCGCCGTGTCGGAGGCGAAGCACTTCGCCGCACTGGAGATGAAGCCGAGGTTCGGCTCGCCGCGTTCGGCGCGCGAGGTGGCGACGTAGACGAGTTGGCGGGCGGCCTCCACCTTCATCGCCATGTCGGCGAGCATGAACTGCACGCCCTGGAACTCGCCGATGGTGCGGCCGAACTGCTTGCGCTCCTTGATGTAGGCGGTGGCGGCGTCGAGCGCGCCCTGCGCGATGCCGACGGCCTGGGCGCCGATCGTCGGGCGGGTGTGGTCGAGCGTGGCGAGCGCGGTCTTGAACCCGGTGCCCTCCGCGCCGATGATCCGCGTGGCCGGGATGCGGCAGTCGGTGAAGTAGATCTCGCGGGTCGGCGAGCCGTTGATCCCGAGCTTGCGCTCCTTCGGGCCCACCTCGAAGCCGGGGTCGTCGCGGTGCACGACGAACGCGGAGATCCCGTTGGCCTTCTTCTCCGGGTCGGTCACCGCCATCACCGTGTACCAGGTGGACTGGCCGGCGTTGGTGATCCAGCACTTCGTGCCGGCCAGCACCCACTCGTCGCCGTCGCGGCGGGCGCGGGTCTTCATCGACGCGGCGTCCGAGCCGGCCTCGCGCTCCGACAACGCGTAGCTGATCATCGCGTCGCCGGCGGCGATGGACGGGAGCACCTCGCGCTTCAGCTCGTCGGACGCCGAGAGCAGGATCGGCGTGAGCCCCAGCCCGTTGACGGCCGGGATCAGCGACGAGGAGGCGCAGACCCGCGCCACCTCCTCGATCACGATGCAGCCCGCGAGCTCGTCGGCGCCCTGGCCGCCGTACTCCTCCGGGATGGTGACGGCCTGGAACCCCGCTTTGACCAGCGCGTTCTGCGTCTCGATCGGGTAGCGGCCCTGATCGTCGACCTCCGCGGCGTACGGGGCGATCTCCTTCTCCGCGAGCGCCCGCACCGCCTCGCGCAGCGCTTCGTGCTCGTCGCTGAGCCGGTAGGTGTCGAAGTCGGGGTTCATGCCGCACAGCTTAACGGCACTGAGTGCCGCTTGTACACCGTCCTGTTACCCTGCGTGCCATGAACTCCCGTCGTGGCCGCTCGCCCGAGGGACGAGCCGAGGTGCGGCGCGAGCTCGTGGCCGCCGCCGTCCGGCTGTTCCGCACCCGCGGCTACGAGGAGACGACGGTCGACGACATCGCGGCCGCTGCGGGCGTCGGGCGGCGGACGTTCTTCCGCTACTTCCCGAGCAAGGAGGACGCGATCTCGCCCGACCACGAGGTCGCGCTGGCGCGGATCGACGAGGTGCTCACCACCGCGCACCCGACGGAGCCCACCGCGTCGCTCGTGGTGCGCGCGGGCGAGACGGTGTTCGACCTGTACGCCGAGGACCCCGGGCTGTCCGTGGAGCGCTTCCGGCTCACGCACGAGGTGCCCGCCCTGCGCGACCGGGAGTCGGCGCGGGTGGACCACTACCGGCGTCTGTTCACCCGCCGGCTGCGGGAGCGCTTCGCCGGCGAGCCGGACGGCGACCTGCGGGCCGCGGTCATCGGCGCCGCCGTGGTGGCGGCGCACAACCTCGCGCTGCGCGGGTGGCTGGCCGGCGGCGGGCGGCCCGACGACGTGGAGCATCATCGGGAGCGGTTCCGCAAGGTGATCGACCTGCTGCCCCGGGAGCCGGGCACGCCGGACGTGACCGAGCGCCTCGAGGCGGCCGTGGCCCGCCTGGAACGGCACGCCTGAGCCCGCGGCTATCACACGCTTCGCCGATCGTCCACCGGTGGCATGGGGGACACCCCCCAAAGCGAAGGTGATGCTGGCGGCAATCGGTCGGGAGGGCAGCGGGGTGGTAGCGGCCTCCCGCGGTGCCGGATGCTTCTCTCACCGCAGGCAGCGATCCGGCGGAAGGAGAGCGAGGATGAGCACGCAGGCGCCCCCCTCAGCCACCGCGAGCTCGTCCCTCTCCGTAGCCGTGATCGTTGCGGATCGGCCTGCGGTGCAGTTGGCGAACTGGTCGTGGGCGGCAGGCACCCCCGCGACCAGTCCGCTGCACGTCGAGGAGCGGGAGGCCCGCTGTGTTCAATGACGTCCTGCCCGTGCTCACCCGCCAGGATCTCTGCGACCGCTGCTGCGCCGCCGCCCTCGTGCGGGTGGTTCTCCCGGCCGGCAACGATCTCCTGTTCTGCGAGCACCACGCCCGCAAGCACGCGCCCAGGCTCCGCGAGATCGGCGCGTCGCTCTCGCCCGAACCCTGACTCCCCGGCACCCGCCACGAGCCCGGTCGCACCGCGACCGGGCTCGTGGTGGTTCTACGGACATGCGTGATCCCCGGGCCGCAGCGCACTGCGTGATCGAGCTGGACGGGCTCGGACCCGGGGATCACGGGTGACTGCCTGGGATTTGCCGGCACCACTACCGGCTTCCACATAGGCCGTCGGAAACGAGTCCTGTGGTGCTAGCGGACAGCCACCTCACGAGTCCTGTAGCTATTCAACGCTGGACCACCTCCTTTCCCGTGTACCGCCACACTACGTGCGGCGGCGGGCGGCGCGCCACGGGTTTCCGCGGATCACTCCGGACCGGCGGCGGCGGCGCGCAGCGCGGCGTCCTTGGCCAGCACCGAGTCGGCGAGGTCGGCCTGGAAGCGCACCATCCGCTCGCGTAGGGCGGCGTCGCCCACGGCGAGGATGCGCACGGCGAGCAGCCCGGCGTTGCGCGCCCCGCCGACGGCCACCGTGGCCACCGGCACCCCGGCCGGCATCTGGGCGATCGACAGCAGCGAGTCGAGGCCGTCGAGCTGCGCGAGGGGCACCGGAACGCCGATCACCGGCAGCGGGGTGGCGGCCGCGACCATGCCGGGCAGGTGTGCCGCACCCCCGGCCCCCGCGACCACCACGCGCAGGCCGCGCTCCGCGGCGCTCGCGGCGTAGTCGAGCATGCGCTGCGGGGTGCGGTGCGCGGAGTAGACGCCCACCTCGTACGGCACCTCGAACTCGGCGAGCGCGGCGGCGGCCGCCTCCATCACACGCCAGTCCGAGTCGCTGCCCATGATCACGCCGACCTGCGGGTCACGCACCGTGCACCTCCTGCTCGACGCGGCCGGTGTGCGGCGACCAGCCGTCCGGCCACTCCGCGGTGGACAGCCACGCGGCGGCCAGCGCCGCCCGCGACCGCACCTCGGCCATGTCCTCGCCGAGCGCGGTGACGTGCCCGACCTTGCGGGCCGGACGCTCCGCCTTGCCGTAGAGGTGCACCTTGACGTCCGGGAACCGGGCGAACAGGTGGTGCACCCGCTCGTCCACCGACATCGCGGGGGTCTGCGCCGCGCCGAGCACGTTGGCCATGACCACAGCGGGCGCGGTGGGCGCCGTGGCGCCCAGCGGGTAGTCCAGCACCGCCCGCAGGTGCTGCTCGAACTGCGAGGTGCGGGAGCCCTCGATCGTCCAGTGCCCGGAGTTGTGCGGTCGCATGGCCAGCTCGTTGATCACGAGCACGCCGTCGGTGCGCTCGAACAGCTCCACCGCGAGCAGCCCGGTGACCCCGAGCTCGGCGGCGATCCGCAGCGCCACCTCCTGCGCGCCTGCGGCCACGTCCTCGTCGAGGCCGGGGGCGGGCGCCAGCACCTGCACGCACTGGCCGTCCTCCTGCACCGTCTCGACCACCGGCCACGCCGCCGCCTGCCCGAACGGGGAGCGCGCCACGAGCGCGGCCAGCTCGCGCCGCAGCGGCACGGCCTCCTCCACCAGCAGGGGTGTGCCCGCCGCCAGCAACTCGGCCACGAGCCCCGGCTCGGGAGCGCGCAGCATCCAGACACCGCGCCCGTCGTAGCCGCCGCGGGCCGCCTTGAGCACCACCGGCCACCCGTGATCGGCGGCGAACGCCGCGACGTCGGCCGGCTCCCGCACCTCGGCGTACGCCGGGACGGCCGGCCCGAGGCCGGCGAGCCTGCGCCGCATCACGAGCTTGTCCTGGGCGTGCAGGAGCGCGTCCGGGCCCGGGTGCACGGGCACACCGGCGTCGGTGAGCGCGCGCAGGTGCTCCTGAGGAACCTGCTCGTGGTCGAACGTGACGGCCGAGCACCCTCGTGCGAAGGCGCGCAGCGCGGGCAGGTCGTCGGCCGAGCCGGGGTGGACGTCGGCGCACACCTGGGCGGCGGGGTCGGCCGGGTCGGCGGCGAGCACGCGCAACGACTGGCCGAGCGCGATGGCAGCCTGGTGCGTCATCCGGGCGAGCTGCCCGGCGCCGACCATGCCGACCACCGGCGGGCCCCCGATGGGGTGCGAGGGGGTGGCGTTCACGGTGCAGGAAGCCTACCGGCGAGCACCTCGGCGCCCGCGTCTGGCACGATCGAACAGGTGTCCGTTGTCGAGTCGGCGCTCGCGTTCATCCCGCAGCCCTACCGCGACATCGCCATCAAGCACCGCGAGCTCGTGAAGTTCGCCTTCGTGGGTGGCACCACGTGGGTGATCGACACCGTCGTCTTCCTGCTGCTCAAGTCCACGGTGCTGGCCGAGAAGCCACTCACAGCGAAGATCATCGCGGTGCTGGTGGCGACGATCGTGTCGTACGTGCTCAACCGGGAGTGGTCCTTCCGCACACGAGGCGGGCGGGAGCGCCACCACGAGGCGGCCCTGTTCTTCCTCGTCAGCGGCATCGGGGTGGCCGTCTACTCGGCTCCGCTCGCGATCTCGCGCTACGTGTTCCACCTCGCGGTGCCCGAGGTCAGCCTCCTCACCCAGGAGATCGCCGACTTCGCCAGCGGCCAGATCATCGGCGTGCTCGCCGGCATGGCGTTCCGCTGGTGGGCCTTCCGCCGCTTCGTCTTCCCCGACGAGGACGTCCGCAGGCGGCGCGTGCCCGCCGCCTGAGCGGCGTCAGCGCGGCGACGAGGGCCTGCGCGGACCGGCCGCCACCACGTCGTCCGCCCGCGCTGCCGGCAGGAAGATCGTGAACACCGGGGGCCGGGCCCGGGACAGCTCCAGGCGCCCGCCGTCGGCCTCCACGAGCGCGCGGGCGAGGGCGAGCCCGATGCCGGTGGACGACCCGACCGACACCCCCCGGTCGAAGACGTGGGGCACGAGCTCCTCCGGCACCCCCGCCCCGGCGTCGGCCACCTCCACGAGCAGGCTGGTCTCCGCGGCGCGGGCGCTCAGCGTGACGGTGCCGGCCCCGTGCTGCACCGCGTTGTCGAGCAGCACCCCGGTGGCCTCCCGGATGCGGGCGGGCGTGACGCGCGCGAGCAACCCTTCCGGCACGCGGACCTTGAGGGACCGGCCGTCGGCCTTGAGCGCGGGCCGCCACTCCTCAGCCACGGCCGAGAGCGCCTCCCGCAGATCCTGGGGCTCCGCGCCCGCTGCGCGCGCCACCCGCGCCGCCTCCAGGAGCTCGTCGAGCACCTCCGCGAGCCGCTCGGCCTGCTCCAGCGCGGCGAGGGCCTCGCTGCGCGCCGTCGGATCGGGGTGGGAGGCGAGCTCGTCGAGGCGCAACTGCAGCGCGGTGAGGCGGCTGCGCAGCTGGTGGGACACGTCCCCGACGAGCGCGCGCTCCCGCTGCAGCAGGTCGGCGAGCGCGACGGCCGACGTGTCGAGCACGTCGGAGACGCGGTCGAGCTCGGGGATCCCGTGCCGCCCGGGCACGGCGCGGAAGTCGCCCGCACCGAGCCGGGCCGCCCGGTCGGCCACCCCGCGCAACGGCTCGGCGAGCCGCCGCGCCGTGACGGTGGCCACCACCGCCCCCGTGCCGACCGAGAGCACGACGAGCAGCAGCACCACGGCCGTGACCTGCAGTTGCTCGGTGCGCATCAGCTGCAGCGGCTCCTGCATGACGAGCACGGCGCCCGGCGCGAACGGCAGCGACTCGGAGACCGGGTCGGCGCCGACGTCCGCGCCCACCACCTCGTCCGGCAGGCCCGCGCGCTGCAGCAGCAGCCGCCCGCCCGCGGGCACGGCCAGCTCGATGGACGCGCGGTCGATCGTGGCGCCCGCGGAGTCGATGCGGGCCGCCACCTGTTCCAGCCGCGACAGCAGGTCGGCGCGGTGGATGTCCTCCACGAGCCGCCAGGTGGTGATCGCGAGCGGGCCGCCGAGCACGAGCGCCGTGATGGCGACCACGAGCAACGTCGACTGCAGGATCCGGCGGCGCACTGGTGTCCCCCGCCTGCCTAGTCGTGGTTGAAGCGGAACCCGACGCCGCGCACGGTGGCGATGCGCCGCTCACCGCCGATCTTGCGGCGCAGCCACGACATGTGCATGTCGAGCGTCTTGGACGTCTTCATCTCCGGGTCGTTCCACACCTCGCGCAGGATCTCCTCGCGCGTGACGACCTGGCCCGCGCGCAGCAGCAGCACGCGCAGCAGCTCGAACTCCTTGTTGGCGAGGCCCACCTCGGTGCCGTCGACGAGCACCCGGCGCCCGGACAGCTCCATCCGCACGCCGCCGACCTCCACGGCCTCCGGGGTGAGCCTGCGCAGCAGGGCGCGCACGCGCGCGAGCAGCTCGGCCAGCCGGAACGGCTTGCCGACGTAGTCGTCGGCGCCCGCGTCCAGCCCGACGACGAAGTCGACCTCGTCGGTGCGCGCCGTGAGCATCAGGACGGGCAGGTCCGGGTCGTCCAGCCGGACGCGACGGCAGACCTCGAGACCGTCCATCCCGGGCAGGCCCAGGTCGAGCACGAGCAGGTCCACCTGGCCGCGCCGCACGCGCTCGAGCGCGGCGGCGCCATCGGTGGCGACCTCGACGGCGTACCCCTCACGCTGCAGCGCCCTGGACAGGGGCTCGGCGATCGCGGCGTCGTCCTCGGCCAGCAGGACGGTGGTCACCGCACAAGTCTAGGCAGCACGGGATCAACCGCACTCCTGCGCCGCAGGCAGGAGCGCGTGGAGCACCCTCCCCGCGCGGTCGGCGTCGGGTTCCTCGCCGGTGGTCAAGGTCAGGTAGACGTAGGACTCGAGGATCCGCACGACGACGTAGGTGAGGTCCTCGAGCGGGATCT
This sequence comes from Pseudonocardia zijingensis, assembly GCF_042657305.1. Lineage (NCBI taxonomy): Bacteria > Bacillati > Actinomycetota > Actinomycetes > Pseudonocardiales > Pseudonocardiaceae > Pseudonocardia > Pseudonocardia zijingensis. The sequence goes on along the minus strand of NZ_JBHSKO010000001.1, from coordinate 528,747 downwards.
CGGTCTGCACGCGCCCGGAGCCGACGTCCTCTGCGAGGACGTCGTGCACGACCCCGATCAGGCGCGCCTGGAAGTCGGTGGCGCGCGTGGTGAGCAGCCGCAGCGCGAGCTCACCCTCGTGTTCGACGAACGCCCGCATGCCCGCGTTCTGGATCACCGCGTGCACCCACGCGTCGAGGACCGAGGCCGAACGGCTGCGGCCCGGCTGGACGGTGGCCGGGTCGGCGAGCAGTTCGGTGAACGTGCGGTGCCCCAGCGACCAGACGATCTCGACGAGCAACTGCTCCCGGGTGCCCACCCAGCGGTAGAGGGTGGCCCGGTTGACGCCGAGCTCCCGGGCGAGCGCGCCCATGTCGACGCGGCGCCCCTCGAGGAAGGTCCGCCGCGCCCGCCGGAAGGCGTCGAGCGCCGTCGGCCGGGCGTCCGCTCCGGCGAGCTGCGCCTGCAGCGGGGTCTCCACGGTGCCGCCTCCTGTCGTCTTGACAGCCAAGGGTGTCGCAGGACACAGTCCGATGCAACAGTTTCTGCTCGTGTTGCAAAGAGGCCACAGATGAGCGAAATGACGCAGGCGACCACCGCTCGGTGCGAGGGCCGGCTCCACGACCCGTCGATCGATCTGAGCACCGATCCGCGGCTGCACCCCGGTCTGCGGGCCGCGCTCGGCGCCCTCGGCCTGGACGGGCACGCCGCGCCGCCACCGCTGGACCGCGGCGCCCCGCCCGCCGCGGTGGCCGAGTACGTCGGCGGCGCGCACGCCGCGTTCGAGAGCCTCTACGCCGTGCTGCCGTGCGAATGGCCCGGGGAGGGGCCCGGCGTCGACCTCGTGCGCCGCACCGAGTCGGTACGCGGCGTGGACGGCCACGACATCCCGCTGCACATCGTGCGGCCCGCCGACGCGTCCGGCCCCCTGCCCGCCGTGATCTACCTGCACGGCGGCGGGATGACCATCCTGAACACGGAGAACGACGTGCACCGGCGGTGGAGCCGCGACCTCGCGGCCACCGGGATGGTCGTGGTGACCGTCGACTTCCGCAACGCCTGGACGCCCGAGGGCACGAACCCGTTCCCCACCGGCCTGCGCGACTGCGCGAGCGCGCTCGACTGGGTGCACGAGCACCGCGCCGACCTCGGCATCTCGAAGATCGTGCTGGAGGGCGAGTCGGGCGGCGGCAACCTCGTGCTCGCCACCGCGCTCGAGGCGAAGCGGAGCGGGCGCCTGGACCGCATCGACGGCGTCTACGCGATGGTGCCCTTCATCAGCGGCGGATACGGGTGGTCCACCGAGCGCAAGCTGCGCGAGCTGCCGTCCTTGGTCGAGAACGACGGTCACTACATCGGCTGCGCGATGATGGACCTGCTCGTCACGGTCTACGACCCCACGGGCGAGAACGCCGAGAACCCGCTCTGCTGGCCTTACTCCGCCACCACCGCCGACGTCGAGGGCCTGCCCCCGCACGTGATCACGGTCAACGAGCTCGACCCGCTGCGCGACGAGGGCATCGCGTACTTCCGCACGCTCCAGCGGGCCGGCGTTCCCGTGGTGGGGAAGGTCAACCTCGGGCTCACCCACGGCGCCGACATGTCGTTCCGGCAGGCCGTCGCCGACGCGTACCGCGCCACGGTCCGCGACATCCACGGGTTCGCCCGGTCCCTCTGACCGCGCCGGGTGAGGCGGCACGGGATCATCGCCCGCGCGTGCCCGACGACCACCGACCGCGCCCACCCGCCGCCGCCGACGAACGCACCATGCTCGAGGGCCGGCTCGAGTTCCACCGCGCCACCCTCGAGGTGAAGTGCGCGGGCCTGGAGCCCGCCCAGCTCGCCGGGCGACGTCGAACGCACCTGGTTCCGGCGCGGCCTCGCCGGCGAGGACGCCCCGATGTTCTACTCCGACGCCGACCCGGACGGGGACTTCGACAACACCTACCCGGCCGGCGCCGAGGCCGCCTTCGCCGCGTGGCGGGCCGAGTGCGCCCGGGCCCGGGAGGTCACCGCGGCGCTCCCGTCGCTGGACGTGCTCATGACCCGCCGCAGCGGGCAGCAGGTCTCGGCTCGCTGGGTGCTGGTCCACATGGTGGAGGAGTACGCCCGCCACAACGGCCACGCCGACCTGCTGCGGGAGCGGATCGACGGCGCCACCGGGGCATGAGGCAGGCTTGACGCCCGTGGACGCCGACCTCGAGCTCGCCCTGCGCCTCGCCGACACGGCCGACGCGATCACCCTCGCGCGGTTCCGGGCCGCCGACCTGCGGGTCACCCGCAAACCGGACCGCACGCCCGTCACCGACGCCGACACCGCGGTGGAGGACGCGCTGCGCCGCGCGATCACGGCTGAACGGCCCGGCGACGCGGTGCTCGGCGAGGAGCGCGGCGGCGCCGTCACCGACGCCGAGCGTGGCTGGGTGCTCGACCCGATCGACGGCACGAAGAACTTCTCCCGCGGCGTGCCGGTCTGGGCGAGCCTGATCGCCCTGGCCGTCGACGGCGAGCCGGTGGTCGGCGTGGCGAGCGCCCCGGCGCTGGGCAGGCGGTGGTGGGCCGCGCGCGGCGCGGGCGCGTGGACCTCCGACCCGTCCGGCACCCGGCGGATCACCGTCTCCGGCGTGGCCGAGCTCGCCGACGCCTACCTCTCCACCACCGACATCAAGACGTTCACCGAGATCGGCCGCCGCGACGACTACCTGCGCCTCGTCGACGCCTGCTGGGAGACCAGGGCGTTCGGCGACTTCTGGATGTACTGCCTCGTGGCCGAGGGCGTGCTCGACATCGCCGTGGACGCCGCGGCCAACCCGTGGGACCTCGCCGCCCTCGTCCCGATCCTCACCGAGGCGGGCGGGGCGCTCACCGACCTCTCCGGCGCGCAGACGTTCACCGGTGGCGACGGCCTGGCGTCCAACGGCGCCGTCCACAAGGCGGCGCTGGAGATCGTCGGCCGATGACGCAGCTGCACTTCGACGACTTCACCCCCGGCCGCGTCTTCGACCTCGGCACCGTGCTGGTCGACCACGACGAGATGGTCGCCTTCGCGCACCGGTTCGACCCGCAGCCCTTCCACGTGGACGAGGACGCGGCGAAGGCGTCGCTCTTCGGCGGTCTCGCGGCGTCGGGCTGGTTCACCGCATCCCTGTGGATGCGCGCCTACGTCGACGGCGTACTCGCCCGCTCCCCGTCCCTCGGCTCCCCCGGCGGCGAGGAGATCGCCTGGCCCGCTCCCGTGTTCGCGGGCGACGAGCTGCGGGCCGCGATGGAAGTGCTGGAGGCGCGCCGCTCCCGCAGCCGCCCCGACCTGGGCCTGGTGCGGCTGCGCGCCACCCTCCACCGCGACGACGAGCTGGTCTTCCGCAGCGTCTTCACCGGCATGTTCGGCACGGGCAACGGGGCGCCCTGAGAGCCACGCACCCCCACGAATGCCAGCAAGGTGGCTTTACTGGCCGATTACGCCGGTAAAGCCACCTTGCCGGCATCTGGGGTGGGCGCTACCCGCGGTCGGCCAGCTCCTTCTGGTACTTCTCCGTCATGTGCGCGACGGCCGCCACCTGCTGCTCCGCGTGGCCGGAACGGGCGTCGCTCGCCCGCGCCTTGGCGTCGAGCGTGGCCTGCGCCTGGCCCTGGAACCGCGGCATCACGTGCTGTGCGATCAGCTCGTAGGAGCGGCGGGTGGCCTGCGGGTTGGCCCACTCGTGGGCGAGCAGCAGCATGGCGCCGAACCCGCCGGACTGGTCGACGAGCCGCTGCACCTGCGCGGCCGCGTCCTCCGGGGTGCCGATGGCGCCGATGCCCGCCTCGTTGACGAAGTCGATCATCTCCCGGACGTCGCCGCCCTCCACGGCCATCTGCGGGAAGGCAGCCACCTTCTGGAAGTAGCGGAACCACTGCTCGATCCCGTGCTCGACGTCGCGGTATGCCTGCTCGCGGGTCTCCGCGACGTGCATCAGCCCCACGAGTCGCCACGCCGCCCGGTCGACGGTGGTGCCGAAGGCCTCCGCCCGCTCCTCCATGACGCTCCAGTGGTGGGCGAGCGCGTCGAAGCCCTCCTTGGTGAGGGTGGCGCCGATCGACAGCAGCCCGACGCCGTGACGGCCGGCCAGCCGCGGTCCGGTGGGTGAGGCCACCGCGGCGACCGCGACGTCGAAGAGCGGGTCGGAGAAGGGGCGCAGGTGCAGCCGGGCGTCGATCAGCCGGTGGGTGCGCGTGGTGGCCGTGACCGGCTCGTCGCCGCGCAGCAGCCGCATGACGATGTCGAGGTTCTCCTCGAGCAGCTCACGGGTGTCGGTGGGGTTGAGCCCGATCATCGCCGAGTCGGTGGGCAGGGACCCGGGGCCGACGCCCAGCATCACGCGCCCGCGGGTGAGGTGGTCGAGCAGCACGATCCGCTCTGCCACCCACAGCGGGTTGTGGTAGCTCAGCGAGACCACCCCGGTGCCGAGGCGGATCCGCTTCGTGCGCTCCGCCGCAGCCGCGATGAAGATCTCCGGCGACGCGATGATCTCGGACCCGGCGGAGTGGTGCTCGCCGATCCACGCCTCGTCGTACCCCAGCTCGTCGAGGTGTTCGACGAGCCGCAGGTCCCGCTGCAGCGCGCTGGTCGGGTTCTCGCCTGCGGGGTGGAAGGGGGCCAGGAAGATGCCGAACCTCAAACGGGACACGATCCGCTCCAGTCGTCGCTGACGGGGAACGTCGACCGTAAGCAGGAACGGTGCGTCCGGTCACCCCTCCGATGGGTGGGGACGCCGGTCGACGAGCGCGTCGACGTCGATCCGCATCTCGAGCGGCTCGGTAACCACGAGCTCACCGGTGGCCGTCTGGCTCTCCACGTACCCGTCGCCCGGTGCGCCCAGGCCGTACACCGTGATCGAAGGAGCGGGCGGGTCGAGGTACAGACGGTCGCCGGGCCCTCGCTCTGTACGAGGACCTCGAACTCAGGGACGACGTGCAGATCGGGTGGGCATTGCCGCTCCACCTGCATGCCGAGGAGCAGCATCGCCCTCTGGTGCCACGGGCCGGCTTCGGTGACACGACGAGCACGCCCTCCTGCAGCTCGTAGTGCGCCGAGTTGTCCTCGGGCAGGCGTCCCACATCTCGAGAGTCATCAGCTCCCGGGGGATCGGCGGCGCCACCGCGCACCTCCTCGAAAAGTCGCTCCCAGGATCAGGTCGCGGGGCCGAGCGCCCGCACCACCCGCGACGGGGACGGCCGCCCCAGCTGCTCGGCCATCCACGCGCTGGTCTCGACCAGCGCGTCGAGGTCGACGCCGTGCCCGATGCCGAGCCCGTCGAGCATCCAGACGAGGTCCTCGGTGGCGAGGTTGCCGGTGGCCGACTCGGCGTAGGGGCAGCCGCCGAGCCCGCCCGCGCTGGCGTCCACCGTGCGGACGCCGCGGCGCAGGGCGGCGAGCGTGTTGGCGAGCGCCTGGCCGTAGGTGTCGTGGAAGTGCACGGCGAGCTGGCGGATCGGCACCCCGGCCGCGACGCAGGCGTCCAGCACCGCGTCGACGTGCCCGGGGGTGCCGGTGCCGATCGTGTCGCCGAGCGAGATCTGGTGACAGCCCATGCCGGCGAGCCTGCGCGTCACGGCGGCCACCTGCTCCGGGGCCACCGCGCCCTCCCACGGGTCGCCGAAGCACATCGAGACGTACCCGCGCACCCGCAGCCCGGCCGCGAGCGCCCGGGACACCACCGGCTCGAACATGCCGAACTGCGCGTCGAGGGTGCTGTTGAGGTTGCGCTGGGCGAAGGTGTCGGTGGCGCTCGCGAAGACCGCGATGTGGGAGACACCCGCGTCGAGCGCCCGGTCCAGGCCGCGCTCGTTGGGCACCAGCACCGGGTAGTCGACGCCGTCGGCGCGTACGAGCAGCCGCAGCAGGTCACCCGCGTCGGCGAGCTGGGGCACCCACTTGGGGTGCACGAAGCTCGTGGCCTCCAGCACCCGCAGCCCGGCGGCGGCGAGGCGGTGCAGGAACTCCGCCTTCACCTCGACCGGCACGATCGTGGACTCGTTCTGCAGCCCGTCCCGCGCGCCGACCTCGTAGATCGTGACGTGCTCGGGCAGCCCGGGCGCGGGCACCTGCATCGGAAGGGGTCTCGTCACCGCGTCACCGCTCCACCTGGTCGTACAGCACGGCGTGGACCCGCCGCACCCCCGGGACGTCGTCGAACTCGAGCGATTCGTCCGAGTCCGATTCGACGACCAGCGTGCCCGATCCGAGGAGCCGCTCCAACATGCCCTGCCGGAACTGCACGCTGCTGATCCGCCGCAGGGGGATGTCCATGCCCTGGCGGGTGAACACGCCCTCCCGCACGAGCACGCGGCGGTCGGTCACCACGAAGTGCGTGGTGCGCCAGCGGACGACCGGATAGGCGGTGAACCGGCCCACGAGCGCCAGACCGGCCACGGCGAGCGCGAGCCACGCCCACAGAGCCCAGCTCTGCGCGCTCACGAGCGCGGCGAGGAAGCTGGCGACCGCGACGACGAGCAGCAGCACGCACACCGGCCCGATGAGCATCTTCCAGTGCGGACGCCGGTGCACGACCACCTGCTCGCCCTCCGCGAGCAGGTCGTCCGGATAGGCCACACCACCACGGTAAGCGCCCGTGGGGCGGGGTCGCCGGACGACGCGCTACCCGGACGGGCGCAGGTGCACCACGTCGCCTGCGGCGACCGCGCGCCGGTGGCCCGCGGCGTCGAGCAGCAGCAGCCGCCCGTCGGCGTCGACGTCCTCGGCGATGCCGTGCAGGGCGGCCCCGCCGGGCAGCTCGACCCTGACCTCCGAGCCGAGGGTGGTGCAGGCGGCGCGGTAGTCGGCGCGCAGCCGGGTGGACTCCGCGTCGCCGCGGCCGTCGCGCCACTGCGCCTCCCGCTCGGCGAGCCGCTCCAGCAGCGCGGAGAGCATGCGGGTGCGGTCGACGACCGCTCCCTCGTCGGCCAGCGACGTGGCGGCCGGCTGGTCGGGGGGCGAGGCCGCGACGTTGAGCCCGATGCCGACCACGATCGCGGGCCGCACGGCGTCGGCGACCTCGGCGAGGATGCCGGCCGCCTTGCGCTGCCGGGTGCCGAGCAGCAGGTCGTTGGGCCACTTGAGCCCGGCCGGGACATCGCTGACCATGCGGATGCTGTCGAGCAGCGCGAGCCCGGCGAGCAGCGGCAGCCAGGCGAACCGGGCAGGCGGCACCCCGGCGGGGCGCAGCAGCACGCTGACGGTGAGCCCGGTCCCCGGCGGCGCCACCCACGTGCGGGCCAGCCTGCCGCGGCCCGCGTCCTGGTGCTCGGCCACGAGAACGGATCGGTCGGGTGCGCCCTCCGCGGCGGCGGCGAGGAGGTCGGCGTTGGTGGAGCCGGTGCGCTCCACCACGTCGACCTGCGCCCAGCGCCCACTGAGGGCGGTGCGCAGCGCCTCCGCGTCCAGCGGCTCGACGGTCCGGTGCATGGGTCGTGACGCTACCGGCGGGTCACCGGGATCGCTGCCGTTTCCCGGGCCCGGCGGCGGGCGGCCGCCGGGCGTCGCCGGGCGCGCGCCCCGCCACGGCGAGCCGCCGGTGCAACCTGTCGGCTGCGTGACGCGCATCGCGGTGACGAAGCCGTGAGCAGCGTTAGGCTCCCGGCCATGAGCGCCGCAACGGAGCCGTTCGCGTCCGGCCCCGACGAGCCCGACATCCACACGACCGCGGGCAAGCTCGCCGACCTGTACCGGCGCATCGACGGAGCGGTGCACGCCGGCAGCGAGGCCGCCGTCGAGCGCCAGCACGCGAAGGGCCGCCAGACGGCGCGCGAACGCATCGACCAGCTGCTCGACCCCGGCTCGTTCGTCGAGCTCGACACGCTCACCCGGCACCGCTCCACGAACTTCGGGATGCAGGACAAGCGCCCGTTCGGCGACGGGGTGGTCACCGGCACCGGCACGGTCGACGGCCGGCCGGTCGCGGTGTTCAGCCAGGACGCCACGGTGTTCGGCGGTGCCCTGGGTGAGGTGTACGGCGAGAAGATCGTCAAGGTGATGGACCTGGCCGCCAAGATCGGCTGCCCGGTCATCGGGATCAACGACGGCGGCGGGGCGCGCATCCAGGAGGGTGTGGTCGCGCTCGGCCTCTACGGCGAGATCTTCGTGCGCAACGTGCGCAGCTCCGGGGTGATCCCGCAGATCTCGCTGGTGGTGGGGCCGTGCGCGGGCGGTGCGGTGTACTCGCCCGCGATCACCGACTTCACCGTGATGGTCGACGGCACCAGCCACATGTTCATCACCGGCCCGGACATCATCAAGACGGTCACCGGCGAGGACGTCGACTTCGAGGACCTCGGCGGCGGCCGGGCCCACAACACGAAGTCCGGCGTGGCCCACTACCTCGCCGAGGACGAGGGCGACGCGTTCTCCTACGTCAAGGAGCTGCTGTCGTACCTGCCGTCGAACAACCTGTCCGAGCCGCCCGCCTTCGACTCGCCGGAGCCGACGGAGGGGGCGATCGCCGACGCGCTCACCGACACCGACCTCGAGCTCGACGCGATCATCCCCGACTCGCCCAACACCCCGTACGACATCCACGAGGTGATCACGCGGGTGCTCGACGACGGCGAGTTCCTCGAGGTGCAGGAGCTCTTCGCGCCCAACATCGTGGTCGGCTTCGGCCGGGTCGACGGCCGCTCCGTCGGCGTGGTGGCGAACCAGCCCACCCAATTCGCGGGCTGCCTGGACATCGACGCCTCGGAGAAGGCGGCCCGGTTCGTGCGCACCTGCGACGCGTTCAACATCCCGATCCTCACGTTCGTGGACGTCCCGGGCTTCCTGCCCGGCACCGAACAGGAGTGGAACGGGATCATCCGCCGCGGCGCCAAGCTGATCTACGCCTACGCCGAGGCCACCGTCCCGAAGGTCACCGTGATCACCCGCAAGGCCTACGGCGGGGCCTACGACGTGATGGGCTCCAAGCACCTCGGGGCGGACGTCAACCTCGCCTGGCCCACCGCGCAGATCGCCGTCACGGGGGCGGCCGGGGCCGTGAGCATCCTGTACCGCAAGGAGCTCGGGCAGCTGGCGGGTGACGAGCTCGCCGCCCGCCGGGCGGAGCTGCAGCAGGAGTACGAGGACACGCTCGCCAACCCCTACATCGCGGCCGACCGCGGCTACATCGACGGCGTCATCCCGCCGTCCCACACGCGCGGTCACGTGACCCGCGCACTGCGGCTGCTCTCCACGAAGCGGGAGGCCGTGCCGCCGCGCAAGCACGGGAACATCCCGCTGTGACGGCCGCCGACGCCACGGGCACGCCCGAGGAACGGCGGGCGGCGTTCCGCGTGGTCAGGGGCGAGCCCACCGACGCGGAGCTCGCCGCGCTCACGGTGGTGCTCGCGGCCGCCACGGCACCGCGGCCCGCACCGGCGGCGCCCGCGGGGCGCAACCGCTGGTCGGATCCCGCGACCCGCTTCCGCACCCCGCTGCACCCCGGCCCCGGGGCGTGGCGCACCGCCTACCGGCCGCGCTGAGCCGGGCCCCAGAGGCACCTCAAAGCTTTCTCAAGTCACTGGCCCCGCAGGCGTGGCGCAGCCCACACTCGGGGTCGACGGCCGGGGTGATCGGCGTCCAGGGGGGACGGTGCGCCGCGGCCACGAGGAGGCGATCGAGGTGGAAGCAATCATCACGATCGGAATCGTCGCGATCATCGTGATCGCGGGTGTCATCGCCGCGATCGGCCGGCCGGGGGGCGGCCGGGGCGGGAGCCGCGCGGGTACGCGGCGCTACGCCGGCACCCGCAGCGGCAGCACGTCCAGCAGCTCCAGCAACTGGGCCGCCGGCTGGACCGGCGACAGCGGCGGCAGCAGCAGCTCGGGCTGCGACAGCGGCGGCGGCTGGGGCGGCGGGTCGTCCGGCGGCGGTGACTGCGGCGGCGGTGGTGGCGGGGGCATCTGACGCCTGACCCCGGGCCGGCCCGCCCCCGTCGGGGGCGGGCCGGTTCGCGTCGGCCGGTGGATCAGCCGGCGCGCACCATCGTGGTGCGGGACAGCGCGTGCTCCACCAGGGTCACCAGCGTGTCGCGGCTGGAGCGCGCGTCCCGCGCGTCCATCCACACCAGCGGGCAGTCCGCGGGCAGGGCGAGCGCCTCGCGCACGGTGTCGGCGTCGTAGTCGTCGGCTTCGGGGAACCGGTTCACGCCCACCACGAACGGCAGCCGCCTGCTCTCGAAGAAGTCGATCGCCGGGAAGCAGTCGTCGATCCGGCGCAGGTCCACCAGCACGACCGCGCCGACGGAGCCGCGCGCGAGCTCGTCCCACATGAACCAGAACCGCGACTGCCCCGGCGTGCCGAACAGGTACAGGATCAGCGACTCGTCGACGGTGATGCGCCCGAAGTCCATGGCCACCGTGGTGGTGGACTTGCCCGGCACCATGTCGGACTCGTCCACCCCGATCGAGGCCGCGGTCATGGCCTGCTCGGTGAGCAGCGGCGGGATCTCGGAGAGCGACCTCACGAGGGTCGTCTTGCCCACTCCGAACCCGCCGGCGATCAGCACCTTCAGCGGGATCAGATCGTCGGGCTCAGTGTGAGCGTGCACGTAGTCCCTCCAACAACCGTTCAAGGATCTCGGGGGCCGGGCCACCCTCCGCCGACGGCGGGAGGTGCACGGCCAGGTACCCGGCGTCGACGAGGTCGCTCACGAGCACGCGGGCCACGCCGACCGGAACCCCCAGCGACGCACCGATCTCGACCACCGAGATCGGCCTCGCCGCGAGCTCGACGGTGGCGCGGTACTCCAGGTGCAGCTCGGCGGCCCGCTGACCGGACGGCGTGACCGTCACCAGTGTCTCCACCGGGAGCTCGGCACCGGTGGTGGAGCGGGTGCGCCCGCCGGTGAGCGCGTACACCGGCACCACACGCCCACCGTGCGCCTGGTGCGCGCCGGACGATGGACGCCCCATGGCGTCGGAAAGCGGCACGACTACCGTCCTGCGCTCGCCCGCGGGGCGGGCGTGAGGGCGTGGCCGACGCGCGAGGCCAGCATCGTCATCTCGTAGCCGACCATGCCGATGTCGCACTGCTTGTGGGTGTGGACCGCCAGCGTGGCTCCCTGGCTCACCGACGACACGAACAGGTAGCCACCGGCCATCTCGAGGATGGTCTGGGTGACCGGCCCGGCGTCGAGCAGGTGTGCGGTGCCGCGGGCGAGGCTGACCAGCCCCGACGCCGCCGCCGCGAGCTGGTCGCCCAGCGCCACGGTGACGTCGGGCGACATGGCCAGGCGCAGGCCGTCACCGGACACCACCACGCCGTGGATCACCCCGGGCACGTCCCGGACGAACTCCGCGAGCAGCCAGTCCAGCTGCCCCGATCGAGCACTCACCGACCCGTCCCTCCTGCTGCTCCGCCCTCGTCGACGACCGCCTGGGCGGCCTGCCGGCTCGCCTGGTAGCGCGACAGCGCGCTGGCGGCCGCTCCGTCGGGGCCGAGCGGCCCGGCGGGCTCCTCACCCGCCGGTTGCCTCAGTTCCGGTGCCAGGTGCGCCTGTGGCACCCGGCGGCGCAGCTGCTTGCCGCCACCGCCGGTGCTCTCCACGGCCTCGCCCGCTGGGCGCGGCGACGGGATGCCGGGTTCGGGTGCGGCGGGTGCGCCGGCGGCGGTGAGCGCCTGCCGTTCACGCGGGGTCGGGGACGGCTGCCACCTGGGCGAGGGGGCCTCGCCGTCGGAGCCACCCGTGCCGACCGGCTCGCGGTCGCTGTGCCGGGACGAAGCGGCCGCCGCCGACTCGGGGTTCCACCAGCCGCGCCAGCCACCCTCGGGTGCCCCGTCGAGACCGTGCCGGTTCGGCTCGGCCTCTGTGGGCTCCGACCAGCGGGGCTGACCGTTGCCGTTGCCGTTCGCGCTCCCGTTGCCGTTCGCGCTGCTGGTGACGTAGGAGCTGCCGTTGCCGTTCGCGTTGCCGTTCGCGCTGCCGTTCGCGTGGCCGTGGCCGTTGCCGTTGCCGATGCGCACGGCGCCGGTCGTGGACACCGGCTCCACCCAGCCGGTACCGCCGCCGAACGACTGCTCGGCGCGCGCCTCGCGGCGCTGCACCTCGCCGGTGACGTACGGGCGCGCCTCGGTCATGCCCGTGTCGAGCGCGGCGTCGGCGGGTGGGGTCGCCGAGAACAGGGCCGCGGGGAGCGCGAGGACGGCCGTGACGCCCGTGCCCGGCGTGTTGCCGAGGGAGACCGAGATGCCGTGGCGGGCGGCGAGCCGGGCGACCACGTGGAAGCCCAGGCGCTGCGCGACGGCCAGGTCGACCTCGCGCGGGGTGGCGAGCAGCTCGTTGGCGGCGGCGAGGTCGTCGGGCGGCATGCCGACGCCCCAGTCCTCGATCGTCATCAGGTAGCCGCCGTCGTCGCGCCGGTCCGGCCGGGCGCGGATGGTGACCGCGGTGTCCGGCGGCGAGAACCGCACCGCGTTCTCCGTGAGCTCGGCGATGAGGTGCGTGAGGTCGGCGACGGCCCCGCCGGAGACGGCGACGCGGTCGTCGATCGCGAACACGACCCGGTCGAGGTCCTCGGTCTCCGCGATGGCGGCGCGCACGACGTCGCGCAGCGGCACCGGGGCCGACCACGTGCGGGGCGGCTGCTCGCCGGCCAGCACGAGGAGGCTCTCGGCGTTGCGGCGCACGCGGGTGGCGAGGTGGTCGAGCGTGAACAGGTGGGAGAGGGCGTCGGGGTCGCGCTCCCGCTCCTCGAGCTGGTTGATGATGTCCAGCTGCCGGTAGAGCATGCTCTGGTTGCGGCGCGCCAGGTTGACCAGCATCTCGGAGGTGAAGCGGCGGCGCCCGATCTCCGCGTCGGCCGTGATCAGCCTGCGCCCGAGCGCCTCCTTCTCCGTCTGCTCGTCCTCGGTGATCCGCCAGAAGATCACCATGCCGACGCAGGCGAAGAGCACCGCGATGCCGTGGATGAACGACCACAGCCACGGGTTGGCCTGGCCCGCCGCGTGGCTGAAGATCAGGCTGCCCAGCCAGATGGTGCCGATGCCGTGGCTGATGAAGGTGAAGCCGACGTTCCAGAGGAACGGCACCCAGTCCTGGTAGAGGGCGATGAACCCGATGATGATGAAGAAGTGGAAGTGCGCCTCGATGCTGCCCGAGGTGAGCACCACCAGCCCGGCAGAGGAGAACACCAGGCCGCCCGTCACGCAGGACGACGCGACCCTGCGGTTGTGCAGCACGTGGCCGAGCACGAGGAAGACCGCGGGAGCGATCAGCGCGTAGCCGATCTCGAGCGGGGGGTTGTCCAGCAGCAGGCCGAGCACGGCCATCGCGGGGATGTGGATCAGCAGCACCCACTGCAGCAGCTCGTGACGCCGCCGCCACGAGCCTTCGTCGAGCGTGTTGCCGCGAGGCAGGTAGTCGAGCAGGCGATTCACCGCCCGGCCCGTTCCGTCGGTTACCTCCTCGGGAGGGCCGATCGGCGTACTGGTCTGCATGGAGGTCTGCTCCGTCCGTCGCCAACGCCAATTTCCGTGCATCTGGTCGGCGGACCCTACAAGGCGACTCAGGTCGCGAGGCAATGCTCGCGCGGGCGCTGCGCGAAATGGCGTAACCACTGGACCGCTCGCCCTGACTGCTCGCCCGTTCGGCTCAGATCACGATCGGGAAAACGACGGCCGATCACCACGGTCAATTACCGCTGGCATGCATGTACACACGCAGCGTGACCGCCTGTCGTCTCTTGGCGATCCAGGGGCACCGCTGGGCGCGCTGCAGGGAACGTTCTGTGGTTTCGACGTTCGGACCAACGGCACTAGACCGAATGGCCTCACAGGTGCGTCCATTCGTCGCTAGCTGGAGGCGCGGTCAGCCGGTTACAGTCCCATCACGCACCGCTCCTCGCTCCCTACAACGATCGACCGGCCAGGAGGGTGCGCCGAATCCACGGACGTCAGGGCAGATGTCGATCGTGGATGCGTATTCGCGCGGTTCACCATGATTCGGAGAGCCGTCATCGCGATGCGCCCGAAATCGCGACCACGGAGATCGGTGTGAGAATCCTCCTGTTGTGCTCGTCGTTCAACGGCCTCACCCAACGGGTGTGGACGGATCTGCGTTCGGACGGGCACGACGTGGTGCAGCGCACGGCCGAATCGGACGACGCCATGCGGCGTGCCGTCGCCGCTGTCAACCCCGACCTCATCCTCTGCCCGTTCCTGAAGGAACGCATCCCCGACGACATCTGGTCCTCCCGGCCCACCGTGATCATCCATCCCGGGCCGGAGGGCGACCGCGGCCCCTCGTCCCTGGACTGGGCGATCAGCGGCGCGGAGCCGGGGTGGGGCGTCACCGCCCTCAGCGCGGTCACGGAGATGGACGCGGGCCCGATCTGGGCCACCCGCGAGTTCCCCCTCCCCGCCGAGCCGCCGCGCAAGAGCGCGCTCTACGCGGGCCCGGTCACCGAGGCGGCGTCCGCGCTCGCCCGGGAGGTCGTGGCGAAGGTGAGCGACCCGCGGTTCCGGCCGCGCCCGCTCGACTACTCCCGCCCGGGTGTCCGGGGCCGGCTCCGGCCCACGATGCGCCAGGTCGACCGGGCTTTCTCCTGGTCCGATCCCACCGACGAGGTGCTGCGGCGCATCCGCGCGGCCGACGGTTCCCCCGGCGTCCGCACCGAGCTCGCCGGGCTCCCGGTGTCGGTCTTCGACGCCCACCGCGGCCCGGCCACCCCGGGCGAGCCTGGCACGATCGCGCTGCGCCGCCACGGGGCCGTGCTCGTCCGCACCGGTGACGGCGCCCTGTGGATCGGCCACCTGCGCCGCATCGGCGACGGCCCCCGGATCAAGCTGCCGGCCACCACCGTGCTCCGCGACCGGCTCGCCGGCGTCCCCGAGTCGCTGGAGCCGCTCGGCCCTCCGGGAGCCGGCTACCGCGAGATCACCTACCACCGCCAGGGCCCGGTCGGCGTGGTCGGCTTCGACTTCTACAACGGCGCGATGTCCACGGCCCAGTGCCACCGCCTGGCCGCCGCGCTGCGGGCCGCTGCGGCCCAGGACACGTCGGTGCTCGTCCTGCACGGCGGGCAGTTCTTCTCCAACGGGATCCACCTGAACGTCATCGAGGCCCGCCCGGACGCGGCCGCCGAGGCGTGGCGCAACATCAACGCGATCAACGACGTCTGCCGCGAGATCATCACCTGCACCCACCAGCTCGTCGTCGCCGCGGTCGGCGGCAACGCCGGGGCGGGCGGGGTGATGATGGGGCTGGGCGCCGACCAGGTGCTGCTGCGCTCGGGAGTCGTGCTGAACCCGCACTACCGGACGATGGGCCTCACCGGCTCCGAGTACTGGACCTACACGCTCCCCCGCCGGGTCGGCACCGCCGAGGCGCGGCGGCTCACGGAGGACTGCCTGCCGATCGGGGCGGCCGAGGCCACCGCCATCGGGCTCGCCGACGCCGTGCTGCCCGGGTCGCCCGACGAGTTCCACGCCGCCGTGATCGACCACGCGTTCCGGCTGGCCACCTCCGACGAGCTGGCGGGCCAGCTGGCCGCCAAGGCCGCGGCCCGGGCCGCCGACGAGCGGCACCGCCCGCTGGAGACCTACCGGATCCGCGAGCTGGCCGAGATGAGCCGGGACATCTTCGACGACCGCCTCGGCTTCGCCGCCGCCCGGCACGCGTTCGTCACGAAGCAGCCCGCGCCCACCGCCGAGCCCGTCCGGGAGCCGGACCTGGTCGCCCCGGCGGTGGCAGGACGGTAGGCGAAGCGGGAGGCGCGGCGGTCGTCTCGTAAGGTCGTCGGCCGTGCGCCTCGTGCTCGCCTCCGCGTCACCCGCCCGCCTCGCTGTCCTGCGCGCGGCGGGCGTCGACCCGCTGGTCGAGGTCGCCGACGTCGACGAGGACGCGCTGCTCGCGGCGATCCCACACGCCTCACCCGCCGAGAAGGTCACCCACCTCGCGGCGGCGAAGGCCACGGCCGTGGCACGGCGCATCGGCGACACGCACGGCGAGGTCGTGCTGATCGGCTGCGACTCGATGCTGCTCGTGGGCGGCGAGCTCGTCGGCAAGCCGCGCGACCCCGACACCGCCCGCCGCCGTTGGAAGGC
Organism: Pseudonocardia zijingensis; assembly: GCF_042657305.1. Classification (NCBI taxonomy): domain Bacteria; kingdom Bacillati; phylum Actinomycetota; class Actinomycetes; order Pseudonocardiales; family Pseudonocardiaceae; genus Pseudonocardia; species Pseudonocardia zijingensis. The sequence goes on along the minus strand of NZ_JBHSKO010000001.1, from coordinate 512,714 downwards.
GATGGCGGGCGGCACCGGTGAGCTCGTCACCGGCCACGCCGTGCTCCGGTCGACCGCGGGCGGGATCGACCAGGTCGCCGAGGGCCACGCCGTCACCACCGTCCGGTTCGGCGAGCCGTCCGACGCCGAGCTGGAGGCCTACCTCGCCAGCGGCGAGCCGCTCGTCGTCGCGGGCGCGTTCACCCTCGACGGGCTGGGCGGCTGGTTCGTCGAGGGCATCGACGGCGACGCGTCCAACGTGATCGGCATCAGCCTCCCGCTGGTGCGGCGGCTCCTGGCGGCCGTCGGGGTGGTCGTCACCGATCTGTGGAGCAGGCCCACCGGCTGATCAGGACCTCGTTCCGGGCCGGCCCGGCGGCCACGGCAGGCTGGGCGCGTGGAGGTACTGCTTCTCGTCGTCGGGCTGATGCTCGCGGCCGTGCTCCTGGTCGGGGTCGGCGACCGGACGCGGTTGCCGTGGCCCGTGCTGATGGTGCTGCTCGGGGTCGTGGTGGGGGCCGTGCCAGGACTGCCCGACGCGTTCGACCTCGATCCCGAGCTGATCCTCCCGCTGTTCCTCCCGCCGCTGCTCTTCGCGACGGCCCAGCGCACGTCGTGGGCGCTGTTCCGCGCCCGCTGGCGCAGCATCGCGCTGCTCGCGGTGGCGCTCGTCGCCGTGACGATCACAGCGGTGGCCGGCACCGCGATGGCGCTCGTGCCCGGCATCACGCTCACCGCCGCCGTGGCGCTCGGCGCGATGGTCGCGCCGCCCGACCCGGTGGCGGTCGAGGCCGTCGCCGGGCCGGTCCGGATGCCGCGCCGGTTGCTGTCGGTGCTGCAGAGCGAGGGCCTGTTCAACGACGCCACGGCGCTGGTCGTGTTCCAGACCGCCGTGCTCGCCACCGTGCAGCGCGGCGAGCTGTCGGCGCCCGGGTTGCTGCTGCGGTTCGCGCTCGGCGTGGTGGCGGCGGTCGCGCTGGGGATCGTCTTCGCCTGGATCGCCCGCTGGATCGGCGACCGCGTGACCGACCCGACCGGTCGCAGCGCGCTCACCCTCGTGCTGCCGTTCGCGGTCTACCTCGCCGCCGAGGAGATGCACGCCTCCGGGGTCGTCGCCGTGGTCGTGGTCGCGCTCCAGCTGCGGTCGGCCAGCATGGGCGACGAGGCGGCGGAACGCCTCGTGCAGCGGTCGTTCTGGGACGTGGTCGAGCTGCTCGTCACGGGCGTGGCGTTCGGCCTCATCGGGCTGGACCTGCGGCAGGTGGTCGAGGCGGCCGGGCCGGACCTGCCGCGGATGCTCGCCCACGCCGCCGTCGTCTGCTGCGTGGTGATCGGCATCCGCGCCGCCTGGATGGTGGGGGCGTGGCTGCTCGTGCGGCGCGCGCGCAGCGCGCTGGCCGCACCCGTCACCGGCCGGGAGGCCGTGGTGCTCACCTGGTGCGGGATGCGCGGGCTGGCGACCCTCGCGCTCGCCCTCGCGCTCCCGGTGGCCACCGTCGACGGGCCGTTCCCGGCGCGCGCCGAGCTCGTGGTGATCGGCTGCTCCGTGCTGATCGTGACGCTGATCGGGCCGGGCCTCACGCTGCCGCTGCTCGTGCGGCGGCTCGGCGTGCAGGCCGACGCCGACGCGGAGCAGGCGGCGGAGAAGGAGCTCACCCTGCGGGCCCGCCGAGCCGCCCTCGAGCGCGTGGCGCAGCGCGAGCGCACCGCCGACCTGCCGGAGGAGGCGGCCACTGCGCTCCACGAACGGATGACGAGGCTGGAGGCGCTGCTGCGCGGCGACCCGCCGACCACGGAGGAACGCGACCACGTCGAGGCGCTGCGCCGCGGCCGCGCCCTCGCGATGGAGGTGCAGGCGGACGCGCTCGCCGCCGCCCGCGAGGAGGTGCTGAGGGCCCGCCGCGAACCGGGCGTCGACCCGGAGGCGGCCGATCGCGTCCTGCACCGGCTCGACCTGCGCACGGTCCTGCTCGGGTAGGGAGAAGGACTAGCCTCTACTACATGGGACTGCCCAACGACACCGACCCCAAGCTGGCCGCGTACGCCCACCCCGAGCGCCTGGTCACCACCGAGTGGCTCGCCCAGAACCTCGGTGCGGACGGCCTCGTCGTCGTGGAGTCCGACGAGGACGTGCTGCTCTACGACACCGGCCACATCCCGGGCGCGGTCAAGGTCGACTGGCACACCGAGCTGAACGACCCGGTCACCCGCGACTACGTCCAGGGCGAGCGCTTCGCCCAGATCTGCGGCGAGCGCGGCATCACCCGCGACACCACGGTCGTGTTCTACGGCGACCGCAACAACTGGTGGGCCACCTACGCCCTCTGGGTGTTCTCCCTGTTCGGGCATCCGGACGTGCGGATCCTCGACGGCGGCCGCGCCAAGTGGGTGGCCGAGGGCCGCGAGCTCACCACCGAGCAGCCCAAGCCGCAGCAGGTCGACTACCCGGTGGTGGACCGCGACGACCGCACCATCCGGGCGTTCAAGGAGGACGTGCTCGCCCACCTCGGCAAGCCGCTGGTCGACGTCCGGTCGCCCGGCGAGTACTCCGGCGAGCTGCTGCACATGCCCGACTACCCGCAGGAGGGCGCGGTGCGCGGCGGCCACATCCCGGGCGCGGCGAGCGTGCCGTGGGCCCGCGCGGCGGCCGAGGACGCCACGTTCAAGCCGCGGCCCGAGCTCGAGGCCATCTACCTGCAGGAGCAGGGCCTGTCCCCCGACGACGACGTCGTCGCCTACTGCCGCATCGGCGAGCGGTCCAGCCACACCTGGTTCGTGCTCACCCACCTGCTCGGGTTCTCGAAGGTCCGCAACTACGACGGCAGCTGGACGGAGTGGGGCAACTCCGTGCGTGTGCCGATCGTGCAGGGCTCGGAGCGCGGGTCGGCATGACGGCCACGCTGCCCCCGCAGCTCGCGGAGCTGGTGGACGACTTCTCGGGTGTCGGGCCGAAGGACCGGCTGCAGCTGCTGCTGGAGCTCTCGCAGGAGCTGCCCGAGCTCCCGCAGCGCTACGCCGACGCGGCCGACACGATGGAGCAGGTGCACGAGTGCCAGTCGCCGCTGTTCCTGGCGGTGGAGGTCGACTCCGACGCCGAGCGGCGCGTGCACCTGTTCTTCTCGGCACCGCCCGAGGCGCCCACCACCCGCGGCTTCGCATCGATCATGCACACGGGCCTCGACGGCGAGCCCGCCGCCGACGTGCTCGCCGTGCCCGACGACTTCTACACCGCGCTCGGGCTCGGCGAGGCGGTGAGCCCGCTGCGGCTGCGCGGGATGGCCGCGATGCTCGCCCGGATCAAGAAGCAGGTCCGGAACGCCATCGCAACCTGAACGGGACCTCGTCCCCAACCTCAAGTCCTTGTGAAGAACGTTCCGTGCGCCGGGTGTGGGCCGCAACACTGTTCCCACCCACCCCGCCGGCTCGCAAGCTCCGCCGGCGTCCATCCCCCGGGTGAGCCGTCTCATGAAGACGTCCCAGGAGGTGTTCGATGGCCCTCGCAGCAGCTACCGCTGAGACCTGGGGCATCGCCGGTTCGACCTTCCTGCCCGCTTACCTGCTGATCGCCGCCACCGTCGGGGCGGGCAGCATGTGCGCGCGCCGCGCGCTCGCGGAGCCGGGCGCGACGAAACCGCTCGCCGATCTCACCGACCACCCGCACGAGGTCGCGTACCTGTCCGGCGGCGGCGAGCTGGCGGTGTGGTCGGCCCTGTGCGCGATGCACCTGCGGGGCACGCTCATCGCGGCGGACGGCACGGTGCGGGCCGTCGGGCGGCTGGACGACGCGGCCGGCGCGCTCGAGCGCGCGATCCACGCCACCGCGGGCAGCCCGGTCGGGCGCAGGCGGCTGGTGTTCCACCGGTCGGTGCGTCCCGAGCTGGCCGCGATCGAGGAGCGCCTGGTGGCAGGCGGCTTCCTGCTCGCAGAGGACCGCAGGCGCCGGATCCGCCTCGTCGGCCTCTGGATGCTCGGGGTCGCGGCGCTCGGGCTCGTCCGCGTGCTGGCCGACATCGCCGAGGTGCGGCCGGTGGGGCTCCTGGTTACCGCCCTCCTGGTCGTCACGGCCGTCGCTGTGCTGCAACTCACGCTGTCTCCGCGGCGCACCCGCCGCGGCAACCGCGCGCTTGCGGCCCTGCGCGACCGGCACCGTGCACTCGCGCCCGAGAGCGCGCCGGACTGGCACTCACACGGCCCGGCGGGCGCCGCACTGGGCGTCGGACTCTTCGGCACCGGGGCGCTGGCCGTCTCGGCACCCGGTTTCGCCAGGGAGATCGCGCCCCCGGCCGCCGCGGCGGCCGGCATCAGGACGTCGGGGCTCGCCGTCAGCGGAGGGGGTGACGGCGGCGGAGGCGGTGGCGGCAACGGGGGATAGCCGCCACCGCCGAGGTCCCCGGCCGAGGCGATCGCGATGGCACATCGCAACCACGCGGGCGTGATCATCGCAATCGCCTCGCCCCCGCAGCGCCGTCTCGAGGGGTGGCGGGGCTGCGGGGGCGGGTCCCGTCGGGACCGGCGTCGGTCACATCACGGTCGGCCCGCGGGCATCGATCCCTAAACTCCCGGGTAACCACTGCGCCGGGGCACAGGTTCCCCGGAGCACGCCACTCCAGGAGGCCGACCGTGCCGCGCTTGAGCAAGGTCCTCGTGGCCAACCGCGGGGAGATCGCCGTCCGGGTCGTCCGGGCCTGTCGCGACGCCGGGATCGCGAGCGTCGCCGTGTACGCCGACCCCGATCGCGACGCCCCGTTCGTCCGGCTGGCCGACGAGGCCTTCGCGCTGGGCGGCAACACCGCGGCGGAGTCCTATCTCGACGTCGACAAGGTGATCGGCGCGGCCCGCAAGGCGGGCGCCGACGGGATCCACCCCGGCTACGGCTTCCTCTCCGAGAACGCCGACTTCGCCCAGGCCGTCATCGACGCGGGCATCACGTGGATCGGCCCCACGCCGCAGGCGATCCGCGACCTCGGCGACAAGGTCACCGCACGCCACATCGCCACCCGCGCGGGCGCGCCACTCGTGCCCGGCACGCCGGACCCGGTCTCGGGCCCCGAGGAGGTGGAGGCCTTCGCCGACGAGCACGGCCTCCCCATCGCGATCAAGGCCGCGTTCGGCGGCGGCGGTCGCGGCATGAAGGTGGCGCGGGAGCGCAAGGAGATCCGCGAGCTCTACGAGTCGGCGGTCCGCGAGGCGGTGGCCGCCTTCGGGCGCGGCGAGTGCTTCGTGGAGCGCTACCTCGACCGGCCGCGCCACGTCGAGGCGCAGGTGCTGGCCGACACCCACGGCAACGTCGTCGTCGTGGGCACCCGCGACTGCTCGCTGCAGCGGCGGTTCCAGAAGCTCGTGGAGGAGGCGCCCGCGCCGTTCCTCACCGACGAGCAGCGCACCACCATCCACGAGGCCGCCAAGGCCATCTGCAAGGAGGCCGGCTACCACGGCGCGGGCACCGTCGAGTTCCTCGTGGGGCAGGACGGGCTGATCTCGTTCCTCGAGGTCAACACCCGGCTGCAGGTGGAGCACCCCGTCTCGGAGGAGACCTCCGGGCTCGACCTCGTGCGCGAGCAGTTCCGCATCGCCGAGGGTGAGGAGCTCACACTGCGGGAGGACCCCGAGCCGCGCGGCCACTCGATCGAGTTCCGGATCAACGGCGAGGACGCGGGCCGCGGATTCCTGCCCGCCCCCGGCACCGTCTCGGCGATCACGCTGCCGTCCGGCCCCGGTGTCCGGGTGGACGCGGGCGTCGAGGCCGGCTCCGTCATCGGCGGCCAGTTCGACTCGCTGCTGGCCAAGCTCATCGTCACCGGGTCGGACCGCACCCAGGCCCTCGAGCGCTCCCGCCGGGCCCTCGCCGAGTTCCAGGTCGAGGGCATGGCCACGGTGCTGCCGTTCCACCGCCTCGTCGTGGACGACCCGGCGTTCGCCGCCGCGTCCGGCGAGGACTTCACCGTGCACACCCGCTGGATCGAGACGGAGTGGGACAACACGGTCGAGCCGTTCACCGGCGGCGAGGGCGCCGACACCGAGGCGGCCCCGCGGCAGACGGTCGTGGTCGAGGTGGGCGGGCGGCGGCTCGAGGTGTCGCTACCGGGCGACCTCGCCATCGGCGGAGGCGGCCCCGCGGCCGCGACGAAGGCCCCGCCCCGCAAGCGCGGCGGCGGCAAGGGCGGATCGGCCGTGTCCGGCGACGCCGTCACCGCGCCGATGCAGGGCACCATCATCAAGGTCGCCGTCTCCGACGGGGACACGGTCTCCGCGGGCGACCTGGTCGTCGTCCTCGAGGCGATGAAGATGGAGAACCCGGTCACCGCCCACAAGGACGGCACGATCACCGGCCTGGCCGCCGCGCAGGGCAGCTCGGTGTCGCAGGGCACCGTGATCTGCGAGATCAAGGACTAGAGGGAACCGAACTGGACCCCGTCGAGATCAACGCCGGTCTCTGGTACCTGCGCGCGCTGCGCTGCGACGACCGGGTGGACGACCGGCCCGCGGTGGTCGCCACCAGCACCGACCCGGAGATCGCCCGGTGGCGGCACCGGCCCCGAGCCGACCCCGCCGACGCCGAGGCGTACATCCGGCGCCGCAGCGCCGAGTGGCTGCGCGACGAGCGGTACTCGTGGGCGGTCTGCGAACCGACCACCGGCGAGATGCTCGGCGAGGTGGAGCTGGCCGACCTGGACCTGTGCCACGGCAGCGCCGAGGTGGCCTGCCTGGCGCTCCCGGCCGCGCGGGGGCGCGGGATGACCACCACCGCGCTGTCCGCCGTGATCCGCTTCGCCTTCGGCGGGCTCGGCCTGCACCGGCTCACCTACGCCTGGGCCGACGGCAACACCGCCTCCGCCCGGGTGGCGCAGCGCTGCGGGTTCCTGGTGGAGGGACGCCGGCGCGAGGCGTGGCTCGTGGACGGGCGCCGGGTCGACGTGCACGTCGCCGGCCGGTTGGCGACGGATCACTGATCGCACATCGTGTGACGGGAGGCCACCTGCGCGCCGTCGTTGAAAATTTCTTGCGCTGACGCTAGTCAGATCGCCGAGCTACCAATAATCTCTTGCACCGATGCGGGACTCACGACGGTCAAGGGAGATCGGGTGATCGGACGAGGAAGGGCGCGGACGCCCACGCGGCGGCAGTTCCTGGCGGGGTGCGCCGGCATCGCGTCGGCCGGGGTGCTGGGCGGGTGCGGTTCCGGCAGTGGAGCGACCCCGCCGAACAGGCTGAACGTCTGGGGCGGGGTGCCGCCCGGGTCGGGACCGGCCGCCCTGGTCGAGGCCTTCACCGCGGCGCACCCCGGCACCGAGGTGTCCTACACCCGCTTCGTCAACGACGACCGCGGGAACCTCAAGCTCGACACCGCGCTGCAGGGTGGCGTCGACATCGACGTCTACTTCACCTACCAGACGAAGCAGCTCGCACTGCGAGCCGAGTCGCGGATGATGCTCGACGTCACCGACCGGCTCGCGGGCGACGCCGAGCTCGCCCCGTACCTCGACCGCCGCAACCCCACGGCGCTCTGGGACGGCGACCGGGTGCGCGCGCTGGCCACCGTGGCGGAGCCGTGGTTCGTGCTGTTCAACGAGGCAGCGCGGGAGCGGGCCGGGACCCCGCTGCCCACGCGCTGGACCGTGCCGGAGTTCGAGCAGGTCGCACGGGAGATCCGCAGCGACGGCGTGTTCGGCACCTACGAGGTCCCCCGGACCGCGCGCATCGCCCTCGGCCCCGACTACTGGTTCACACCGGAGGGCGGCTCCAACCTCGCCGACCCGCGCTTCGTGGAATGGCTCGAGCTCGGGCAGCGCGCGATCCGCGACGGGGTCGCGTACCCGTGGACGGAGGTCCTCGCCCGGCACCTGGACGCCTACCAGCAGAACGGGTTCGTCGCCGGCGAGTTCGCGACCTGGGTCACCCCTCCCTTCAGCCTGCGCTACCTCCACGACGAGGAGAACTACCCACATGACTTCCGGGTGGCCGCGGCGCCGCTGCCGACCACCGCGGACGGCACCGGCTGGGACCAGGGCCAGTACAACAACTTCATCATGATCAACCCGCGGTCGCCGCGGCAGGACCTCGCGTGGGAGTTCGTGCGGTTCTGGGTGACCGAGGGCGCGCGGCACATGGCGAAGGGCGGCAAGATCCCGGCACTCGGCAACGTGCCGCAGGAGGAGGTGCTCGCCAGCCTGCTCGGGCCGGAGCCCGATCGCTGGTTCGACGTCGACTCCTTCCGCAGGGTGCTGTTCGACGAGCCGGCCCAGCTCTACGTCGACAGCAACCTCACCGCGTACGCCGAGATCGACCTCGCCCTCTCCCAGCAGCAGGACCTCTGCTGGATCGGTGAACGCTCCCCCGCCGACGCGATGGCGGCCGTCGCCGCCCGCGCCACCGCGGCGATCGACCGCAACCGGAAGGCGGCGTGACCATGGCCGTGATCGCACCGTCCGGCGCCCCCGCCGCCCCCACCCCCACCCGCACGGGCTCGACGCCGTCGGTCTCCCAGCCGCGCGCCTGGGTCGGCTGGCTGTTCATCGCCCCGAACCTCATCGGCGTGCTGCTCTTCACGCTCGTGCCGCTCGTTTCGGTGGTGCTGCTGTCGTTCACCGAGTGGAACCTGGTGTCGGGCTTCGGCGGCATCGATTTCGTCGGCCTGGAGAACTTCGTCGACGTCTTCCAGGACCCCGCCTTCTGGAACAGCGTGGTGCTCACCCTGGTCTACGCAGGCGTGAGCGTGCCGCTCACGACGATCCTCGGCATGGCGCTGGGGCTGGCGCTCAACCGGGACGTCCCCGGCCGGGCCGCGTTGCGCGCGATCTTCTTCGTGCCCTACATCGTCAGCGTCGTCGCGATCGGCATGACGTGGCTGATGCTGATGAACCCCTCGGCCGGACTGATCAACCAGGTGCTGGGCGCACTCGGGCTGCAGGATGCCCCGGCCTGGTTCGCCTCGTCGTACTGGGCGCTCCCGGCGCTCATCGTGATCGCGGTGTGGAGCGGCGTCGGGTACGCCGCGGTGATCTACCTCTCCGCGCTCCAGGACGCGCCCACCCAGCTCTACGAGGCGGCCGACCTGGACGGCGCCGGTGCGTGGACGAAGTTCCGGGTGATCACCTGGCCGTCGCTCGTGCCGACGACGGTGTTCCTGCTGGTGACGCTGTTCATCGGGGCGTCCCAGGGATTCGGGCTGATCGCCCTGATCACGGCGGGCGGGCCGGGCGACTCCACCACCACGCTGCCATTCTACATGTACCAGACCGGCTTCCAGTTCTACCGGTTCGGCTACGCGTCGGCGATCGGGATGGTGACGTTCCTCGGCGTGCTGGCCCTGACGCTCGTGACCTGGCGCGCGCAGCGCGGGAGGGCCCTCCATGACTGACGTGATCCGGTCCCGCCACGCCCGCCGGCAGCGCTGGCTCTGGGGAGCACCGCTGTGGGTCCTCGCGCTCGCCTTCCTCGCCCCGTTCGCATGGATGCTGTCGACGGCGTTCAAACGCGACGCCGACGCGTTCACCGTGCCCATGGACTGGATCCCGGACCGGGCCACCTGGGATGCGTTCGGCACCGTGCTGTTCGGTGAGTCGTCGATCGTGCCCGCGTTCGCCAACTCCGTGTTCGTGGCCGCGCTGCGCGTCATCGGCGAGGTCGTGACGGCGACGATGGCCGGCTACGCGTTCGCCCGCATCCGCTTCGCCGGCCGCGACACGGTGTTCCTGCTCTACCTCGCCACCGCGATCATCCCGGCTCAGCTGCTGCTCGTGCCGCGGTTCGTCTACTTCCAGACCCTGGGCCTCTACGACACGCTCTGGGCGCTGATCCTGCCCGGCATGTTCACGGTGCTGGGCACGTTCCTCATGCGGCAGTTCTTCGTGAGCCAGCCCGCCGAGTTCGCGGAGGCCGCCCGCATCGACGGGGCGTCGGAGTGGCAGATCTTCTGGCGCATCTACCTGCCCATGGCCACCCCGGTGATGAGCGCGCTCGGCATCCTCGCGTTCGTCTGGTCCTGGAACGACTACGAGGCGCCGCTGGTGCTGATCTCCAGCCCGGAGACCTACACCCTGCCGCTCAGCCTCTCGAACTTCACCGACGAGCAGGGCTCGCTCTCGCCGAGCCTGTCGATGGCCGCGTCGGCGGTGTCGATCATCCCGGTGCTCATCGTGTTCCTCGTGCTACAGAAGCGGTTCGTGCAGGCCATGACCCACACCGGGATCAAGTGAGGTATGGATCGACGGTGCACCCCGATGAGCCCGTGACCGCCCCCGGCGACGGCCCGCCCCGGCGCGCCGACGAGGCCAGCCCGCTGCAGCAGATCCGCGACGCACTGGGTTCGCTCAGCGGCGCCACCCGGCGGGTCGCCGACACGATCCTGTCCTCGCCCGCGGAGGCCGGCCGCAGCTCGATCACCGTGCTCGCCGCGCGTGCGGAGGCCTCGGCGGCCACCGTCACCCGGCTGGCCGCCCTGCTCGGGTACTCCGGCTACCCCGCGCTGCGCGCCGCGATCGCCACCGAGTACGGCCGCGGCGTGCAGGGCGGCTGGGAGCGGGACATCGGCTCGGTGATCAATCCGGCCGACCCGCCGGAACAGGTGCTCACCGTGCTCGCGAGCGCCCAGTCGCGGGCGCTGCGCAACGCGATGGGCTCGATCGACCTCGCGGCGGCGGCGCAGGTCGCGGACCGGATGGCGACCGCCTCCCGCATCCACGTGTTCGGCGAATGGGGCGATGCGATCCCGGCCCGCGAGCTGACCATCCGGCTGCTGCGCATCGGGCGGCCCACGTGGTTCCACGAGGGGCGGCAGGCGTCGCAGGTGGCCACCAGCCTCATGCACCGCGGCGACGTCGCGCTCGCCGTCGACCGCTCCGGCAACGACCCGGTGGCGCAGGACTTCCTGGCCCGTGCGGCCGCGCGCGGCGCCTTCACGGCGGTGATCACCGGGACCCCGGACTCGGCGACGGCGGCCAGGGCCGAGGCCGTCCTGTTCACCGGCGCGCGGGAGAACAGCACCTGGACCGACCACTTCGCCGGCCGCTCCAGCGACACGCTCATGGCCAGCCTGCTCTGGGTGCTCGTCGCCCAGCGCACCCCGGAGGCCCTCGCCGAGGCCTTCGTCAGCCTGCACGGACCGGCGCCCGAGCCGGACCGGTAGCACCAGGAGAGGACGTACATGCGCACCGAGCACGTCGAGTCGGACCTGACGGTGATCGGAGGTGGACTCGCCGGCTGCTGCGCCGCGATCGCCGCCGCCCGCCAGGGTGCGCGCGTCGCGCTGGTGCAGAACCGGCCGGTGCTCGGCGGGAACTCGTCCAGCGAGATCCGCGTCTGGGTGTGCGGCGCCACCGCGCACGGCGTCCAGCGCTACGCCCGCGAGACCGGGATCATGGGCGAGCTGTTCGTGGAGAACCAGTACACGAACCCCGACGGCAATCCCTACTACTGGGACCTCGTGCTGCTCGAAGCGGTGCGCGCCGAACCGAACCTGCGACTGTTCCTCAACACCGACGTCCGCGAGGTGGAGGCCGACGGACCGCCCGACGCACGCGTGATCCGCTCGGTGACCGGGTGGACGATGGGCTCCGAGCGGGTGGTCACCTTCACGAGCCCGGCGTTCGCCGACTGCAGCGGCGACGGCCTCGTGGGCCACCTCGCGGGCGCCGAGTACCGCACCGGGCGCGAGGCCCGCGCCGAGTTCGACGAGTCGTGGGCACCCGAGGTGCCCGACGACGCCATGCTCGGCAGCACGATCCTCTTCTACTCCACCGACGCCGGGCACCCGGTGCCGTTCGTGCCCCCGTCGTTCGCCAAGGACATCAGCAGGACGTCGATCGTCGACCGGCGGGTCATCCGCGCCGACGCCAAGGGCTGCGCCTTCTGGTGGATCGAGTGGGGCGGCGAGCGCGACATCGTGCACGACAACGAGGAGATCCGCGACGAGCTGCAGGCCGCCGTCTACGGGATCTGGGACCACATCAAGAACTCCGGGGAGTTCGACGCCGACAACCTGACCCTGGAGTGGATCGGCTCCGTGCCGGGCAAGCGCGAGTACCGCCGGTTCGTCGGCGACCACGTCCTCACCCAGCACGACGTGCTCGGCCAGACCGAGTTCCCGGACCGGGTCGCGTTCGGCGGCTGGTCGATCGACCTGCACCCGCCCGGGGGCATGTACGCCACCGAGCCCGGGTCCCGGCACTGGCACCCCGACGGGGTCTACCACATCCCGCTGCGCAGCCTGTACTCCCGCAACGTCACCAACATGTGGATGGCCGGGCGCACGATCTCCGCCTCCCACGTCGCCTTCGGGACGACCCGGGTGATGGCCACCTGCGCCGTCGGTGGCGAGGCCGCGGGCACCGCCGCCGCCCTGGCTGTCCGGCACGGACTCACCCCGCGGGAGCTCGCCACCGGGCACCTGGACCTCGTGCACCGCGCGCTCACCCGCGCCGACGGCCCGCACCTCGGCGTGCCCGCCGACGACCCGGCCGACCTCGCCCTCACCGCGCGCGCCCGCGCGTCGTCGCAGCTGCGGACCCTGGCGGTCGAGGTGAGCGACGGGACCGAGCCGCTCGACGACGCGTTGGGAATCGTGCTCCCCGCCGATCCGGAACTCGGCGCGCTCGAACTGCTCGTCGACGCCCGGCACGGCACCGAGCTCGTGGCCGACGTCCACGCCACGAGCAAGCCGCAGAACTACCTGCCGGCCCGGCTCGTCCAGACCGTCACCGCCGCCGTCCCGGCCGGGGAGAAGCAATGGGTGCGCCTCGACGTCGGATGGCGGCCCGGCACCCCGCAGAACGCGTTCGTCGTGCTGCGGGCCGACCCGGCCCTCTCCGTCCACCGCAGCGCCACCGCCGAGCCGGGCACGCTCGTCCTCCGCCACCGCGAGCCGGCCCCCGACGAGCAGTGGACGGAGCAGTGGCGCGCCTGGAAGCGCATCCTCCAGCGCGAGAGCCTGTGCTTCCGGCTGGACGGGCCCACCTCCGCGTTCGCCGCCGACCGGGTCGTCGGCGGCCACGCACGGCCGTACGGCGGCCCGCAGATGTGGGTGTCGGACCCGCTCGAGCACGACCCGGCGCCGTGGGTCGAGCTGCGGTGGGACTCGCCGGTCACCGTGGCCGAGGTGGCGCTCGTGCTCGACGACGACGTCGAGGAGGACCTGATCAACCTCCACCACCACAGCACCCCGTTCCGCGTGCTGCCGACGCTGCTGCGCGACTACGAGCTCCAGCTCGACGACGGCGGCGGGTGGCGCACCGCCGTGCACGTGACGGGCAACCGCCGCAGGCACCGGGTGCACCCGCTCGACGCGCCGGTGGACGTCCGCGCGCTGCGCGTGGTGGCCACAGCCACGAACGGCGCCCCCCGCGCGCACGTGGTGTCGGTTCGCGCGTACGGATCGGCGACCCGCCGTTGACGATCGACTACACGGCGTTTTAACGTCGACGGGCCAGGTGAATCGCACAGCGCACCGCACCGTGCTGAACAAGTGCATAGCGGAAGCAGTGACTACCCGTGTGTCCATCCACGGGGCCCGGTGATCCCGCCACGCGGAACGCCGCGCCGCGGATCCGTTCACCACGCTGGCCCAGCCGCGCCGTGAACACGCCAGCAGTCCACATCGGCGACCAGGATCCGTCATGCCCCCCGATACGTACATCACGAGTCATATCCACACCGACGGGCCGATCCCCGGCCCCCACTCCCTGCTCACCCTCGTCTCCGCTGCGTACCTGCGCAGCGACGGGCGACCGACCTCCGTGTTCACCACCAACGTCCGAGAGCTGCCCGGCGCCACCCTCCACCCGCTCGCCCTCCAGTCCTGGAGGCGGCGCTCGGAGGACTGGCTCTCCACCCGCCGGGCCAGCCGTCCACCCGCCCCCGCGATGAACGCCTACGCCAGCTGGGTGCACCGGCTGCCGGGACGTCAGGTGTTCGTCACCGACACCGCTGACCCGGACTACCTGTTCCTCTACTGGTACCTGCAGCGGTTCACCGGGAGCTGGCCCTTCGCCGGCACCCGGGGCGATGCGGAGCTCCACCGCCGCCTCGCCTGCACAGCGCTCTGCCCGCTCACCGGGTGCCGCACCACCGATGCTGCGGCCCTGGCCCGGACGAGCTGAACGGCATCCCGACGGCCGGTGTGGGGCCCCGCACCGGCCGTCGGCACGTCCGCCACCGTTCGCACCCGCACACGTTTCCCCGCGAACCGCCGCGACCGGACCAGACCCCCGCATAGCGTCCCCGCCCGTGGCCGAACCCGTCTCCGTCCTCTCCCCCGGCACCCGCAGGCACGCCCTCACCACCGCCGAGTTCGACGTGCTGTGGGAGTGGCTCGGGCTGGCACCCACCCCCGTCGTCCTGCAGCTCGCCTCGCCGGGACGCACCCACGCCGAGCGGCGGTCCGTGCGGGCCGAGGCCTGGCAGGGCCTGCGCGAACGCGCGCTCGCCTCCCCCGAAGGGCCCGACCCCGAGCTCGCCCGGCTCCTGCACCTCCTCGCCCGGCCCGACGAGCAGCTCGAACTGCGGGCCTGGTGGCAGCGCGAGGTCCGGGGGCTCGCCGCGGGCCGCCACGGCGCAGGCGCGCTCGCGCTGCGCGAGGGCGACACCGTCACCGTCACGGCGTGCGGCTCGATCGCCCACGGCGTCCTCGGCGCGTTCCCGGCGGCCGAACGCGGCCCCGGCCGGGCCTGCACGGTGCCCAGCGCCGCGGTCGCGTCCACCCCCGCGGGCGCGTTGCGGCCGGCCCTGCTCGAGGCGGGCGTGCCACCCGCCGACGCCGCGCTGCTCGTCGCGATGACCGCGGGCACGGCGCGCCGTGCGCAGGTCGTGGCGCTCGCCGCCGACCGCTGGGGTGTCCTGCGGCGGGCAGGCGGTGTGCTCGGCGTGCTCGACGGCCCCCGCGGCCGCTACCTGTTCACCCGCACCACCGGCGAGGACGGCGTGGAGTGGGCCACCGTCACCCCGGCCGACCAGCGGCTGCTGCAGCACCGCATCGGCGAGCTGCTCGCCACGGCCGCCGCGGCGGCGCGGCGCTGAGGATCAGATGTCGGCCCGGGAGGTGAGCCCGCGCCCGGCCACGGCGCCCGCCACCCCGGCGAGCACGGTCAGCCCGGCGAGCACCAGCGTCAGGAAGCCGAGGCCGGCCACGAACAGCCCCACCCCGGCCGACACGGCCCCGACCACCAGCCCGGTGCGGGCCACCGCGGCCCCGGTGCGGTTGCGCGTCACCACGCGCGCGGCGGCGGCCGTGAGCAGGAGCGCGATGAGCCCGCTCAACGGCGCCACCAGCGCCGTCGGCGGGAGCAGGAAGTAGGCGACGTCGTCGGCGAACTGCGCGCCGACGCCGGCGAGCAGCGCGGCCCCGACGGGCACCTTGGACGTGGCAGGCAGGATGGTCATGCCCCCGATGCTCCGCGCCGGAGGCCGGGAGGACATCGGGGTTCCCCCCGACCCACCCCGGATCCGCGAGTCCCGCGTTCTGGTGGGTGAGTCCCGCGTTCGGCGTGGCGAGCCTCCCGTTCCGGCGGGTGAGTCTCACGTTCGGCGGCCGGAATCCCGCATCCCGCCCGGGCGAGTCCCGCGTCCGGCCGCCTGAGCCCCGCGTTCTGCCGGGGCGAGTCTCACGTTCGACGGCCTGAGTCCCGCGTTTGTCACCGCAGCAGGGCGCGAGTCCCGCGTCCCACCATCTGAGTTGCGCGTCCGGCCGGCCGAGTCCCGCGTTTCCCCAACCGGGCAGGGCGCGAGTCCCGCGCCCCACCGCGCGAAACACGCATGCGTGAGGCGCGGCCCTCCGACGATCCGGCCCGCGAGACCGCGAGTTGTCCACATCAGCCGCGAGTTGTCCACAGCTTCTCGGAACGGCCCCCGCCACCCCGCTCGAGGGCGCACCGTCATCCCATGGCACTCCCGGTTCCCGGCCTGCACGGCGCCCACCTGCGCTCCGAGCTCGTCGCCCGCTTCGGGCCCACCCGCGTCGCCAACGCCGTCCGCGGCGGCGAGCTGCGGGCGCTGTGGCGCGGTGTCCTCGTCGAGCCGGCCAGGTTGCTCGACCCGTGGACGCGTGCGGCGGCCGCACTGCTCACCGCCGGACCACGGTCGGTCCTCACCGGTGTCACCGCGGCCACCCTCCACGGCTGCGGCGCGGCCCGATCGCCGCAGACCCACATCCTGCTCCCGTACGGCTGTCGCACGCGCAGCCGCGACGGCCTCGTCGTGCACCAGGGGTCGGGCTTCGCAGACGACGTCGAGGAGCTCGACGGGCTGCGGGTGCTCCCTCTCGACCGGGTGGTCGCCGACCTCCTCTGCCTGCTGCACCCGCAGGACGCGCTCGCCGTCGCCGACCAGGCGCTGGCTGCGGCGGGCGATGCTCACGAGCTGTTCCGCAAGAAGGTCGGCATGCGGCTGGAACGCCGCCACGACCCACGCGGCACGGTGCGAGCGGCGGGCTTGCTCGACCTCGCCTCGGAGCGCGCCGAATCACCCACCGAGAGCTGGATCCGGCTGCTCGTCGTCGAGAACGGGCTCCCGATTCCCGAGGTGAACTGGCCGATCACCGACGCGGCCGGGCGCGTGATCTACCGGCTCGACCTCGCGTGGCCCGTGCTGCGCATCGCGCTGGAGTACGACGGCGTCGACGCTCACGCCGGGCAGGAGGAGCACGACGCCGCGAGACGGGCCGACCTCAGGCGCCGCGGGTGGCACGTCCTGGTCGTCACGAAGGACGACCTCCGCTCGTTCACGCGGGTCGTGGCCGCCCTCCGCGCGGCCTTCGCCGAGCGCGGCTACACGTGGTGAGGCGTCAGAGCGACTTGCGGCTCGGGCGGCTGCGCAGCGCGGAGACGTAGTCGTCGGGCGCCCCGGCCTGCTCGGCGGCGTCGGCGATCACCCCCAGGTACCGGGCACTGGGGAGGCCGCCTTCGTAGGCGTCGAGCACGTAGATCCAGGCCAGCACGTCGCCGTCGAGGGTGTGCACCCGCAGCCGCAGCTTCTTGTGCAGCCCGAGCTCCCCGCCCTCCCAGCGGTCCAGTTGCGCGGCGTCGAGCTCGGAGACGTCGTAGAGCACGACGAAGACCTGCGAGTCCGGGTCCTCGACCACGGTGGAGAGCGCGCCCTCCCAGCCGAAGTCCTCGCCACCGAAGGTCAGCCGCCAGCCCATGAGCCACCCGGTACCCGCCATCGGCGAGTGCGGGGCACGCTCCTTCATCTGGGCGGGATCCATGTTCGACCCGTAGGCGGCGTACAGCGGCACCGCCACAGAGTAGAGCGACGGCTCCCGCGTACCGTGCTCGGGGAACCGAAACGGACAGGAAGGGCGTGCTCCGGTGACGCGGATCGTGATCATGGGTGGCGGGCCTGCGGGGTACGAAGCCGCTCTGGTGGCAGCCCAGCACGGCAGCGATGTCACGGTCGTGGAACGGGACGGCATGGGCGGCGCCTGCGTGCTCGACGATTGCGTGCCGTCGAAGACGTTCATCTCGTCGGCGGGCGTGCGGGTCGACATGCACCGGGCACCCGACCTCGGGGTCACCACCGATCCGCACGCGATCGGGCTCGACCTGCCCACGGTCCACGCGCGGGTCAAGGGGCTCGCGCTCGCCCAGTCGGCGGACGTTCGCGCCCGCGTCGAGCGGGAGGGCGTGCGGATCATCCGCGGCACGGCCGTCTTCGCCGACGAGCCGTCGCCCCACGCCCCGCACCTCGTCGAAGCGCGCACAGCGGACGGCGGCCGCGAGGAGCTCCCGGCCGACGTGGTGCTCGTCGCGACCGGCGCCACCCCGCGCGTGCTCCCCGACGCCGCCCCCGACGGCGAGCGCATCCTCACCTGGCGCCAGCTCTACGACCTGCAGGAGCTGCCCGAGCACCTGATCGTGATCGGCTCTGGCGTGACGGGCGCGGAGTTCGTCTCCGCGTACGTCGAGCTCGGCGCCCGGGTCACGCTGGTGTCCAGCCGCGACCGCGTGCTGCCGGGCGAGGACGCCGACGCCGCTGCCGTGCTGCAGGACGTCTTCACCGAGCGCGGCGTCGAGATCCTCTCCCAGGCCCGGGCCGATTCGGTCAAGCGCGACGGCGACGGCGTCGTCGTCACGCTCGCCGACGGCCGCACGGTCACCGGGTCGCACGCCCTCATGACGGTGGGTTCGGTGCCGAACACCACCGACCTGGGGCTGGAGAAGATCGGCGTCGAGACCAACCGGGGCGGGTTCATCCCGGTCGACCGCGTGTCCCGCACGTCCGTTCCCGGCGTTTACGCGGCGGGCGACTGCACCGGGCTGCTCATGCTCGCCTCGGTCGCCGCCATGCAGGGCCGGATCGCGATGTGGCACGCCCTCGGCGAGGGCGTCGCGCCGATCAAGCTCAAGACCGTGGCGGCGGCGGTGTTCACCCGCCCGGAGATCGCCACCGTCGGGATCAGCCAACGGGCCATCGACGCGGGCGAGGTGCCGGCCCGCACGATCATGCTCCCGCTCTCGACGAACCCGCGCGCGAAGATGCAGGGCCTGCGGCGGGGGTTCGTGAAGCTGTTCTGCCGCCCGGCCACCGGCGTCGTGATCGGTGGCGTGGTGGTGGCGCCCGTGGCGAGCGAGCTGATCCTGCCGATCGCCCTCGCCGTGCAGAACGGGCTGACGGTGGCCGACCTCGCCCACACGTTCTCGGTGTACCCCTCGCTCTCGGGGTCGATCACGGAGGCCGGGCGGCAGCTGATGAGGCACGGCGACCTCGACTGAGACGGGGCCGCCGGAACGCGGCACTCGGACCGTCGGACGCGGGACTCGCGCCCCACTGGGGCGCAGGGCTCAGGCCGCAGAACGCGGGACTCAGAGCGCAGAACGCGAGACTCGCCCACGCCTGGGCGAGTCCCGCGTCCGCGGACGTCAGGCCCTCAGTCCCTCAGGGCGGCGAGGGCGGCGTGGGTGAGCACCCGGACGCCGAAGGGCAGGGCCCGCTCGTCCAGGTCGAAGGTGGGCTGGTGGATGTCGCGCATCGGGCCGTGGCCGGGCCAGACGCCGAGGCGCGCCATCGCCCCCGGGACGTGCTCGAGGTACCAGGCGAAGTCCTCGCCGCCGCTGGACTGCGAGGTCTCCGCGGAGGCGTCCGGGCCGCCGACGGCGACGGCCGCTCCGGCGAGCATGCCGGAGCTGACCGCATCGTTGACGACCGGCGGCACGCCGCGGATGTGGTCGAGCTCGTAGGTGACCCCGGTGGGGGCGAGCACCTGGGCGACGAGCCGCTGGATGGTGTCCTCCAGCTCGCCCCACGTGGCGTGGTCGGCCGTGCGCAGGGTGCCGCGCAGCACGCCGTGCTGCGGGATCGCGTTGGCCGCCTCGCCCGCCTGCACCGCGCCCCACACGAGGACGGTGCCGGACCGCGGGTCGACCTGCCGGGTGAGCAGCAGCGGTACCTGCGTGATGAGCAGGCCGATGGCCTCGACGAGGTCGGCGGTGAGGTGGGGGCGGGAGGTGTGGCCGCCGGGCGACTTGAGCCGGACCTCGACCACGTCGCAGGCGGACGTGATCGGGCCGACGCGGGTGCCGATCTTGCCGACCTCCAGGCGGGGGTCGCAGTGCAGCGCGAAGATGCGGTCGACGCCTTCCATCGCGCCGTCGGCCACCATGTCGATGGCCCCGCCCGGCTGCACCTCCTCCGCGGGCTGGAAGACCAGGCGGACCCGGCCGGGCAGCGTCGGAGCCGACGCCAGCGCGAGGCCGGCACCGAGGACCATGGCGACGTGGGCGTCGTGGCCGCAGGCGTGCATGACGCCGTCGACGGTGGAGGCGAACGGAAGGCCGGTGTCCTCGTGGAGGGGCAGCGCGTCGAGGTCGGCGCGCAGCGCTACGCAGCGCTCGCCGAAGCCGATGTCGCAGACCAGGCCGGAGCCGCCTGGGAGGGTGCGGGGCTCGAGGCCGGCCGCCAGCAGCTGCTGGGCCACCAGCTGCGTGGTGCGCTTCTCAGCTCGGCCGAGCTCCGGTACCGCGTGGAACGATCGACGCCAGCCCACGACGTCGGCGCGGTGGGCCTGCAGCCAGGCTTCGAGCCAGGCTGGGCCGGTGCCCGCGCCGAGGTCGGGAACGGCGAGATCGGCGACGGCGAGGTCGGGGTGCGCCTCCAGGAGGGTCACCGGGCACCACCGGCCCGGCCGACCCCCGTTCGGTGCGCCACGGCGCGGTGCTTCAGCGAACCGCGCATCGAGGCTGCTCTCACGTGCATCTCCCAATCGTGCTCACCCGGACGGCGGTAGACCAACCGGAACTGGGGCTGATCCCGGTTTCGGCGCCGAGGTGTTGCCGATCTGAGGCGGGCGGGCCGGCGGCTGCGGACGAACGGTCGCCGCGCCGTGCGCCGAACGGGGACTCGTACCGTTCGGCGCATCTGTTACGCGCGCGACGCCCTTCCGAGCGGCGGGCGGTGGCCGCCTCGAGATCCCGTACATGGACCAATTTACCCCCTGGGGGTCTGCGGACACGTGGCGTGGACGACACCACCCGGATGGGTTCCGGGGGCCGGAGGCGCGCGACGTGCCCCGGCTGGCCAGAATGGGTGAGTGGGACAGGATGGCTCGGACTCCGAGCAGGTGCGGCGGATCGGTGGCCGCTACACGCTGTCCGGGCTGCTCGGAGCCGGTGCGATGGGCACCGTGTGGTCGGGCTTCGACGAGGTGCTGCAGCGCCGCGTCGCGGTCAAGGAGCTGAAGGTCCCTCCCGGCGTGCCCTCCCACGAGGCGGCTGAGGCGCGGGAACGGATCATGCGCGAGGCCCGCGCGCTGGGCGGCCTCTCCCACCCCAACATCATCACCGTGTTCGACGTCGTTGACGTCGAGGGCGAGCCCATGGTCGTCATGGAGCTGGTGCCCTCGCGCAACCTCGCCACGATGATCAGCGACCACGGCACGCTCACGATGTCCCAGGTCGCGGTCGTCGGATTCGCCACGGCGGGCGGGCTGCGCGCGGCGCACCGCAGCGGGATCACGCACCGCGACGTCAAGCCGGGAAACGTGCTCATCGCCGACGACGGGCGGGTCAAGCTCACCGACTTCGGCATCGCCCGCAACGTGGCCGACGCGCCGATGACGAGCGCCGGGCTGGTGCTGGGCTCGCCCGCATACATCGCGCCCGAGGTGGCGATGGGCAAGGCGGTCACCCCCGCCGCCGACCTGTGGGGGCTGGGCGCCACGCTGTTCGCGGCCGTCGAGGGCCGTCCGCCCTACGACGTGGGTGGCGATCCGGTCGCCACGATCACGGAGGTCGTGGACGGGGACGTGCCGCGGCCACGTGGGTCGGGGCCGGTCGTGGACGTGATCTCCGCGCTGATGCGCAAGGAGCCGGAAGCGCGGATGCCCCTCGAGGAGGTGCGCCAGCGCCTGCGGCCGCTCATCGAGGACCCGGACGACCCGGTCTACCCCGGGTCACCGGACGCCCCCACGATCGGGGCCGGCATCCACGTGCCGCCGCCTGCCGCGCGCACCGAGGCGTCCGGACCGCGCCCGGCTCCCCTGCCGCCCAGCCCGACGGGTGCGCGCACCCCGGCGGGCGGGGCTCCGCTCGCGGCGTCACCCGGCCCGTTGCCCGGCCTGCCCGGCTCGTCGTCGAGCAGCCTGCACGTCCCGGCCCGGCCGGCCGCGGCCGCCGGTGTCACCGGTGTCGCCGCGGTCGGCTACGTCCTCGCCGGTGCGGCGGTGGTGCTCGCGGGTGTGCTCGGCGGCTGGAGCGCCACCCGGCTCCTGGGCGGCCAGTCCCCGGGCACCACGCTCAACGTCACATCCGCGCGCACCGAGCTGGCCCAGCACACCGACGAGCTCGGGTTCACGATGCCGGTGCCCCGCGGCTGGACCGCCTACCCGCACGAGCCGCCGGACGGCCAGCCGTCGGTCAGCTTCGTGAGCCCGGACGGCAACGAGGAGCTCACCGTGCAGCGGTCGTCCTCCACCGAGGCGGCCCAGGAGGTGCCGGGCACCGTGCTCAGCGGTCCGACGCCGGCCGAGGACGGAGCCGTCCAGCTGCTCTACTCCGAGGCCGATCGCACGTCGTGGCGGCACGTGGAGCCTGCGGGCCGGGGGGCGTGGACGGTCACGCTCACCGTGCCGCGGCCCGCCGCCGGGGACACGTCGGCCGACCTCTTCGAGTTGCTCGCGGACGGGTTCGCCCCCACCACCGCATAAGCTCGTCGACCATGAGCGCCGACGACCTCGCCGACGACCCGGCCGCCGCCGCTGCGGCCATCGCGAAGGCCACCGGGGTGGACAGCCACGACGTCGCCGTGGTGCTGGGCTCCGGGTGGCGGCCCGCGGCCGACGTCATCGGCGAGCCCGAGCACGAGATCGCGATGGCCGACCTGCCCGGCTTCCGGCCGCCCGGGGTGGCCGGGCACTCGGGCACGGTGCGGTCCGTGGCCGTCGGCGACCACAGGGCGCTCGTGCTGCTCGGCCGCACGCACCTCTACGAGGGTCACGGCGTGGGGCCCGTGGTGCACGGCGTGCGCACCGCGGCCGCCGCGGGCTGCCGCACCGTGGTGCTCACCAACGCCGCGGGCGGGATCCGCGAGGGCATGCGCGTGGGCGATCCCGTGCTGATCTCCGACCACCTGAACCTGACGAGCCTGTCGCCGCTGTCCGGGCCGGCGTTCACCGACCTGACCGACCTCTACTCGCCGCGGCTGCGCGCGCTCGCCCGCGAGATCGACCCCGAGCTCACCGAGGGCGTCTACGTCGGCCTGCCGGGGCCGCACTTCGAGACGCCCGCCGAGATCCGGATGTTCCGCATGCTGGGCGCCGACCTTGTCGGGATGTCCACGGTGCTGGAGGCGATCGCGGCGCGGGCCGAGGGCGTGGAGGTCTTCGGGCTGTCGCTGGTCACGAACCTGGCGGCGGGCATCACCGGCGAGCCCCTCGACCACCACGAGGTGCTGGCCGCCGGGGCCGCTGCCGCCGGCCGCATGGGCGCGCTGCTGCGGGACCTGATCGAGCGGGCATGACCCTGCGCCCCGACCTGCGCGACGCGGCCCTGCGCTGGATCGCCGACGACCCCGACCCCGCCACCCGCTCGGAGCTGCAACAGGTGCTGGCCGCGGCGATGGTGGGCACGGAGGGGGCGGTCGAGGAGCTCGCCGACCGCATGTCCGGGATGCTGCGCTTCGGCACCGCGGGCCTGCGCGGCCCGGTGCGGGCGGGGCCTTCCGGGATGAACGTGGCCGTGGTGCGCCGGGCGACGGCCGGGCTGGCGGCGTGGCTCGCGCGCGGAGGCGAGCGCGGCACCGTCGTCGTGGGGCGCGACGCGCGGCACGGGTCCGCGGCGTTCGCCACGGCGGCGGCCGATGTGCTCGCGGGCGCCGGGTTCGCGGTGCGGATGCTGCCCGGCCCCCTGCCCACCCCGGTGCTCGCGTTCGCGGTCCGTGAGCTCGGGGCCGTGGCGGGGGTGCAGATCACCGCCTCGCACAACCCGCCCGCCGACAACGGCTACAAGGTCTACCTGGGCGACGGGGCGCAGCTCGCTCCGCCGTCCGACGCCGAGATCGAGGCCGCGATCGCGGCGGCGCCCGCAGCCGTCACGATCCCGACGGCCGCCACGGCGACGGAGGCCGACGTCACCGAGGCCTACCTGGAACGCGTGGCGCGCCTGCCCCGCGGCACGGCGCGGACCCTGCGCGTCGCGCTCACCCCGATGCACGGGGTGGGGGGCGCCACCGCGGTGCACGCGCTGCACCGGGCCGGGTTCACCGATGTGCACGTGGTGGCCGCGCAGGCCGCGCCCGATCCCGACTTCCCCACGGTCACCTTCCCGAACCCGGAGGAGCCGGGGGCCACGGACGCGCTGCTCGCGCTGGCCGCCGACGTCGACGCGGACCTGGCCATCGCCCTCGACCCCGACGCCGACCGGTGCGCCCTCGCCGTGCCCACCGCGGGCGGGTGGCGGATGCTCACCGGCGACGAGACGGGCGTGCTGCTGGGCGACCACCTGCTGCGGTCCGGCGGGTTCGCGGACCCGCTCGTGGCCACCACGGTGGTCTCCTCGTCGATGCTCCGGTCGGTGGCGGAAGCGCACGGCGCGCGGTACGCCGAGACGCTCACCGGCTTCAAGTGGATCGTGCGCGGCGGCCCGGGCCTGGTCTACGGCTACGAGGAGGCCCTCGGCTACTGCGTCGACCCGGAGGCCGTGCGCGACAAGGACGGCATCGCCGCGGCAGTGCTGGCCTGCGACCTCGCGGCCACGCTCAAGGCCGCGGGGCGGGGTCTGCCGGACCGGCTCGACGAGCTGGCCGTCGCGCACGGCGTCCACCTGACCGAAGGGGTGTCGCTCCGGATGGACCCGGACGTCCGGGACGCCGCCGCGGCCCGGCTGCGGGCGGACCCGCCGCAGGGCTGGACGAGCGAGCTGCCCGCGCCCGACGTGCTCGTGCTGCGCCGCCCCGGCGAGCGCTTCGTCGTGCGCCCGTCGGGCACCGAGCCCAAGCTCAAGGCCTACCTGGAGGTGGTGGAGCCGGTGGCGGACGCCGCCGCGCTCGCCGCGGCCCGGGAGGGCGCGCAGGCCCGCCTCGACGCGCTGCGCGCGGAGGTCACGTCGCTGCTCGCCGCCCCGTGACGGCCAGGAGCTGGCGTTCCCACATCGCGGCGATCACGCGGTAGCCCGCCGCGTTGGGGTGCAGGCCGTCGGCCAGCTCGTCCGACTCCAGCAGCTCGGAGGTGTCGGCGTAGCGCATCGAGTGGCCGCGCTCGCGGTAGCCCGCCACGACCTGCGCGGCGAGGCGGTCGAACTCCGCGCGGTCGCGCGGGTCCTTCTGCAGCGGCGCCCACACCCCGGCCACGATCACGTGGGCGTCGGTGACCGACACGATCTCGGAGAGGACGGCGTCGAGGCGCTGCGCCGTCTGCTCCGCGGAGGCGCCCTTCAGGAGGTCGTTGGTGCCGGCGTGCAGCAGCACGACGTCCGGGTCGGCGCTGCGCACCCACCCCGCGACCTTCGGACGCAGGTCCTCGAGCGTCATGCCGCCGTAGCCCTGGTAGTCGCGGTCGGGCACCGACGCGGGACCGCCGTGTTGCGAGCCGACCATGTCGACCGTGACCCGGTCGCGCGCGAGCATCGCCTGCAGCGGCCCGCGGTACCCGGCCGTCTCCAGGCTCCCCTCCCCCACGGTGCTCGAAGCGCCGAGCGGCATCACCCGCAGCACCACCGGTTCCGGCTCCGGCGCCGCGACGGCGCGGCGCTCCACCGGTACCGCGCCCGCGCTCACCCCCACCAGCACCAACGCCAGCACCACGACGCCGAACAGTCCACGACCGAACAGAGTTCCGCCCCCGGCCATTCCGCCCCTTCAGTCCGCCCGGCAGCCAATCTAGCCGCTCTGCCGGCGTGGGAGCATCCATTCGTGGCCCGGCTCCTGATCGTCCACCACACACCGTCACCCGCCACGGCCGAACTCCTCGACGCGGTCGTGCGCGGGGCGTCCGACCCGGAGATCACCGGCGTAGACGTCGTCCGTCGCGCCGCGCTGGCCGCCACGGCCACGGACCTGCTCGCCGCCGACGCCGTGGTGCTCGGCACCCCCGCCAACATCGGCTACATGTCCGGCGCGCTCAAGCACTTCTTCGACACCGTCTACTACGTCTGCGCCGACGACACCCGCGGCCTTCCCTACGGCTGCTACGTGCACGGCAACCTCGGCGTGGAGGGCGCGGTGCGAGCCATCGGGTCGATCACCGACGGCATGGGCTGGAGCGCCGCCGCCGCGCCCGTGGAGGTCCTGGGCGCGCCGGACAAGGCGGCGTTGGACGCGTGCTACGAGCTGGGCGCGGTGCTGGCGGCCACGATCGCGCCGGAGTAGGCCGGCTCGGCAGGCTCGCACACCGGTCGTGGTGTCGGCACACCGGTTGCAGCCGATGTGCGAGCACGCGAGCCTGTGTGCGAGTGGGCCGGGCCGACCCCAGCGCGCTCACACACCAGCCGTCGTGCCGACACACCAGTCGCAGCCGATGTGCGAGCACGCGACCTTGTGTGCGAACAGCGGCCGGCCGACCCCAGCGCGCTCACACACCAGCCGTCGTGCCGACACACCAGTCGCAGCCGATGTGCGAGCACGCGACCTTGTGTGCGAACAGCGGCCGGCCGACCCCAGCGCGCTCACACACCAGCCGTCGTGCCGACACACCAGTCGCAGCCGATGTGCGAACACCCGACCTTGTGTGCGAACAGCAGCCGGGCCGACCCCGACGCGCTCACACACCAGCCGTCGTGCCGACACACCAGTCGCAGCCGATGTGCGAACGCCCGACCTTGTGTGCGAACAGCGGCCGGGCCGACCCCAGCGCGCTCACACACCAGCCGTCGTGCCGACACACCGGTTGCAGTCGGTGTGCGAGCACGCGAGCTTGTGTGTGAGCAGCGGTCGAGGCCGGCCCGGGCGATGCACCGCGGGCCGGGCGGGCCCCGGCACACCCGGCGTCCAACACCGGTGGGCGCGAGCCGCACCTCACCGCACGGCCAGGAACATAGGCGTACTTCTCGTCGCGATCATCGGCGCCGAGAAGTACGCCACCGAGTCGGCGGGAGCACTGGCGTGCGGATGGAAGCGTCCATTCCCCTGGCGTCACCCGATCAGTACGGTGCGTCACCGTGGCATTCTTGATCATCGCCGCGATGCATCCCGAGTCCGTTCGGTCCTTCTGGTCGATCGTCACGGTGGTGGCCGTGGGACTCATGGCGCTCGCACCGTTCTCGCGACGGATCGGCGGACCGGGCGGCGGCGCGGAGAAGGCGATCGTCGGCGTGATCTGGGTGGTCTCGGCCATCGCGTTGGGGTTCTTCATGTTCCACGGCGCCTGACGGTCCGATGCCGCCCGTTCTCGCGCCGAAGCGGAGATCGCTCCGAGCCGCACACCACCGCACGTCCCGCCGCGCAGGCGTACTTCTCGTCGCGATCATCACCGCCGAGAAGCACCTCAGCGGGCCGGCGACAGCGTCGACGTACGAATCGGCCGCACCCAGCGCCCGCCGGCAACCGTGACCCCCGCCCAGCCGCACCTCACCGCACGGCCAAGCACATCGACGTACTTCTCGCCGCAGCACGTCAGCGGGCCGGCGGGAGCACTGGTGTACGGGTGGGAACTAGACGGCGCCGAACTGCCGATCGCCCGCGTCCCCGAGGCCGGGGACGATGAAGGCCGAGTCGTTCAGCCGCTCGTCGATGCTCGCGGTGATGATCCGCACCGGGAGGCCGCTGTCGCGCAGGTGTGCGATGCCCTCGGGGGCGGCGAGCACGCAGATCGCGGTGACGTCGGAGGCACCGCGCTCGGTGAGGAGCCGGATGGTGTGGGCCATCGAGCCGCCGGTGGCGAGCATCGGGTCGAGCACGAACACCGGACGGCCTCGGAGGCTGGCGGGCAGCGACTCCATGTAGGGCACCGGGTGGTGGGTCTCCTCGTCGCGCGCGAGCCCGACGAAGCCCATCTGCGCCTCCGGCATCAGGCCGAACGCGGCGTCGGCCATGCCCAGCCCGGCCCGCAGCACCGGCACGAGCAGGGGCGGGGTGGCGAGCCGGTAGCCCGTGGTGCGCGCCACCGGGGTGTGCAGCGGGGCGGTGGCGAGCGGGGCGTCCCGGGTGGCCTCGTAGATGAGCATGACGGTGAGGTCGCGCAGCGCGGCGCGGAACGTCGCGTTGTCCGTGCGCGCGTCGCGCAGCTCCGACAGCCGCGCCTTGGCCAGTGGGTGGTCGACGACCTGCACGTCCATGGGGCAGAGGCTAGCGGTGGCGGCTACGGGGCGGGCTCGGCCGCGCGGGCGTCGTATGCGCTGCGGGCGGCCGCGATCTCGCGCTGGTGGGTCTCGGTCCAGGTGACGAGGGCCTGGATCGTCTCGTGGAGGGAAGCACCCAGCGGGGTGAGCTCGTAGTCGACCCGGGGCGGCACGACGGGGTGCACGGTGCGGCGGACCAGGCCGTCGCGCTCGAGCTGGCGCAGCGTGACGGTGAGCATCCGCTGGCTCACGCCGTCGATCTCGCGGAGCAGCTCGGTGAAGCGCAGGCGCCTGCGGTCGAGCAGCGCGATGACCAGCAGGGACCACTTGTCGGCAATGCGGTCGAGGATCTGGCGGACCTCGCAGTCCTCGCGGGTGTCCCACTGGTAGGCGTCCCAGTCGCAGCACTCGGCGGCCTCGGTGCTCCCGGAGTGCGTCGGTGACTTCGAAGTGCCTTCTTCCACGGTCGTCGATGGTGACGCACGATGCGGTCGGTTACAAGAAGGAACCGACCACACAGGAGAAGACGCCGTGTCCGCACACATCGCCCCGTCGCGCGCCGAACGGATGACACCGCGCGCGTGGGGGCTGCTGCTCGTCCTGTCCGGGGCAGCCTTCCTCGAGGGCATCGACGTCTCGATGATGGGCGTCGCGCTGCCGTCCATCCGCGCCGAGCTGGGCATGTCCACCAGCTCGCTGCAGTGGGTGGTGAGCGCCTACGTCCTGGGCTACGCCGGGTTCGTCCTGCTCGGCGGCCGTGCCGCCGACCTGCTCGGCCGCCGCCGGATGTTCCTCACCTGGCTGGTGGTGTTCGTGGCGTTCTCCGGACTCGGCGGCCTGGCAGGCGAGGGCTGGGTGCTCGTCACCGCCCGGTTCGTCACCGGGGTCGCGGCGGCCTTCCTCACGCCCGCCGGCTTGTCGATCATCACGACGACGTTCGCCGAGGGGCGCGTCCGCAACCGCGCCGTGCTCGTCTACGCGGGTGCGGGTGCCGGCGGGTTCTCGCTCGGCATGGTGGTCGGCGGCCTGCTCACCGCCGTGCACTGGCGGTGGGTCTTCTTCGCGCCCGTGGTCGTGGCCGCGGTGCTGCTCGTCGCGGCCGTCGCGCTGGTGCCGCGGGAACCGGGGAGCCGGCCGCAGGCCCGCGGGATCGACGTCGCGGGCACGCTGACGCTCACCGGCGCGATGGTGCTGCTGGTGCTCACGGTCGTGCACGCGCCCGAGGTCGCCCCCGCCGTCACCGCCGCCACGCTGGCCGGCGCCGTCGTGCTGCTCGCGGCGTTCGTCCGGCTCGAGCGGCGCTCGCCCGCACCGCTCGTCCGGCTCGGGATCCTGCGGTCGGTGCCCCTGCTGCGGGCCAACGCGGGCGCGGTGCTGCTGCTCGCGTCGTTCATGGCCTTCCAGTTCATCGTGGTGCTCCACCTGCAGGAGCTGCGCGGCTGGTCGACGGTGGAGACGGGGCTCGCGCTGGCCGTGCTCGGCATCGACGCCGTCCTCGCGCCGACGCTCACGCCCGTGCTGGTCAACCGGTTCGGCAACCCGCGGGTGCTGGTGACCGGGATGGCGTTCGCCGCGCTCGGCTACCTGCTGTTCCTACCGCTCGGCCCTGGCTGGACGTTCGTCGCGATGCTCCCGGCGTTCCTGGCGCTCGGGCTGGCGTTCACGCTGGCCTACGGCACGCTCGCCATCGCGGCCACCGACGGGGTGGCCGACGACGAGCAGGGCCTCGCGAGCGGGCTGCTGACCACGTCGTTCCAGTTCGGGGCGGCGCTGGGGCTCGCGGTGGCCACGGCGGTGGTCGTGGCGGCCACTGCGGACACGTCGCCACAGGCCGTGCTCGCCGGCCACCGCGCGGGACTCGTGGTGCCGCTGGCCGCCGCCGTGCTCGGCACCGCGCTCCTGGCCACGGGACTGCGCCGCCGCCGCTCCGCGACCTGATCAGGGAACGGGGCGGCCGGGCGTCTCGCTGTGCCACTCCCAGCGGCCGTCCGCACCGGGGACCGCGCGCAGGCGGTCCTCCAGCACGGGGTCCAGCTCGTGCTCGCGGCACCCGGTGGCGGCCCAGCAGGAGATGACGATCTCGTCGGCGGCGAGGTCGAGCCGCAGGAAGCTCTTGAACTGCGGCACCGCGTTCGAGTCGAAGAGCAGCGACATGAGGTTGTGGGCGGGCGCCGACCCGCGCGCCGGGAGCGGGTAGATGCGCGCGGCGGCGCGCCGGGCCCGTTCGCTCACCGCGCCCGGCGACGCGCGCGGCGGCGCGATGCCCACACGCTCCGCCATGATCGTCGTCGCCTCCTCCGGGGAGATCACCAGCCGGCCGAGGCCGAAGCCGAGCAGCTTGTCGTAGCGGCGGCTGAAGTGCGCGAGGGAGTCGCCGCGCAGCGGGTAGCAGCGGAAGTCCTCCTCGTGCACGGCCGGGGCGAGGTGCTCGTCGACGTTGGGGATCTGGTGCGTGGCGGACAGGTAGGCGCCCGATCCGCCCGCCACCAGGTACTGGATGACGCGCCCGTCGCGCTGGCGCACCGGGTAGCGCTGGTAGTTGTGGTCGTCACCGCCGATGCAGGCCACGTAGTTGAACGCGGGGTCGGTGACGATCTCGTTGACGTCCCCGCCGCCCTCCACGGGGCAGGCCTGCAGGGCCGCGTAGCTGTAGAGGGGCCGGCCGGTGAGCAGGATCTTCGGGCGGTCCCCCGCCGAGACCTCCCGGAGCCACTCGCCCTGCTCGCGGTCGATGTGGCCGTCGATCCCGGTGTCGATCAGCACCAGCCGCACGGGCCCCGCGTCGATCGCGCAGTACGGCCCGGGCTGCCCGCCCTGCTGCGACTCGGCGTCGCGGTACCAGCGCATGTCCGCCACGTCCTCGGCGGTGGCGGCGGGCGCCCGGCGCCACAGCAGCTTGAGCAGCATCCGCTTCCACCACGAGCCGGTGAACGCGGGCTCCGGGTCGCCCGCGTCGGGCGGCGCGTCGCAGAAGGCGGTCATGAAGCCGGCGAGCCCGTCGTACCAGTCGTGGTTTCCCGGCAGCGCGTAGATCGGGGCGGGGTAGTCGGCGTACGGGCGGTAGAAGCGGTCGGCGTAGGCGCCGATCCCGCCCGCCGGGTAGACGACGTCGCTGCACAGCACGGCGAAGTCCGTGTCGTGGGCCACCTGCTCCAGCACCGGCACCACGACGTACTGCGAGGCGTCACCCTCGCCGGGATCGCCGAGCAGGGCCAGCGAGACCCGCTCGCGGTCGGCGTAGCGCGTGATCAGCCGGTCGCGCGGCGGCGCGGACTGGCCGCCCGCCCGCGCGTAGTCGTCCAGGCGGCGCAGCCACTCGCGGCGCTGCTCGTCGGTGGGGTCGCCGAACCGGCGGGCGAGCACGTCGTTGCGGGACGCGATCAGCGGCCCGAGGCGCAGCCAGGAGAAACGGCTGTCGCGGGGCGCGAGCTGGGCACCCACGCCGGGGGTGTGGCATCCCCACCCGGCTCCCCGGGTGGATCTGCGGGAGGGCTCGGTCACGTCGGCGTCGGGGAGCTGAGCCATGATCCGATCCTGGCAGCGCCGGGGCCCACCGGTCACCCTTCGCTGTCGAGGCGGTGCAGCGGGGCGCCGGCTCGGCGCCCGCACCCCGGAGCGACAACGACGGCGCCGGAGCCGTCACACCACGAACTGCACCCCGGGGCCGCCCGCCTCCACGATGATCACCGAGAGTGCCGGAAGGATCACAGAAACAGCTCAACGAGCCCGAATCCCGTGCCGTGCGTACAAGAAGCGGCACGAAGGGTGATCAACTCGAAGTTTCACCCTGACCCGAACGGGTGGTATGGCACGAACTCTGTCACGCCGGGAGCCTCGCCGACGCTGTACTTAGTGACTAGGAGGTGATCCGGTGCCGGAGAACACGACTTCCGACGAGGCGACGCTGGTCGCAGCGGCGGAGAAGCTCACACAGTGCGACGGATACGTCGTACTGGCCGTCGACCCCCAGACCGGGGAGGTCGACGCCCACGGCCCGTTCGACGGGCTGACCGCCACCCTCAAGGCCGACCAGCTGCGCCGCGACTTCGACCGCGGTGGACTGGAGGACGTGACGGTGGGCGTCGTGCGGCTGCACAGCTCCACCTGACCCGACTGCACGACCCGCGCAGCTCCCCGTTCGCGCGGACGCACGACCGCACAACTGCACGACAGAATTACCCCCCGCTCCCCCTGCACTCATCCCCGCCCGCCGCACCTCCCGCGCGGCGGGCGGCGTGCTGTTCAGGTGCCTCCCGGGCAGGGCTCGGATGCCGCGTCCCCGCTTAGACTCGCCCGCGTGACCACGACCGTTACCGCCCAGCGCGACGGGGCGCTCGCCGACGCGGTCCGCGACGACGCGGGGCTGCGGCGGTTCCTGCACGGACTGCCCGGCGTCGACCACGTGGGGGTGGAGCGGCGCGCGGCCACGCTCGCCACGCGGAGCATCAAGAAGGAGTCCAAGCTCCATGCCCTCGACATGGCGATCACGATGATCGACCTCACCACGCTCGAGGGCGCCGACACCCCGGGCAAGGTGCGCTCGCTGTGCGCCCAGGCGCGCAGGCCGGACCCGGACCACCCGGACGTCCCGCCGGTGGCCGCGGTCTGCGTCTACCCCGACCTCGCCGGTGTCGCCGTCGAGGCGCTGCGGGGATCCGGGGTGGCCGTCGCGGCCGTGGCCACGGCGTTCCCGTCCGGGCGGTCGTCGCGGGCGGTCAAGCTCGCCGACACCGCGCTCGCCGTGGAGGCGGGCGCGAGCGAGATCGACATGGTGATCGACCGCGGCGCGTTCCTCACCGGGCGCTACGGGGCCGTGTACGACGAGATCGTCGCGGTCAGGGAGGCGTGCGGCAGCGCGCACCTCAAGGTCATCCTCGAGACCGGCGAGCTCGGGGGCTACGACGACGTGCGCCGCGCGTCCTGGCTCGCGCTGCTCGCGGGCGCCGACGTGATCAAGACCTCCACCGGCAAGGTCTCACCCGCCGCCACCCTGCCGGTCGTGCAGGTGATGCTGCAGGCCGTGCGCGACTGGCACCGCGCCACCGGCGAGCTCCGCGGGGTGAAGGCCGCGGGCGGGATCCGCACCGCGAAGGACGCGATCCGCCACCTCGTGGCCGTGCACGAGGTGGCCGGGCCCGGCTGGCTCACCCCCGACCTCTTCCGGTTCGGCGCGTCCGCGCTGCTGGGCGACCTGCTGCGGCAGCGGCGCACCCAGCTCGAGGGCCACTACACCGACCGCGACCACATCGGAGGGGCCTGATGCCGGACTGGACCTACGCCCCGGCGCCCGAGTCGGCCGCGCTCGCGAACCTGCAGCCGGCGTACCGCCCGTTCGTCGACGGGGAGTTCGTCGACGGCTCGGGCGAGCCGCTCAAGACGCTCAACCCGGCCACGGAGGAGGTGCTCGCCGAGGTCGGCACCGCGGGCCCGGACGACGTCGACCGCGCCGTGGCCGCGGCGCGGCGCGCGTACGAGCAGGTGTGGGGCCCGATGCCCGGCGCGGAACGCGCCAAGTACCTGTTCCGCATCGCGCGGGTCGTCGCCGAGCGGGCGCGCGAGCTCGCCGTGCTGGAGACGCTCGACAACGGCAAGCCGATCCGGGAGTCGCGCGACGTCGACGTCCCCACGGCATCGGCGCACCTGTTCCACCACGCCGGGTGGGCCGACAAGCTCGGCTACGCGGGGCTGGGGCCGGACCCGAAGCCGGTCGGCGTGGTCGGCGCGGTGATCCCGTGGAACTTCCCGCTGCTCATGGCCGCCTGGAAGATCGGCCCGGCGCTGGCGTGCGGCAACACGATCGTGCTCAAGCCGGCCGAGACCACCCCGCTCACCGCGCTGGTGCTCGCCGAGATCGCCGCCGACGCAGGGCTCCCGCCGGGTGTGCTGAACGTGCTCCCCGGCGCCGGGGACGTCGGCGCCGCGGTGGTGGGCCACGACGGCCTGGACAAGGTGGCGTTCACCGGCTCCACCGACGTCGGCAAGGAGATCCAGCGCAGGCTGGCCGGCACCGGGCGCAGGCTCACCCTCGAGCTGGGCGGCAAGGCGGCCAACATCGTCTACGACGACGCCCCGCTCGACCAGGCGGTCGACGGCGTCGTCGACGGGATCTTCTTCAACCAGGGGCACGTCTGCTGCGCAGGCTCCCGGCTGCTCGTGCAGGAGTCGATCGAGCAGGAGTTCATGGAGCTGCTGCGCGCCCGGATCGAGACGCTGCGCGTGGGTGACCCGCTCGACAAGAACACCGACGTCGGGGCCATCAACTCCCGCGCCCAGCTGGAGCGGATCACCGAGCTCGCCGCGGCGGGCGACGCCGAGGGCGCGCAGCGCTGGACGAGCTCGTGCCCGCTGCCCGACCGGGGCCTGTTCTTCCCGCCCACCGTCTTCTCCGGCGTGGAGCAGACCATGCGCGTGGCCCGCGAGGAGATCTTCGGGCCGGTGCTGTCGGTGCTGACCTTCCGCACGCCGGACGAGGCGGTGGCCAAGGCGAACAACACGCCCTACGGCCTGTCCGCCGGGATCTGGACGGAGAAGGGGTCGAAGGCGCTGTGGACGGCCCAGCGCGTGCGGGCCGGGGTGGTGTGGACGAACACCTTCAACCGCTTCGACCCCACGGCACCGTTCGGCGGCTACCGGGAGAGCGGGTTCGGCCGCGAGGGCGGGCGGATCGGGCTGGAGGCCTACCTCGACGCGTGAGCGGCGCGGTCACGGGATCGCGACCGCCTGGATCCGCCCGCCCTCCAGCTTGTCGAAGAGGTACAGGTCACGCCCGCGGGCGGCGACCGGCTCCCGCGTCGTGTTCGTGTCACCGTCGTACACCCAGATCCGGTCGCCGCTGCGCGCGTCGTAAGCGCTGGTGGGTCCCTCGGTCGGCCGGAAGTACACGATCCCGTCGGCACCGAGCACCTGCGGCAACCTGCCGTCGATCTCGGGCAACGCCCAGCGCGGCTCCCCCCTGGCGAGGTCGAAGGCTCGCACCGCAACCTGCTCACCGAGCTGTACCAGCAAGACGAGCACGTCGCCGGTGATCAGGAGGCGCTGAACCGACTGGCTCGCCCTCCACAGCTGCTGTCCGGTCGCGGCGTCCAGCAGCGTGGCCGTCACGCTGGACCCGACGGCGACGACGCCGTCCGCACCCGCGAGCCGGTAGGAGTCGTAGCTGCCGGCGGGGTACCTCCACAGCTGTCTGCCGCTGCGCAGCTCCCGTGCGACGACCTCGTCGATCTCGATCGCGATGTGCATCCCCGCGTAGGCGATCGAGGCCTGGACGTAGCTCTGGTCACTGCCCCAGACCCGCCTACCGGACACGAGGTCCTGCGCCCGGAGGCCCTCACCGGAGGCGGCCGTGACGAGGATCCCGTCCGCCGCCGCGAACGTGGTGATCTGCCCCGGTACGTCCCACATCCGCCTGCCGGTCGCGGCCTCGAGCACGGTGACGCCGGTGCTCGTGCCGACGACCACGGCACCGCCTGCGGCGGCGATGCGTGCCAGGTCGATGCTCTCGTGCTCCGCCCACCCCGGGACGCTCCACCGTTCCTCGCCCGTCGCGCTGTCCAGCGCGCGCATGGCGTCGCCGCCGTACACGTAGACCGATCCCTCGTCCACGGCGACGGCCGGGTGGTCGAGCACGGACGAGGCGGGCGCCGCCCATCGGGCCTCCTTGGCGCGGGGTGAGCCCAACGCGGCGGCCAGCCCGAACCCACCGGCGCCGAGGAGCGCGGCGGCGCCCGCGATGCCGAGCCACGCCCGGCGGCTGAGCGGCGGAGCACCGTCCGGCGGGGGCACCTCGGTGGCGACCCGGGTCGGGGCGGGCACCAGGGTCGGCGCGCCACCCCCGGCTGCCACGACCCGGCGCGGCGCGGCATCCACCACCGTGCCGAACAGGCCGGTGAGCTCGCCGGCCGCCGGCCGCTCCTGCGGCTGCTTGGCCAGGCAGGCCGCGATCGGCCCGCGTAGGTCGTCGGGCACCCCGTCGAGGTCGGGCTCGTGGCCGCTGATCCGCATCATGAGCGCGAGCGGCGGGTGGTCGCCGAACGGGTTGTGGCCGGTGGCGGCGAACACGAGGACGGAACCGAGCGAGAACACGTCCGACGCCGGGCCGACGTCCTCCCCGGCGATCTGCTCGGGCGACATGAACGCCGGGGTGCCGACGACCACCCCCGTGCTCGTGACCTGGGTGGCGTCGATCGCCCGGGAGATCCCGAAGTCGATCAGGCGCGGGTGGTCGCTGCCGAGCAGCACGTTCGAGGGCTTCAGGTCGCGGTGCACCAGACCGGCGTCGTGCACGACGGCCAGGGCGCGCGCCAGGCCGTGCGCCAGCGCGTGCACCTCGCCTGCCGGGAGCGGGCCGTCGGACCGCACCGCGGCGTCGAGCGAGGGGCCGTGGACGTACTGCGTGGCCAGCCACGGCGTCCGCGCGTCCGGGTCGGCGTCGACGACCGCGGCGACCCACGGTCCCGTGACCGTCCGGCTGATCTCCACCTCGCGGCGGAACCGGAGCCGGAACCGCTCGTCGTGCGCGTACCCGGAATGCACGACCTTCACCGCGACCTGGACCCCTGCGCGGTCGCGGCCGAGGAACACCTGGCCCATCCCGCCCGCGCCGAGCCGCCCCAGGAGCCGGTACGGCCCGACCCGCTTCGGGTCACCTGCACCGAGCGGGTCCATCGCCCTCCCCCACCCTCCGAGCCGCCGCGGTGATCATCTCCTGTGCGGCGGTGTTCGATCCAGCCCTCAGTCGATCAGCCGGAGCCTGCCGTCCCAGCCGTCGGCCAGCAGGCCGGGCAGGCGCTCGCCGAGCTGGAACGGGTAGACGGTGGCCGTGGTGCGGCGCAGCTCGTCGTTGCTCCACCAGCGGTACCCGCGGACCGTGCGGTTCTCGAGGTCGGTGAAGCCCGCCGTGTCGACGGCGGCGGGGTCGGTGAGCGCGGCGAGGAAGAACCACTCGTCGCTGTCGTACTCCACGCCCTCGAAGGTGAACCGCACCCGCCGCAGCCAGACCGGGCCGACGAGCCGCTCGGGCGGCAGACGCAGGCCGGTCTCCTCCTGCAGCTCCCGCTGGGCGCCCGCACGCAGCTCCTCCCCCGGCTCCAGCCCGCCGCCCGCGGTGAACCAGAAGAACTCGCCCGGCACGTGGGGGTCGAACCCCTCGAACAGCAGCAGCCGCTGTGCCGGGTCGACGAGGAGCACGCGTGCGGCCACCCGGACACCGGGGCGAGGGGTCGGATCGGAGATCAGCTCCGCCACGCCGCCGACGCTACGCCTGTGACACAGGGCACAATCCGGCGCGAAGTCGTCGAGGTCCGCCCGTCGGCTCCGTCCCACCCTCACAGGCTCGGACGACAGGAGACGACCATGGACCGCAATGACGTCATCGAGGTGCTGAGCAAGCCGATCTCGCGGGAGCTGCTGGGCTCGTCGATCCCGGCGCGGCTGGCGTACACGGCCCGGGACGGCGACCCCCGCGTCGTCCCTATCGCGTTCTGGTGGAACGGCGAGCAGCTGCTGGTCTTCACCGTTCCCCACGCGGCGAAGGTGCGGGCACTCCAACAGAACCCGCGGGTGTCGATCACGATCGACACCCAGGAGCAGTGGCCGCCGCGCGTGCTGCTGATCCGGGGTGCGGCGAGCCTCGAGGAGGTCGAGGGCGTTCCCGACGAGTACGTCGAGGCGTCCCGCAAGGTCACGCCGGAAGCGGTGTTCGCGGACTGGGAGGCCGGGGTGCGCGGGCTGTACGACCGGATGGTGCGCATCACTATCGAGCCGGACTGGGCGAAGCTGCTGGACTTCGAGACCACGATCCCGCAGGCCGTCGAGGACCTCATCAAGACCAGGACGGGCCAGAGCTGACGGCGCGGTGCCCCCGCGAAGTCCGGTCACCTGACTGATTCGGGCGACGTCCGTCGGTTCCTAGCGTCGATCTCATCAGATCGACGAGAGGAGCATCCGATGGACGAGACCCCGCTGCGGCTGGTCGTCGTCATCGCCAGCACCCGGGAGGGCCGGTTCGCGCCGACCGTGGGGAACTGGTTCGTCGAGCAGGCCCGCGGCCGCGGTGACCTCGAGCTCGACGTGCTGGACCTGGCCGACGCCGCGCTGCCCGACGGCCTCACCGGGTATGGGACGCGGCCGCCGGACGCGGTCGCGGCCGTGACGCCCCGGCTGGCCGCCGCCGACGCGTTCGTGGTGGTGACGCCGGAGTACAACCACAGCTACCCGGCGCCCGTGAAGACGCTGATCGACTGGCACTCCACCGAGTGGCAGGCCAAGCCGGTGGGCTTCGTGTCCTACGGCGGCGTGTCCGGCGGGCTGCGCGCCGTGGAGCACCTGCGGACGGTCTTCGCCGAGATGCACGCGGTGACGGTGCGCGACACGGTGAGCTTCCACGGCGCGTGGGACCGGTTCGGTCCGGACGCGCGTCCCGTGGACGAGGACGGGTGCGCCGCCGCGGCGAAGACCATGCTCGACCAGCTCGCCTGGTGGGCCCGCGCGCTGCACGAGGCCCGGTCGGCCCGGCCCTACCTCCGGCCTTGACCTCAAGCGAACTTCAACTCTTAGCGTCGCTGCGACACGGCTGAGGAGGGGGACGACCATGGTCTCGGAAGCGGTGACCCCGAGCCGCACGGCGTGGGCGCCGGTGGCGGCGCTCGGGCTGGCGATGCTCGTCGTCACGTCGGAGATGACCATCGCCGCGGTGACGCTGCCCGGCATCGGGCGCGACCTGGCGGTCTCGCCGTCGGCCACGGCGTGGGTCCTGCTCGCCTACGCGTTGCCGATGGCGGCGCTCGCCATCCCGGCGGGGCGGTGGGCCGACGGCGCGGACGTGCGGGCGGCGTTCGCCCTGTCGATGACCGGCATCGCGGTGGCGAGCGTGCTGGTGGGCCTGGCCCCGGCGTTCTGGCTCGTCGTGGTGGGCCGGTTGCTGCAGGGTGCGGCCGGGGCGCTGATCGTCGCGGTCTACATGCCGATCATCACCACGAGCGTGCCGCGCGAGCAGCGCGGGCGCGCGATCGGCGTCGTCATCACGATCATGACGGTGGGCGCCATGGCCGGCGTCCCGTTCGGCGGGCTCGTGGCCGACGCGTGGGGCTGGCGTGCGGTGTTCCTGGTGAAGCTGCCGGTGGTGGCCGCGGTGCTGCTCGTGGGCATGCGCTCGATCCGGCGCATCCCGCACCGCGGGCTGCCCCTGCCCGGCGTGGAGCTCGTGCGGGAGGCCGTGCTGCTCGGCGGCGCGGTGGCCGTGCTCCTGCTCGCCTTCGACCTGGTGGCCGGGCAGCCGCTCGCGGCCGCGGCGCTCGTCGTGGCCGCGGTGGCGCTGGCCGTCTGGTGGTCGCGCCTGGCGACGTCGCGCCCGGTGCTCGGGCTCGTGCGCAGCCCGGCGTACGGCGCCACCCTGGTCTCGCTGCTGGCGGTGTCGTTCACCGGTGGGCTGGTGGCGTTCCTGCTGCCCTACTTCGTGGCCGACGTGCTGCGCGGGGGCCCGGACCTCACGGGCGTCGCGCTGCTGTTCTTCGTAGGTGCGATGGCCCCGATCTCGGCGGCGGCCGGCGCGCTGGCCGACCGGTTCGGCAACCGCGTGATGGCGGTGCTCGGCAGCGCGGTGTCGGTGGTGGCGATGGTGCTGATGCTGACGCTGGACGCCGACGCGGGCCTCGCCGACATGGCCTGGCGGCTCGTCGTCCTGGGCGTCGGCGCGGCGCTCTACAACCCGGCGGTGAACGCCGCGATGCTCGCCGCGGCGCCGGCGGGGTCGGAGGGCCTGGCCGGCGGCACCGGCATGACCGTCCGGACGATCGCGATGACGGTGGCGCCCGCGGCCTCCGCCCTCGCCTGGACGGCCGCGGGCGGCGGCGTCACCGGGTTCCGCGCCGGGGTCGTCGTGATCGCGGTGGCCGCGGCCGTCGGGACGGCGGTCCTGCTCGTTCCGGTTCGCCGGCCGTGAGCCGAGGACCGGGGGCGCCGCGGCTGCGGGGCCGCGACGCCGAGCTGGCGGTCGTGGAGGAGCTGCTCGCGGGCGCCCGCGAGGGGCGCAGCGCGGCGCTCGTGGTGCGCGGCGAGGCCGGGATGGGCAAGTCCGCGCTGCTCGCGCACGCGACGCAGCGGGCCACGCGCATGCGCGTGCTGGCCCAGCAGGGTGTCGAGACCGAGGCGGAGCTGCCCTTCGCCGGGCTGCACGCGCTCTTCGCCGACTCGTGCGCTGCGCTCGACCGGCTGCCCGAGGTGCAGGCCGGTGCGCTGCGCGTGGCGCTCGGGGAGGCCACCGGGCCGCCGCCGGAGCGCTTCCTCGTCGGCCTCGCCGTGCTCAGCCTGCTCGCCGAGCTCGCCGCCGACCGCCCGGTGCTGTGCGTGCTGGACGATGCGCACTGGGTCGACCGGGCGTCCGCCCAGGCCCTGCTGTTCGCCGCACGCCGGCTCGGGTCCGAGTCGGTCGTGCTGCTCTTCGCGGCGCGCACGGGGATGGCGCCGCCCTTCCCGGCCCCCGGCCTGCCCGCGCTCACCCTGACCCGGCTCGACGACGGCAGCGCCCGCGAGGTGCTCGAGGACGGCGCGGGCGACCTCCCCCGCCCGGTGCGCGACCGGCTCCTGCGGGAGGCGGCGGGCAACCCGCTCGCCCTGCACGAGCTGCCCACCGCCCACCGGGCCGGGCGGGCACCGGTCTACCCGCTCGGCCCGCCCGACGCCGGACGCGGCGGGGTCGCGCCGACCCACAGCCCGGTGGAGCGGGAGTTCGCCGCGCGCATCGCCGCCCTCCCGCCGGCAGCCCGCACCGCCCTGCTGGTGGCCGCGGCCGACGGCACCTGCGACACGCGGGTGGTGCTCGCCGCGGCCGAGCGGCTCGGGGTCGAGGCCACCGACCTGGACGTGCTGGAGCAGGAGCGGCTGCTGGTGTTCGCCGAGGGGTGCATGGGATTCCACCACCCGTTGATCCGGACCGCCGTCTACGGCAGCGCCACGATGGCGGCGAAGCGGGCGGCGCACCGGGCGCTCGCCGACGTGCTCGACGGCGGACGCGACGAGGACCGGCGCAACTGGCACCTGGCGGCGTCGAGCACCGGCCCCGACGAGTCCGTCGCCGCCGCGCTGGAACGCAGCGCGCTGCGCGCCCGCGACCGCGGCAGCCAGCAGACGGTGGCGGCCGCGCTGGAACGCGCCGCCGCGCTCACGCCGTCCTCACCCGACCGGGCCCGGCGCACCGTGGCGGCGGCGGAGGCGGCGGCCGCGGCCGGGCACCGCGGCTGGGCGGCCCAGCTCGCGGACCGCGCCGGCGAGCGCGCCGAGGATCCGCAGCTGCGGGCGCGGCTCGCGCTCGTGCGGGCGCGCCTCGCCGACGAGGACGGCGACGCCACCGAGACCCACCGGCTGCTCCTCGACGCCGCCCGGCCCGCGGCCGCCGCCGCACCCGACCTCGCCGCCGAGATGCTGCTCTGGGCGGTCGAGGCGGGCTGGTCGGCGCGCGAACGCGACATGGTGGAGCGCGCCGCCGCCGCGGCCGCCGACCTCGGGTTGCCGGGCGGGGAACACATCCGGGCGCACGCCGCTCTCGCCGCGGCCCAGCTCCCCGACGACCCGGACGGCCCGCTGCCCTCGGCGGCTCCCGCGCTCGCGGAGATGGCCGCGTGCGGCGGCCCCGGCGACCCGCGCGCGACGTCGAGCCTGGCCGCCTGGTACCTGGTGGCGGGCGACGACGCCACGGCGCTCGCCCGCTCGGCCGCCGCCGAACGGGAAGCCCGCGCCACCGGCGCTCTCGGCGCGCTGCCCCGGGTACTCGCCGTGCTCGCCGCCGGCCGCTGGCACCTCGGCCACTGGCCCGACGCCGCTGCGGCCGCCACCGACGGGCTGTGCATCGCCAGCGACGTCGGCCAGCACCAGGTCGTCGACCAGCTCGCGGGCGTGCTGGCCCACCTCGCGGCCGCCGCAGGCGACGAGGAGCGGCTGGTCGCCGCCCTCGACGAGCTCGCGGGGCGGCCCACCCCGCGAGCCGCCGGGATCGCCGGGTCGGCGCGCGGCCTGCTCGACCTCGGCCTCGGCCGGTTCGACGCCGCAGCCGACCGGCTCGCCGAGGCCGCGGGCTCCCCGGGCTGGTGGCGCGGCCTGCCCGACCTCGTCGAAGCGGCGGCGCGGGTGGGCCGCACCGCGCAGGCGCGGCGGGCCGCCGACCGGTACGCCCGGTGGGCCGAGCACACCGGACAGGTGTGGGCGCGTGCCGTGGCCCTGCGCTGCCGGGCGCTCGTCGCACCCGGCGA
The DNA here is from genome assembly GCF_042657305.1 of Pseudonocardia zijingensis. NCBI lineage: Bacteria > Bacillati > Actinomycetota > Actinomycetes > Pseudonocardiales > Pseudonocardiaceae > Pseudonocardia > Pseudonocardia zijingensis. The sequence goes on along the minus strand of NZ_JBHSKO010000001.1, from coordinate 470,806 downwards.
CGGCGCGGCGACGCTGTTCGCCGAGGCCGCCGCCCTGCACCGGACGGACGGCTCCCACCTCTTCGACCGCGCCCGCACCGACCTCCTGCACGGCGAGTGGCTGCGCCGGGCACGTCGGCGTTCCGAGGCCCGCGGCCCGCTGCGCGCGGCCGCCGACGCGTTCACCGAGCTCGGCGCGCCGCCGTGGGCGGAACGGGCACGCGCCGAGCTGCGCGCCACCGGCGACACCCGCGTCAACGGCTCCGGACCCGACCCGCTGGCCGAGCTCACGCCCCAGGAGCTGCAGGTGGTGCGGCTGGCCGCCACCGGGCTGTCCAACCGCGACATCGGCGCGCAGCTCTTCTTGTCGCCGCGCACCGTCGGCTACCACCTCTACAAGGCGTTCCCCAAGCTCGGGGTGGCATCCCGCGCACAGCTCGTGCGGGTCGACCTCCCGGCGTAATCTCCGCGTCGTGACGACCACCGACCGGCTCGCCGTCGCCAAGACCTACAAGCTGTACGTCGGCGGCGCCTTCCCGCGGTCGGAGTCCGGCCGCAGCTACCCGGTCACCGGCACCGGCGGTGTCCTGCTCGCCCACGCCGCGCTCGCGTCCCGCAAGGACGTGCGCGACGCGGTGAGCGCGGCGCGGGCCGCGTTCCCCGGCTGGGCGGGAGCCACCGCGTACAACCGCGGCCAGGTGCTCTACCGGGTGGCCGAGGTGATGCAGGGCCGCCGCGCGCGGTTCGTCGATGACGTGGTCGCGGCCGAGGGCGTGCGCAAGGGGCAGGCGGCGACGCTCGTCGACACCGCGATCGACCGCTGGGTCTGGTACGCCGGGTGGACCGACAAGATCGCCTCCGTGCTCGGCTCGGTGAACCCGGTGGCGGGCCCGCTGGTGAACTGGTCCACCCCGGAGCCCACCGGCGTCGTCGGCGTGCTGGCCCCGCAGTCCTCCTCGCTGCTCGGGCTGGTCGACGTGCTGGCGCCCGTGCTCGCGACCGGCTGCACGGCCGTCGTCGTCGCCTCCGAGCAGCGGCCGCTGCCCGCCGTGGAGCTCGCGGAGGTGCTCGCCACCTCGGACGTGCCGGGCGGGGTGGCGAACGTGCTCACCGGGCGCACCGCCGAGCTCGCCCCGTGGCTCGCCGCGCACGGCGAGGTGCAGGCGCTCGACCTGGTCGGCGCACCCGCCGAGCCGGCCGCCGACCTGGAAAGGGCCGCCGCCGAGGGCGTCAAGCGCGTGCTCCCGCGCCCCGCGGCCGAACCCGATCCGACCCGCGAACCCGATCTTGGCCGGCTCCGCGCGTGGACCGAGATCAAAACGGTGTGGCACCCGGTCGGACGGTGACAGCGGGGCCTCCTAGGCTTTGGCCGTGGCCAGCGACATCGTCCCGATCCAGCTCTCGCTCACGGCCGGCGATCTCGTCACGCTGTGGGCACCGCGGTGGCGGGAGGACGGCGAGGAGTGGGAGGCCTTCCTCGGCGACGACGACTCGTTGTTCGCCTTCCCGGAGGTCACCCAGCTCGCGGCGTTCGTCCGCACGGCATCCGAGCACGACCTCGTCGACCACCCGGCGTGGTCCGTGGTGCCCACCCTCACGGTGCCGGAGCTGGCTCCGGAGGACACCCAGCGCTACGACATCGTCGGCGTGCCCGAGCTGGTGGCCGAGGACCCCGACACCTGGACCGTCGGCGAGCTCGCCGAGATCACGGACATGATCCGCTCGATCGCCGACGTCTGCGAGCTGGACGCCGTCACCGACGTGCTCGGTGCCGCACCGGCGTTCGGCCTGCTGCGCCAGGGCACCCTGCCGTTCGCCGGGCGGGAGGGCCAGCGGCTCTGGACCCAGATGGTCGAGACCGTCGCGGAGCGCTGGGACGAGGTCATCGACGCCCTCGACGACATCGTCACCACCCCCGAGGTCGACGCCACCGCGCTGGCGGCCGCCGAGAAGGAGGTCGTGGTCGTCGAGGACACCGACGAGCCCACGGTCACCGCGGCCGACGAGGACGGCACCGCCGACGAGGGCGAGGCCGAGGACGAGGAACCCGGCTTCTGGGAGGAGGTCGGCATCGACCCCGTCCGGATCAGCACCCGCGACGGCGACCACTTCACGCTGCGCTGCTACCTCGACGACAAGGCCGTCTTCCTCGGCTCGGACGGGCGCATCGACGTCTTCCGCAGCGAGCCCGCCCTCGCCCGCTGGCTCGGGGAGGACGGCGCCACCGGCCACGACCTCGCCTCGGTGTCCACCTGGCCGGAGATCGTCGAGCGGGCCGGGGTGGGCGAGCTGGAGGTGGTGGTCGACGACCTCAACGCCTACACGCTCACCGGGCTGGCCGACGACCTCGCCGAGGGCCCCACCGCGGTCGACCCCACGCAGCTCGAACTGGCCACCGAGCTGCTGCTCGACGTCGGCGACTGGGCGGGCGACGACGAGGCCCGCAGCGCGCTGGTCGAGTCGCAGGCGCTGGGCTGGCTCGTCTCCTTCGTCACCAACCCCGACCCCACCCGGCTCGCGCCCAGCCCGCCATTCGACGCCGAGGCGGCGAAGTTCCGCGAGCTGGTCGAGGACGTCACCAACCGCTTCCGCGCCCATTGACCGGCCTCACGACCCCCTGAGGCCCGCCTCACGGGCGAGGAGGCCCAGCTGCGTGCGGTTCGTGCAGCCGAGCTTGTCCAGCGCGTTCGAGACGTAGCCCTTCACCGTGGCCTCGGTGAGGTGCAGCCGCCGCGCCACCTCCGCGTTGGAGCGGCCCTCCCCGAGCAGCGCCACCACGTCCCGCTCCCGCTCGGTGAGCGCCGCCAGGCGGGCCACGGCCCGGCGGCGGGCCCCGTGGGCGTCGCCCGCCCGGTCCACGAGCCTGCGGGCCGCCGACCGCGACAGCACCGAGTGCCCCTGCGCCGCCACCCGCACCAGCGCGGCCAGCTCGTCGGGCGGCGTGGACTTGAGCAGGTACCCCGCAGCGCCGGCGCGCAGGGCCCGGTGCACGTGCTCGTCGCCGTCGAAGGTGGTGAGCGCGACGACCGGCGGCGGGGACGGGAGCTCGACGATCCGCGCCGTCGCGGCGATGCCGTCCACACCGGGCATCCGCAGGTCCATCAGGACGACGTCCGGGGCGTGCAGCACCACCGCCTCCACGGCCTCCGCGCCGTCGGCCGCCGCGGCCACCACCTCGATCCCGTCGGCGGTGCCGAGGATCGTGCGCAGGTGCGCGCAGACCATCGGCTCGTCGTCGACCACCAGCACGCGGACCGTCACCCGCTCCTCCTTCACCGCGCCACCGGGAGCTCGGCGCGCACCGCGAACCCGCCGTCGGGGCGCGGTCCCGCCTGCAGGGTGCCGCCGATCATCGCGACCCGCTCGCGGAGGCCGCGCAGCCCGCTCCCGGACCCGGTCCGGCCGAGGGCGGCATCCGCGGTGGCGGCCGAGTTGGTGACCGCCACGTTCACCGCGTCCGCGCCGTACCGCACGTCGACGCGCACCCTCCCACCCGGCGCGTGCTTGTGCACGTTCGTGAGCGCCTCCTGCACGACGCGGTGGGCCGTGCGCAGCACGGCGGCCGGCACGGCGTCGGCGTCCCCGGCGCAGTCCAGCCGCACGTCCACCCCGGCGGTCACCGACGCGTCCACCAGGTCGCGCAGCTCGACGCGCGGGGCCGGCGGGCCCACCGTCGGCGACTCCCCCGTGCGCTCCCCACCGAACACCCCGACCAGCTCGCGCAGCTCGTCGAGCGCCTGCATGCCCGCGTCGCGCAGACCCGCGGCGGCCCGGCGCGTCTCCGGGTCGGTGGCGGTGACCTCGATGGCGCCCGCCTGCAGCACCATCAGGCTCACGCGGTGGGTCACGACGTCGTGCATCTCGGCCGCGAGCCGGGCCCGTTCCTCGGCGCGGGCCTGCTCGGCGAGCAGGCGCTGCTCCCGGTCGGTGCGTTCCGCGCGTTCGCGCAGGCTCGCCATCAGGGTGCGCCGGGCCGCCATGTAGCGCCCGAGCAGCGCAGGCACCGCTGTGCTCAGCAAGCCGACCGAGATCGTGAGCAGCGACGGGTCCCACGGCCGCGTCGCGAGGATCGTGAGGACCCCGATGAGCACCCACGTGGAGCGCTGGTTGCGCATCTGGACCACGACGTTCACCACGACCGGCGTGGCGCCGAGCGTCAGCGGGTCGCCGCCGATCACCGGGCTCGCCACGAGCAGGCCCGGGCTCACCAGCTCACTCAGCTGCAACACGGCCGTGCCCACGATCGTCAACCAGGTCACCAGCAGCGGAGCCCGCAGCACCGCGAGCACCGCGGCGTCGAGGACGAGCCGGAACACCAGCCCGGCCCACGGGCCGGCGGGACCGGTGGTCCGGGACCCCAGCACGGTGTAGAGCACGTCGAGGCCGGCGAAGAGCAGCACGGCGCCCACGAGCAGGGCGACCGCCTCTCTCGGGTGATCCCGTGGATCCGCCAGCAGCCGCACCACCACACGGTAACCGGGCCCCGACCTGCCGATCACCGTCGACGAGGGGGTGGCGGCACCTACTTCCGTAGGGGGTAGCACCCTCCGTCGGCGCTGGTCACAGCGGGTGCACGGCAGGTCTCATGACGATCGTGACCACGCTCGAGGCCGAAGTGACGCGCCCCCTGCCCCGCACCACCCCGTTCGCCCGCGGCCCCGTCCTGGCGATCGCCGCGGTCGTCGCCGTCGCCCAGCTGGCCGCGAGCATCGGCCGCGGGTACTGGTTCGACGAGGTGTACATGCTGGCGATCGGCCGCCACCACCTCGACTGGGGCTCGGCCGACCAGCCACCGATGACCCCACTGCTGGCCGCGCTGATGGACACGATCGTGCCGGGCTCGATCGTCGCGCTGCGGCTGCCCGCGGTGCTCGCCACCGCGGGCGCCGTCGTCGTCGCCGCGCTCGTCGCCCGCGAACTCGGCGGCGACCGGCGCGCCCAGACGCTCACGGCCGGGGCCCAGGCCACCGCGCTGTGGACCACGCTCGCCGGGCACTGGCTCACGCCGTACACCCTCGAACCCGTCCAGTGGTTGCTGCTGGGGTGGCTGCTCGCCCGCTGGATCCGGCTGCGCGACGACCGGCTCCTGCTCGCGCTCGGCGCGGTGGCCGGCATCGCGGCCCAGACCAAGTTCCAGGTGCTGCTGCTCGCCGCCGTGCTGCTGCTCGCCGTGCTCGTCTGCGGCCCGCGGGAGCTGCTGCGCAGGCCGATGCTGTGGGTGGGCGCGGGCATCGGGCTGCTGATCGCGCTGCCCACCCTGGTCTGGCAGGCGGCGAACGGCTGGCCGCAGCTGCAGATGACCTCGGTGGTGGCCGCAGAGGCCGACGTGCTCTTCGGCGGCCGGGCCGGCGTCGCGATCGCGCTGATCGGCATGGCCGGGATCGTCGGCAGCACCCTCCTGGTGCACGGGCTGGTGGTGCTGCTGCGCTTCGAGGAGATGCGCCCCTACCGCTTCCTCGCCGTCACGTTCGTGGTGCTGTACCTCGTCTTCGCGCTCTCCCCTGGCCGGCCCTACTACCTCGGCGGGCTGTACGGGATCATCGCCGCGGGCGCCACGGTGGGCCTGCAGCGCCGCCGGGAGGCCGGGCAGCGCCGGTTCAGCTGGGTGGCCTGGCCCGCCTACGCCCTGAGCGCCGCGGTGGCAGGCGGGTTCCTCTACTTCTCGGCCACCACGATCACGACCTCGTCCGACGACATCGGCGAGCGGATCGCGCAGCGGGCCGCCACGGCCTACCAGGAACTCCCACCCGACGTGCGGGAGCGCACGGCGCTCATGGGCGGGTCGTACATCGTGGCCGCCTACCTCGACGGCTACTCCCTGGAGTACGGCCTCCCGCAGGCCCACAGCGGCAACCGCGGGTACGGCTGGTTCCCGCCGCCGCCCGAGGACGACGACACCGTGCTGTTCGTCGGCGGCGACCCGGAGTCGCTGCGGCCGTACTTCGCCGACGCGCGCAAGGTGGCGGACGGCGGCGACGACGCGAGCGTCTGGCTGCTCACCGGGCGCCAGCTCCCGTGGGCCGAGTTCTGGCCCCGGCTGCGCACCCTCACCGTCGGATGACGGTCGGGGCCCTCGGATCGGCCGCGAGGCCCACCATTCGCGACGTTCACGCCACCATTCGCGAGACTCGCCCTGGGGGGTGGCGAGTCTCCCGTCCAGAGCGGCGAGTGTCGCGTTCGATCAGGCCATGAGTGCGGCGTAGCCCGGCTTGACCACGTCGTTGATCAGCGCCAGCCGCTCGTCGAAGCCGACGAAAGCGGACTTCATCGCGTTCACCGTGAACCACTGCAGGTCGGCCCAGCCGTAGCCGAAGGTGTCGACGAGCGCGGCCATCTCGCTCGTCATCGACACGTCCGACATCAGGCGGTTGTCGGTGTTGACCGTGACGCGGAACCGCAGCTGCGTGAGTAGCCCGATCGGGTGATCGGCGAGCGACTTGGCCGCGCCGGTGTGCACGTTCGACGTAGGGCACATCTCCAGCGGGATCCGCTTGTCGCGCACGTAGGCGGCGAGGAGGCCCAGGCGCGGGGTGCCGTCGGCGCCGAGGGTGATGTCGTCGACGATGCGGACGCCGTGGCCCAGCCGGTCGGCGCCGCACCACTGCAGCGCCTCCCAGATCGAGGGCAGCCCGAACGCCTCGCCCGCGTGGATGGTGAAGTGGGCGTTCTGCTGGCGCACGTACTCGAACGCGTCGAGGTGGCGCGTGGGCGGGAAGCCGGCCTCGGCGCCCGCGATGTCGAACCCGACGACGCCGAGGTCGCGGTAGCGCACCGCCAGCTCCGCGATCTCGCGCGAGCGCGCAGCGTGTCGCATGGCGGTGAGCAGGCAGACCACGCGGATCCGGCGCCCCCGCTCGGCCGCCCGCGCCGTGCCCACCCGGAACCCCTCCAGCACGGCCTCGACGACCGCGTCCAGTTCCAGACCGGCCTCGACGTGCAGCTCGGGGGCGAAGCGCACCTCCGCGTACACGACGCCGTCGGCCGCGAGGTCCTCCGCGCACTCGGCCGCGACGCGGACCAGCGCGTCCTCGGTCTGCATCACCCCGACGGTGTGCCCGAACGTCTCCAGGTAGCGCACGAGCGACCCGGAGTGCGCCGCCGCGAGGAACCACCCGCCCAGCTCGGTGGCGTCGGTGCTGGGGAGGCCGCGGTAGCCCACGGCGTCGGCCAGCTCGATCACCGTGGCGGGCCGCAGACCGCCGTCGAGGTGGTCGTGCAGGAGCACCTTCGGGGCGTCCCGGATGGTGTCGACGGTGAGCGGCGCGGGCACCCGGCCACGCTAGAACACACCCCCTCCGGCGGGGCGCTCGGGCGCAACGAGCTGCTCCGATCGGGCTACGACGCCTCCGAACGGGGAGCCGCGGACGGGTGACGCACCGTGGTCGCTACCCTCATTCCCGCACTACCCGATGTCCGGCTCAGAGGAAGCTCCCCGCCGCCATGAGCAATGACTCCACCCTCTCGTTCGACCGCATGCGTGGCATGCTGATGCGCGCCGCGGAGATCCGCGACAGCGAGCAGCAGCAGATCTTCGACTCGCTCGACGAGATCCACGCTCGGCTCGCGGCCCTGGACGCCCTGGGCACCGTGCGCAAACGGCTCACCGAGCTCCCCGATCGCACGGAGGTGAGCGTCCTCGCCGAACGCCTCGACGAGACGGTCGCCAAGCTCGACGCGCAGGACGCGTCGATCGCATCCGTCCTGCGTGCGGTGGAGGCGATGCCGGACAAGCTGGCGAAGCCGATCGCGCAGCTCGACGGCCGTCTCGACGGCATGGCCGGCCGGCTGGAGGGCGTGTCCGGGCGGATGGACGGGCTGGACGACCGGCTCGGCGGGCTGCACAAGCGCCTCGACGACCTCGACAACCGCCTCGACCGGCACGAGATGCGCCTCGACGCGATGCCGTCGTCGGTGGGTGCGCCGATCAAGGAGCGCGTCGACGGGATCGAGCGCATCGTCCGCGAGCAGCTCGACAACGCGCTCCGCTCGGTCGACGAGTCCGGCGAGGGCCTGCGCAACCTGCTCGGCGACACCAGCGTCGGCCTGCACCGCAGGCTGGAGGACCTCGCCGCCCGCCCGGCGGTCGACCCGACGGAGCCGCTGAGCAACCTGGAGAAGCGCCTCGAGAACCTCGCCGCCCGCCTCGACGCGATCGAGGAGAGCATGTCCGGGCGGCTCGGCAACCTCGGCGGCACCATCGACGAGCGGCTCGGCAAGCTCGATGCCGCGATCGTGGAGCGGCCGGACACGTCGTCGCTGCGGTCGCTGGTGGAGCGGGCCAACGCGGAGTCGGAGCGGCGCAACGCGGGCCAGCTCGACGAGGCCATGGCCACGTTCGCCGAGCTCATCCTGGGCCGCGGTCCGTCGGTGCACCAGATGCCGCCGCCCCCGCCGCGGCAGACGCCGCGCCGCAACCGCAGCAAGGTCACGGTGAAGAGCCCGAACGGCGCCTCCGCCCACGACACGGTGACCGACGACCCCGACGTCTGACCCCGCCCGGTCGTGAGTGGATAGGAGTGCTGGAGCACTCGTATCCACTCACGGCCGGATGGCGTCCAGCAGCAGGGTCCGACGATGCACGGGCTCGTCGGAGACGACGACGCCCCCGTCGAGAGCCGCGCGAGCGCCGGTGACGGCGTCGGGGGTGTCGGTGTGCAGCTCCAGCAGGGGCTGCCCGGCCTCCACCTCGTCGCCGACGTCGACGAGCAGCCGGATGCCGGCCGCGGCCTGCACGGCATCCTCCTTGCGGGCCCGGCCCGCCCCGAGCCGCCACGCCGCCACCCCGACGGCGAGGGCGTCCAGCCGGGTGAGTACGCCGGACCGGTCGGCCACCAGCTCCTCGACGTGCGCCGCGGTGGGCAGCGGGGCGCTCGGGTCACCGCCCTGCGCGGTGATCATCCGCTCCCAGACCTCGTACGCCTTCCCGGAGGCGAGCACCTGCGCCGGGTCGGCCCCGGTGATGCCGGCGAGGGCGAGCATCTCGCGGGCCAGGGCGACCGTCAGCTCCACGACGTCGGCGGGCCCGCCGCCGCGCAGCACGTCGACGGATTCCGCGACCTCCAGCGCGTTGCCCACCGCCCGCCCGAGCGGCACCGACATGTCGGTGAGCAACGCGGTGGTGGCGAGGCCGTGCGCCGATCCGATCGCCACCATCGTCTCGGCGAGCTCCCGGGCCCGCTCCGGCGTCTTCATGAACGCCCCGGACCCGACCTTGACGTCGAGCACCAGCCCGTCCGTGCCCTCCGCGATCTTCTTGCTCATGATCGAGCTCGCGATCAGCGGGATGGACTCGACGGTGCCGGTGACGTCGCGCAACGCGTAGAGCTTGCGGTCGGCGGGCGCGAGCGTCGGGGTGGTGGCGCAGACGACGGCGCCGACCTCGGCGAGCTGCGCGCGGATCTCCTCCTCCGACAGTGACGCGCGCCAGCCGGTGATCGCCTCCAGCTTGTCGAGGGTGCCGCCGGTGTGGCCGAGCCCGCGCCCGGACAGCTGCGGCACCGCCGCACCGCAGGCGGCCACGAGCGGGGCGAGCGGCAACGTGATCTTGTCGCCGACCCCGCCGGTGGAGTGCTTGTCCACGAGCGGGCGCCCGACGTCCCCGAACCGCAGCACCTCGCCTGAGTCGATCATCGCCTGCGTCCAGCGGGCGATCTCGGCGGCGTCCATCCCGTTGAGCAGGATCGCCATCGCGAGGGCGGCCATCTGCTCGTCGGCGACGTCGCCGCGGGTGTAGGCGTCGACCACCCAGTCGATCTGCTCGTCGGACAGGCGGTGCCCGTCCCGCTTGGCCTGGATGACCTCGATCGCGTTCACAGCGCCTCCACGGTGCGGGTCGCGGTCACGTGGGCAGGTCCTCGGGCCCGAAGGCGTCGGGGAGGACCTCCCGGAGCGGGAGCACGCCGCGCGGGGTGTCCAGCAGGCAGTCCGGGCCACCGAACTCGTACAGGACCTGCCGGCAGCGCCCGCACGGCATCAGCAGCTCCCCGGTGCCGGAGCGGCAGGCGACCGCGGTGAACCGGCCGCCACCGGTGAGGCGCAGCTGCCCGGCCATCGTGCACTCGGCGCACAGCCCGAGCCCGTACGAGGCGTTCTCCACGTTGCAGCCGGTGACGACGCGCCCGTCGTCGCACAGCGCGGCCGCGCCGACGTGCAGGCGGGAGTACGGGGCGTAGGCGGACGCGGACGCCTCGACCGCGGCGGCCCGCAGCGCCTCCCAGTCCGGGGTGTCAGTCACCGCTCTCAGTCACCTTCGCCCCGCCGGTACTCGAGCCCGATGGCCGCCGGTGGCCGCAGGCGTTGCGAGGCCACCGCGAGCACGAGCAGCGTGACGAGCTGCGGCGCGTAGGAGGCGAACTCGCGCGGCACCTCGGGGATCGCCCAGTAGACGGCGTAGACGACGGCGCCCGCGACCAGCGCGATGACGGCCGGGCGCCAGTGCCTGCGCAGCGCCCAGAACACGGCGACGATCACCGCGAGGATCGTGGTGGCGTAGAGGAGCGCGTGCACGGCCTCGCCGCCGGCGCGCAGCTGCACGCCGTCGACGTACCCGAACAGCGCCGAGCCCGCGAGCAGGCCGCCGGGCCGCCAGTTCCCGAAGATCATCGCGGCGAGGCCGATGTAGCCGCGGCCGCCCGTCTGGCCCTCCAGGTAGCCGAGCTGTCCCGGGTTGAGCGTGAGCGCGGCCCCGCCGAGCCCGGCGAGACCGCCGGAGACGATCACGGCGATGTACTTGTGCGTGAACACCTTCACGCCCAGTGACTCGGCCGCCACGGGGTTCTCCCCGCACGAGCGCAGGCGCAGCCCGAACCGCGTGCGCCACAGCACGTAGTAGCTCACCGGCACGAGCGCGAACCCGATCACGACGAGCGGGGTGAGGCCGGAGACCAGGCCGCCGAGCAGGCCGGCCGCGTCGGAGAGCAGCACGCGTTGCTCGCCCTCCAGCGCGGCGAGCCAGTCGGCCAACGGCTGGATCGAGAACGTCTCGAAGCCCTCGATGCGCGGCGACTGGCGCGGGTTCCGCGAGATCGGCAGGAAGATCAGGGTGGCCAGGTACTGGGTGATGCCCATGCCGAGCAACGTGATCGCGACGCCGGACACGATGTGGTTGACGCCGAACGTGACGGTGGCGATCGCGTGCAGCACCCCGCCGAGCGCGCCGAACACGAGCCCGCCGACCACCGCGGCCCACGGCCCCCACAAGAACCCGGCCCACGCCGCACCCCAGGTGCCGAGGATCATCATGCCCTCGAGCCCGATGTTGATGATCCCGGAGCGCTCGGACCACAGCCCGCCCAGCGCGGCGAACAGGATGGGCAGGAGCAGGCGGACCGCCGCCTGCGTGGTGCCACTCGAGGTGAGCTGGTACTGACCCGTGAGCGTGGTGGTGATCGCCAGGATGCCCACGCCGATCGCCACGACGAGCGCGGCACGCGCCCAGCCGGGCATCCGGCGCCCGTTGCGGGTGGTGGGGACGGGCGGTGCCTTCTCGAGCGTGGTCACGACCCCACCTCCGCGGGCTCGCTGCCCGCCGACGCGCGCAGCTGGGCGGCCACGCGCCGCTGCTCGGCCGCGAGCTCGTAGCGGCGGACGATCTCGTAGGCGACGATCACCGAGAGCACCACCGACCCCTGCATGATCAGCACGATCTCGCGCGGCACCCCGACGTTGTCCAGCGCCAGCGCCGACTTGTCCAGGAACGCCCAGAGCAGCGCACCGAGCGCGATGCCCACCGGGTGGTTGCGGCCCAGCAGCGCCACCGCGATGCCGGTGAAGCCGTATCCCTGGGGCGAGGTGAGGGTGTAGGCGTGGTCGCGTCCGAGCAGCTCGGCGAGGCCCACGAGGCCGGCCATCGCCCCGGAGAGCAGGAGCGCCACCAGCACCATCCGGCGCGCGTCCACCCCGCCGGCGGCCGCGGCCGTGGGTGACTCGCCCGACGCCTTCAGCTCGAAGCCGAAGCGGGTGCGGTTGAGCATGAACCCGTAGGCGAGGCCGAGCGCGGCCGCCACGAACACGAACCCGAAGATCGTGCCCGCGCCCCCGAAGGAGATGCCGGGGAAGTGCCCGGTGGGGTCGATCGGGTCGGTGGAGATGTTGTTGCCCCGCAGCACGCCGAACGCGTCGGTGCTGATCAGGTAGGCGATCAGGCCGGTGGCGATGAAGTTCATCATGATCGAGGCGATGACCTCGTGCACGCCGCGGTAGGCCTTCAGGACCGCCGGGACCGACGCCCACAACGCCCCCACCGCCGCGCCCACGATGATGATCACCACGGTGTGCACGACCGGGGGGAGCGTGAGCGCGCCACCGACGATCGCGGCAACGCAGGCGGCGAGCCGGAACTGGCCCTCGATGCCGATGTTGAACAGCTTCATCTGGAAGCCGATGGCCACGGCGAGCCCGGCGACGTAGTAGATCGCGGCGCTGTTGACGATGTCGACCGCGGTGGTGCCCTCACCGACCTGCGTGACCATCACCCGCAGGGCGGTGAGCGGCGAGTCGCCGCTGATCAGCAACGCCACCGCACACAACAGCGCGGCGAAGAGGATGGCCAGCGCGGGTGGCAGCAGGACCGTGCGGATGCGGGTCACGCCGGCTCCTTCCCCGTGTTCGTCGGCCCCGGCTCGACCCCGGGGGCCCCGGCGGACCCGCCCGCGTCGGCGCCGGTCATGGCGGCGCCCAGTTCCTCGGGGGTGACGGTGGCCGGGTCGGCGTCGGCCACCAGCCGGCCCCGCAGCATCACCTTGATCGTGTCGGACAGCCCGATCAGCTCGTCCAGGTCGGCGCTCACCAGCAGCACCGCAAGGCCGTCCGCCCGGGCGCGCCGCAGCACGTCCCAGATGCCGGCCTGCGCACCGACGTCCACGCCGCGCGTGGGGTGGGCGGCGATGAGCAGTACCGGGTTGCCGGACAGCTCGCGGCCCACCACGAGCTTCTGCTGGTTGCCCCCGGACAGCGCCGCCGCGGGCACGTCGACACCGGGCGTGCGCACGTCGAACTCGCGGACGATGCGCTCGGTGTCGCGCCGCGCCGCCGCCCGGTCGAGCACGCCGAGCGGCCCGCCCGAGGCCACCGGCTTGCGGCTCTGGTGGCCGAGGATCCGGTTGACCCACAGCGGCTGGGTGGCGAGCAGCCCGTGGCGGGTGCGGTCCTCAGGTACGTAACCGATGCCCGCCTCGCGGCGCTGCAGCGTGTGGGCGCGGGTGATGTCCGTGCCCGCGAGCTCCACCGTCCCGGCGCTCGCCCGGCGCATCCCCATGATCGTCTCGACGAGCTCGGTCTGCCCGTTGCCCTCGACGCCCGCGATCCCGAGCACCTCACCGGCCCGCACGACCAGGTCGACCCCGTCCAGCACCGGGCGCCCGCCGCCCTCGGCCTCCAGCGTGAGGCCGGTGACGCGCAGCACCACGCGATCGGTCACGGTGGACTCGCGGGTCTCCGGGCTGGGCAGCTCGCTGCCGACCATCATCTCCGCGAGCTCGCGGCTCGTGACCGTCCTGGGGTCGGCGCTGCCCACGCACGTGCCCCTGCGGATCACGGTGACCCGGTCCGCGATGGACAGCACCTCGTCGAGCTTGTGCGAGATGAAGACGAACGTGAAGCCGTCGTCGCGCATGCTGCGCAGCGTGGCGAACAGCTCGTCGACCTCCTGGGGCACCAGCACGGCCGTCGGCTCGTCCAGGATCACGGTGCGCGCGCCGCGGTAGAGCACCTTGAGGATCTCGACGCGCTGGCGGTCGGCCACCCCGAGCCGCTCGACGAGCAGGTCCGGTGCCACCTGCAGCCCCACGGTGGCCGCGAGCTGGGCGATCCGTACGCGCGCCGCGGCGCCCATGCCGTACAGCGCCTCCGCGCCCAGCAGCACGTTCTCGGTCACCGTGAGGTTGTCGGCCAGCATGAAGTGCTGGTGCACCATGCCGATCCCGGCCTTGATGGCGTCGGCGGGCGAGCGGAAGTGCACCACCTCGCCGTCCACGGAGATCGTGCCCTCGTCGGGTTGCTGCATCCCGTAGAGGATCTTCATGAGGGTGGACTTGCCCGCCCCGTTCTCGCCGCACAGGGCGTGCACCTCGCCGCGGCGCACCTGCAGCGAGATGTCGCTGTTGGCGACCACGCCGGGGAAGCGCTTCGTGATCCCCGCCAGCTCGACGGCGTACTCGCCGCGCGGCGGCGCGGACTCCACTACTGCCATTCCCTCCAGCCTTCCGGGGACGGACGCACCAGGGGCCGGGATCCGTGCGGACCCGGCCCCCGATGGTGCCTCACGGCGATCCCCCGGCCGTCACTTCTCCTTGGGGACCTGGATCTCGCCGCTGATGATCGCGGCCTTGTAGGCGTCCAGCTGGTCGGTGATGTCGTCGATCTGACCACCGGACGTGGAGTAGCCCACGCCGTCGATGGAGAGGTCGAACGCCTCCGGCAGCGCGTCCGTGGTGCCACCCGCGACCGCGTTGATGTAGTTGAACACCGCGACGTCGACGCGCTTGAGCATCGAGGTCATGATCACCTCGTTGACCGGCGGGGCGACGGTGTTGTACTGGTCGGAGTCGACGCCGATCGCGCGCTTCGGCGCCTCCGGCGTGTTGGCGGCGTTGACGGCCTCGAACACGCCCTGGCCGGACGCGCCCGCCGCCTGGTAGACGATGTCGGCCCCGCCGTCGAGCTGGCCACGCGCCACCTCGGTGCCGCGGGCGGAGTCGTTGAAGCCGGAGAAGTCGCCCGCCGGGCTGATGTAGTCGACGTCGACCTCGATGTTCGGCGCCACCGCCTTCGCGCCCGCCACGTAGCCCAGCTCGAACTTCTGGATCAGCGGGGTGTCCACGCCGCCCACGAAGCCGATCTGGCAGGTCGTCGTCTTCAACGCCGCCGCGGCGCCCACGAGGAACGAACCCTGCTCCTCGGCGAACACCAACGGGGTGACGTTGGGCAGCTCGACCGTGTTGTCGTCGACGATCGCGAACTGCACGTTCGGGTTCTCGGTGGCGACGGTGCGCAGCGGTTCCGCGTACTTGAAGCCCACCGCGATGATCGGGTTGAACCCGTCCGCGACCAGCTGACGCAGGCGGGTGGCCGCCGCGTCCTCGCTCTCGTTCTCCGCGGCGGCGAGCTCGCGCGTGTTCTCCTGCTGCAGGCCGAGGTCGCTGATCGCCTTCTCGAGCCCGGCGGCGGCGGAGTCGTTGAACGACAGGTCACCGCGCCCGCCGATGTCGTAGGCCAGCCCCACGCGCAGCGCGCTGGCGTCGGCGTTCGGGGCGATCGGCTCCGGGGTGGTGGCGGCACCTCCCGCCGCGGCGGGGGCGGGGTTGCGCGTGCACTCCGTACCGGCCGCGCCGCCGCCCTGCTGCGTGCTGCCCGTGTCGCGGGCGCAACCCGTGACCACCAGCGCGCTGGTCAGCACGGCTGCTGCCAGAACGAATCCTCGACTGATCCGCAAGGGAGACCTCTCCTGATCCGGCGGGACGACGGTGGGGAACCGTATCCGAGACCCCCGGCTGTTCACATGATCGTCCGAGGGGCGTGACCGAATCGTCGACTCCGGAGCGTGACGACCCCGCCCCATCCCCCATTCGATGATCATCCCGGTGTCGACCGGTCCTTTCCCGCGGAACCGATTTACAGTCGTTGACGTGCGATGGGTCACGGTGGTGGCGTTGGTGCTCGCACTGGCGTGCCCGGCCGCCGCGGCCGCGGATCCACTGCCGGTGGCGAGCGTGACGCTGGGCTGCGAGGGGCAGCAGGTGCCGCCCGGCGGTCCCGTCGACGAGGAGGAGGCGGACCCCCCGCCCGCCCCGCTTCCGTGGCCGGCGCAGCCCGTGGGCGGGCCGCGGATGGGCGCGTGCGGCCTGATCGGGCCGAGCGACGCCCCCGAGCTCAACGCCGAGTCCTGGGTGCTCGCCGACCTCGACACCGGCGCCGTGCTCGCCGCGCGCGCACCACACGCCCGGCACCGCCCCGCGTCCACGCTCAAGGTGCTCACCGCGCTCACCGCCGTGCGGGAGCTCAACCCGGACCAGGTCGTCCAGGGCACGGCGGAGGACCAGGCGATCGAGGGCAGCAAGGCCGGCATCGGCCCGGGCGGGCAGTACACCGTGCGCCAGCTGCTCGCCGGCCTCCTGCTCAACTCCGGCAACGACACCGCGCAGGCCCTCTCCCGCGCGATGGGCGGCGACGGCCCCACCCTCGCCGCGATGACCGAGCTGGCCCACGACCTGGGCGCCCTCGACACCCGCCCCGCCACCCCGTCCGGGCTCGACGGGCCGGGCATGTCGTCCTCGGCCTACGACCTCGCCCTGATCTTCCGGGCCGCGATGCGCG
Organism: Pseudonocardia zijingensis; assembly: GCF_042657305.1. NCBI lineage: Bacteria > Bacillati > Actinomycetota > Actinomycetes > Pseudonocardiales > Pseudonocardiaceae > Pseudonocardia > Pseudonocardia zijingensis. Next base: position 454,516 of record NZ_JBHSKO010000001.1, on the reverse strand, counting down.
AGCCCCTGTTCGCGGAGACCACCGCCCTGCGCTCGGTCCCGTTCCCCGGCTACGCCGACCACCCCGGGTTCGTGCTCTACAACAGCAGCAAGCTGCTCGCGAACTACGAGGGCACGATCGGCGGCAAGACCGGCTTCACCGAAGCCGCCCGCCACACGCTCGTCGGCGCGGCCGACCGCAACGGGCGGCGGCTCGTCATGGCGATGATGCGGGGTGAGCAGAGCCCCACCCCCATGTGGAAGCAGGGTGCCCAGCTGCTCAGCTGGGGATTCGACCTGCCGGCCACCACCCCCGCCGTCGGGCAGCTGGTGGAGGAGGCGCCGCCCCCGCCCGCGCCTCCCCCCACCGTCTCCGACTCGGCTGCCGCCACCACCCTCGCGCTCGAGCCGGTCCCCCCGCTGCTCCCGATCGGCCTGGGCGCGATCGCCATCACCGGGATGGTCATCGGCGGCCTCGCCCTGCGCCGCCGCTGACGGCGACGCGCGTAATCGCCCCGCAGAACGCGCAACTCGCGGCTCAAAACGGGAGACTCGCGCACCCCGACCCCTGGGGCGCGAGTCTCCCGTTCGGCGGGCCGAGTTCCGCGTTCGGTGCGCCGACTCCCGCGTCCCCCTGGGCGCGAGTCTCGCGTTCGGAGAGCTGAGTTCCGCGTTCCGTAGCCGACGGCGCCTGCTCAGACGCGCTGCAGGGTCCGGGCCGGGAACTCGAGCTCCGGGCTGTACCGCGGAGCACCGCCGGGCTCGTCGCCCAGGTAGAAGCGGGTGGCCATCGTGCAGCGGTCGAGGTCGAAGACACTGCGCCACAGCGTGCGGACGGGGTAGGGCGTGTCCGTGGCGGCGTCGACGCGCACCACGTCGAGGGCCTCGCGCATGCGTTCCGCGGACAGGCCGCCGCCCGCGGAGCGCTCGGCGATCGTGCGGTGGCGCCGGTAGGTCAGCAACGACTCGACGGTGTCCTCGGGGAGGTCTGCCGGGTCGGGGTGGCGGTGCAGCAGGTGGTTCGTGACGCACAGCGCGCCGTCGGACCGCACGGCGTGCTCGTCCCCGCCCGGCCCGCGCTCCCACACGAACGCGTCGCCCGACCGATCCCCGACGAGGTAGTGCAGGGGCACGCCGAGGTCGTACTGCTTGGCCCCGAGCAGGGCGTCCAGCGCCGCGGCGGCCGTCGTGCACGTGTCCAGGAGGAAGCGGGGCAGCTGGGCGGTCGCCAACCCCACCTGCGGGCCCGCCTCCACCGGCGCGGAGACCGTCTCGGCGTCGGCGATCAGCAGGGCGACGGCCAGCCCGTGCTCGTTGACGCCCTCCATCGCGCCGTCCAGCTCGTTCATCGTGAGCACGGTGGTGGCGGGCCCGTCGTCGGGGATGCTCGTGATCACGTGCGGGCGGGAGGACAGCGGGAGGCCGGTGTCGCCCTCGGGTGCGGGGCGGCCGTGGAGCATCGCGAACAGGGCCTCGGCGCTGGTGGTGAAGAAGTCGTAGTTGCGGCCGAGCACGGCGCGCCCGTCGGTGGTACGGCCCGGTGGGTAGTAGCTCGCCGAGCAGGCGGAGCCGACGGGGACGCCGCCGGCGCCGTCGAGGTGCACGGTGTCGTCGTCGGGGTCGAGGCCCAGAGCCTCGGCCGCACCGCGCATGCGGGCCAGGTGCTGGGGCCAGTGCCGGGCGAACCACGCGCGCCGGGCCCGGGCCTTCACCGGGTCGGCGGGTTGCGGCCGCCACCCGTGGACACGGCGCGCCTGCTCGGCGAGCGCGCGCCCGATCTCGGTCTGGCTCCCGGACGCGGTGACGTGGTGCACGGCCATGAAGTCGGCGTCTCCGCCTGCGACGATCTCGGTGGTGACGGGCATGGTCTCCTCCTGGTTCAGGGACGGGGGTTGCGGCGCATCGGCCGGACGACCGGGCCGTCGGGAAGCGGGATGGGGTCGCCCGCGTCACGGAAGCCGTACCGCAGGTAGAGCTCCCGGCTGCGGGCCGAGCTCGCCTCCAGGTACGCGGGCAGGTCCTCGGCGTCGGCGCGGTCGAGGCGATGGCGCAGGAGGTCACCGCCGAGTCCGCGCCCCCGTTCGCCGGGCACGACGCCGAGGAACGCCAGGTACAGGTACGGCTCTCCGGCCGGGTGCCGGTCGGCGGTGAGTTCCTGCACCGTGGCGAGCCGGGCGAGCTCGGGCGGGAGTGGTTCCTCCTCGACGGCCTGGCCGTCCGCCGGTCGGCGCAGCCAGACGGCGACCGCCGTCCCGCCGGCGGTGACGGCGAGTTTGCCGTGCTCGGCCGACGCCTGCACGACTCGGCCGAACACGCGCGCCGCCCAGGCGCCGTAGCGCTCCTCCGGCAGGAGCCAGCGCGCCACCGGGTCGTCGGCGAACGCCCGGGTCAGCACGTGGACCGCGGTGTCGACGTCAACTGTTTCGATCACCATGCGTACACCGTATTGCCGTACTGACACCGCTGGAACACACCGCGGTACGGTTTCCCTGCGCACTAGTACAGTTGTGGCCGTGGGACCCGACGAGGCGGGCGAGCCGCCCTACCTGCGGATCGCCGCTGCCCTCCGCAGCCGCATCGAGAGCGGCGCGTTGCGGCCGGGCGATCGCGTGCCGTCCACCCGGCAGGTGGTGCGCGACTTCGGGGTGGCCATGGCCACGGCCGGTCGCGCGCTGGCGGTGCTGCGCGACGAGGGTCTCGTGGTCACGCGCCCCGGTTCGGGCACGGTGGTGCGCACGCGCGGCGGCCCCGCGCGGCGCCGGGCACCGGATCGTGAGCTCGGCACCGGCCGGATCGTGGCCACCGCGATGGCGCTGGCCGACGCGGAGGGCCTCGACGCCGTCTCGATGCGCAGGCTCGCCGCCGAGCTGGGCGTGGCCCCGATGTCGCTGTACCGGCACGTGGCGGGGCGTGACGCGCTGGAGCTGCTGCTGGTGCGCGCCGTGTTCCGGGCGCGCCCGCTGCCCGACGCCGGGCCGCCCGGCTGGCGGGCCAAGCTGGAACTCGTGTGCCGCCTGCAGTGGCGGGCCTACCGCGCCCACCCGTGGCTGGCGGAGCTGATCTCGATGACGCGCCCGGTGCTCCTCCCGGAGGCCATGGCGCACACCGAGTGGACCCTGAACGCGCTCGACGGGCTCGGCCTGAGCGCCGCCGAACGCGCCCGGGAGGCCCTCACGCTCGCCGCGCTGGTCCGCGGGCTGGCCGCGAGCGCGGCGGCGGAGCTGCGCGCGGAGCGCGAGACCGGGCAGGGCAACGACCAGTGGTGGAACACGCTGCAGGACGAGCTGGACGCCCTGATGCGCTCGGGCCGGTTCCCGATGCTCGCCGGCCTGCCCGAGGACGCGGTCCGGGACCTGGACGGTCTGCTGGAGCACGCGCTCGCCCGCCACCTGGACGGCCTCGAGATGCGGCTGGCCCGGGGCGGCGGCGGTACGAACGGCACACCCGTCCGATAGGCGCGTACGGACGGTCCGCTCGTACGGTCGCTACTCGCCCGCGCGACGGCGGCCGAGCAGGAGGCGCCCGCCCAGCAGGCCGGTCACCAGGCCGGCCCCCAGCAGCCCGACCGCGGCCCCGCCTGCCGGCGAACGGCGCACGACCACCTCCGAGTGCAACACCGGCGGTTCGGGGACCGGCACCGGCTCCTCCTGCTCGTTCTCCCGCGCGGTGGCGGCCCACGCCGTCACGAAGAGGACGAAGCGGGAGGCGAAGAACACGAAGACGAGCAGACCGAGGACCGAGCCGAACACGGCACCGCTCGGCGACGAGGTGACGCTCGCCAGGTAGTAGGTCATGACCCGCTTGAGGATCTCGAACCCGACCGCGCCGAACAGCGCCGCCTTCACCGCGCTGCGCAGCGTGGCGTGCTGGCGCGGGAGCCGGGCGATCACCCACAGGAAGATCAGCCAGTTGGCGAGGAGACCGAGCAGGAAACCGAGCACCCCGAGCAGGAACCGGGCCCAGCCCTCGTCGGCGAGCCCGACCAGGCCCAGCACGTCCTCGGCGAACCCGGCGAGCACACCGGTGATCGCGAACGAGCCGACGAGCGCCACCCCGAGGCCGCCCAGCGCGAGCAGGTCGAACAGCAGCCGCTTGGGCATCGCAGGCGTCTCGGGTACCTGCGCCCACTGCTCCGACAGCGCCTCGCGCAGGTTCGACATCCACCCGATCCCCGAGTAGAGCGCACCGAGCAGACCGACCACACCGACGGCGGTGCGCGACGCGATCGCCTGCTCGATGATCGGGTTGATGATGTCCCCGAGCCCCGCAGGCACGTTCTCCGCGATGCCCTCCTGCAGCTCCCGCAGCAGATCGGGGTTGAAGAACAGCACGTAGCCCGCGACGGCGAAGCCGATCATCAGGAGCGGCACGATGGACAGCACGCTGAAGAACGTGATCGCGGCGGCGTAGTGGTCGCCGTGCCGCTCGGTGTAGCGGGTGGCGGCCCGCAGCACGTGGTCGAGCCAGGCGTACCGCGCCCGCAACCGCTCGATCCTCGACGGCTTCTCCGGTGCGGCCACGGCGTCACCCCCTCACGTCGGCGGCAGGAAGCCGATCCTCTCGTGGACGGCGGCCAGCGTCGCGCCGGCGACCTCGCGCGCCCGGGTGGCTCCGCGGGCGAGCACCCGGTCGAGCTCGGCCGGGTCGTCCCGGTAGGTCCGTACCCGTTCCCGCAGCGGCTCAACGAACTGCGCGACGACCTCGGCGAGATCCTTCTTCAGATCGCCGTAGCCCTTGCCCGCGTAGTCGGTCTCCAGCTCGGAGATCTTCCGGTCGGTGAGCGCCGAGTAGATCGTGAGCAGGTTGGAGATGCCCGGCTTCGCCTCCGGGTCGAAGCGGATCTCCCGCTCGGTGTCGGTGACCGCCGACCGGATCTTCTTGGCGCTCACCTTCGGCTCGTCGAGCAGCTCGACGATCCCGGCCGGGCTGGACGCCGACTTGCTCATCTTGGCCGACGGGTCCTGCAGGTCCTGGATCTTCGCGATCCCGGCGGGGATGACCGGCTCCGGCACCGTGAACACCTTGCCGAAGCGCGAGTTGAACCGCTGCGCGAGGTCACGGGTGAGCTCGAGGTGCTGGCGCTGGTCCTCGCCCACCGGCACGCCGTCGGCCTGGTAGAGCAGGATGTCGGCGGCCTGCAGGATCGGGTAGGTGAACAGGCCCACGGTGGCGCGGTCGGCCCCCTGCCGGGCGGCCTTGTCCTTGAACTGCGTCATCCGGCTCGCCTCGCCGAAGCCGGTGAGGCAGCCCAGCACCCACTCCAGCTGCGCGTGCTCCGGCACGTGGGACTGCACGAAGAGCGTGCAGCGCTGCGGGTCGAGCCCCAGCGCGAGCAGCTGCGCCACCGCGTTGCGGGTGCGGTCGGCGAGCGTCTTCGGGTCGTGCTCGACGGTGATCGCGTGCAGGTCCGGGATGAAGTAGAACGCGTCGTAGGAGTCCTGCATCGCCACCCACTGCCGCACCGCGCCCAGGTAGTTGCCGAGGTGGAACGAGTCCGCGGTCGGCTGGATACCGGAGAGCACCCGTTGGCGACGGTCGGTGGGGGCGGTCATGGCCCCGATTCTCCCAGGAGGCGCGAGCCGGTTACGCCGGGGCGGTGCCGTCCTGCTCGGGTTCGTCGTCGACGACGCGCTGCACCTGGACGGTGCGGTTGTCCAGGTCGATCGGCCCGAGCTGGAAGTGCTGCTCGCCGTCGCCCGCCTCGGTGGACTCGTCCCGGATCTTCCGCCCGGGGAACATCTCTCCCAGAACGCCCATGCGGCCACGGTACGCGTCGCAGGATGAGACAACCGGAAGTGACCTGCCTCACTAGCGTCGCGCGCGACTGCGACCAGCGGAGGCACCAGATGAAGGCACTCGTCTACCACGGTCCGGACACGAAGGCCTGGGAGGACGTCCCGGACGCCGCCGTGCAGGAGCCGACCGACGTCGTGGTCAGGGTCGACACCACCACGATCTGCGGTACCGACCTCCACATCCTGCAGGGCGACGTCCCCGCCGTCACCGACGGGCGGATCCTCGGCCACGAGGCCGTGGGGACGGTCACCGCGGTCGGCGATGCGGTCCGCGGGTTCTCGGTCGGCGACCGCGTGCTGGTGCCGGCGATCACCAAGTGCGGCCGCTGCGAGTACTGCCAGCGCGGGATGCCGTCGCACTGCCAGACGGTGGGCGGGATCGGCTGGATCTTCGGGCACCTGATCGACGGCACCCAGGCCGAGTACGTCCGCGTGCCGTACGCGGACACGTCGCTGTACGCGGTGCCCGACGGCGTCACCGACGAGCAGGCGATCTTCCTCGCCGACTCGCTCCCCACCGGGTACGAGGTCGGGGTGCTCGCCGGGAACGTCCGGCCCGGGCACACCGTCGCCGTCGTCGGTGCCGGGGCCGTCGGGCTCGCCGCGGTGCTCACGACGGGGCTGTGGGGTGCCTCCAAGGTCATCGCCGTCGACACCAACAAGTTCCGGCTCGAGAAGGCGGTGGAGTTCGGCGCCACCGACACCGTCGAGGCGGGGCCGGGAGCGGTCGACGAGGTCATCTCGCTGACCGACGGTCTCGGCGTGGACGTCGCGATCGAGGCCGTCGGCTACCCGGAGACGCTGCGCACCACGGCCGCCCTGGTGCGGCCGGGCGGCACGATCGCGAACATCGGCGTGCACGGGGTCCCGGTGGAGATCCCCATGCACGAGATGTGGATCAAGAACGTCACCATGACGATGGGGCTGGTCGACACCGTCTCCATCCCCACCCTGCTCAAGATGGTGGCGAGCGGTCGCATCCCGGCCGAGAAGATGGGCACCCACTCGTTCACGTTCGACCGGATCGACGCCGCCTACGACGTGTTCAAGAATGCCGCGGCCAACCAGGCGCTCAAGGTCGTGATCACGCCGGGCTGAGCGGCCGGAACTCGATCGCCCCCACCCGGCAGGCGGCCTAGCCTCCGGCCGGTGGCGGATGTCGTGGTGGTGGGCGCGGGGATCGTCGGCGCGTCGATCGGGTACCACGCCGCCCGGCTCGGGGCGGATGTGACGATCGTCGACCGGGGCATGCCCGGTTGCGGCGCCACCGGGGAGTCGTTCGGCTGGATCGGGGCCTCCGAGCCCGGGACCGGACCGGGCGGCGCCCTGCGCGCCGCCGCGCTGCGGGAGTACCGGCGGCTCGAGGACGAGGTCCCGGACGTGCGCGTGCGCTGGTCGGGCTCGCTGTCGTGGGGTGGGGCGGAGCCGCCGCTCGAGCCGGGGCGGCACCTGGTCGGCGCCGAGGAGGCCGCCGCCATCGAGCCGAACCTGCGCACACCGCCGAGCCGGGCCGTCCACATCCCCGGTGACGGGGCGGTCGACCCGCAGGCTGTGACGGACGCGCTGGTCACGGCCGCCCGGACGCGGGGTGCGCGGCTCGTGACCGGCACCGGGGCCACCGCCCTGCGGCTCGTTGGCGGCCGGGTCGCCGGCGTCGACACGACGGGCGGGTTCCTGGAGGCCGGCACCGTGGTGCTGGCGGGCGGCGCGGAGATGGCGGTGCTCTGCGCCCCGCTCGGCGTCACCGTGCCGGTGGCGCCGTCACCCGCGATCCTGCTGCGGCTCGCCGGCCCGGCGGATCTGGTGCGCACCCTCGTCGCCACCCCCGACGTCGAGGTGCGCGCCGGGCGCGACGGCGAGCTGCTCGCCCCGATCGCCTACAACGGGGAGGCCACGGCCGCCGAGCTCACGCGGCCCGCGGAACGGGCCCGGGACCGGATCGCCGCGATGTTCCGCGGGGCGCAGGACGTCCGTCTGCTGAGCGCGCGGGTCGGCGTGCGGCCGATGCCGGCGGACGGGCACCCGCTGATCGGCCCGCTGGTCCCCGGCGCGTACCTGGCGGTGATGCACTCGGGCGTGACGCTCGCACCCGTTGCGGGGCGGCTCGTCGCGGAGGAGGTCGTGCACGCCGTCGAGGCCCCCGAGCTGCGGGGATGCCGCCCGAGGTGATCGCAATGGGCCCCGCCCCCGTTGGACCAACGGCACATCCGTACGCACCTATCGGACGGAGGGGCCGTTCGTACGTGCCCAGCGTCGAGACACCGGAGTTCGAGGACTGCAGGCCGCGCTCCTCCGCACGGCTACGGGGCTGCGATGCAGGTGTTCGACTAGACGAACTGGACGAGTTCACTCTGGATGGCGCCAGGACGCGGCGGAACGAGGCGATCTTGGATCTCGATCCTGCGAGTCCCACCGTCAGGACATGCGATCGCACGGGTCACGATCGGCGTGACGACCGCTGCGGCAACAGCAACCAGGACAATACTGACGACCGTCGGCAAGCGCCGTGCTTTTCCGAGCCACCCCCACGATCTCCCGGTAGAGGACCGTGCGTTTCCAGCCAACGACATCCGAGCCTCCTCTTCGCTGCGAAGAGAAGAGCACGGAGCGTTCCCATGGAACGCCGAACAGCTGAAACCTGAGTAGAACTACCCAGCCCCGTCAGTCAGCATCATCTTCGACGCGCTCGGTCATACGTCGCTTGCAACCGCCGACCTCGGTACGTCATCCAGCACGTAGGCGCGATGGCAGCCGATTCACCGGTCAGGCCGCCTGCTGGAGAGAGTCACGATCACCGAGCCGACGATCAGGGCGGTGAGCAGGCTTGCGATCATCTGCAGCCACAGCGGTGAATCTCCGAGTGCCGCACTCACCACGGCTCCCGAAAAAACAGCGACAAATGCCATCCCTGCCCTCGCCGTACGACTCATCGTCCTGAGCTTGGACAGCAAGGGCCCCTCCGACGAGTTATCGTCGCGATCGACAGGAGACCACGCCCCGTCTTCCTGTACGACCCACCGTAGCGTGTTCGGCTCTCGATCCTCAGTGGCCGAGCGCGACCACCGTCATCCCCGCCGGTGTCGATCCGTCCATGCCCGCCAGCGCGGCACCGGCCTCCTCGAGGGGAACGACCTGCCCCACCAGCGACGCCGGGTCGAGGCGGGCCCTCGCGATGAGATCGAGCAGGCCGCCGTACTCGTGCGGGGCGATGCCGTGCGAGCCGTGCACCGACAGTTCCCACGCGAGCACGCGGTCCATCGGCAGCGGCGGTGTGGCGGCCGCGCCCAGCAGCAGCCCGACCTGCACGTGCCGGCCGCGCCTGCGCAGCGAGAGCACGGAGGCCACAGCGGTGGCAGGCGAACCGAGCGCGTCGATCGAGACGTGAGCGCCGCCCCCGGTGATCTCCTGGACGGCCGGGGCGGCGTCCTCGGCCGAGGCGTCCACCACAGCGGCCGCCCCGCGGTCGCGGGCCAGCGCGAGGGCGTCGGGCGAGACGTCGACGGCCACCACACGCGCGCCGAGCGCCGACCCGAGCAGCACGGCCGACAGGCCCACGCCGCCGCACCCGTGCACGGCCAGCCACTCCCCCGGGGCGATCCGCCCGTGGGCCGTGAGGGCCCGGTACGCGGTGGCCACCCGGCACCCGAGCCCGGCCGCGGCGACGAACGACATCTCGTCGGGCAGGCGCACCAGGTTGACGTCCGCGGCGCGGACCACGACCTCCTCGGCGAAGGAGCCGTGGTGGGTGAAGCCGGGCTGCGTCTGGTCGGGGCACACCTGCGGGTCGCCCGCGCGGCAGAACGCGCAGACCCCGCAACCGCAGACGAACGGCGCCGTGACCCGGTCCCCCGGCCGCCAGCCCGTGACGTCCGCGCCCACGCGCGCGACGACCCCGGCGAACTCGTGCCCGGGCACGTGCGGCAGCGGCACCGGGTCGTGCCCGCGCCACGCGTGCCAGTCCGAGCGGCAGACCCCGGTGGCCCGCACGGAGATCACCACGGCGTCGGGCGGGCACTCCGGCGGCGCCAGCGAGCGCACGTGGAGGTCGCCCCCGTGCGCCTCGTACACGACAGCGCGCACTCACCCACCTCCGCCGCGGTACGAACGGCACATCCGTACGCACCCATCGGACGGGTGTGCCGTTCGTACGAGGGGCATCACGCTGACGTCAGCGGGAGCAGGCGCCGCGCGGGCACCAGCTTCTCCACCGGCTCCCGGTAGGTCGTGCTGCGCTGACGCACCGGTCGGCCTGCCGCGGTCGCGATCTCCGTCAGCTCGGCGACGGTGCGGGCAGACCCGTTCTCCGACCCGGCCATCCGGCTGATCGTCTCCTCCATCAGCGTGCCGCCCATGTCGTCGGCGCCGCCGCGGAGGATGTCGGCCGAGAGCTCGTCGCCGAGCTTCACCCACGAGCACTGCACGTGGTCGATGCGCCCGTGCAGCGCGAGCCGGGCGAACGCGTGCACGGCCCGGTTGTCGCGCACCGTCGGGCCGGGTCGGGCGATGCCCGCCAGGTAGATCGGCGCGTTGTGGTGCACGAACGGCAGCGGCACGAACTCGGTGAATCCGCCCGTCTCGTCCTGCAGCGCGGCGAGCGTGCGCAGGTGGCCCAGCCAGTGGCGGGGCTCGTCGACGTGGCCGTACATCATCGTGGACGACGACGGGATACCCAGCCGGTGCGCGGTGCCCACCACCTCCAGCCACTGGGCAGCGGGCAGCTTGCCCTTGGTGAGCACCCAGCGCACCTCGTCGTCGAGGATCTCGGCGGCGGTGCCCGGGATCGAGCCCAGGCCGGCGTCCCGCAGCTCGGTGAGCCACTCCTCGATCGACACGCCCGCCTTGGCCGACGCCGACACGATCTCCATCGGCGAGAAGGCGTGCACGTGCATGCCCGGCACCGCGGCCCGCACGGCGCGCACGAGGTCGGCGTAGAAGGTGACGGGCAGCTGCGGGTCGATCCCGCCCTGCATGCACACCTCGGTGGCGCCGGCCTCGGCCGCCTCCACCGCGCGGGCCGCCACCTCGTCGAGCGAGAGCCGGAACGCGTCGGCGTCGCGCTCGCGCTGCGCGAAGGCGCAGAACCGGCAGCCCACGTAGCAGACGTTCGAGAAGTTGATGTTGCGGTTGACGACGTAGGTGACCTCGTCGCCCACGACGTCGGCGCGCACGGCGTCGGCGAGGCGGGCCAGCTCGTCCAGTGCCGGGCCGTCGGCGGTGAGAACGGCCATCGCGACCGCCTCGTGCGCCGGGTCGAGCAGCGCCGCCGGATCCGACGCCGCGAGCGCGAGCCCGGCGCGGACGTCGCCGTCGAGGCGTTCCGGCGCCGACCGCCGGGTGGCGGCGAGCTCCTCGGCCACGGCCTCCCAGTCGCCGTAGACGGAGGCGAAGTCGCCGCGGCGGTCGTCCGTGCGCCCCTCGGTGTCGATCGCCGTGTGCAGGTCGGTACGCCCCGAGGAGGCGAACCCGCCGTCCGGCTCCTGCCACGGCCGCCCGACCACCTCGGCGCTCTCGTCGGCGAGCCCGGTGTCCGGGTCGGCGAGCGCGGCGACGTGCGCGTGCAGCCGCGAGTCGATCCACGGCGAGCCCGCCTGCACGTACTTCGGGTAGGCGGCGAGCCGCTCCCGGATCCGGAACCCGGCCGCCGCCGAGCGGGTGGCGAGCTCGTCGATCGCCGGCCACGGCATCTCCGGGCTGACGTGGTCGGCGGTGACGGGCGAGACGCCACCCCAGTCGTCGATGCCGGCGCGCAGCATGAGCGCGTACTCCTCGCCGATCAGGTTCGGCGGCGCCTGGATGCGCATCTTCGGGCCGAGCACCACCCGCGCCACCGCGATCGTGGCGGCGAGATCGTGCAGGTCGGCGTCCGGGTCCTTCGCCATGGCGGTGTCCGGCTTGGCCCGGAAGTTCTGGATGATCACTTCCTGGATGTGCCCGTGCGCCCGCGCCGCGGAGCGGATCGCGAACAGCGACTCGGCCCGTTCGGTGCGGTTCTCGCCGATCCCGATCAGGACCCCGGTGGTGTACGGGACGCCGACGCGCCCGGCGTCGGTGATCGCCCGCAGCCGGACGGCGGGCTCCTTGTCCGGGCTGCCGTAGTGCGGCCCGCCGCGCTCGCTCCACAGCCGCTCGGCGGTGGTCTCCAGCATCATCCCCATGCTCGCCGCCACCGGCTTGAGCCGCGTGAGCTCCGCCCAGGACAGCACGCCCGGGTTCAGGTGCGGCAGCAGCCCGGTCTCCTCCAGCACCGCGATCGCACAGGCGCGGACGTAGTCGAGCGTGGAGTCGTACCCGCGCTCGTCCAGCCACTCCCGCGCCGCGGGCCAGCGGTCCTCCGGCCGGTCGCCGAGGGTGAACAGCGCCTCCTTGCACCCGGCCGCCGCCCCGGCACGGGCGATCTCCAGCACCTCGTCGCGCTCCAGGAACGCCGCGGGCAACCGGTGCGGCACGGTGGCGAACGTGCAGTAGTGGCAGCGGTCGCGGCACAACCGGGTGAGCGGGATGAACACGTTCTTCGAGTACGTGACGACGCCCGGCCGCCCTTCGGCCACCAGGCCCGCGTCCCGCACCCGGGACGCCACGGCCAGCAGCTCGTCGAGGGCGTCGCCGCGGGCGGCGAGCAGCACGGCCGCCTCGGTGACGTCGATCGTGACGCCGTCGCGCGCCCGCCGCAGCGCGCGGCGGAGGGCGGCGGCGGACGGTGCGGTCTCGCGGGACACCTCGACCATGCGCTGAACAGTAGGTCGCCCCGTGCGCCGCGGTCGACAGAACGGCCGACGCGACAGATCACACCCGCACCGGGAATACGTCAGGCGTGCAGCACCGCCGCCAGCTCGCCCACCAGGGCGTCGATCACCGTCGGGATGCTCAGGACCGTGCCCCAGGTCCAGGCAGCCGACACCATCGGGTCGTCGACGAACACCGACCGGCCCTCCCGCACCACGTCCAGCCGGGAGTACAGCGGCGCGCGCTCGATGTCGGACCGCACGTCGGGCGAGAAGCCGGTGTTCCACAACAGCACGTCGCGGTCGAGCAGGCCCATCTCCTCGTCGCTGATCGTGGCGCCGTCCAGCTCACCCGCGAGCTCACCGATCTCGCGCGGGATGACGAAGCCGAGCGCCGTCACCAACTGCGAGCGCGGGTCGTTCGGCGACCGGACGAAGGTCTGGCCGCGGTCCACCCGCTCCGCCACCACCGCGGTGCGCCCCTCGAACTCCGGATGCGTGGCGCGCGCGGCCTCCAGCTGGGCGTCGACACCCGCGATGAGCTCCTCGGCGCGGTCCGGGACGCCCAGCGCCCGGCCGGCGAGCCGGGTGTACTCGTCCCACGGCGCGCCCCACTCCGGGTAGCCGGCGGGCGGCGCGATCGTGGGCGCGAGCTGCGAGAGCCGCTGGTACTGCGTGTCGTCCATCGACGTGTAGAGGCCGATGATCAGATCCGGCGCGAGCGCGGCGATCTCCTCGTACCGGTAGTCGGGGGTGCCGGTGAACGCGCCCCGGTTCAGCACCACGGGCTGCGCGTCACCGAGCTCGTCCTGCGCCCACGGCCACGTGGCGTACGGGTGGTCGCCGTACCAGTCCGTGACGCCCACCGGCCGGGTGCCCATCGCGAGCACCGGGTCCTGGTCGCTGAACCCGACGGTGACGACGCGCTGCGGCAGGCCCGGGATCTCCGTGGCGCCCTTGCTGTGCTCGACTCTCCGCGGGAACGCGCCCGCCGGTGCCGATCCGGGTGACGACGGCGCCACAGGCTCCGCGGAACCACCGCAGGCCGCGAGCAGGCCCGTGGCCCCGAGCGCACCGACACCCATGAGGAAACGGCGACGGTCGAGACGACCGGCAGGACGAGGAGCGGCGGGCAAGGCACCTCCACGGATCTTCGATGTGACGGAGGTTAGCCTGCCCTGGATTCGCGGCGTCGCGCCGGCGGCCCGCGGGCTACCCGGGCAGCGCCAGGGCCGGATCACCCAGCTGGGAGCGCATACAAGAGCGCCACCGCGACCATGATCGCCGGTCGGGCGGGTTTCCCGACGGGACTCGTCGGGTTTTGCGCCGGAACAACGATCATGTCCTGGATGCGCGGCCTCCTGGCGGCGCCGCGCATCGTGCGGGGCAGGCTTCGCCGGCAGGCCAGGGCCAGCCCCCTCGGCGCGCGGCGCCACGGCGGCTGCCTCCCCTTGAAAGGGCGGAGCCGGAGGTCTCACGGCGATCAAGGGACACAATTTCGGGCCCTCAGTGGCCCTTGATCAGAGATTTGGCGCAATCCCGGGTCGATTTCGCCCGATAATGCGCCAGAGCCGTGATCATGCCCGCGGAACCGGCCTCCGGCGGCGCCGACGGCCGCGGGCTACTCGGGCAGCGGCGGCAACATCAAGACCGACAGAGCGGTCATCACCACAGGAATCACGACATACATCCGGTCGCCCATGCCAGCCCCCCGCTGACGGCATCACGATCAACGCAGACGGGAGCGGGTCGGAGCGGTCTCGGCCCGCCGATGAGTTCCGCCCCGGCCCGGGGTCCTACCCGCAGCGGATCTCCGAGGAGGGCACCCATGAGCACCCCCACCCGCGGCCCGGTCAAGGCCGCCATCACCGTGTCGCTCGACGGCTTCATCACCGGCCCCGACGACCGCCCGGGCCAGGGCCTGGGCGTCGGCGGCGAGCGCCTGCACTACTGGGTGATGGGTGGCCCGTGGACCTACGCCACCGACCGCGAGCCCGGAGCCGGCATGACCGACGCCGACCGCGCCTACTACGACGCGCTGCTCGAAGGCACGACCGGCGGCGTGTGCGGCCGGGGCATGTACGACAACTCCGGCGCCTGGGGCGGCCGCAACCCGTTCGGCGGCACCCTGGTCGTGCTGACGCACCGCACGGAGGACCAGCCCGACCCGGAGTCGGGCTTCCTCATGGTCGATGGCTTCGACGAGGCGCTGGCGGCCGCGCACGAGAAGGCCGACGGCGGAGCCGTGGCCATCGGCGGCGGAGCCGACATCATCCGGCAGGCACTCGCAGCCGGCGTGGTCGACGAGCTCGGGATCACCACAGCACCCGTCCTGCTCGGCTGCGGGAAGCGGCTCTTCGAGGGGTTCGACCACGACGTCGACCTCGAGATCCTCTCGGTGCACCACTCCCCGTACGCCGTGCACGTCAGGTACGCCGTGCGGCGGTGATCGGCGGCGCGACGTACGGACGGCTCAGGTCGTCCGGCGCATGACGAGGCGCGGCAGCTTGCCGGCCGTCGCGTCCGTGACCCCGACGACCGTGAAGCCGGCCTTCTCGAACATCGCCCGCGTGCCGACGAACGCCATCGTGAGGTCGATCCGCCCCGACCCGGGGTCCACCGGGTAGCTCTCGACCGCCGGTGCCCCGCGCGATGCGGCATACCGGACCGCTTCGTCGATCAACGGCGTCGTGTAGCCGCGCTTGCGGTGGCCGCCCCGGACGACGATGCAGATGATGCTCCACACCGGCACGTCGTCGAGCGGCCGGATCAGCCGGGACCGGGTGAGGCGGGTGTTCTCCGAGCGCGGGCCGATGCTGCACCAGGCGACCGGCTCGCCGTCGTCGTACCCGATCACCCCGGGCGGGTTCTCCCGGCCGCAGAGGGCTCGGAACGCCGACTCGCGACTCCCGTTGCCGAACTCGGCGATCTCCCGGGCCGTGAGCCGGTGCGACAGGCACCAGCAGTGGCTCGCCCGCCGGTTGGGGTTGGCGACGGCGACGAAGTCGTCGACCCGGTCCGGCGTGACGGGATGGACGACGAACGCCACTGGTGCACCACCTCCCTCGTCCACACCACCTGGTCTACGCCACGTCGGCCGGCTCGCCGCCCGTGACCGCCACCAGCTCGGCGAACGTCGTCGGGAACACCGCGTGCGGGATGCCGCCGGCCGCCCACACCTCGTCGTAGGCCTCGAGCGCCCGGTCCACGAGCGTGCGCAGCGGCCGGGGGTGCCCGACCGGCGCCACGCCGCCGATCGCCTGCCCCGTGGCGCTGCGCACGAACTCGGGCGACGCCCGCCGCACCTTCTGCACGCCGATCAGCTCCGCGACCTTGGCGGTGTCCACCCGGTGGGCGCCGGAGGTCAGCACGAGCAGCGGGTCGCCGTCGGCGTCGAAGACCAGCGAGTTCGCGATCTGCCCCACCTCGACGTCCAGCGCGGCCGCCGCGGCGGCGGCCGTGGTGACGGCGTCGGGAAGCACCCGCATCCGGGCCACCCGGGCAGGGTCGGCGCCACCCGCGGTCAGGGCGGCGACCACGAGGTCGATGTTGCGGTGGGTCGCGGTGCTCACCCCCGCATGAGACCACGCCTGTCATCCCGGTTTCCCGGGCCGGTCACCGGCCGCAGTAGAGGTCGATCGCGGTGGTCATGCGCGCCCGGAACTCGGCGCGGCTGCTCACCTCGTGCTTGATGCCGGACGCCGTGCTGTGCAGGGTCGCGGCCACGTCGCCCGGTGGGACGTGGGTGCGGCCGTCACCGTCGGCGGCGATGGCCTCGGTGACGATCGCGAGGAAGCGCTCCGGGTACTCGACCGGCATCGCGCCGAGCAGCTCCGGGTTGGAGTCGATCAGTACGCCGATCTCGTCGGCCATCGGCCCGACGTAGCGCCCGGCCCACCGGTCGAACGCCTCGATCAACCGCTCGTGCAGCGGCCTGTCGGGATCGGCGAGGGCGCGCTGCGCGGCCTCGACGCTGTCCTCGAGCGCGTGCTCCACGGTGGCGCGGAACAGCTCGGGCTTGGACGAGAAGTAGAGGTACAGGCCGGGCCGGGAGATGTCGGCCGCCTGCGCGACGTCCTCCATCGACGCCTTGCGGTAGCCGTAGCTGGCGAAGACCTGCAGGGCCGCGTCCAGCACGTGGCTCCTCCGGTCGGACCGCATGCACGAACTATACAAACTCCGCACACTTTGTATAGTTCCCGGGGTGTCCCGCACATCACCGATCAGCACCGCCGACGAGATCGTCGCCGGGCTCGACCTCACCGGCGTCCGCGCCGTCGTCACCGGCGCCACGTCGGGGCTCGGTCGCGAGACCGCCCGCGCCCTCGCCGCCACCGGGGCCGAGGTCACCCTCGCCGTGCGCGACACCGATGCCGGCACGGAGGTCGCCCACGACATCGCCGCGACCACGGGCAACCCGGCCGTGCGGGTCGGCCACCTGGAACTGGCCGACCCCGCCACCGTCGCCCGCTTCGCCGACGGCTGGCACGGCCCGCTCCACCTGCTGATCAACAACGCCGGGGTCATGCGGTCGACGCTCGCCCGCACGCCCCAGGGGTGGGAGCTGCAGTTCGCGACCAACCACCTGGGTCACTTCGCCCTGGCCGTCGGCCTGCACGCCGCCCTCGCGGCCGGCGCTGCCGAGCGCGGCGAGGCCCGGATCGTCGCGCTCACCTCCGGGGCGCACATGTACTCACCGGTCGTGTTCGACGACATCCACTCCACCCGGCGCGCGTACGACCCCCAGCTCGCCTACGGGCAGTCCAAGACTGCCAACTCGCTGTTCGCCGTGGAGGCCACCCGGCGCTGGGCGCCCGACGGGATCGTCGCCAACGCGGTGAACCCCGGCGGGGTGGTCACCGGCCTGCAGCGGGACTTCACCCCGGAGATGAGAGCCCACCTCGACCGGCTGGAGGCCGCGGGCGTGTTCACGTACAAGACCGTCCAGCAGGGCGCCGCCACCACGCTGGTGGCCGCCACCGACCCCGCGTTCACCCGTACCGGCGGCCGCTACCTCGACGACGGCCGCGAGGCCGCCACCGTGCCCGACGACGTCGACCTGCAGCGCAACAGCCACTGCGTCAAGCGGTGGGCGCTCGACCCCGATGCCGCCCGGGAGCTGTGGCAGGTCTCGCTCGAGCTGCTCCGCTAGCCGACCCGGGAACCGGTGAGCGCGCTCCCGTCGGCGGCCCGCACCACGCAGTGCACGCCCCGCTCCCCCGCCGCGAACGCCGCCTCCGTCGGCACCAGCCCCACGAGCTGCAGTCCCTCCCGCCGCGACGGCTCGACCACCGCCTCGAACGCGGGCCCGCACGCGCCGGCCGCGAATCGGACGAGCCCGTCGCGGCCCGGGTGCGCCGCCGCGCCGTCACCGAACGGGTCGAGGGTGGCGACGACCTCGGCCGCGTGGGGTGTGGCGCAGTCCACGGCGGTGGGCGTGGCGTCGCGCGCGGGGCCGGTGGAGAGGCAGGCGCCGGTGAGGGCACCCGCGGGCCGCACGTCGCCGCCCGGTCCGTAGGTGAACGTGGGCAGCCGCGGTCCGGACAGCGCGAACCCGAGCACCGAGCCGGCCAGCACGCCCAGCAGGGCGCCCGAGAGCGCCCACCACCAGCGGTGACCCCGGCCGGATTCGATGCCGGCGAGCTCGCGGGCGGCGTCGAGCGCGGCCACCACCTGGCGGGCCGTGGGCCGTTCGTGCGCGTCGGGCCGCAGCAGCCCGGTGACGACGTCCGCGAGCGCGCCGCCTCCGAGCACCGGGACGGAATCGTCAGCCGGCGGGCGCCCGAGCACGGCGAGGTGCAGCACCGCGCCGCACGCCCAGAGGTCCGACTCCGCGGTGGCCGGTCCGCCGGCGCGCAGCTCGGGCGCCAGGAAGGCGGGACCGCGGGTGGCGCGCCGCGGGTCGACGGCCTCGGCGACCCCCGCCCGGGCCAGCCGCGCCGTGCCGTCCGGGGCGAGCAGCACGGTGTGCGGCCCGACGTCGCCGTGCACGACCCCGGCCGCGTGCACGGCCTGCAATGCCGCGGCCAGCTGCCGCGCCAACGCCGACGCCGCGGGCTCGTCGAGCGGGCCGCCGGTGGCCACCCGCTCGCCGAGCGTGGGCGCGTCGACGAGCTCGGTGACGACGTGGTCGACCTCGCCGTCGGTGACCACGTCGTGGATGGCCACGAGCCCGGCTTGCTCCAGCCGGCCCGCGGCCCGCGCCGCGCGTAGCACCTGCTCGCGGGCGTGCCGCCGCTCGTCCTGGTCGGCGGGCAGGCACAGCTGCGCCACGGCCACCTCGTTGCCCGTGACGCGGTCGGCGGCGCGCCACACCGGCCCGTCCGCCGCGGTGTCGATGGCACCGAGCACCACGTACCTCCCGCCGATCACGCGGGTGGGACTGAGCCCGGTCATGCCGGAACAGGGGTGGACGAGCGGGCGACCAGCACGCTCAGGCGCAGTTCGTGCCGGGCAACGGCGTGAGGAACTGCGACGCCGCCCAGCGTCCCTCCTCCAGCTGCCGGAACCCGTCGGTGACCACGCGGGTGCCGTCGACGCGGGTGCCCCGCGGCAACGTCTCGATGAGCGCCGCGCCCGGGCTCGGCCCGTTGCGGACGTTCAGCTGGTCGGTGGTGACCTCCAGCTGGCATCCGGTGGAGCCGTCGGAGACCGTGATCGCGCTCAGCCCGCCACGGTCGATGATCGCGAGCAACGCCAGCACGACCCCCGCGATCAGCACGAACGTCCACCCCTTGAAGCTGGACGCCTCCAGCTTGGGAACGGTGATCCTGGCCACGGACGTGCCTCCCCGAGACGGTGTCGAAACCCACGGTAGCGGGCGTGTGGCCTCGGGCGCCTCATGACGCGGTGCACTCGCCGTTCGGGATAGCGTGTTCACGTCAAAACCCCACGTCCAGAGGCAGGCCGAAGCAGAAGATGAAGGTCATCTACACCTACACCGACGAGGCGCCCGCGCTGGCCACGCATTCGTTCCTGCCGATCATCGAGGCGTACGCGGGCAAAGCAGGCGTCGAGGTCGAGACGCGCGACATCTCACTGGCCGGGCGCATCCTCGCGGCGTTCGACCTCGTGCCCGACGCGCTGGCCGAGCTGGGTGAGCTCGCGAAGACCCCGGACGCCAACATCATCAAGCTGCCGAACATCAGCGCCTCGATCCCGCAGCTGAAAGCCGCGATCAAGGAGCTGCAGGCCGCCGGCCACGCGATCCCGGACTACCCGGACGACCCCAGGACCGACGACGAGCGGGCCGCCCGCGCCGCCTACGACGCGGTGAAGGGCAGCGCCGTCAACCCGGTCCTGCGCGAGGGCAACTCCGACCGCCGAGCGCCCGCGTCGGTGAAGAACTACGCGAAGAAGCACCCGCACTCGATGGGCGAGTGGTCGTCCGACTCCGCCTCGCACGTCTCCACGATGTCCGAGGGCGACTTCCGGCACTCCGAACGCTCGGTCACCATGGCGCAGGCCGATGAGCTGCGGATCGAGCACGTGGCCGCCGACGGCACCGTCACCGTGCTCAAGGAGTCGCTGCCCGTGCTGGAGGGCGAGGTCGTCGACGCCGCCGTCATGCGCGCCGACGCGCTGCGGACGTTCCTCGCGGAGCAGGTCGCCGAGGCCAAGGACGCGGGTGTGCTGTTCTCGGTGCACCTCAAGGCCACGATGATGAAGGTCTCCGACCCGGTGCTGTTCGGGCACGCCGTGCAGACCTACTTCGCCGACGTCTTCGCCCGGTACGGCGACGACCTCGCGAGCGTGGGCGCCGACCCCGACGACGGCCTCGCCAGCATCCTCACCGCGCTCGAGAAGCTGCCTGCGGAGAAGCGGGAGGCCATCGAGCAGGCCATCGCGGCCACCTACGAGCGGGGCCCCGGCCTCGCGATGGTCGACTCCGACCGAGGCATCACCAACCTGCACGTCCCGAGCGACGTCATCATCGACGCCTCGATGCCGGCGGCGATCCGCTCGTCCGGGCAGATGTGGAACGCCAAGGGCGAGCTGCAGGACACGAAGTTCGTGATCCCGGACTCGTCCTACGCCCCGCTCTACGCCGAGACCGTCGCGTTCTGCAAGGAGCACGGCGCGTTCGACCCCACCACGATGGGCACCGTGCCCAACGTCGGGCTGATGGCGCAGAAGGCCGAGGAGTACGGCAGCCACGACAAGACGTTCGAGATCGAGGCGCCCGGCACCGTGCGGGTCGTCGACGCCTCCGGCACCACGCTGCTCGAGCACGAGGTCGCGGCCGGTGACATCTGGCGCGCCTGCCAGACCAAGGACACCCCGATCCACAACTGGGTGCAGCTGGCCGTCTCCCGCGCCCGGGCCACCGGCTGGCCCGCCGTGTTCTGGCTGGACGAGACGCGGGGCCACGACGCCCAGGTGATCGAGAAGGTGCGCGCCTACCTCGCCGAGGAGGACACCGACGGGCTGACCATCGAGATCCTCCCGGTGGCCGAGGCCACCCGCTACACGCTGGAGCGCGCCAAGCGCGGCGAGGACACGATCTCCGTCACCGGCAACGTGCTGCGCGACTACCTCACCGACCTCTTCCCGATCCTCGAGCTCGGCACCAGCGCCAAGATGCTCTCGATCGTGCCTCTGATGAACGGCGGCGGGCTGTTCGAGACCGGCGCGGGCGGCTCGGCCCCCAAGCACGTCCAGCAGCTCGTGCGCGAGAACCACCTGCGGTGGGACTCCCTCGGCGAGTTCCTCGCACTGGCCGTCTCGCTCGAGTTCCTCGGGGACATGACCGGCAACGAGCGCGCGAAGGTGCTCGGCAAGGCCCTCGACGACGCCACCGGCGCGCTCCTGGAGAACGGGAAGTCGCCGTCGCGGCGCGTGGGTGAGCTCGACAACCGGGGCAGCCACTTCTACCTCGCCCTCTACTGGGCGAGGGCCCTCGCCGAGCAGACCGAGGACGCCGAGCTGGCCACGGTCTTCGCACCGCTCGCCGAGCGGCTCGCCGCCGACGAGGAGAAGATCGTCGAGGAGCTGAACAGGGTGCAGGGCAAGCCGGTCGACCTGGGCGGCTACTACTTCGTCGACCGGGCCAAGGCCGACGAGGTGATGCGCCCCAACGCCACCTTCAACGCGGTGCTCGCGGAGTTCTGAGGCTCCACGGGGTAGTTCAGGAAAGCCACATTCAGGGCCTCTCCGGCCCTGAATGTGGCTTTCCTGCCCTCCCGGGACGCCCCGTCACGCCGCCGACCCCAGCGCGTCGAACACCGCCTCCGCCTCGTCGCGGGACACGTACATCCGCCACGCCCGGTCAGCGATCTCATCCGGGTCGAGCGAGCCCGGCACCGGCCCGTCCTGCCCGTGGAACATGCGGTGGATGTCGCCGCGCTCGACGCTGCCCCCGATCGTGAGGGTGGCCGCGTACACGCCCCGGTCCCGCACCGCCGCGGCGAGCGTGAGGACGTACATGCGCAGCGCGGCGGACGCCGGGGCGAGCGTGCCCAGCATCGGCATCGGCCGCAGGCCGCTGAGGCCACTACCGAAGAACAGGGCGCCGTCACCGCGCTCCAGCATGCGTGGCAGCACCGCGGCGACGACGTCCACGGCGGGCAGCACCACGGGCTCGAAGGATGCCCGCACCTGTGCCGCGCCGGCGTCGGGCAGCGGCACGATGCCCGATCCGATGTCCACGGCGGCCGGTCCGTAGTACACCGTGTCGATGTCGCCGAGGTCGGCGGCGATCCGGTCGAGCACGTCGCGCACCTGCGCCGGGTCGGTGACGTCCGCGACGTAGCTGCGGGCCTCGATGTCGTCGGCCGCGAGCTGCGTCCGGTAGGCGGCGTGCCGGGCGTCGGAGCGCGACACGAGCGCCACCGCGAAGCCCTCCCTCCCGAACCGCCGCGCCATCGACATGCCGAGGCCCGGACCCGCGCCGAGGACCACGATCACCTTGGAACTTGAGGTCATACTCAACTTCCTACCGGTAACGTGAGGACGTCGTCAACTTCCGGGAAGGCACATGGCCCTACGCAAGGACGCCCAGCGCAACCGCGAGCGGCTCGTCGAGGCCGCCCGCGCCGTGTTCGCCGAGCGCGGGCTCGACGTCGCGCTCGACGAGGTCGCCCGCCGGGCGGGCGTGAGCATCGGCACGCTCTACAACAGGTTCCCCACCAGGGCCGACCTGGTCGCCGCGGTGTTCACCGACCGCGCCGACACGGTCGTGGGGATCTGCGAGCACGCGCTCGCCATGGACGACCCGTGGGACGGCTTCGTCCACTTCGTGGAGCAGACCTGCCGGATGCAGGCCGCCGACCGCGGCTACAACGACCTGTCGGCGCGCAGCATCCCGCAGGCCGCACCCACCTCGGACCTGGAGCGCGGGTACGCGCTCATGACCGAGGTCGTCGAACGCGCCAAGCGCGCCGGGGCGCTGCGAGGAGACTTCGTGCTGGCCGACATGGCCTTCGTGATCTGGGCGATCAGCCGGACGATCGAGGCCACCGGTGACGTCGAGCCGCAGGCGTGGCGGCGGCACCTCGGGTTCGTCCTCGACGGGCTGCGCGCGCCCGCGGCCCACCCGCTGCCGGTGCCCGCGCTCACCGACGAGCAGGTCGAGCGGATCATGCGCGACTGCTGACGAAAACCGGTTGCGTCCGGCCGTAGCGTGGACCGACGTGCTCGCGCCGTACCCCCAGCTGCTGCGCGCGGGCTACCGCCGCCACGCCGGTTACCGTCAGGCCTCCCTCGCCGGACTCTGCGCGAACGTCGTCTTCGGGCTGCTCCGGGCCGCCGTCCTCACCGCGGTGCTCGCCGAGCGCGGCACGGTGGCCGGCTACGACCTCGCGGCCGCCGTCACCTACGTCTGGCTCGGCCAGGGCCTGCTCGGGATCGTGCTGCTGTGGGGCGACACGGAACTGTCGCGCCGCATCCGCACCGGGGACGTCGTCGTCGACCTCGGTCGCCCGTGGGACCTGCAGCTCGCCCTGCTGGCCACCGACCTGGGCCGCGCCGCCCACGCGCTGCTCATCCGGCTGCTGCCGCCGATGGCGATCGGGGCGCTGTTCTTCCCGTTCCGCTGGCCGGAGCGCCCGGAGACGATCCTGCTGTTCGCGGTGTCCCTCACGCTCGCGGTGGTGGTGAGCTTCGGCGTCCGCTTCCTGATGAACGCGGCCGCGTTCTGGCTGCTGGACGTGCGCGGCCTGATCGGGGTGTGGGGCGCCGTGGGCGGGGTGCTGTCCGGGCTGGTGCTGCCCCTGTCCTGGTTCCCGGCGTGGGCGCAGGCGCTGCTGTCCTGGACGCCGTTCCCGGCGCTGTTCCAGACCCCGATCGACGTGTTCACCGAGCGGGGCGACGCCGCGGCGCTGCTGGCCACGCAGGTGCTGTGGGCCGGGCTGCTGTTCCTGGTCGGACGGGTCGTGCTCGTGCGGGGTGCCCGCAGGCTGGTGGTGCAGGGTGGCTGACCGGCAACGCATCTACCTGCGGATCATCGGCTCGCGCGTGCGCGGCCAGCTCACCTACCGCACCTCGTTCGCACTGGACGTGATCGCGCAGTTCCTCGGGCAGAGCATCGAGCTCGTCGCGATACTCGTGCTGTTCACCCAGGTCACCGCGCTCGGCGGCTTCTCGGCGCCGGAGGTGCTGCTGCTCTACGGGCTGGCGGCCACCGCGTTCGGGCTCGCGGACCTCACCGTCGGCCAGGTGGAGGAGCTCGCCACCTTCATCCGAACCGGCGAGTTCGACGTCATGCTCCTGCGCCCCCTCGGCACACTCCCGCAGCTGCTCTCGGCCGACGTCGCGCTCAAGCGGATCGGCCGCGTGGCCTCCGGGCTGCTGGTGCTGGGCTGGTCGCTGGCCACCCTCGACCTGCCCTGGACGCCCGCCCGGGCGCTGCTCGCCGTGATCGCCCCGATCAGCGGGGCGGTGATCATCTCCGCGATCTTCGTGGCCGCCAACTCGGTCTCGTTCTGGATCGTCGACGGGCGCGAGATGGCGAACTCGTTCACCTACGGCTCCAGCTTCTCCACCTCGTACCCGATCACCATCTACGGCCCGTGGCTGCGGCGGGCGCTCTGCTACGCGGTGCCCGCCGCGTTCGTGGGGTACTTCCCGGCGCTCGGGCTGCTCGGCAGGCCCGACCCGCTCGGGCTCCCGGCGGCGCTGCAGTGGAGTTCGCCGCTCGTGGCCGTGATCGCGGTGGCGGTCGCGGGGTGGATCTGGCGCGCAGGCGTCCGGCACTACCAGGGGACAGGATCATGATCATCAGCACCGAGGACCTGCGGCGCGACTACCTGGTCGGCACCCGGCTGCGCAGGCGCCGCGTCACGGCGGTCAGCGGCGTCACGCTCGACGTCGAGCCGGGCGAGGCCGTCGGCTTCCTCGGGCCGAACGGCGCGGGCAAGTCGACCACGATCAAGATGCTCACCGGCGTGCTCGTCCCGACCGCGGGACGCGCCACGGTGTGCGGGCTGGACCCGGTGCGGGAGCGCCGCGAGCTCGCCCGCCGCATCGGCGTGGTGTTCGGGCAGCGCAGCCAGCTGTGGTGGGACCTGCCCCTCGCCGACAGCTTCGACCTGCACGCCGCGATCCACCGTGTGCCGCAGGCCCGCTACCGGGAGCGGCTCGACGAGTGCGTCGAGATGCTGGACATGGCCGGGTTCCTCGCCACGCCGGTGCGACAGCTGTCGCTGGGCCAGCGGATGCGCGGCGAGGTGACCGCCGCCCTGCTGCACTCCCCGCGGCTGCTCGTGCTCGACGAGCCCACGATCGGCCTCGACCTCGCGAGCAAGGAGCGGCTGCGCTCGTTCCTCGCGGCCGTCAACGCGCGCGGCGAGGTCACCCTCCTGCTCACCACGCACGACCTGCCCGACGTCGAACGGCTGTGCCGCCGGGTCGTCGTCATCGATCAGGGCCGGGTGCTCGTCGACGACGACCTGGGCGCGCTGCGGCGCCGGTTCGCCGGGAACCGGACGCTCGTGGTGGAGCTCGCCGAGCCGGCACCCCCGCTGCTCGGGCTGGACGGCGTCGTCGACGTTGCGGTGGAGGCGCAGGGGATGCGCCAGCGCCTGGAGTTCTCGCCCGCCGCCACCACGGCCGCCGAGCTGATCGCGGCCGTGGGCCGGCGTTGCGAGCTGCGCGACGTCGCGGTCGACGAGCCGTCGATCGAGGACCTGGTGCGGACGCTCTACGCCCGAGGCCCCGTGAGTTCAGGAAAGCCACATTCAGGGCCTCTCCGGCCCTGAATGTGGCTTTCCTGCCCAGCTGCCGCTCAGGCCGGGAACTCCACCGCGGCGGCGCCGTCGGGCAACGGCACCCGCAGCACACGCATCTGCATCGCGAGGAGCGAGTAGTAGCCGACCAGCGTGGTGAGCTCCACCGCGCCCGCCTCGCCGAGCGCCCCGACGGCCGCCGCCCACGCGTCGTCGGCGACGTCGCCGGTGGTGAGCAGCTGCGACACGGCGGTGGCGGCCGCCCGCTCGGCCGGGTCGTCGGGCTCGACGGGACTGCCGGTGCGGATCGCCTCCAGCAGCGCCGCGGGCAGGCCGGCCGCGGCCGCGAGCGGGGCGTGGGCGTGCCACTCGAAGGCCGACCGGTGGTGCGCGGCCACCTGGAGCGTGGCGAGCTCGCGGATCCGCTCGGGCAGCACGCTGCGGTACCGCAGCGCTGCCCCCACCGTCTGCAGCGCGGCACCCGACCGCGGCGCACGCAGCATCGCGTCGAAGGGACCCTGCAGGCTCCCGTCGGCGGCGAGGCGCACCCGGCCGGGCGGGTCGGCGAGCGCGTCGTACACCGCCCGCTGCTCGGCGTCGAGCTCCTCGGGCCGCAGCGGCCGCAGTCGCCGCTGCGTCACGCCGGCCCGCCGGAGAGCAGGCTCGCGGTGATCGTCATGGCCAGCACGGCGATCACCATCCCCAGGCCCCCGTAGCAGAGGACGTCGATCGGGCGGCTGCGGATCGCCAGCAGGCCGACCCGGTCGGTCGGCAGCAGCAACCGCAGCACCGCCGCCACGATCAGGGCGCCGCCCAGCAGCACCGCCCCCTCCCGCCAGTGCTGCGTGAGCGTCCTGACCATGCCCGCTGCCGCGATGAGCAGCACGAACGTCATCGGCGCGTGCACCGGCAGCCGGGAGCGGAGCGCGGTCATGCCCGCTCGGCCGCCTCGACCACGTTGGTCAGCAGCATCGCCCGCGTCATCGGCCCGACCCCGCCCGGCATCGGCGCGATCAGCCCGGCCACCTCGGCCACCTCCGGCGCGACGTCGCCGACCAGCCCGGCGTCGGTGCGCGTGACACCGACGTCCAGGACGGTGGCCCCTGGCCGCACCATGTCGGCGGTGATCAGGCCCTGCACGCCGGCGGCCGCCACCACGACGTCGGCGCGGCGCACCTCCTCGGCGAGGTCCTTGGTGCCGGTGTGGCACAGCGTGACGGTGGCGTTCTCGGACCGGCGAGTGAGCAGCAGCCCCAGCGGCCGCCCGACCGTGACCCCGCGGCCGACCACGGTGACCCGCGCGCCGTTCAGCTCCACGCCGTAGCGGCGGCACAGCTCGACGATGCCCCGTGGCGTGCACGGCAGCGGCCCCGGCTCGCCGAGCACGAGGCGGCCCAGGCTCACCGGCGCCAGGCCGTCGGCGTCCTTCATCGGGTCGATCCGGCCCAGCGCGGCACCCGCGTCGAGGCCCTTCGGCAGCGGCAGCTGCACGATGAACCCGGTGCAGGCCGGGTCGGCGTTCAGCTCGTCGACGGCCCGCTCGACGTCGGCCTGGCTCGCGTCGGCCGGCAGCTCCCGCTGGATCGACGTGATCCCGACCTTCGCGCAGTCGCGGTGCTTGCCGCGCACGTAGGAGTGCGAGCCCGGGTCGTCGCCGACGAGGAGCGTGCCGAGACCCGGTGTCACGCCGTTCGCCTTCAGCTTCTCGACCCGGCCCGCGAGCTCGCCGAGCAGCTCCTGCAACGTGGCCCTGCCATCCATCACCGTCGCCGTCACGAACCCATCCTCCCAGCCCACCGGGCGGTGTCCATCGGCCGGTGCGCCACGGGCCGACCGACAACTGTCGCAGCCGGGGCACATCGATTGTGGGGCTCGCACACCGACTCCGGTGCTGACACACCGACTGCAACTGGTGTGCGGGCGCGGGTGTCGGTGTGCGAGCGGGTCAGCGGAAGTCGCGCGACTTCACCGGCACCGTGAGGGCCAGC
The DNA here is from genome assembly GCF_042657305.1 of Pseudonocardia zijingensis. NCBI lineage: Bacteria > Bacillati > Actinomycetota > Actinomycetes > Pseudonocardiales > Pseudonocardiaceae > Pseudonocardia > Pseudonocardia zijingensis. Next base: position 426,870 of record NZ_JBHSKO010000001.1, on the reverse strand, counting down.
TTCTGCAGGCGGTCGGCCACCAGGTTGAGCACGCCCTCGGGGCTGCGTTCCAGCCGGCCGCGCACCAGCAGCGCCGAGCTGCTCACCGCCACCGTGCGGTAGCGCGCCCACAGCCCCTCCGAGCAGGTGACGTTGAGCATGCCGCTCTCGTCCTCCAGGTTGAGGAAGGTGACGCCGCGGGCGGTGGCCGGGCGCTGCCGGTGGGTGACGAGCCCGCCGACCAGCACCCGCGGCATGCCGTGCTCGGGGTCGACGGAGCGGCCGATGGCGTCGAGGGCGTCGATGCGGACGGCGCCGAGGCGCTCGAGCCGCTCGCGCAGGTGCTGCATCGGGTGGGCGCCGGGCGAGACCCCGGTGGCCCACACGTCGGCGGCGGTGAGCTCGACGTCGGTGAGCCCGGGCAGGGCGGGCGCCTCCAGCCCGACGGCGGTGCCGGGCAGCTGCTCGGGCCGCACGGCCGCCACCACCCCGGCCGCCCACAGCGCCGACCGGCGGTCGATCCCGAAGCTGCCGAACGCGCCCGCGGTGGCCAGCGCCTCGGCCTGCGGCACGGTGAGCCGCACGCGGCGGGCGAGGTCGGCGAGGTCGGCGTAGGGGCCGCCGCGGTTGCGCTCGGCGTCGATCCGCTCGGCCGGCTCGACGCCGATGCCGCGCACCTCGGCGAGCCCCAGCCGGATGGCCTGGCCACCGGTGGAGAGCGGGTCGGGCTGCAGGGTGGCCTCGGCCCGCCCGAGGTTGACGTCGGCGCCGCGGGTGAGCACCCCGTGCCTGCGCGCGTCGGCCACCAGCGACTGCGGCGAGTAGAAGCCCATCGGCTGGGCGTTGAGCAGCGCCGCGCAGAACGCGGCCGGGTAGTAGAGCTTGAACCAGGCGCTGTAATAGACCAGCGACGCGAAGCTGATCGCGTGGCTCTCCGGGAAGCCGAAGTTGGCGAACGCGATCATCTTGCGGAAGATCCCCTCGGCCACCTCACCGGTGATGCCGTTGGCCGCCATCCCGGAGAAGAAGCGGTCGCGCAGCCGCTCCATCTTCTCCTCCGACCGCTTGGCCCCCATAGCGCGGCGCAGCTCATCGGCGTCGGCGGCGGAGAACCCGGCGACGTCCACCGCGATCTGCATGAGCTGCTCCTGGAACAGCGGCACACCCAGCGTCTTCTCCAGCGCGCCCTTGAGCAGCGGGTGGTCGTAGTCCCACTCCTCCAGCCCGTTGCGCCGCCGGACGTAGGGGTGCACGGAGCCGCCCTGGATGGGGCCGGGACGGATCAGCGCGACCTCCACCACGAGGTCGTAGAACTCCCGCGGCCGCAGGCGCGGCAAGGTGGCCATCTGCGCCCGCGACTCCACCTGGAACACCCCCACCGAGTCGGCGCGCGAGAGCATCGCGAAGACCTCCGGGTCGGTGGGCTGCAGCTCGTGGAGCTGGATCCGCTTCCCGTGGTGCTCCTCGACCAGGTCGAGCATCAGGTGCAGGGCGGTGAGCATGCCCAGCCCGAGCAGGTCGAACTTGACCAGGCCTGCGTACGCGCAGTCGTCCTTGTCCCACTGCACCACGGTGCGGCCGGGCATGCGCGCCCACTCGACGGGCACCACCTCCGACACCGGCCGGTCGCAGATCACCATGCCGCCGGAGTGGATGCCCAGGTGGCGCGGGAAGCCGAGCAGCTGGTTGGCCAGCTCCGTGACCTGGTCGGGCATGCCGGCCGGGGCGTCGGCGACCGGCCCCGCCCACCGTTCGATCTGCTTGCTCCACGCGTCCTGCTGGCCCGGCGAGAACCCGAGCGCCTTGGCCATGTCGCGGACGGCCGAACGCGGCCGGTAGCTGATCACGTTGGCGACCTGCGCCGCGCACCCGCGCCCGTACTTGGCGTAGACGTACTGGATGACCTCCTCGCGGCGGCCGGACTCGATGTCGAGGTCGATGTCGGGGTAGCCCTCGCGGGCCGGGGACAGGAAGCGCTCGAACAGCAGCCCCATCGCCACGGCGTCGACGTTGGTGATGCCCAGCGCGTAACAGACGGCCGAGTTGGCGGCCGAACCACGGCCCTGGCAGAGGATGTCGGCCTTGCGGCAGAACTCCACGATGTCGTGGACGATCAGGAAGTACCCGGGGAAGTTCTTCTGCTTGATGATCTCGAACTCGCGCCGGATCGTCTCGACGGCCTCGGGCCGCTCGGCGTGGCTGCCGTAGCGCACCGCCATGCCACGCCGGATCAGCTCCCACAGCCAGCTCGCCTCGTCGTGGCCCGGCGGGACGTCGAACGGGGGGAGGTCCGGCGCGACGAGGCGGATCGGGAACGCGCACGCGGTGCCCAGCTCCGCCGCCCGCGCCACCGCCCCGGGGTAGCGGCCGTCGAACCGGGCCGCCATCTCCGCACCGGAGCGCAGGTGGGCGGTGCCCGCAGGCGGGAGCCAGCCGTCGGCCTCGTCGAGGCTGCGCCGGGACCGCACCGCGGCCAGCGCCGTGGCCAGCGGGAACCGTCGCGGGGTGGCGTAGTGGGCCGCCGTGGTGGCCACCGTGGGCAGCCCGGCATCGAGGGCCAGCTCGGCCAGCACGTCGTTCAGCTCGGTGTCGGTGGGCAGCGCGGCGTGGGTGAGCTCGACGGCCACGTGGTCGGCCCCGAACCGCTCGACGAGCCGGCGCAGCTCCTTGCCCGCGGCGTCGCGCCCGCCCGCGCGCAACGCCTGCCGCACCCCGCCCTTGCGGCAGCCGGTGAGCACCACGACCTGCCCCGCGGTGTCGGCCACGACCTCGTCTGGGTCGTAGACCGGCCGCCCCTTCTCCTGCCCGCGCAGCTGGGCCGTGCTGATCGTGCGGCAGAGCGCGCGGTAGCCCTCGGGGTCGCGGGCGAGCAGGAGCAGGTGGCTGCCCTCCGGGTCGGCCACGCCGTTCTGCGGCGCGGTGAGCCCCAGCGAGAGCTCGGCGCCGAAGGCCGTGCGCACCCCCAGCTCAGCAGCCGCCTCGGCGAACCGGACCACCCCGTACATGCCGTCGTGGTCGGTGAGCGCGATCGCGTCGAGCCCCAGCCGCGCGGCCTCCTCCACCAGCTCCTCCGGGTGGCTCGCGCCGTCGAGGAAGCTGAAGTTGGAGTGGCAGTGCAGCTCGGCGTACGGCACGCGCTCGCCCGGATCGGCGATCGGCGGCGGGACGTAGGGTTCGCGCTTGCGCGACCACGCCGGGCTGTCGCCCCCGTCGGGCGGGCCCGCGAGGTTCGGCGCGTCGCGCGTGCGCCCCGACAGCGCCGCCTCCAGCTCGTGCCACGGGACGTCCGGGTTGCTCCAGGCCACCCCGACAGTCGAACAGACGTTCGAGATCGTCTCAACCGCCCGACCAGGCGAATCGGTCACACCACGGGGCCCCGGAATGCCAGCAAGGTGGCTTTGCTGGCCCATTGCGCCAGTATGGCCACCTTGCTGGCATACGGGAGCGGGGAGACACCTCACCCCTGTGCGATCGCGTCCGCCGCCGCCAGCATCTGCGCACCCACCGGTTGCAGGCCGATCGACGTGGCCAGCAGGCCCGTCGAGACGCGCTCGACCACACCCCACTCCCAGATCGCCTCCGGGTCGCAGCCGGTGCGGGCGGCCAGCCACCGGGCGCGCTCGCGCGGGTCGCCCGCCATCAGCTCCACCGGGTCCTCGCGCATGAGGATCCCGAGGTCGTACTCCGGCTCGGCGAGCAGACCGTCCGGGTCGACCAGGGCGAACCCGCCGTCGCGGGTCTGCAGGGTGTTCCACTGGTGCACGTCGCCGTGCACGAGCACCGCCCGGTCCGGTGAGTGCGCGGCGGCCCTCCGGTCCGCGCACCGGAGGGCGTGGTCGACGGCGGCCCGGCAGCACGGCGCGCCCAGCTCGGACCACATGCGGACGATGTGGTCGGCGAGCCACCGGGCCTTCTCCGCGCCCGGGCGCAGGCCGGAGTCCGGGGCGGGCCGCCACAGCCGGGCCGCGAGCGCGCACATGATCTCCAGCCGCCCCTCGAGGGGGACGCCCAGCTCGTACAGCGACGGGCCGAGCCGGTCGAGCAGCAGGGCACCGCGCTCGGCGTCGGACGCGAGCAGTCGCACGCAGCCCGCGCCATCGGCGAGCCGCAGCACGGTGATCTCCTCGTGGGCGGCCGGGCCGGGGCGGGGGACGAGCAGCTTCAGCACGGCGGGCGCGCCGTCGGCGAGCTCGGCCTCGACGACGTAGGCCTCGGTGGGGTCGGGGTACGCACGCCCGGTGGTGATGCCCCAGTCTCGCTCCAGCCCGGCCACCAGCTCGGGCAGCCCCGCCACCCACGCGGGGGCGCCCGCCTGCTCCGCCTTGGCCCGCACGACGTCCGACAACTCCACGTCCGCGGAGGGTAGGGCTTCCCTCCGGTACCGGGTGGACGCTGCTCGGTAGAAGCACCAAGGCGGCGCCGTCCCGGGGCGCCATCATCTCCGCATGCCTCCCCGCCGGGTCTCGACCGCGACGGTGGTCCGGCGGTCGATCGGGGTCGGCGCCGTGGCGGGGGCGGCGTCCGGCGCGATCGCGGGCCTGCTCCTCGCCGCGGCGTGCCCGCTGGGGGCGGTCCACCGGACGACGGCCCGAGTGACGTCGGCCTACGTCGGCCTACGTCGTCCTCGCGGTGCCGGTCGCGTTCGCCGGCCTACTCGCCGATGATCACCGCACTGGTGGTGGGCCCGGTTGCGGGCGCCTGGTACGGCCCGCACCTGCTCGGGGCCTCACCGGACCATCACTGAACCGGCTGCGGCAGGTGCCCGGCGATCGCCCGCAGGATCGCCGCCTTCGGCCGCGCCCCGACCACCTGCGTGACGACCTGCCCGCCGACGTAGAGGTTGAGCGTGGGCATCCCGAGCACCCCGGCCGCCTGCGCGGTTCGGGGGTTGACGTCGACGTCGAGCTCCGCGACGACCAGCTGCCCCGCCAGCTCGGCGGCCAGCTCGCGCAGCACGGGCTTGATCATCTTGCAGGGCGGGCACCAGTCGGCCGTGAAGTCCAGCAGCACCGGCAGCTCGGCGCGCGCCACGAGCTCGTCGAACGTGTCGTCGGACACCGTGATGATCATCAGTTCTCCTCCGAGAAGTGGCAGCGCGGGGCGGGTGGGTCGGCGAGCTGGGCCACGAGCTCGCGGCGCACCGCGTGCAGCCGGGCGAGCCATTCGTCCACCTCGGCGAGCTTGCGCAGCTGCACGGCGCGCGAGCCGGCGCAGCTGGCCCCGGTGGGGTGGCCCGCGCGCAGGCACTCGACGAACGGTCTGGTCTCCTCGAGCGCGAACCCGAGGTCCACCAGCGACCGGATCTCGGCCACGACCGCCAGGTCGCGCTCGTCGTAGTCGCGGTAGCCGTTGGCCCGCCGCCGGGCCTCGAGCAGGCCGAGCTCCTCGTAGTGGCGCAGCGTCCGGGTGCTCACCCCGGCCCGTCGCCCCAGCTCCCCGATCCGCACGCCACCGACGCTAAACCTTCACCCCGACGGCAACGCCAGTTCCGGCGTGATCACTTCGTGACGGGACGGGCTCTTGTGGACCCCGGGTGGCCCAGACCACAGTTCGAACCACGTTGTCCCCACGTCAGTGCCGACGAGAGGTCGTGCGATGAACAAGGCAAGGAGGGCCCGCAGGGCCACGGCGCTCGCCGTCGCGTCCGTGGCGGCGCTCGCCCTCACCGCGTGCGGTGGCGGTGGCGGGTCCGGCGAAGGCGGCGGAGGCGGCGGCGACCGGCCGGTCGTCGGCCTCATCACCAAGACCGACACCAACCCGTTCTTCGTCAAGATGAAGGAAGGCGCCCAGCAGGCGGCCGACGCCGCCGGTGTCGAGCTGCAGACCTTCGCGGGCCGCCAGGACGGCGACAACGAGTCGCAGGTGCAGGCCATCGAGACGCTGATCTCCGCGGGCGCGGCCGGCTTCCTGATCACGCCGAACGACTCGGCGGCGATCGTGCCGACGCTCGACCGCGCGCGCCAGCAGGGCCTGTACGTCATCGCGCTCGACACCCAGACCGAACCGCCGGACGCCGCCGACGCCACCTTCGCCACCGACAACTTCCAGGCCGGCCTGCTCGTCGGGCAGTGGGCGAAGGCGAAGTTCGAGTCCCAGGGCACCGAGGCCCGGATCGCGATGCTCGACCTGTCGCCCAACCGCCCCACCGTCGACGTCCAGCGCGACCAGGGCTTCCTGCAGGGCTTCGGGATCGAGATCGGCGACCCCACGCAGATCGGCGACGAGTCCGACCCGCGCATCGTCGGGCACGACGTCACCGACGGCGCCGAGGAGGGCGGCCGCACGGCGATGGAGAACCTGCTGCAGCGCGACCCGTCGATCAACCTCGTCTACACGATCAACGAGCCCGCGGCCGCTGGCGCCTACGAGGCGATCAAGGCCGCCGGTCGGGAGAACGACATCGAGATCGTGTCGGTCGACGGAGGCTGCCCGGGCGTCGAGAACGTGAAGGCCGGGATCATCGGGGCCACCTCGCAGCAGTACCCGCTGAAGATGGCCTCGCTCGGCATCGAGGCGCTCGCCGCGCACGCGTCCAGCGGCGCCGAGGCGCAGCCCACCGCGGGCAAGGACTTCGTGGACACCGGCGTCACGCTCATCACCGACGAGCCGCAGCCGGGCGTCGAGTCCCAGGACACCGCGTTCGGTCTCGAGAACTGCTGGGGCTGATCCCGGTGGCGGATACCGACGACACGGGGGGCCCGGTCATCACCGAGGCCGGCCCACCCCAGGGGTTCGAGGAGCGACGGGCCGACAGCCCGGTGCAACGGCTGCAGCACGTGCTGCACGCTCGCCCCATCCTCGGCCCGCTGGCCGTGCTACTGCTCGCGATCATCGCGTTCTCGCTGGTGAGCGACCGCTTCCTCACGGCGGCCAACCTGGGTCTCGTGATGCAGCAGGTCACCGTCATCGCCGTGCTGGCGCTCGGCCAGACGCTGGTGATCCTCACCGCGGGCATCGACCTCTCCGTCGGCGCCATCGCCGTGTTCTCCTCGATCATCATGGCCAACCTGGCCACCGACCTGGGGATGCCGGGCGTCCTCGCGCTGCTGCTCGGGATCGTGTGCGGCACGGCCATGGGCGCGTTCAACGGCTTCCTGGTGACCCGGATCGCGCTGCCCCCGTTCATCGTCACGCTGGGCACGCTGTCGATCTTCTTCTCGCTCAACTCGGTGGTGTCGCGCAGCGAGACCGTGCGGGGCACGGACATGCCCCCGCTCCTGACGTGGACGGGCACGACGTTCCCGATCGGCGACTTCCGGATCACCTACGGGTCGATCCTCATGCTGCTGCTCTTCGGGTTCTTCCACTACGCGCTCGGCTACACGGCGTGGGGCAGGCACGTCTACGCCACCGGCGACGACATCGAGGCGGCGCGGCTGGCCGGTATCAGCACCGGCCGGGTGCTGTTCTCGGTGTACCTCGTGGCCGGGCTGGTATACGCCATCGGCGCGTGGATCCTGATCGGCAGGCTCGCGTCCGCCAGTCCGAACGTCGGCATCGAGTACAACCTCAACTCGATCACGGCCGTCGTGCTCGGCGGCACCAGCCTGTTCGGCGGCCGCGGCCTCGTGCTGGGCACCCTCGTCGGCGCACTGATCGTCGGCGTGTTCCAGAACGGGCTGCAGCTCGGCGGCGTCGACGTCGTCTGGCAGGGCTTCGCGATCGGCCTGCTGGTGCTCGTCGCCGTGTCCATCGACCAGTGGATCAGGAAGGTCCGCGCATGAACGGGAGACAGCCCGTCCTCGAGGCACGGGGGCTCGTCAAGCGGTACGGGCCGGTCACCGCGATCGCGAGCGGCGACCTCGAGCTCTACCCCGGCGAGATCCTCGCGATCATCGGCGACAACGGCGCGGGCAAGACCAGCCTGATCAAGGCACTGTGCGGGGCTCTCATCCCGGACGCGGGGGAGATCTACCTCGACGGCAGGCGGGTGTACTTCCGCAACCCGATGGACGCTCGCCGTGCGGGCATCGAGACCGTGTACCAGACCCTCGCCGTGGCCCCGGGCCTCGACATCGCCGACAACCTGTTCCTCGGCCGCGAGGAGCGCAAGCCCGGCGTGCTCGGCTCGGTGTTCCGCATGCTCGACCGCAAGCACATGCGGGCGGAGGCGCAGCGGCACATGACCGAGCTGGGCATCACCACGCTGCAGAACATCGGCCAGGCCGTGGAGAGCCTGTCCGGCGGGCAGCGGCAGGGCGTGGCCGTGGCGCGGTCGGCGGCGTTCGGCAGCAAGGTCGTGATCCTCGACGAGCCGACGGCCGCGCTCGGCGTCAAGGAGGGCAACCGGGTGCTGCAGCTCATCCGCGACGTCCGCGACCGCGGCCTGCCGGTGATCCTGATCAGCCACAACATGCCGCACGTCTTCGAGCTGGCCGACCGGATCCACATCCAACGGCTCGGGCGGCGGGCCACGGTGATCACCCCGCAGTCGCACACGATGACCGAAGCAGTGGCGATCATGACCGGCGCGGCGGAGCCTCCCCCGCCGGTGGCCTGAAGCAGGCAGACTGCCCGTATGCGGACCGTGCGCGCGCTGGCACTCGTTGCGATCACGGCGGTGGCGTGCGGGGCGCCGGCCCCACCGGCGCCCCCGGCACCCGACCCGGCGTTGCCGTCGCGGCTGGTGCAGGAGGTCACGGGGGAGGGCGCACTGGCCCACCTCACCGAGCTGCAGCGGATCGCCGACACCCACGGGGGCAACCGGGCGCTCGGCACCCCCGGCTACGACGCGAGCGTGGACCACGTCGTGCGGGTGCTGCGCGACGCGGGCTACGACGTGCAGATGCCGACGTTCACGGCGCGGCGGTTCGAGGTGCAGCAGGAGCGGCTCGCGGTGGACGGCGAGGAGGTGGCGGTCTCGGCGCTCGGTTTCTCCCCCACCACCCCGGAGGCCGGTGTCACCGGGCCGCTCACCCTCATGGTGGGCGAGGGCTGCGACCCGGCCGACGCGGCTGCCGTGACACCCGGCTCGATCGCCCTCGTCCGGCGGGGCACCTGCCCCTTCGCGCAGAAGGCAGGCCACGCCGCGACGGCGGGCGCCGCCGGCCTGATCGTGATCAACAACGAGGACGGGCCGCTGGAGGACGGCACGCTCGGCGAGGCCGCCACCGGCGTGGTGCCCACCGGCGGCGTGTCCCGCGAGGCGGGCGACGCGCTCGCCGGCCGGGCGGGTGCCTCCGTGACGTTGACGCTCGTGACCACCACGCAGGACACCGAGAGCCGCAACGTGATCGCGCAGACCCGCACCGGCAACCCCGACGAGGTCGTGATGGCGGGCGCCCACCTCGACTCGGTGCCCGACGGCCCCGGCATCAACGACAACGGCACCGGTGTGGCGACGCTCCTGGAGACCGCCGTGCGCCTCGGCTCGTCCCCGCCGGTGGCGAACGCCGTGCGGTTCGCCTTCTGGGGCGCCGAGGAGGTGGGGCTGGTCGGCTCCACCTCGTACGTGCAGGGCCTGTCCGAGGAGGAGCGCGGGCGCATCGCGCTGTACATCAACCTCGACATGGTCGGCTCGCCCAACGCCGGTTACCTCGTCTACGACGGCGACGACTCCGACCGCGCGGGCGAGGGCCCCGGCCCGGCCGGGTCCGCCGCCATCGAGCGCGTGCTCGTGGAGGGGCTGGCCGCGGCGGGTGTGCAGGCGGCGGGCACCGACTTCAGCGGCCGTTCCGACTACGGCCCCTTCATCGAGAACGGCATCCCGTCCGGCGGGCTGTTCACCGGCGCCGAGGAGGTCAAGTCGGCCGAGGAGGCGCAGCGCTGGGGCGGCACCGCGGGCGAGGCCTACGACCGCTGCTACCACCAGCCCTGCGACCGCCTGGACACGGTCGACCGCACCGCCCTCGACCGCAACGCCGACGCCTTCGCCAACGCACTGGCCCGCTTCGCGCTCTCCACAGAGGAGCTGGCAAGGGGCTGACCCGCGGTTCAGTCGTACTCGCCGACGACCCACCACCTCCCCTCCCGGAACTGGAGCAGCAGCGCGTCGCCGTGGTGCAGGCAGACCTGCAGGCGGCTCGCCTCCGCGCTGCCCGGCGCCCACCACCGCTGGTGCACCGGCCACGGCCCGGCCCACCCCTGCACCTGGCGGGGCTCGCCGCCGTCGACCACGAGGGTGGCGGGCAGCCCGTAGAGCAGGTCGGGCGCGCGGAGCAGGACCGGGCTGCCGTCGGCCGCCAGCAGCTCGGCCCGGAGCGGCTGAGGCGGCACGGTGGCAGGCGACGGCGCCGGCAGCCGACCGGGCCACGACGGCGGGGGCTCGCGGGGCGTGGAGCGGCCGGTGGGGCGCGGGACCGGCACCCGGCGGCGCCGGTTTGTGGTGCGCATGCGCTCCGCCTCGGGCAGGTCGGCCGCGGAGACCCGGCCGGTGTGGCGCACGACGTCCTCCGGCCACCCCGCGGGCGCCACGAGCGGGCCGGAGCTCGCCCACGTGCGCTCCTCCCCCTTCGGACGAGCGGCACTCTCGTCCCGCTCTATCGGACGAGAGTGCCGTTCGTCCGAACCGGGAGCGGGGGCGGGCGCGGGGAGACCCAGGTCGCGGTCGTCGCCCCACGGGACGAGCCGGACCTGCTCGGCCGGGTCGCGCCCGCCGACCAGCACAGCGGTGACCACCGCCTCCGGCCCGAGCAGCGCCTGCACCCGCACCAGCGCCCGCCCGGCACGCTCGCGCGCCTCCCCGACGTCGCCCCACAGGCCCAGCTGCAGCGCCCCCGCCGTGACGGTCTCCTCCGGCACGAGCCACAGGCGGGCCACCGCACCCTCGGCGTCGTCCGGCACGTCCCCGGACCGGCGGCGACGGGTGAGCCACGCGTCGAGCTGCCAGCGGACGCGGTCGACGGTGCCGGCCGGGGTGAGCGGCTCGGCGCACCGCCAGATCCGGTGCAGCTCCTCCCCGCCGACGGTGCGGGCCGCGACACCGAGGCGGGTGCACGAGAGACCGTGCGAGGCCAGCGTGGCGTGCAGCCGCTCGGCGAGCCCGCGAGCGGCGAACGCGGCGGCGTCGACGCGGTCGACGGGTGGGTCCAGCTCGACCTCGACGGTGAGCTCCTCCGGCGGGGCGCGGCGCACCGGCGGCCGCGGGTCGAGGCCGCGCGCGAGCCGGTGGCACCGCACGGCGTCGGCGCCGAACCGGGAGGCGACGTCCTCGGCGTCGAGCGCGGCGAACGCCCCCAGGCTGCGCAGACCCAGTCTGCGCAGCAGCCCGACCAGCTCGGAGCGGTCGACGTCGGGCTCGCGGTCGAGCTCCTCCACGCCGAGCGGGGCCAGGAAGGCGGGGGTGTCGCCGGGCGCGACGGCCAGGGCCCGCCGGGCGGCGAGCACTGCGGCGAACAACCCGTCGGCCACCCCCACCTGGCACTCGACACCGGTGCGGGCGGCCACCCGGTCGACGAGGGCCTCCGCGGCCTCCTGCTCCCCGCCGAACCAGCCCACCGGACCCTGCGCGGCCAGCGCCACCAGCCCGGGCCGGACCACCTCCACCCCGGGCGCCAGCTCCTCCACGGCGGCGACCACCGGCTCGAACGCGCGGGCGTCGCGGTCGGGGTCGCGGTCGAGCACCGCGAGGTCGGGGCACCGCGCCTGCGCCTCGCGCCTGCGCAGCCCGCGGCGCACCCCCTGCGCCCTGGCCACCGCCGAGCAGGCCAGCACACGGCCCGCGACGATCACCGCCGCCGGACGGTGGGCCGGGACGTGGGCCGCCAGCGCGGCCGCGGTGACCGGCCAGTCGGGCGACCACAACGCCAGCACGCGCATGGCACCCGCGGGTGGGGCGTCCTCCCGGGCCTCGGCCGGCGCCTCGATCGCGCTCATACCGCCTCCTGCTCGACGTGCGGCACGGCGATCTCGGCGGCTGCCGACGCGGCCGCAACCGCACCGCCGGGCGCGGGCAGCAGCAGGCCCGCGGACCGCCCGCCGGGAGCCAGGCCCCGCCCGCGCACCCGCACCCGAACCTGCCGGGTGCGCAGCCGGCCCGACCCGGTGCCCAGCCCTTGCCACCCCGCCTCGGCGCAGCCCAGCTCCAGGTCGGCACCCGGCCACGACCCGAGCGCCACCAGCACCGCACCGCGCTGCCGGGCCCGCGCGGCCAGCCGCTGCCGTTCGGCGGCGCGCACACCGGCCCGCTCCGCGCCCGCCACCGCCACGACGTCCATCCCGTCGAGCAGGGCGACGGTGACGGCCATCAGGTCGGGCCCCGGTTCGGGGACCAGCGCGAGCCGTTCCAACCGCACCCCGGCCTCCGCCGCCGCGACCAACCCGAGCTCCGGGCGCCCGACCACCGCCGCCCACGCCCCCTCCGCCGACGCCTCCGCGAGCAGCGCGAGCAGCAACGACGTGGCGGCCGGCCCGGGCTGGACGGCCACCGTGGACCCGCGGCGCAACCCACCGGACGGCAGCAGCCGGGCCAGCGGTGGCGCCACCGGGAGCAGCCCGCCGTCGGGCTCGGGCGCCGGCCGCACGGCCGCCGACCGGCCCTCCACGCGGCGCAGCAGCCCACGGGCGAGCTCGACCCGGCTGGCCGGATCGGCCCGCTGCCCGGCCGCGGCAATGACCCCACCCACGCATGCCCTCCCAAGAGTTCAGGCCGTGGGGAAGACAGCCGATCGAACGCGTGTTCGATGATAGTGGACCGTGGATGGACGCTCAAGGCCAGGTGCCGGTCGTCAACGATTCCGTCGTCGCGGCGACGCGGCCTCGTACAAGGCAGCCCACATCTCAGCGGTCAGCTCGCGTGGGCGGGCCCACTCGTCCAGGCCTTGCGCCGCCAGCCAGCGGTGTGGGGCGGGCACCGCCCGCCGGATCGCGGGGAGCAATCGGTCACCGCGGAACGCCTCCCGGAGCAGCCGCTGGTAGGCCACCCGCTCCGCGGGCGGCACGAGCGGCTCCTGGCGTCTGCGGATCACGAGGATTCCGCCGTCGACGCCCGGCCGCGGCCGGAAGGCCGAGGCGGGTACGCGGCCGGCGAGACCGAACTCGTACCAGGGCCACCAGCTCGCCGTGAGCAGCGTCGTGCCACCGACGGCGGCGCGCTTGCGGGCGACCTCCCATTGCAGGAGCAGCACGGCGGTGGTCCAGGCGCCTTGCGCGAGCAGGTGACGCAGCACGGGCGTGGTGATGCCGAAAGGGACGTTGGAGACGACGTTGGGGACGGCGGCGTCGAACCGGAACCGCAGCATGTCAGCCTGCACGACACGGACGCGCCTGCCGAGGGCGCGCCGCAGCCCGGCCGCCCGGCCGGGATCGAGCTCGACGGCGGTGACGTCGCCCGCGCGCACGGCGAGCTGCCGTGTCAGTGCGCCGTCACCGGCGCCGAGCTCCAGGACGGGACCGGGTGGCACGAGCGCGGCGATGCGCGCGACCACGTGGCGGTCGACGAGGAAGTTCTGACCGAGTTCGTGCCGGCCGCCGAAGGCACGGCGGGAGGACGAGGGCATGACGGGACCTGCGCTTCACATCGATCGGGACGGGGGTCCGGATCGGACGCGCGCAGAGCGGAAGAGAGCCCGGATGGGCGGATCAGCTGCGCGGCGCCCGAGCGTCGCGCCGCAGCCGTATCGATGCAGCCATGACGATCACGGTAGCGGTGGGTGCCACCGGTTTTCGTCGGTCAGACCTACGCCCAGTGCCGGCGGTGCGCGGCGGTGGCCCACGCCGAGACCGCGCCGAGGTCGGGCTCGGCAGGCAGCGGCGTGCGCCCCGCGTCGAGCCGCTCCTCGATCTCGGCCTGCACAGCCGCGATGCGGTCCAGCACGTCCGCCGGCTCGGGGACACCGCCGGACTTGACCCGCAGCACCTCCTCCCGCTCGGCGGCGGGCATCGGCAACGTGAGGCGACCGTGGCGCAGAACCTCCCGCACGGCCCGCTGCGAGAGGACGGCGGGCGCCAGCGCACGCAGCTCCTCGCCGAGCGGGGTGAGCACCAGTACCGCCTCGGTCTGCGCGAACAGCGGCAGCAGCGCCGTCGGGTTGCCCTTCGTGGCCAGTCGCAGGTACTTGCGCAGCGAGTACATCACCAGGTCGGTGTCGCCGGGGCCGGACCGGGCGCCCTCCGGCTGGGTGCGGAACACGTAGTGCGGCACCGGTGGGGCGAGGCCCACGACGCACTCGGCGGGCTCCACGAAGACGCCCATCTCGTCGTGGTCGTCGGTGCCGGGAATGGCGATGCCGTGCACCCCGGACCCGACGACGTGCGCAGGATCTCGCCGGCACGGGCGACCTGCCCGTTGCCGTGCTCGGTGTGCGTGGCCGTACTCACCACATGATCATGGCAGGGTGGCCGCGACCGGTTTTCAGTGAGCGAAGTGGCGGGTGCCCGTGAAGTACATCGTGACGCCTGCCGCCGCGGCCGCGTCGATCGACTGCTGGTCACGCACCGAGCCACCGGGCTGCACGACGGCGCGCACGCCCGCCTCGAGCAGCACCTCGAGGCCGTCCGCGAACGGGAAGTAGGCGTCGGAGGCGGCCACCGAGCCCTGCGCGCGGTCACCCGCGCGCTGCACCGCGAGCCGGCAGGAGTCGACCCGGTTGACCTGCCCCATCCCGATCCCGACCGCGGCGCCCGCGGTCGCGAGCAGGATCGCGTTCGACTTCACCGACCGGCAGGCCCGCCACGCGAACGCGAGGTCGGCGAGCACGTCGTCGGGCACGGGCTCACCGGCGGCGAGCGTCCAGGTGGCCGGGTCGTCGCCGGGGGCGTCCAACGCATCCCGCTGCTGCAGCAGCAGGCCCCCGGACACCGGCCGCAGCTCCGCACCCCGGCGCTCGACCTCGCCCGCGAGCCGCAGCAGGCGGATGTTCTTCTTCTGCGAGAGCAGCTCCACGGCGCCCTCCGCGTAGCCGGGCGCCACCACGACCTCGGTGAACACGTCCGCCACCTGCTCGGCCATCTCCACGCTGACCTCGACGTTCGTGGCGATCACGCCCCCGAACGCGCTCACCGGGTCGGTGGCGTGAGCCTGCCGGTGGGCCTCGGCGACGTCGGCGCCGACGGCGATGCCGCACGGGTTGGCGTGCTTGATGATCGCGACGCACGGCCCGTCGTGGTCGTGCGCGGCGCGCCACGCGGCGTCGGCGTCGACGTAGTTGTTGTACGACATCTCCTTGCCGTGCAGCTGCTCGGCTGCCGCCAGCCCGGGCTGCCCGGAGACGTAGAGCGCGGCCGCCTGGTGCGGGTTCTCCCCGTAGCGCAGGGTGGAGGACCGCTGCCAGGTGGCGCCGACCCAGGACGGGAAGACCCCCGCGTCCTCCTCGGGCGCGAGCACGCTGCCCATCCACGACGCCACGGCGACGTCGTAGGTGGCGGTGTGCCGGAACGCCGCCGCGGCCAGCACGCGCCGCTCCTCGACGGTGAACCCGCCGTTCTTCACCTGCTCGAGCACCCAGTCGTACCGCGCGGGCTCGACGACGACCGCCACGCTGTCGTGGTTCTTCGCCGACGCGCGGACCATCGCAGGCCCGCCGATGTCGATCTGCTCGACGCAGTCGGCGGGCGTGGCCCCCGACGCCACCGTCTCGGTGAACGGGTAGAGGTTCGACACGAGCAGGTCGAACGGTGCGATCTCCAGCTCCGCGAGCTGCGCGACGTGCGCCGGGTTGCGGGTGTCGGCGAGCAGGCCGGCGTGCACGCGCGGGTGCAGCGTCTTCACCCGCCCGTCGAGGCACTCGGGGAACCCGGTGAGCTGCTCGACCGGCGTGACCGGGACGCCCGCGTCCGCGATCCGCTGCGCGGTGGAGCCGGTGGAGACGATCTCGACGCCGAGCGCGTGCAGGCCTGCGGCCAGCTCGGCCAGCCCTGCCTTGTCGTACACGCTGATCAGGGCCCGGCGCACGGCGCGGCGTTCGGTCACAGGATGGTCACCTCTCGTCCGGTCACGGTGGCCCCTTCCCGGGCCAGCGCGGCGACGGTGCCGACCAGCAGCCGCCGCTCCTCGATCTTGATGCGTTCGTGCAGCGACTCGACGGTGTCACCGGGCTCGACGGGCACCGCGCTCTGGGCGAGCACCGGGCCGGTGTCCACGCCGTCGTCGACGAGGTGCACCGTGGCGCCGGTGACCTTGACTCCGTAGGCCAGCGCGTCGGCCACGCCGTGCATACCGGGGAACGCGGGCAGCAGCGCGGGATGCGTGTTGATCATCGGGCAGCCGACCTCCGCCAGGAAACCCGGCCCGAGGATCTTCATGAAACCCGCGCTCACCACGAGATCCGGGCGGTGCTCGGCCACGGCCTTCGCGAGCGCGGCGTCCCACTCCGCGCGGCTCGCGTGGTCGGCGACCCGCACCGCGAACGTCGCGACCCCGGCCCGCCGGGCGCGCGCGAGACCCTCGATGCCGTCGCGGTCGGCGCCGACGGCCACGACCCGCGCCGGGTAGCCCGGCTCGGCGGCGGCGTCCAACAGCGCCTGCAGGAGCGTGCCCGACCCGGACACGAGCACGACGACCCGGGCCGGCACGGGAATGTCGACCCGGTACGAACGGCTCGGCACGCAGGAGCTCCTCGAGGGGCGGGCGAAACGCGGATGACGGTGTCCAGAGTAGGCGGCGGCGCAGGTCACACCGCCTTCGGATCCGTCACCGGCCGTCTTCGCGCCCCTTCACACCCCGATCAGCGGCCTCCTCGGCGCGCTGCGCGACGAGATCGGCCACGGTCTGCGGCCCACGCTGCTCCGGAACGTCCGACGCCGGCTCCTCCGCAGGCCGCGACCGCTGCCACCACCGGCGGCGCGCGGGGCGGGTCGCCGGGATGCGGCGGGGCGCGGCACGCTCCTCCGTGCGGGGCGACGAGCGGGCCCTGCTGCGTGACTCACCCGAGGCGTCCTCCGCCGGTTCGGCACGCGGCGCGGCATCGGCGTCACCGGCGTCGACGGCGCGCTTCTCCCGCCGGGACGACGGCCGGCTCCTGCGACGGGCCGGCTCGGGCTCGTCCGCGACCTGTTCCTCGTCCGCGGCGGTGTCCTCCGCCGACCCGGCGCG
Organism: Pseudonocardia zijingensis; assembly: GCF_042657305.1. Classification (NCBI taxonomy): domain Bacteria; kingdom Bacillati; phylum Actinomycetota; class Actinomycetes; order Pseudonocardiales; family Pseudonocardiaceae; genus Pseudonocardia; species Pseudonocardia zijingensis. The sequence continues at coordinate 409,922 of NZ_JBHSKO010000001.1, read as the reverse complement.
GGACGGAGCCTCGGCAGAGCGCTTGTCCGCAGCACCCTCGTCCGCAGCGCCCGCGTCGCCATCACGGCCGTCGGCCTCGACGTCGCCCGCGTCCGCGGCATTCCCGTCGGCACCATTCTCGTCGTCGGCGGCACTCTTGTCGGCCGCGCTCTTGTCGGCCGCGCTCTTGTCGGCCGTGTCGGCCGCGCCTTCGTCGGCCGCACCCTCGTCGGCACCGCCATCGGCGTCACCATCGGCGGCGGCGTCGGTTGTGTCGTCGGCGGCAGCGACCTCGGCAGCGACCTCGGCAGCGACCTCGGCGTCGGGATCGGCGTCGGAATCGGCGTCGGGATCGGCGTCTGAATCGGGGTCGGCGTCACCCGACCTGGCGGCGGAATCCGGGCGTTCGTCGTCGGCCCCCGAACGGTCGGGGGCCGCATCCCGGGCGCCGGCCGGCTCGTCGCCGGAGCCTGCCTCCGGGTCGTCGGCCGCGGGCCGGCGCGTCCGGAACCCGGCGGTCTCCGACCCCGGGCGCATCACCGCGATCAGCATGATGGGCACCCCGACCCACAGCAGCACCGCGGGCACCAGCAGCACGATGGGCAGTCGCACCGGGTCGAACGGGCCGGTGGCCAGGCGCCCACCGGCCAGGAAGGCCAGCAACCCCGTGACGGCCGCGGTGGTGCAGGCCGTGGCGAGCCCAGCGGAGAACCGGTGGTGGACGGGAGCCGCTCGCCTGCAGGTGAGACCCGCGAGCACGCCTGCCCCGAGCGGGAGCAGGAAGACGGTGAGCGCCCACGCCGGCGGCACCCCGGCCGGCATGGCGGCGAGGAGCGGGAAACTCGACGGGGCGGCGGCGTTCGTCACGAACGGGGACGCCGTGGCGGCCCCGACCGTGACGCCGGGGCCGAGGGCCCATCCGATGCCGCCGATCACGGCGTTGGGCAGGTACGCGATCGCGAGGAACGTGACGCCCACCCCTGCGCCGAAACGGGGGGCGAGGTGCGAGTACGCCTCGGCCACCGCGCCCGCCCGCACGGCAAGCCCCGCCAGCAGGACGAGGGATCCGGTGCACGCCAGCCCGGTGAGCGCCACGGCGGTGCCGCGCCGGGCCGGGCCCACCCAGGCGGGGAGCCGCTCGGCGATGTCGGCAGGCAGGCCGCACGCGCGCAGCACGCCGGTGGCGGCCGCCAGCCCGGCCACGAGGCCGCCCCCGACCATCGCCGACCACGGCGCCACCGCCACCTCCGCGGCCCGCGGGAGCAGCGCGCTGCCCAGCACCGCCACCGCCGCGTGCGCACCGGCCACCGAGGCGAGCACGGCGCCCGCATCGTGCCGGGGCCTGCACCCGAGGCGCCGCGCCGTCCACCCGGCGCCCAGCGCGATCACGACGGCAACCCCGGCCGTCGGCAACAGGGGCAGCACGCTGAGCGGCTGGCCCTCCAGCACGAGCGGGATCTGGTGCGCCGCGAGCCAGAGCGGGATCGCCGCGGCGAACGCGCCGTCGACCGAGACGGCGCCGCCGGCCGTGAAGATCACCACCGCGGCGGCGGGCACGAGCAGGGCGTAGCTGAGCAGGACCGTGCCCATCGCCCCGGCCAGCAGCAACCGCAGCCGGTCGAGCCCCTCGACCCCGCTGGTGGCGGGCCCGTGGTCCGGGTCGGGCGTCGGTTCGTGGTCGGTGCCGGCGAGGGTGCGCGTCACCCGCCCAGGGTCGCAGCGCTACCCGCTCGGGTGGAGCAGGCTCGCCGCGGGCGCGCCGGGAGGTTCAGGAAAGCCACATTCAAGGCCGCTGCGGCCCTGAATGTGGCTTTCCTGAACTACGGGGTGGCCTTGCCTGCGGCGCCTAGGACCCGGGCTGGTTGTTCTGCCCGGGCTGCTGGATGATCCGGGTCTCCTCGGCGCTGCCCTGGTCGGAGTCGCCGTTCTCCGGCCGCGACTGCGACGGGGCCGGCGGGGTCTGGGGGATGGCGGTGGTGGGCTCGCCCGAGGCGGACGGGGTGCCCGGCGAACTCGGGGTGTCGCCGCCCTCGTTGCCCCCGGAGTACCAGCTCGGGGCCCCGGCGCTGGAGGAGGACCGCCCCGGGTCGGACTGCTGCCCCCACGGCGCGCCCTGCGGCTGCTGGCCGTAACCCTGCTGGCCGTACCCCTGCTGCCCGTAGCCGGGCTGCTGGCCGAACTGGCCGGGCTGGCCCTGGCCGTAGCCGGGAGCCCCGTAGCCCTGCTGCCCGTACCCCTGCTGGGCGCCGTACTGGCCGTAGCCGCCCTGCTGGCCGTACCCGGGCGGGAACTGGCCGTAGCCGGGCTGCCCGTACCCCTGGGGCGCGCGGGGTCGCGGGGCGGGCGCCTTGACCAGGCCCGCGTCGAGCAGGACGGCTCCGATCACCGCCACCGCCTGCAGGAACGCGAGCACCAGCGCCACGATCGCGGTGGTGGACGCCCCGCCCTGCGCCACCGCCTGCAGCAGGAACAACGTGCCGGTGACGACGATGACGGCGGCCGGCACGAGCACCCGGCCGACCTTGGGCAGCACCGCGGCGGCGGCGAGCAGCCCGCCGCCCACCAGCAGGAAGCCGATGAGGCTGCCCGAGAGCCCGAGCTCCACGAAGCTGAGCACGTAGATCACGAGGCCGAGCCCGGCGGTGGCGAACACCAGGAGGCGGGCCGGACCGGGCGCGAGCTGGGGGCCTTCGGTGGACGTGGGGGTGGACTCGGAGCTCGGGGCGGCGCCGGCCGCGCCCGTTCCGGACGGCGAAGGCGACGCGGGCTGCGACGGCTGCCCGGGTCCTTGGGGCTGCTGGCTCATGCCGACTCCTCGCTGGCGCTCGTCACGGGCATTCGCCCGAGGCGCTGGACCCATGATGCGCTCGCAAGCTCGCTCATGAGGAGATCTCCCTCCGTGCGGACTCCCCGCGGTCCAGCGCAGGCGGTGCCGCCGAACGTAGTCCATCAAGCGCGACAGGGGCCCGGGGGGCGATCAGCCTGGGCCCGGTTCGGGCACCTCGTGCAGGCCACCGTCCACGCTCCACCACCGGGTGCACCCGATCCGCCGCAGGAAGGGCAGGTCGTGGCTCGCCACCACGAGCGCGCCCCGGAAGGCCGCCAACGCCTCGGCGAGCCGGTCGCCGGAGTCGAAGTCGAGGTTGTTCGTGGGCTCGTCCAGCACCACCAGCTGCGGCGGCGGGTCGGCGAGGAGCAGCCGGGCCAGAACCACGCGGAACCTCTCCCCTCCCGAGAGCGTGCCTGCGGGCCGGTCGACCTCGTGCACGCGGAAGCGGGCGAGCCCGGCCCGGACACGCTGCGGGGTGAGCGCGGGCGCCGCGGCGCGCACGTTGTCCAGGACCGGCGCGTCGTCGTCGAGGACGTCCAGCCGCTGAGGAAGGTGGGCGTGCGGCACCGCGGGCGCGAGCCGGCGCAGCAAGGTGGTCTTGCCGCTGCCGTTCGCGCCGAGCACGCCGATCCGCTCCGGGCCGCGGACCACGTGGCCGTCGACCTCCAACACCGTGCGGCCCGCAGGCACCGCCGTGCCCGGGAGGTCGACGCGGATCCGGTCGTCGTCGCGGACGGCGGCCTCCGCGTCGCGCAGCTCGCGGTGGGCGGCCCCGACCCGTACCTCGTGCAGGATCCGGTGCTTGCCCGCCGAGACCTGCGCCTCCCGGCGCCGCGCGTTCATGATGACCTTGGGTCGGCGCTTGTTGGCGTGATCGGTGTTCGCGTAGCGCACGCGCCGGTCGAGCGCGACGCGCGCCTCCACGAGCTGACGCCGCTCGCGCCGCACGCCGGCCTCGGCCACGCGGACGAGACGCCGTGCGGTGTCCTGCTCTGCGGCGATCCGGGCCTCGTACTGCGAGAACGGACCGCCGAAGTGCCGCACCGCGCCGTCCCGCAACTCGGCGATCCCGTCCACGAGCTCGAGCAACTCCCGGTCGTGGCTCACGACGAGCAGCACGCCCGGCCAGGTCGTCACGGCCGCGTGGAGGAGGGCGCGGGCCCTGCGGTCGAGGTTGTTGGTCGGCTCGTCGAGCAGCGCGATCGCGGGCCTGCGCACGAGCAGGCCGGCCAGCGCGGTCAACACGGCCTCGCCGCCCGACAGCGCGCCGACCGGGCGGTCGAGATCGGCCGGCAGGCCGAGGCGGGTCAGCTCCGCGACGGTGCGCTCCTCCACGTCCCACCCGTCCCCGACCGCCGCGACGGCCGACGCGTCCCCCGCCTCGACCGCGCACAGCGCTGCCCGCTGCTCGGCGATCCCGAGCAGCTCGGCGACGCTGCGCTCGGGGTCGAGGGCGACGTCCTGGGGCAGGAGGGCCACGTCCCCGGTGGTGCCGACCGTCCCCCGCGTGGGCACGAGCCGGCCCGCGAGGAGCCGCAGCAGGGTGGACTTGCCGGACCCGTTGGCGCCGACGAGGCCGGTGCGGCCGGGGCCGAACGCGACGTCCAGGTCGCGCAGGACCGGGGTGCCGTCCGGCCAGTCGAACGAAAGGCCGGAGCAGACGATGGCAGGGGTTGACACGACGACACCTCGCGGACGAACCGGAACCCGCCGGGCGGAGCCGCGGACGCGGGCAGGGAGGTGTCAGCTGCGCACGGGAGCACGGTACCCCGAATCCGTCCCAAATGCAACAGGAGTCGCATTAGAAGTTCCGGGACGCAGAAGGGGCCACCTCCCCGCGGGAAGGTGGCCCCTCTGCGAACGTTCGGCGACTACGAGCCGGAGAGGATGTCCTTCATCAGCTGAGCGGTCTCGCTGGGGGTCTTGCCGACCTTCACCCCGGCCGCCTCCAGGGCGTCCTTCTTGGCCTGGGCGGTGCCGGCCGAGCCGGACACGATGGCCCCGGCGTGCCCCATCGTCTTGCCCTCGGGCGCGGTGAACCCGGCAACGTACCCGACCACGGGCTTGGTGACGTTGGCCTTGATGAAGTCCGCGGCGCGTTCCTCGGCGTCGCCGCCGATCTCGCCGATCATCACGATCGCCTTCGTGTCCGGGTCGGCCTCGAACGCCTCGAGCGCGTCGATGTGGGTGGTGCCGATCACCGGGTCGCCGCCGATGCCGATCGCGGTGGAGAAGCCGAACTCCCGCAGCTCGTACATCATCTGGTAGGTCAGCGTGCCCGACTTCGACACCAGCCCGATCGGGCCCGGCCCCGCGATGTCGGCCGGGATGATCCCGGCGTTCGATTTCCCGGGCGAGATGATCCCCGGGCAGTTCGGGCCGATGATCCGCGTCTTGCCGCCCTTGGCGCTCGCGTGCGCCCAGAAGTAGGCGGAGTCGTGCACCGGGATGCCCTCGGTGATCACCACGCAGAGCGGGATCTCGGCGTCGATCGCCTCGATGACGGCGTCCTTGGCGAACCGCGGCGGCACGAAGACGACCGACACGTCGGCGCCCGTCTCCTTGATCGCCTCCTCCACGGTGCCGAACACCGTGAGGTCCTTGCCGCCGATGGTCACCGTGGTGCCGGCCTTGCGGGCGTTCACACCGCCGACGATGTTCGTGCCGGCCGCCAGCATCTTGGTGCTGTGCTTGGTGCCCTCGGCGCCCGTGATGCCCTGGACGATGACCTTGCTGTTCTCGTTGAGGAAGATCGACATGGGTCAGGCTCCCGCCGCTGCCAGCTCGGCGGCCTTGTCGGCCGCGTTGTCCATGGTGTCCACCTGGGTGACGAGCGGGTGGTTCGCCTCGTCGAGGATCCGGCGGCCCTCGACCACGTTGTTGCCGTCCAGCCGCACCACGAGCGGCTTGGTGGCCCCGTCGCCGAGGATCTTCAACGCCTCGACGATCCCGTTCGCCACCGCGTCACACGCGGTGATCCCACCGAACACGTTGACGAACACGCTCTTCACCGCCGGGTCACCCAGGATCACGTCCAGACCCGCGGCCATCACCTCGGCCGAAGCGCCACCACCGATGTCCAGGAAGTTCGCCGGCTTGACCCCGCCGTGCCGCTCCCCGGCGTAGGCGACCACGTCCAGCGTCGACATCACCAGGCCCGCACCGTTGCCGATGATCCCGACCTCACCGTCCAGCTTGACGTAGTTCAGGTCCTTCGCCTTGGCCTTCGCCTCGAGCGGGTCCTCGGTGCGCTGGTCCACGAGGTCGGCGTGGCCCGGGTGGCGGAAGTCCGCGTTGCCGTCGAGGGTGACCTTGCCGTCCAGCGCGACGACCTTGTCCTGCGGGTCGCGCACCAGCGGGTTGACCTCCACCAGGGTGGCGTCCTCGGAGACGAACGTCTCCCAGAGCTTCACGATCACCTCGGCGGCCTGGTCGGCCACCGCGGCCGGGATCTTCCCCTGGGCGACGATCTCGTCGGCCTTCGCACGGTCGACCCCGGCGATCGGGTCGATCGGCACGCGCGCGAGCGCCTCGGGCCGCTCCACCGCCAGCTGCTCGATCTCCATGCCGCCCTCGGCGGAGCACATGGCGAGGAACGTGCGGTTCGACCGGTCCAGCAGGAACGAGAAGTAGTACTCCTCGGCGATGTCGCTGGCCTCGGTGACCAGCACCTGGTGCACCGTGTGGCCCTTGATGTCCATGCCGAGGATGGCGGCGGCCTTCTCCTTCGCCTCCTCGGGCGTCTGCGCCAGCTTCACGCCGCCTGCCTTGCCCCGCCCACCGGTCTTCACCTGGGCCTTCACCACCACGGCGGTGCCGAGCTCCGCGGCGGCGGCTGCTGCCTCCTCCGCCGTCTCGACCGTGCGGCCCGGCAGGACCGGCACTCCGTGCGCGGCGAAGAGCTCCTTCGCCTGGTACTCGTAGAGGTCCACTCGGGTCTCCCTGCCCACTCCGCTGTGCGTCGCGGGCGTACGGCCCGCGCATCCGCTGCCCCGACGACCCTAGCGACGCTTGCCGCACCCGCCCTGACCTGGTCCGGTGACGGCAGTCACCCCGCATCACCACCGTTGCGGGGGACGTGTCAGAACGGGCGTCGACGCCGGTGCTCACATACCGTTGTCCCATGGCGCTGGTCCATGACGGGGTGGACCGCCTGGCTCGGGTGGCCTCGGCGGCGCACGCCGTCGCGGCCGACGTCACCCGTGCGGGCGCCTACGCCGCCCGCACGTTCGGCAGCCCGGCCGGTCTGCGGGGAATCGCCGTGGAAGGGGCCTGGCTGGCGGCCCATCTCGCCGTCTACCCGGCCGGGCTCGTGCACGAGCACCTGCAGACCCCCACCGCGCACCGCACCGACCCGCTGCCGCCGGTGCGCCGCAGCCTGGTGGTCACCGACGTCGAGGCGGCGGGCACCCCGATCCTGCTGCTGCACGGGATCATGGACAACCGATCGGTTTTCACCGTGTTCCGCCGCACGTTGCGCCGCCGCGGGTTCGGCGTCGTGCACGCCGTGAACTACAGCATCCTCACCGAGGACATCCGCACGGCCGCGCACCGGCTGCGGCGCCAGGTCGACGAGCTGCGCGAGCTCGCGGGCGCCGACCGGATCCACATCGTCGGCCACTCGCTCGGCGGGATGATCGCCCGCTACTACGTGCAGCGGATGGGCGGCAGCGCGGCCGTCGACACGCTCGTCACCCTCGGCAGCCCGCACCAGGGCACGCTCGCGGCCCACCTGCTGCCCACCGCGCTCGCCCGCCAGCTCCGCCCGGGCTCGGACGTGCTCGCGGAGCTCGCGCAGCCCGCGCCGTCGTGCGACACGCGGTTCCTGGTGGTCTGGAGCCGGATGGACCAGATGGTGCTCCCGCAGCGCAACGGCCGGTTGCGGCATCCCGACCTCGATGTCGAGGAGCTGGAAATACGTGACGTCGGTCACCTGGCGCTGTCGATCGACCCCCGCACCGTGCACTGGGTCGCCACCGCGTTGAGCCGAACGCCGCGCAACGCTCGGCCGTTCCGCCCAGGTCAGCCCTACTCGCGAGTCACTTCCACGCGCCACTCGAGCACTCGCCGCACGAAATCTGACGCTCCGTCGACCACATCGCCACGCCGAGCGAGGAGTTGCCGGTAGCGAACCGCTCCCGCTACCTTCCCCCGGACCGTGTCACAGGCCGATCACGGCGGCATCGGTGGTGTCCCCGAACGCCACCGCGGGTCCCCCAGCCCACGCCGTCCGGTCCCGACACGGCGCCCCGGTCAGTCGAGAAGGGCAGGTCTTGGCGCGCCACCGCTCCCCCAGCGGCGCCCAGGCGGACGACCAGGTACCGACGACGCCCCTGCGCGTCGCCGACATCCCTGGCGTGCACCGTCTCCCGGCGCCACCTGCTGCATCGGTGCGCGGCCGCGCCACCGTCGCGGCGGTGGCCACGGGTGCGGTGGTCGCGGCCGGACAGACCCTCGCCACGACGTTCCTCGAGGACAACACTCAGGCCGTCGCCGCCCTGCAGCCCGTCGCGGCGGTGACCAAGGATGCGCCGGCCGACGCCTCCGCCTCCGCGTTCGACGGCGCGATCGGCGGCAACCAGCTGCTGCCCGACCCGCTCGCGGTGGACGCGCTCGACCCGGCCTCCCAGGTGGACGTCCAGAACCTCGCCAAGGCCGTGGACATCGGCCGGGAGCTCGCCCGGCAGGCCGCGAAGATCAAGGCCGCCCTCGCCGACGGGGCCTCCGAGGCCGCCCTCTACGGCGACACCGCGTTCGTGAAGCCGACCGTCGGCCGCCTGACGTCGATGTTCGGCAGCCGGTGGGGCCGGTCCCACGAGGGCATCGACATCGCGGGCCCGATCGGCACCCCGATCTACGCCCTCACCGATGCCGTGGTCGAGGAGTCCGGCCCCGCCACGGGGTACGGGCTCTGGGTCGTGCTGCGCCACACCGACGGCACGCAGAGCGTGTACGGGCACGTCAACCGGACCTTCGTCCGGGAGGGCCAGAAGGTGAAGGCGGGCGAGGAGATCGCCGAGATCGGCAACCGCGGCTACTCCACCGGCCCGCACCTGCACCTCGAGGTCTGGAGCTCCGAGGGCACCAAGATCAACCCGCTGACCTGGCTGCGCAAGCGCGGGATCTCGTACTGAGTCCGATCGCCTCCCCGGCCGTCGATCAAGGGGAAAAGGTCGCTGGATGATCTTTCGGAGCGACCATTTCGCCTTGATCGCCGCGATACCTCCGGCTCCGCCCTTCAAGGGGAGACAGCCTCCTGGTGGCGCCGCGCGCCAGGTCAGGCAGGCCCCTGGCCTGCCCGCGAAGCCTGCCGCAGGGGCTCGCAGGTCAATGGTCCGCGGAGCGGATCGCACAGCGACGCCGTAGGCGCCCTTGACCTGGGCGGGGCGGCCCCGCACGATGCGCGGCGCCACCAGGAGGGCGCCTCGATACCAGGCCTGATCAGCAAGAGCTACAGCTTCTGGAGCGGCACCCCGCCGATGAGCATCAGCCGGACCGTGCCCGCGCTGCCGAAGTCGATCAGCACCCGCTGGGTGGACTTGTCGGACTCGATCACGGTGCCGAGGCCGTACTTGTCGTGGTTGACCCGGTCGCCGACGTCGAGCGAGATCGACGCCTTGAGCGCCGCCTTCGGGACGTTCCAGCTGCCGCGGTCGCTGGCGCCGGGACGCTTCCCGAAACCGAACCGCCCCACCGGGGCCGAGCGCTCCGGCTCGGCGCGCCGCCACTCGACCAGGTCGTCGGGCACCTCGGCGAGGAACCGCGACGCCGGGTTGGCGTTGGGCTGCCCGAACGACGAGCGGATCATGGCCCGGGACAGGTACAGCCGCTGCTGGGCGCGGGTGATGCCCACGTAGGCCAGCCGCCGCTCCTCCGCGAGCTCGGCGGGGTCGCCCATCGCGCGCATGTGCGGGAAGACGCCGTCCTCCCAGCCCGTGAGGAACACGACCGGAAACTCGAGCCCCTTGGCCGTGTGCAGGGTCATCAGGGTGACCATGCCCTCGTCGTGGTCGGGGATCGAGTCGGCGTCGGCGACGAGTGCCACCCGCTCCAGGAACGCCGCCAGCGAGCCGGGCGCGGGCGCGCCGGCCTCGACGTCGGACTCGTCCAGGTCGGCCACCGCGGCGTCGCCCGCGAACTCGCGCGCCACCGTGACCAGCTCGGCCAGGTTGTCGCGGCGCGAGCCGTCCTGGGGGTCGTCGCTCGCCTCGAGCTCGTCGGTGTAGCCGGTGCGCGAGTAGACGGCCTCGAGGATCTCGGCGGTCTCCTCGCCGCGCTCCACCAGCTCGGTGAGCTCGTCGAGCAGCCGGACGAACGCGGCGATGCACCGCTGCGACCGGGTGACCAGCCCGGGGATGCGCTCGGGCTGCTCGGCGGCGACGCGCAGCGCCGCCGCGAACGAGATGCGCTCGCGGTCGGCGTACGTGGCGACCTGCTCCTCGGCGCGGTCGCCGATGCCGCGCTTGGGGACGTTGAGGATGCGCCGCAGGCTGACGGTGTCCTCCGGGTTGGACAGCACCCGCAGGTACGCCAGCGCGTCGCGCACCTCCTTGCGCTCGTAGAACCGCACGCCGCCGACGACCTTGTACGGCAGGCCGACCCGCAGGAACACGTCCTCGAACACCCGCGACTGCGAGTTGGTGCGGTAGAACACCGCGACGTCGGAGTTGCGGACCTCGCCGGAATCGACGAGCCGGTCGATCTCCTGCGCGACGAACGCCGCCTCGTCGTGCTCGTTGTCGGCGACGTACCCGACCACCTTCGCGCCGTCGCCCTGGTCGGACCACAGGCGCTTGTCGCGGCGGTTCGGGTTGCGGGCGATGACCGCGTTGGCCGCCGACAGGATGCGCTGCGTGGAGCGGTAGTTCTGCTCCAGCATGATCGTGCGCGCGTCGGGGAAGTCCTGCTCGAACTCGACGATGTTGCGGATGCTCGCGCCGCGGAACGCGTAGATCGACTGGTCGGAGTCGCCCACCACGCACAGCTCGCCGGGCTCGACGCCCTCGGCCGCGGGCGCGACCAGCTCCCGCACCAGCACGTACTGGGCGTGGTTGGTGTCCTGGTACTCGTCGACCAACACGTGGCGGAACCGGCGCCGGTAGTACTCGGCCACGGCGGGCAGCCGCTGCAGCAGCGACACCGTCTCCATGATCAGGTCGTCGAAGTCGAAGGCGTTGGCGGTGCGCAGCCGCGCCTGGTAGACGGCGTAGACCTCGGCGACCTTGCGCTCGAAGTCGTTGGCGGCCCGCTCGGCGGCGTCGTCGGCCGACAGCAGCTCGTTCTTGAGGTTGGAGATCTGCGCGGCGACCCCGCGGGCGGAGAACTTCTTCGGGTCGAGCTCGAGGTCGCGGACCACCAGCCCGACGAGCCGGCGCGTGTCGTCGGCGTCGTAGACGGAGAACGCGCTGCGCACGCCCAGGTGCTTGGCCTCGCGCCGCAGGATGCGCACGCACATCGAGTGGAACGTGGACACCCACATCGCGTTGGCCCGCCGGCCGACGAGCGCGTCGACCCGCTCCTTCATCTCGGCCGCCGCCTTGTTGGTGAAGGTGATCGACATGATCTCACCGGGGTGCACCCCCCGTTCGGCGAGCAGCCAGGCGATGCGGTGCGTGAGCACGCGCGTCTTGCCCGACCCCGCCCCCGCGACGATCAGCAAGGGCGAGCCCCCGTGGACCACCGCCTCGCGCTGCCGCGGGTTGAGCCCCTCCAGCAGGGCCGCACCGCGCTCGGTGGCGGGGCGGACGGGGTTGTCGGTCGGGAGTTCGAACAGCGCGCTCATCGTGTTCGAAAGGGTACCGCCGCACCCCGACGGCCCCGCTGTGGCACACTGCGGGGGTGCCATTGCTCAGCAGGCGATTTTTCTACGGGTACCGGACACCGGTGCCCGTGGCCAGCTGACCAGCCCCCACGACGCCCCGGAGTCCATCGGACCCGGGGCGTTCGCGCGTCACGGGACCGGGCCGGGCACATGCAGGAGGAGACCGTGACCGTGACGAGCGACGACACCGCCACCCCGTCCACCGCCGACGACATCGACGCCCTGCGGCTCGAGATCGACCACCTCGACGCGGAGATCCTGCGGCTCGTCAAGCGCCGCACCGAGGTGTCGAAGCGCATCGGGAAGGCCCGGATGGCCGCGGGCGGACCGCGGATCGTCTACAGCCGGGAGATGGCCGTGCTCGCCCGCTTCCGCGAGCTGGGCAGCGAGGGCCGCGACCTCGCGCTGCTCCTGCTGCGGCTGGGCCGGGGCCGGCTCGGCGGCGCCTGACCCGGCCGATCCCCGCACACGGCCCTCCATCCGTGGCACTCTGGTGCCATGGGTGTGGTGTTCGGGATCGTCGCTGCTGTGATCGCCCTCGTCGGCCTGGTGGTCGCGCTCGGGCACGTCGGCTACCTGGCCCTGCTCAGCTCCGCGGCGAAGAAGCGCGGCATCTCGGGCGGCACCACCACCGACTACGTCAACGGCCGGTGGAAGGTGGCGGGCGGCACGGCGGGCGTCGCCCTGCTGGGCCTGCTGCTCACCGCGGGCAACTCGGTCCCGATCGATCTCGTGGGCCTGCTCCTCGGCGGCGGCGCCGGCATCTACGCCAAGCAGGCGCTCGACTCCACCCGGTCGCGGTTCCGCACGCTCCCCTGATCAAAAACGCGCTCTCCCGATCTCGGAAAGATCACGACGGTCTCCACCCATCGCAAGTCTTCGTCGAGCCGAGCGGCCCGGCGGGCTCGGCGAGCGGATCAACGGAGCGCTGGACGGCTGCTCAGGCGGTCGAACGGTCGGTAATCGTCGTTGAACGGAAATAGACCGTTCGTGTGACATGCGACGAGCGGATGAATGACACTTGGTGTCCGTCCGCGGCATCCGGTAGACATTCGGGCGTCCGTTCACTCCAAGGGAGGACGTCCCGCTGTGGCTCAGATCCTGCACCGAGATGGATCAGATGCACCCGCGACGGAAGTGATCACCGTTGCCGACCTGCTGAGCCGCAACGCGCCCGCCCCGGTGAGAGAGCTCGTCGACGAGCCCGAGACCGACGGCATCTCGGTCGGCGCCCTGCTGCGCCGCGAGGGCCGCGCTCCCCGTGCGGCCGACCGGCCGTTGCAGCCCCGCTCGCGCCGGGACGAGGAGCCCGCCGACGAGGAGCGGTCCGACCGGCGCGACATGGTCCGCCGGGGCGCGATCGCCGCAGGCACCCTGCTCGCCGCGGGCTCCGTGCTCGGGGCCACGTTGCTCACCGACGTCGTGCCCACCGCCAACCAGGTGCCCGCCCCCGGGGGCGCCGAGGACGACGGTCCGTATCCCGGCCAGGGTCTGCTCGACCCCGATGGCCCGGTCGCTCCCCCGGACACCGTCGTCATCGACCAGGCGGCGGCGCGCGACCCGCTCGACGCAGGCACCCCCGCCCCGTCCGACTGGGTGCCCGTGGCGTTCCCGGGCGCGCTGGCCGCGGGCAACACCGGCGCCGAGGACACCGGCAGCACCGACGACGGCACCGGCGACACCGGTTCTCAGGGCAGCGCGGGTGACGACGACGACTCGTCCGCCGCCACGTCCACCGACGGCGACGACGACTCCGGCTCCACCGCCTCCGGCGACGACTCCGGGTCCTCCGCCGGCGACAGCTCGGGCGGCAGCAGCGGCAGCAGCGGCAGCAGCGACGACTCGTCCGACCGGTCCGGCGACTCGTCGGACGGCGACGAGGACGACGACCGCGACGGGCTGCTCGGCACCGTCGGGAAGACCGTCGGCGGGGTCGTCGGCGCGCTCGGCCTCGGCGGCGACGACGGCGACAGCGACAGCAGCAAGAGCGAGAAGAGCAGCGACGGCGACGACGACGATGACGACGAGGGCTCCCGGTCCTCGCGTCTCATGTCCGCCGACGATGCAGATGATGATGAGGACTCGTCCGCTCCCCACGGCGAGGATGACTCGGATTCCCGCAGCGACAGCGGCGATGACGAGGACAGCGGCAGCGATGGCGACGACGGGGGTGACGACGACGGAGGCGATCGCGGCCTCGTCGGCGCCGTCTCCGACACCGTCGGCGGCCTCCTCGGCTGACGCCGTCGCGGGCGTCGGGCCGGCGCGCTAGACGAGGCGCCGGTCCGACGCCCACCGCGAGAGCTCGTAGCGGTTCGACAGCTGCGTCTTGCGCAGCACGCTCGACACGTGGGTCTCCACGGTCTTCACCGAGATGAACAGCTCACCCGCGATCTCCTTGTACGCGTAGCCGCGGGCCAGCAGGCGCAGCACGTCGCGTTCGCGGCGGGTGAGCAGGTCCAGCTCCGGGTCGCCGGGCGGGGCGGCACCGGGCCGGTCGGAGAACACGTCCAGCACGAAGCCGGCCAGCCGCGGGGAGAACACCGCGTCGCCCGACTTCACCCGCCGCACCGCGTCGGCCAGCTCGCGCCCGGAGATCGTCTTCGTGACGTAGCCGCGGGCCCCCGCGCGGATCACCGCGATCACGTCCTCCGCGGCGTCGGACACCGACAGCGCCAGGAACACGACGTCCGGCAGCTCCGGGCGCAGCTGCCGCAGCACCTCGGCGCCGCCGCCGTCGGGCATGTGGACGTCCAGCAGCACGACGTCGGGACGCAGGTGGCGGATCGCGGCCACGGCCTCGTCAACGGACCCGGCCTCGCCCACCACCGTGACGTCGGGGACGTGCCGCTCGAGCTCGGCACGCACCCCCGAGCGGAACAGGCCGTGGTCGTCGACCAGGAAGACGCGGATGGGCGCGTCGGACGGTTCGGTCATGAGTTGGCTTCCTCCTGCGCCCGCGCGGGTGCGGGCTCGTCCTGCTCGGCGGTGTGCCCGTCGACCGGCATGCTGAGGTGCACCTCCGTGCCCTCGCCGGGGGTGCTGCGCAGCCGCACGGCGCCTCCGTGGCGCTCCATCCTCCCGTGCACCGAGTCGGCCAGGCCGTGCCGGTCGGCCGGCACGGCGGCCGGGTCGAAGCCGACCCCGCGGTCGCGCACGAACACGTGCACCTCCGAGGGCTCCACCTCCACGTACACGCTGACCTCGCCCACCTCGGCGTGCTTGGCGGCGTTGACCATCGCCTCCCGGGCCGCGAGCACCAGCGCGCGCAGCCCGTCGTCGAGCGGGCGGTCGCCCACGACGACCGGGCTCACGTCGATCGCGTACGTGTCCTCCACCTCGGCCGCGGCGGAGGTGATGGCGTCGGCCAGCCCTTCCGACAGGGCCGGGTCGCCGGACGCGCGGCCCGAGCGGCCGTACCCGGTGGGGCCGTACAACCAGTGCCGCAGCTCGCGCTCCTGGCCGCGGGCGAGCCGCAACACCTCCCGCGGCTGGTCGGACTGGCGCTGGATGAGCGCGAGGGTCTGCAGCACGGAGTCGTGCAGGTGCGCGGCGATCTCGGCACGCTCGGCCTCGACGATGCGTTCGCGGCGTTCCTCGCCCAGCTCGCGCATGAGCCGCACCCACCACGGGATCGTGAGCACGCCGACGCCCACCAGCGTGGCCAGCACCGCCAGCAGTCCGAACTGCAGCTGCGAGAGGTCCAGGTTGCCCAACAGGAACACCCCGATCCCGGTGGCGACGAACAGCGCACCGGCGATCACCCGCCACAGCGCGGCACGGCCGCCGCCCACCACTCCGGTGACGCCGGAGCGCGCCCCGGCCGTCCAGCGCCTCCGCTGCGACTCGTCGGCCTCCCGCCACACGACCGCGGCGCCGACGGCCGCGACCCCGAGCGGTCCGACGATCCAGCCGACCACGGTGTTGCCGAGCGCCGCGGCGGCGAGACCCGCGCCGATGCCCAGCGCGGCCAGGCCGACCGCCTGCTGGCGCTCCGCACGCCCGAACGTGCGCTGCACCTCCGCGGGCTCCTGCCGCACGAAGATCCACAGCAGGCCGTAGGCGATGGCACCTGCGCCGTTGAGCGCGCAGAGCACCACGAACGCCGTGCGCACCCAGAGCACGTCGATGCCGAGGTGGTCGGCCACGCCGCCGGCGACACCCGCCACGAAGCGGGCGCTGCGCCTGCGTACGAGCGGCGGCGTCGCGGTCGCGGGAACTCCGTTCACGCATCCATCGTCACACGCGCAGACGGGGAGGACATCGGGGAAACCTCCGGGACGGCTCGGGGCCATCCCCCATCCTCGAGCGGTCCGCGGGCGGGCAGTCTGAACGGCGAGGAGGTGGCGGCATGAACAGCCGAACGGACGTCGGCGACACACTGCGGGAGATGTGGGAGACCCGCCCCGCACGGCCGAGGGACGACCGCAAGGTCGCGGGGGTGGCGGCGGGCATCGCGCGCCGCTACGACATCGACCCGGTGCTGGTGCGGGTCGGGTTCGTGGTGGCGGCGTTCTCCGGGATCGGGGCCGCGCTCTACATCGCGGGCTGGATCCTGCTGCCCGACGCGCCCGCCGACCCGGCGGGTCCGCAGACCGAGCGCCCCCGCAGCTGGCTCGTGATCGCGTTCGCGATCGTCGCGGCGGTGACCATCGGTGGGATGTTCGGGGACGGACCGGACATGATCCTCCCGCTGCTGGTCGTGGCCGGGCTGCTGTACCTGCTGCACCGCAGCCGCGGCGACCGCGGCACCGCGGTGGCGGAGGCGCCCACCGTGGCCACGGCCACCTCATCGTCCGCGGCCCCGACCGAGGTGTCGCTGGTGAAGGAGCCCACCGGGGCCGCCGCGAGCACCGAACCACCGGCCACCCCACCCGCGTGGGACCCGCTCGGTGCCGCCCCGTTCGCGTGGGACCTGCCCGAACCCTCGCCGCCCGTCACCGAAGCGCCGCCGCGGAAGCTGCCCGTCACTCCGGTGACGCTCGGGCTCGCCCTCCTCGCCGGCAGCGCCACCGCGGGGATCATGATCCTCGGCGGGATGTGGACGCTCGGGAACCTGGCCGTGCTGAGCGGTGTGGTCCTCGCGGTGCTCGGCGTCGGACTGGTCGTCGGATCGTTCCTGCGCACAGGGCGCGGCCTCATCCCGGTCGCGCTGCTCGTCGGCGCGCTCACCTGGAGCCTGCTCGCCGCGCCCCTCGACCGCTGGCAGGGCGACGGGTACGGCGAGCTGAGGGCGGCGCCCACCACCGTGAGCTCGCTGCAGCCCAGCTACGAGCGCGGAGCGGGCGAGATCAACCTCGACCTGAGCAGGCTCGACCTCGCCGTGCCGCCCGACGGCAACACCAGCCCGGTGCGCACGCGGATCTCGATGGGCGCGGGTGACGTCCAGGTGCGGGTGCCGCCCGCCGCCGACGTCACCGTCACCGCGCGCGCCGGGTTCGGCGACGTCCGGTTCGGCGCACTCCGGGACGAGGGCCCCGACGCGTACGTGCAGGCGATCGACGACCTCGGCACCGACGGTGTGCGCGACGGCCGACCGCTCGTGATCGACATCGACGCCGGTGTGGCGGATGTGGAGGTGCTCCGTGGCTGAGCAGGGAACGACCCCGCAGAAGCGCAGGCGTGGGCCCGACCCCCTCGCCCTCGTGGTGGGGCTGCTGGCCCTCGGGATGGCGACGAGCGCGTTCGTCGGCGAGGTGCCGTCGTTCGCCGGCTTCGACGCCCGGTGGCTCCTCGCCGCCGGTGCCGCCGCGATCGGGATCCTGCTGCTGGTCGGCAGCCTGCGCGGCCGCCGCTCCAGCTAGTTCGTCACTCCCATTCGATGGTGCCGGGCGGCTTGCTCGTGACGTCGAGGACGACCCGGTTGACCTCGGCCACCTCGTTCGTGATGCGCGTGGAGATGCGCTCGAGGAGGTCGTAGGGCAGCCGGGTCCAGTCGGCTGTCATGGCGTCCTCGCTGGAGACGGGCCGCAGCACCACCGGGTGGCCGTACGTGCGCCCGTCGCCCTGCACGCCCACGCTGCGGACGTCGGCCAGCAGCACCACGGGGCACTGCCAGATGTCACGGTCGAGCCCCGCGTACGTGAGCTCCTCCCGCGCGATCGCGTCAGCCGCGCGCAGGGTGGCCAGCCGGTCGGCCGTGACCTCTCCGATGATCCGGATGCCGAGCCCCGGGCCGGGGAACGGCTGTCGGTGCACGATCGTCTCGGGCAGGCCGAGCTCGGCACCGACCCGGCGCACCTCGTCCTTGAACAGCGCCCGCAGCGGCTCGACGAGCTCGAACTCGAGGTCGTCTGGCAACCCGCCGACGTTGTGGTGGCTCTTGATCGTGGCCGTGCCCGACCCACCACCCGACTCGACGACGTCCGGGTACAGCGTGCCCTGCACGAGGAAACCGACGTGCTCGCTCTCCGCGACCTCGGCCGTGGCGGCCTCGAACACGCGGATGAACTCCCGCCCGATGATCTTGCGCTTCTCCTCGGGGTCGCTCACCCCGGCCAGCGCGTCGAGGAAGCGGTCGCGGGCGTCGACGGTGTGCAGCTTCGCGCCCGTGGCAGCCACGAAGTCGCGCTCCACCTGCTCGCGCTCCCCCGACCGCAGCAGCCCGTGGTCGACGAACACGCAGGTGAGGCGATCCCCGACCGCGCGCTGCACGAGCGCGGCCGCCACCGCGGAGTCCACGCCGCCCGACAGGCCGCAGATCGCGCGCCCGTCGCCGATCTGGGCGCGCACGGCGGCCACCGTGTCGTCGATGATCGACGACGTGGTCCAGCTCGGCGTGATGCCCGCGACCTCGTGCAGGAACCGCCGCAGCACCTCCTGGCCGTGCGGCGAGTGCCCCACCTCCGGGTGGTACTGCACGCCCGCCAGCCGCCGCACCGGGTCCTCGAACGCCGCCACCGACGCCCGCTCCGAGGACGCCGTGACCGTGAAGCCCTCCGGGGCGCGTACCACCGAGTCGCCGTGGCTCATCCACACCGGGTGCCGCTCCGGCAACCCGTCGTGCAGCACGCCGCCGCAGACGGACAGCTCCGTGCGGCCGTACTCGCGGGTGCCGTCCGGGGCCACCTCGCCGCCGAGCGCCTGCGCCATGGCCTGGAAGCCGTAGCACAGCCCCAGCACCGGGATGCCCGTCGTGAACAACTCGGGGTCGACCGTCGGCGCACCGTCCGCGTACACGCTCGACGGCCCACCGGAGAGGATCAGGGCCGCCGGCTTGCGCGCGACGATGTCGGCGACCGGCGTGTCCCCCGGGACGATCTCCGAGTAGACCTGCGCCTCCCGCACCCGGCGGGCGATGAGCTGCGCGTACTGCGCGCCGTAGTCGATGACGAGGACGGTGGGGGGCTGCACCGCACCAGGGTATGTCGTGCGCCCCACCACCCCCGGCCACCCATCCCGAATCGCGACGAGAAGCACTCCTCGGCTCCCCCGCGAGCACTGCCGTACGGCTCGGATCGATCACCGGCCGCGAGCCGCACACCAGCGCGCCCCCGCAACCCTGATGTACGCCTCGCACGGGGTGATCCTTCCGAGAAGGACGTGGACGTTGGGCAGGCAGCCGTGGGGTGCTTGCCGGCGGCGGATCGTGTGCAGGTGCGAACGGGATGGAACCGCGCACCCGCAGGGGCCGTCGGTGCGGGTCATGGATCTGACGCAACCGTTCCGCGGCTCCTCCGCGATCGCTTCCGGCCTTCTCACCCCCGGCCTCCTGCGCGGGCCGCGATTCCGCCGCCTGTTCCCCGACATCCACGTGCTCGTCGACACCGAGGTCGACTTCGCACTGCTCTCCCGGGCGGCGTACCTGCTCGTCGAGGGGCGGGGCGCGCTGGGCGGGTACTCCGCCGCCGAACTGCTCGGCGTCGACTGCGCACCGCTCGGAGCACCGGCCGAGATCGTCTCGCGGCACCGCGTGCGCCCACACCCCCGGCTGATCGCCCGGCAGGACGCGATCCCGCCCGACGAGCTGCAGGTGGCCGGTGGCCTCGTGGTCACGTCACCGCGGCGTACCGCCTACGACATCGCCCGCCGCACCTCGCTCGTCGAGGCCGTGGTGGCTGTGGACGGTCTGGCCAACGTCCACGGATTCGACCCTGGTGACGTGCTCGGCGTGGCCCGACGGCACCGGGGTGCCCGCGGAAGCGCGCAGCTGCCGCAGGTGGTGGAGCTGTCCGATCGCCGTTCCGGCTCGCCCATGGAGACCCGCATCCGGCTCGCGCTGCGGTTCGCGGGGCTTCCGCTGCCGGTGCTGCAGCACCGGGTCGGCCGCTACCTGCTGGACCTCGCCTACCCGGCTGTCCGCATCGCCGTTGAGTACAACGGGCGCGACCACCTCGACCCCGATCGCGCGCTGCACGACCTGGAACGCGAGGCGTACCTCACGGCTGCGGGCTGGAGCGTGCTGCGCTTCGGGGCGTACATCGTCGTCCGACGCCCGGACCTGGTGGCGGAGCGGGTCCGCACGCGCCTCGACGCCGCCGCCCGCGAGGCAGGCGTGCCACTGGCGGCCCTCTCAGCGGCATGACTGCATCGAGAAGCACACCCCGGCTCTCCGGACCACACTCCCGTGCTGATCACCAGGATCGCTCGCTGGAGAACTCACACGAGACGCACCGCAACGCTGCACCGACGACACCGGCGTACTCCTCGCGGCGATCCTCCCGCCCGAGACGCACACCCCAGCCCGACGGCCGACAGCAGCGTGCTGCTGGCCCCCATCAACGACCAGAGACCCACCCGAGACGCACACCAGCGCTACCCGAACGACGGCAGCGCGCTGCTCGCTACCACCAGCAACCAGAGACCCACCACCGAGAAGCACACCACCGCTACACCGACGACAGCGGCGTACTCCTCGCCGCGACCCTCCCGCCCGAGACGCCCAGCCCAGCCCGACGGCCGACAGCAACGTGCTTCTCGCCTCGACCATCAACCCGCGGTCCGGCCGGAAGTACGCCCCGGCCCCGACCACACCGGTGTACTGCTCGCCCCGACCTCCATTGGAGAGCCTCTCGAGACGCACACCAGCGCTGCGCGAGCGACGGCAGCGTGCTGCTCGCCCCCATCAGCATCCGGAGATCTGCGCCGAGAAGCACATCAGCGCTGCGGAACGACAGCAGTGTGCTGCTCGCCGCCACGAGCGGGCCGAGCCGCACACCAGGGCATCGGGGACGCCTGCAGCGGCAGGACCAGGAGGGTCAGCCGCGGACCGTGAGGCCCACGCGCTGGAACTCCTTCAGATCCGAGTAGCCCGTCTTCGCCATCGCCCGGCGGAGGGCCCCGAAGAGGTTGACCGTGCCGTAGGGGCTGCGGGTGGGGCCGAACAGCAGCGTCTCCAGGTCGATGTCGCCCTGCAGGTACCCGGAGATCTCCGACCGCGGCAGCGACGGGTGCGCCACGGCGGAGGTCCAGTACAGGCCGCGGCCGGGGCTCTCGCTCGACCCCGCGAGCTGCTCGCCCAGCATGACGGCGTCGGCGCCGCAGGCGATCGCCCTGGCGATGTCGCCGGAGCCGGCCATCCCGCCGTCGGCGATCACGTGGACGTAGCGGCCGCCGGTCTCGTCCAGGTAGTCGCGGCGGGCCGCGGCGGCGTCGACGATGGCGGTGGCCATCGGCACGCCGATGCCGAGCACGTCGTCGGTGGTGGTGGCCGACGACTCGCCGTACCCGACGATCACGCCCGCCGCGCCGGTGCGCATGAGGTGCATGGCGGTGCGGTAGTCGCCGACGCCGCCCGCGACCACCGGGACGTCGAGGGAGTTGATGAACTCCTTGAGGTTGAGCGGCTCCCCGCCGGACACGTGCTCGGCGGAGATGATCGTGCCCTGCACGAACAGGATCTCGACGCCACCCGCGAGCAGGTCGGGGGTGAGCTCGCGCGCGTGCTGCGGGCTCACCCGGGCGGCGACGGTGATGCCCGCCTCGCGCACGGTCTTCAGCGCCTCGGTGAGCAGCGCGGGCTGGACCGGGGCGGCGTGCAGCTCCTGCAGCAGCCGGACGGCGGCGAGCGGGTCGTCGTCCTCCACGGCGTCGGCCACCCGCCCCAGCGCGCCCTCGACGTCGGAGTGGCGGGCCCACAGGCCCTCCGCGTTGAGGACCGCGAGCCCCCCGAGCCGGCCGATCCGCACGGCGGTGGCCGGCGAGACGATCGCGTCGGTGGGATGGGTGACGAGCGGGATCCCGAAGTGGTACGCGTCGAGCTGCCAGGCGGTCGAGACCTCCTGGGAGCTCCGCGTCCGCCGGGACGGCACGATCTCGACCTGAGCCAGGTCGTAGCTGCGACGGGCCTCCCGGCCCATCCCGATCTCCACGAGGTCACGCACGGGTGACCACAGTAGAACGCCCGCTATCGGGCCGCGTAGTTGGGCGCCTCGACCGTCATCGTGATGTCGTGCGGGTGGCTCTCCTTCAGCCCGGCGGCGGTGATCCGGACGAGCTGCGCCTGCTGCAGCTGCTCGATCGTCTCGGCGCCCGCGTAGCCCATGCCGGAGCGCAACCCGCCGGTGAGCTGGTGCACCACCTGCGCGAGCGGGCCGCGGAACGGGATGCGGCCCTCGATGCCCTCCGGCACCAGCTTGTCCTCGCTGAGCACGTCGTCCTGGGCGTAGCGGTCCTTGGAGTACGACTTGGAGTCGCCGCGCGAGCGCATCGCGCCGATCGACCCCATGCCGCGGTAGGTCTTGAACTGCTTGCCGCCCACGAGGATCAGCTCACCGGGCGACTCGGCCGTGCCGGCCAGGAGGCTGCCCAGCATCACGGTGGACGCTCCCGCGACGATCGCCTTCGTGATGTCGCCCGAGTACTGGATGCCGCCGTCGCCGATCACGGGCACGCCGGCCGGGGCGCACACCTGCGCGGCCTCGTAGATCGCGGTGATCTGCGGAGCGCCGACGCCGGCCACCACCCGCGTGGTGCAGATCGAGCCCGGCCCGACGCCGACCTTCACCGCGTCGGCGCCCGCCTCGACCAGCGCCGCGGCGCCGGCGCGGGTGGCGACGTTGCCGCCGACGACGTCGACGTTGTGCCCGACCTCGGCCTTGAGCTTGGCGACGGTCTCCAGCACGCGCCGGGAGTGGCCGTGGGCGGTGTCGACGATCACCACGTCGACACCGGCGTCCACCAGGTTCATCGCCCGCGCGTAGCCGTCGTCGCCGACGCCCACGGCGGCCGCGACCACCAGGCGCCCGTCGGGGTCCTTGGTGGCGAGCGGGTACTTCTCGGTCTTGTTGAAATCCTTGATGGTGATGAGGCCGCGCAGGATGCCGTCACCGTCGATGATCGGCAGCTTCTCGAGCTTGTGGCGGCGCAGCAGCCCCAGCGCGGCCTCCGCGGTGACCCCGACCCGGGCCGTGATCAGCGGGGTGTGCGTCATGACCTCGTGCACGGGCCGCGAGTGGTCCATCTCGAACCGCATGTCGCGGTTGGTGATGATCCCGACGAGGTGCCCGCCCGCATCCGTGACCGGCACGCCGGAGATCCGGAACTTGGCGCAGAGCGCGTCGACGTCGGCCAGCGTGTCGTCCGGGGAACACGTGACCGGATCGGTGACCATCCCGGCCTCCGACCGCTTCACCACCTCGACCTGCGCCGCCTGCTCCTCCGGCGACAGGTTGCGGTGCAGCACACCCAGCCCACCCGCGCGGGCCATCGCGATCGCCATCCGGGACTCGGTGACGGTGTCCATCGGGGAGGACACGATCGGCACCTTCAACCGGACGCGGCGCGTGACCTGCGTGCTCGTGTCCACCGAGCTGGGGATGACATCCGACTCCGCCGGCAGCAGCAGCACGTCGTCGAACGTCAGACCCAGCATCGCGAACTTGGGGGGTAGTTCCTGGCTCGTGGCCTCGGTCGTCATCGCCACCATCCCGTCTCGCCGTCACGACCCCTCCCGTCCATCGTATAGACGGCGATCGCTCCGGCCGCCGAGGTCGTGACGAGGCCGTGACCACACCCGCTCCGCCCGCCGTCCCCGTGTTGATCACCCGCTGGGACCAGCGTTCGCCGTGCGGGGCATCCGCAGCGTCTCACGTGCGGGTATCGTGAGGTTCGTGTCACGTGATGCGCTGCCGCCCGACCCGTTCGCGGGCGATCCGCACGATCCCGCGCTGTCGCTCGACCGCCCGGAGACCGTCGAGCAGGAGTCGCTGAGCGAAGCCGAGCGCGACGAAGTGGTGGCCGACCTCGCCGATCTCGCCGTGTACCAGGCGCTCCTCGAGACACGTGGGGTGCGCGGCATCGTCGTCGACTGCGGCGACTGCGGCGAGCAGCACTTCCACGAGTGGAGCCTGCTTCGCTCCAGCCTGCAGCAGCTGCTCGACGAGGGCCAGATGAGGCCCCACGAGCCCGCGTTCGACCCCGACCCCACGAACTACGTCACCTGGGAGTACTGCCGCGGCTACGCCGACGCCGTGCTGTCCGACTCCTGACGGGCGAGCCCGACCAACGACGACGAAGCCCCCGATCCTGTGGAGATCGGGGGCTTCGTCGTGTCGGGCGTCAGTTGCCGGTGGCAGGCGGGCGCGCACCGGACGCGCTCGGCCCGCCGGTCTCGGGTGCCTCGGCGTCGCCCTCGTCGCTCTGCGGGGGCGCGGGCGAGCTGGTGGGGTCGGGCCTGCCCTCCGAGGTGGCCGTGGGGCTGCTCCCACCCGTGGGCTCGTCCGGCCCGCCCTCGCCGTTGCCCGCGCCCGGGGCCGGCGTGGGAGTGCTGGTGGGCGCCGAGGTGCCCTGCTCGGGTGCGGCCGCCCGCCGCGGGTCGTCGGTGGGCCGGGTGGTGGGGCCGCCGGTGCTGCCGTCGGGCGTGTTGGCGACCTCAGGACCCGGCTCGCCCTCGCCCGTGCCCGTTGACGGGTCCGCGTCCCGGGTGGCGCTGTCGGCGTCCTCGGACTCCGACGGCCGCGGGTCGCGCACGCTCTCCGGGACCTCGCGGGAGGGCTGGGTGGCCAGCGGAGACGCCGGGTCGACCTTCTTCCCCTCGGGGGTCTCGGCGGCCTTGGCGCGCAGGAAGTCCTGGGCCTCGGCGAGGTCGCTCTGCCCCTCCTGCGGGCGGACGGTCTCGAGGTCGCGCTGGGCCTGCGCGAGCTCCTTCGCCGCGAGCACCGGCTGCCCCGCGGCGAGCGCCGCCTTGGCGGCGTCGATCCGCTCCTCGACGCGCGCCGCGGCCTCGACCGACTCGGCGCGTTCGCTGTAGAGCACCTTCGACACGCCCCACAGGGCGTCGTCCGGTTGCGCGTTGTACGAGGTGACGGACACTCCGCCGATCGCGAGCACGATGAACGCGGCGGCCGCCGCCACCGGCACCAGGTGCCGGGTGCGCCCCGACGGGGGGCGCGCGGCCACCACGGTGGACACCGCGGTGTCGAGGTCGACGAGTTCGGGGATCGGGTCGGCGTCGACGTCCGCCTTCCACGCGGCGAGGATCGCGGCCACGCGGTCGTCGGCGTCGTAGCCGCCGACGCCGGGTGCCGACACCGACATGCCGGCGGCGAGGGCGTTGATGAGCTCGTCATCGGCCTGCACCGCGACGAGGTCGACCGGCTCGGCGGCCTCGTCGAAGGACATCGGCTGCGACTGCATGCCGTGCGGGCGCGACCCGTTGGTGCCGTTGTGGCCGTTGTGGTCGCCGAAGGGGTGGCGCGTGTCATCGGGCACTCAGACCACCTCCTCCTCGGGCATCGACTTCCGTAGGCGCGCGAGCGCCCTGTGCTGTGCCACCCGCACCGCGCCTGGCGTGGAACCGACCGCTTCCGCGGTCTCCTCGGCCGACAGCCCGACGACGACGCGCAGCACCAGGATCTCCCGTTGCTTCTCGGGGAGCGTGTCGAGGAGCTTTCCCATCTCGCTCGACAGTTCGATCCGCAGCGCGCGCTGTTCGGGCCCGTCGGACGACTCGACGGCGTCGGGGAGCTCCGCCACCGGCTCCGACCGGTTCCGGGTGGCCGCCCGGTGTGCGTCGATCACCTTGTGCGAGGCGATCCCGTACACGAACGCGAGGAACGGGCGTCCCTGCACGCGGTATCCGGGCAAGGCCGTGAGCACGGCCAAACACACCTCCTGTGCAACGTCGTCGGCCGAGACCGACGAACGGTCCACCCGACCCAGGCGTGCCCGGCAGTAGCGCACGACCATCGGCCGGATGAGGGCGATCACGGCCCCGACGGCCTGGGGATCGCCCGTCATGGCACGGGCCACCAGTTCGTCGGGTACGTCTGTCTGCTCACTCATCGCGGACCGTGGTTCGCGCGTTACGGGACATGTTCGGCATCATCCGTTCGTGAGGCTGACCACGGAGAGTGTTCAACCGTGCCTCATTGCGGACCACCGTAGCGAAGGCGCTCGGTGGACCGGGATGGGCTACTTCGTCTGAAGGGGAAGACGCACGAACGAGGCTCTCGGTTGCCGTGACCGGACCATGTCCACCCGATCGGGTGCTCAAGTCACCGCGGGAGAGCTACACCGCGGGAGAGGTCAACGCGTGATCGCGCACTGCGGGCGACCGCGGATGTGAAGAAGGTGTGTGCGGGTGACACCGGCGCGCCGGGTGACGACGCGCAGGGCGCGAGCGGGAGCGGCGCCTGCCGGCGCCGCTCCTCGCGCTCGTCTCGTTGTCGTGCCTCAGGAGACGAGGCCCCGGCGGAAGCCGTGGGCGACCGCCTGGGCGCGGTCCCGCACACCGAGCTTGCGGAACAGCCGGCGGGCGTGGGTCTTGACCGTGTCCTCCGACAGGTAGAGCTCGCGGCCGATCTGGCCGTTGCTCTTGCCCTGGCTCATGCCGCGCAGCACCTGGAGCTCGCGCTCCGTGAGCTGCACGCCGGGGTCCGTGGGCGCGCGCGGTGTGGGCACAGCCGTGCTCGCCAGCGTGTGTGCGAGTGCGGCCACCAGCTCGGGACGCGACGCGTCCCAGCGCAGGTAGCCGCGCGCACCGCCGGCGATCGCGGCAGCGATGCTGCCCGCGTCGTCGGGGGCGCCGAAGACGATGACGTTGGCTTGTGGGTGGGCGGCGACCAGCCGCCGCGTGGCCTCGACCCCGGTGGGCACCGCACGCTGGGTGCCGACCAGAACCACGTCCACGGGCTGCCGGGAGAACCTCGCCAGCAACTCGTCCCCATGTGCAACGCAATCGATCCGGTGCACCCCCGGCACCGCGGACATCACGCGGGTCAGGCCTTCGCGGACGCTGCGACGATCGTCGCAGATGAGTACCGTCGTCACGACGATTCCTTCCTGCAGCTTCCTGCAGCCGGGTGATGTGTCACCCCCCTCATCGGCGGGTGACAAGCTCACCTTGACACGATCAGGGCCGGTTTGTGCCCTCCATTCGGGAGTCTTGCGCCAAGTGGCACTCGTCATGTGGGTGACGTAGGACCGAACGGACTAATGAGGTTACCGGCTGCTGGACGGTCCATGGCACACCCACCCTCATCGGGTGCCTCCTGACCGGGGCACATCGTCGCAGGATGACGCTCACCGTGGCCGTCCCGGCGTGTCGTCGGCGTGGCGCGTTCGCTCGCAGTTCGCTCACCGACCGCTGCGCCGTTCGGGCGGCAGCGTCGTTTGCTGTCGAGCCTCCGTTCGGGGTCAGTTCTGCTGCGGCCCCGGCCGGGTCACACGTGGACCGCGGAGCTGATCGTCGCGACGGCCGCCCCCAGCGACGTGAGCCGGCCCGTGCGCTCCGGGAGCGCGGTGGCGTCCCACCCGGGTCCCGCGGCGAACGTCCGGAAGCGCAGCCGGGTGCGGGGCAGCGTGGCGAGCAGCCGCGGATCGGCGGTCTCCGGCAGCAGTGACCAGAGCACCACGGCGGCCGGGGCGGTGCGGCGTGCCGCGGCCGCCAGCGCCGCGGCGGGCAGGTCGGCGCCGAGGTAGCGGGGTACGACACCGTGCGCGCGCAGCGCGGCCGAGAGGGCGAGCACCGGCAGCGCGTGCTGCTCCCCCGGCACGGCGGCGAGCAGCACGGGACGAGCGGGGTTCGCCGCCCCGTCCGGACGGCCCAGCAGCGCCCCGAACGCGGCCACCGCGCATGCGGTGACGAGGTGCTCGACCTCCACCCCGGTGGCGGTGTCGGCCCACCGCGTGCCGACGGCGCCGAGCACTGGTCGCACCACCTCGTCCCAGGTGGTCTCCACGCCCTCGCCGCGTACCGACTCGGTGATCACGTCGCAGACCGCGACGGAGTCGAGCGCGAGCGCGGCGCGCGCCAGGCCGCGAGCCCGC
The DNA here is from genome assembly GCF_042657305.1 of Pseudonocardia zijingensis. Taxonomy (NCBI): domain Bacteria; kingdom Bacillati; phylum Actinomycetota; class Actinomycetes; order Pseudonocardiales; family Pseudonocardiaceae; genus Pseudonocardia; species Pseudonocardia zijingensis. The sequence continues at coordinate 382,083 of NZ_JBHSKO010000001.1, read as the reverse complement.
CCGGCCGCGCCCCGGGACCGCGCAGGGGCCTGCGCGCCGTTCCCCTCCGGCACCGGGGCCCGCTCGGGGGCCGGGACGGAGAGCGCGTAGCGGGCCGCGTCCGCGGGGGCCACGCCGCGCACGAGCGCGCGCTGCATCAGCTCGAGGCGGGCGAGGTCCGTGGTGGAGTAGCGGCGGTGGCGGCCGGGCGCGTGGTCGCTCGGCCCGATCCCGTAGCGGCGGTCCCACGTCCGCAGCGTGGCGGGAGCCACGCCCAACCTGCGCGCCGTGGCAGCCACCGTGAGACCCGGCGCGTGCGCGGTGGTGGCCACCACCTCATCGTCGACGCCTCGTCGCCGCCGGGGCAACCCCGCCCTAACCGGACGAACGGCACCCCTGCGGGCAGGGGTGCCGTTCGTGGGGTGTTGCCCGGGGGTCGCTCAGTGGCCGTGACCGTGGCCGTGGCCGTGGCCACCCGCCTCGGCAGCCGGGGGCTCCGGCTTGTCGACGACCGAGCTCTCCGTGGTGAGCACCATCCGCGCGATCGACGCGGCGTTCACCACGGCGGACCGGGTGACCTTGACCGGGTCGATGACCCCGTCGGCCAGCAGGTCGCCGTAGGTGAGGGTGGCGGCGTTGAAGCCCTGGCCCCACTCCTGCTCGGCGACCTTGGAGACGACGACCGCGCCCTCCTGGCCGCCGTTGGCGGCGATCCAGTACAGCGGCGCGTTGAGCGCCCGGCGCACGATGCTCACGCCGGTGGCCTCGTCACCGCTGAGGCCGAGGCCGCCCTCCAGCGCCTTGGCCGCCTGCACCAGCGCCGAACCACCGCCGGGAACGATGCCCTCCTCGACCGCGGCCCGGGTGGCCGACACCGCGTCCTCGATGCGGTGCTTGCGCTCCTTGAGGGCGGTCTCGGTGGCCGCGCCGGCCTTGATGACCGCGACGCCGCCGGAGAGCTTCGCGAGCCGCTCCTGCAGCTTCTCGCGGTCCCAGTCGGAGTCGGTCTCCTCGATCTCGCGCTTCAGCTGCGCGATGCGCCCCTCGACGGCCTCCTTGGAACCGGCACCCTCGACGAGGGTGGTGGTGTCCTTGGTGACCACGACGCGCCGGACCCGGCCCAGCAGGTCCAGCCCGGCCTCCGACAGCTTCAGGCCGACCTCGGGCTTGATGACCGTGCCGCCGGTGGCGATCGCGAGGTCGTCCATGAACGCCTTGCGGCGGTCGCCGAAGAACGGCGACTTGACCGCGGCGACCCGAACGGTCTTGCGGATCGAGTTGACGACGAGCGTGGACAGCGCCTCACCCTCGACGTCCTCGGCCACGATCAGCAGCGGCTTGCCCTCGCCGAGCACCTTCTCCAGCAGCGGGAGCAGGTCGGCGATCGCACCGATCTTCTCCTGGTGCAGCAGGACGTAGGCGTCCTCGAGCACCGCCTCCATCGACTCGGCGTCGGTGACGAAGTACGGCGAGAGGTAGCCCTTGTCGAACTGCAGGCCCTCGGTGATCTCCAGCTCGGTGGCGAGCGTGGAGCCCTCCTCGACGGTGATGACGCCGTCGGTGCCCACCTTCTCGAGCGCCTCGCTGATCAGCGAGCCGATCTCCTCCTCACGGGAGGCGATGGTGCCGACCTGGGCGATGGCCTTCCCCTCCACGGGGATGGCCTTCTCCTTGAGCACCTCGGCCACCTTCTCGGCGGCCAGCGAGATGCCCTTGCCCAGCGCGGTGGGGTTGGCCCCGGCCGCGACGTTGCGCAGGCCCGCGGCCACCATCGCCTGTGCGAGCACGGTGGCGGTGGTGGTGCCGTCACCCGCGACGTCGTTGGTCTTGGTGGCGACCGTCTTCGCGAGCTGGGCGCCCAGGTTCTCGAACGGGTCTTCCAGGTCGATCTCACGCGCGATGGTGACGCCGTCGTTCGTGACGGTCGGCCCACCGAACTTCTTGTCCAGCACGACGTGGCGGCCGCGCGGGCCCAGGGTGACCTTGACCGCGTCGGCCAGCTGGTTCACCCCGCGCTCCAGCGCCCGGCGCGCCGTCTCGTCGAAGCTGATCTGCTTCGGCATGCCTGCCTCTCTCGTTCAGCCCAAGAAGCCGCCGCCCCGGTGGCCCGCTCGGTCGAGGGACCACCGGGGCGGCGGCGACACGGTGATGTGGGTCAGTTGACGACCGCGAGCACGTCGCGGGCGGAGAGGATGAGGTACTCCTCGCCGTTGTACTTGACCTCGGTGCCGCCGTACTTCGAGTAGATGACGACGTCGCCGACGTTCACGTCGAGCGGGATGCGGTTGCCGTTGTCGTCGATGCGCCCGGGGCCCACCGCGAGGACCTTGCCCTCCTGCGGCTTCTCCTTGGCCGTGTCCGGGATGACGATGCCGGACGCCGTGGTGGTCTCGGCCTCGCTGGCCTGGACGACGATCTTGTCCTCGAGCGGCTTGATGTTCGCCACTTGATGACCTCCCCTTCCTGGGGTGCGTGCACTCGCTGAATGGGTTCTGGTGGAGCAGCGCGCGGGCGTTTCCGTCGTCGCGGGTGCCGGAACGCCCGGGCCGTTCCTTTGGCACTCTACCCATGAGAGTGCCAACGCTCAACGGCGGCACCCCAACCGCGTCGGCACCCCGTCACCGCAGCTCGTAGGCTTGCGAACCATGGTGAAGATCGGCTCGAGCGACCTCGACGTCACCCGGCTGTGCCTCGGCGGCAATGTCTTCGGCTGGACGGCCGACCGCGATACCTCCTTCGCCGTGCTCGACGCGTACGTCGCCGCGGGCGGGAACTTCGTCGACACCGCGGACTCCTACTTCTGGCGCAAGCCGGGCAACTCCGGCGGCGAGTCCGAGGCCCTCATCGGGGAGTGGATGGCCTCCCGGGGCAACCGGGAATCGGTCGTGGTCGCCACCAAGGTGGGCTCGTGGCCGCAGCGCAAGGGCCTGTCCGCGCGCAACATCGCCGAGGCCGTGGACGACTCGCTGCGGCGGCTGCGCACCGACTACATCGACCTCTACTACGCCCACCGCGACGACCCCGACACCGCGCAGGAGGAGACCGCCGACGCGTTCGACGCGCTCGTGAAGGCGGGCAAGGTGCGCGCGCTCGGCGCCTCCAACTTCACCGCTGAGCGGCTGCGCTCGGCTCTGGAGATCTCCGCGCGCGACGGCCTCGCGTCCTACGTGGCACTGCAGCCGCACTACAACCTCATGGAGCGCGAGGAGTACGAGAACGCGCTCGCCCCGATCGTCGCGAGCGAGGGCCTCGCCTGCATGCCGTACTACGCGCTCGCGAAGGGCTTCCTCACCGGCAAGTACCGCCCCGACACCCCGGTGGAGAGCGAGCGCGCCGAGGGGGCGCTCGAATACCTCGACGACCGCGGCCGCGCCGTGCTCGCCGTGCTCGACGAGATCGCGGCGGGACACCAGGTGCCGGTGGCGGCCGTCGCGCTCGCCTGGCTGATCGCCCAGCCCACCGTCACCGCGCCGATCGCGAGCGCCCGCACCCCCGAGCAGCTGGCGGCGCAGCTGCCGGCACTGGACCTGCAGCTCACGGACGACGAGCTGCGCCTGCTGTCCCACGTGTCGGCGGCGTAGCCGGCGCCCGGCGCGGTGGGCCGGCGGGCCGCGACGCGCGCTGCACCAGCAGCACCCCCGCGAGCGTCACGGCGAGGCCGGTCAGCGTCTGCGGCTCGAGCGGCTGCCCCAGGATCGGCACGGCGAGCACGGCCGTGACCGCCGGCACGACGTAGAGCAGCCCGCTCACGCCCGCGGCCGTGCCCCGGCGCAGCAGCACGAAGAGCAGCAGGACCGCAACACCTGAGTTGACGACGGTGACCCAGGCGAGCGCGCCGATCCCGGCCGCCCCGCCCGGCAGGACGAGACCCCCGTCGACGAGGAGGGCGAGCGGCAGCAGCACCACCGCGCCGACCAGCACCTGCACGGCCGAGCCCGTCCGCAGGTCCATCTCCGCGCCGACCCGCTTCTGGTGGAGCGTGCCCGCGGCGAAGCCTGCCAGCCCGAGGCCGAGCAGGGCGAGCCCCGCGGTGCCGCCGCCGCCGTCGAGGTGGTCGGCCCCGGCGACGAGCGCCCCGGCCACGGCGACGGCGGACCCGGCCCACCCGATCGGCCCGAGCCGTTCCCCCAGCAGCGGCCCGCCGAACGCGGCGACCACCACCGGGCTCAGGCAGAGCACCAGCGCGGCGAGGCCCGCCGACACCCCGAGCGCCAGCGCGCAGCTCACGGCCCCGTACTGCACCGCCTGGATCAGCAGGCCCGTGACGACGAGGTCGCGCCACTCCCGACGCCCCCGCGGCCACCGCGCCCCGGTGGCCACCGCCACCACGACGAGCAACCCGCCTGCCAGGACGAGCCGCACCGTCGCCAGGGACAGCCCGGGCACGTCCCGCGTGCCGAGCGCTCCCGCCAGGAACCCCGAGCTCCACAGCAGGACGAACAGCGGTTTCGACAACCGGTCCACGCCCACCTCCATGTAACGGTTCAAACCGTTACACATGAGCAGGTAACGAGTCAACCCGTTACAGTGGTGGTCGTGGCCGCCTCACCGGACCTGCGCCTCGACGCCGGCACGTCCTGGCTGGACCTGCTGGCCAGCGTCGGCAACGCCTACACGGCCGATCCCGTCGAGCGCCTCACCGGTCCGGAGCCCATGCAGCGCTGGCTCGCCCACCACGGGCTGACGCCCGAGCGCGCCCCCACCGATGCCGACGTCGCGAGCGCCCGCGCCCTCCGGGAGACGCTCCGCCCGCTCGTCATCGCCGTGCTGGACGGAGAACCCGTGCCCGCCGAGCCGCTGCGCGCGCTCCGGCGCTGGCTCGACGCCGACACCTCGCTGCGCCCCGTCGAACGCAACGGCCGCCCGGCGCCCGCCGCGCCCCCGACGCCGGAGGTCGCGCTCGCCCGCGTCGCCCGCCAGGCCCTCGAACACCTCGGCGGACCCGAGGCGGAACACCTGCACGCCTGCGCGGCCGACGACTGCCGCATGGCCTTCCTCGACCCCGCAGGCCGCCGTCGCTGGTGCGCCCCGGACCGCTGCGGCGTCCGCGCCCGGGTGCGCGCCCACCGAGCCCGCACCCGCGAACGAGGCACCCCCGCCTGACGGTGCTCACACACAACCCCTGGCGCTCACACACCGCCTTCAACCGATGTGGCGGCGCCGGAATCGATGTGCGAGCCGCGGCCGCCCGAGCGACAGCGCGCCGACACACAACGCCGGGCAACGACACACCGACTGCAACCGACGTGCGAGCACCGAAGTCGATGTGCGAGCCCCGACCGCGCCCACACACAACCTCTGGCGCTCACACACCAACTACAACCGATGTGCCAGCACCACACCCGATGTGCGAGCCCACCCGCCACCCGGCGCCGGGACGCTCACACACAACCCCCTGGGACCCGCACACCATCTGCATCCGATGTGCGAGCACCACTACCGGTGTGCGAGCTCCTGCTGACACCACCCGTCGCTCGCACACCGACATCCACGCCGGCACACCGACTGCGACCGGTGCGCGGGCCGCCTCAGCCGACCAGCACCTCGGTGACCGGGAGCGAGGAGTCGGCCGGCAGGGCGGCGGGGCTGGGCTTCGCGCCCGCCGCGAAGAGGTGGGCACCCAGCGCGGCGACCATCGCCCCGTTGTCGGTGCACAGGCCGGGCCGGGGCACCCGCAGCCGGATGCCGGCCGCGACGCAGCGCTCCTCGGCGAGCGCGCGCAGCCGCGAGTTGGCCGCGACGCCCCCGCCGAGCAGCAGTGTGTCCATGCCGCGTTCCCGGGCCGCGCGGACGGCCTTGGCCGTGAGGACGTCGACCACGGCCTCCTGGAAGCTCGCGGCCACGTCGGCCACCGGGATCGGGGTGCCCGCCCGCTCGAGCGCCTCGACGTGGCGGGCGACGGCGGTCTTGAGGCCGGAGAAGGAGAAGTCGAACGGGGCGTCGCGCGGGCCGGTGAGGCCACGGGGGAACGCGATCGCGGCCGGGTCGCCGTCGCGGGCCACGCGGTCGATGTGCGGTCCGCCGGGGAACGGCAGCCCGAGCAGCCGGGCCACCTTGTCGAAGGCCTCCCCGGCGGCGTCGTCGATCGTGGCGCCGAGCGGGGTGACGGGCCCGGCGAGGTCGGGCACGTCCAGGAGGCTGGAGTGGCCGCCCGAGACGAGCAGCGCGAGCGCGGGCGGCAGCGGGCCGTGCTGCAGGGTGTCGACGGCGACGTGCGCGGCGAGGTGGTTGACCCCGTAGAGCGGTACGTCCCACGCGGCGGCGTAAGCCTTCGCGGCCGCGACGCCGACGAGCAGGGCGCCGGTGAGGCCCGGGCCCGCGGTGACCGCGACCGCTTCCACGTCCCGGCCGGTGACGCCCGCGGTGGCGAGGGCGCGGTGCACGGCGGGCACCATGGCCTGAAGGTGCGCCCGGGAGGCGACCTCGGGCACGACTCCGCCGAAGCGGGCGTGCTCGTCCACCGAGGAGGCCACCTCGTTGGCCAGCAGCGTGACGCCGCCGTCCGCGGCGAGGCGCACCACGCCCACACCGGTCTCGTCGCACGACGTCTCGATCCCAAGGACGATCATGAACTCGGCTCCCGCCGCATCGTGTAGGCGTCGGCGCCGCTGGGCCGGTAGTAGCGCTTGCGCAGGCCCACCACGGTGAAACCCTCCGCCTCGTAGAGGGCGCGTGCGGCCTCGTTGTCGGTGCGGACCTCGAGGAACACGGTGGCGCCCAGCTCGTCGGCCACCGCGAGCAGCCCGCGCAGCAGCGCGCGTCCGACGCCGCGGCGCTGGTGGGCCGGGTCGACGCCGATCGTGTGGATCTCCGCCTCTGCCTGCGGCGGCCCGGCCACGAACCCGAGCCCGGCATACCCGACGAGCAGGTCGCCGACACGCGCGGCCAGGTACGGGTGGCCCGCGCGCAGCTCCTCGCGGAACGCGCGCTCGCTCCACGGGTCGTCGCCGGGGAAGAGAAGCTGTTCGAGCTCGGCGCAGCGCGCGGCGTCCGACTCGCGTAGCGCATCGATGTGCACGGTGGCGGGCATCAGGCGCTCACGCGCTTGCGGGCGCCGGGCTCCACCGCGTCGGGACGGCGCAGGTACAGGGGTTCGAGCGGCTCCGGCGCGGCGCCTGCGCGTAGGGCGGACGCCGCCACGGCCACCAGCCCGGTGGGCGACGGCGACTGGGGCGGGCGCACGGGCAGCCCCACCAGCCCGGCCGACCCGCCTGCCGCCGCGACGGCCCCCAGCTCGCGCGCCCGCTCGGCCACGGTGGCCGGTGCCTGCACGTGCGGACCGTCGACCCGGCTGCCCCCGGCGTCGTACGCGGCCCAGTAGACCTCGCGCCGCCGGGCGTCGGTGACGACGAGCAGGGGGCCCTCCCCGGCCGCGTCGACCGCGATCGCGTCGAGCGAGCACACGCCGTGCACGGGCACGCCGAGCGCGTCGCCCAGCGCGGCGGCGGTGACCATCCCGACCCGCAACCCGGTGAACGGCCCCGGCCCCGTGCCCACGACCACCGCGTCGAGCGACCCCAGCGGGGTGCCCGCGTCGCCGCAGACGGCCTGCACGGCCGGCATGAGCAGCTCCGCGTGCTTGCGGGCGTCGTGCTCCACGCGCGCCGCCCGCAGGAGGACGGCGTCCGCGGTCAGCTCGACGACGCCCGCCGTGACGGCGGGCGTAGCGGTGTCGACAGCCAGGACCAGCACACTCCGAGCCTACGAGCGCGGCTGTCGCGGACGTCGACGCGGGTGGCGGGAGCCGGACTCACCAGTCCGCGATGAGGTCCGGCAGGTCCGTGAGGCGCTGCAGCACGGCGTCGGGGTGCACGTCGACCGGCACCTGCTGGGCCACGGGGATGGTGGAGTGCGGCACGAGGATCGCCCGCATGCCCACGCCCTTGGCGCCGCTGATGTCGTCGTAGGGCCGGTCGCCGACGTAGACGCACGCGCCGGGGTCGTCGACGCCCACGGCGTCCATCGCGGCGCGGAACGCCTCGGGGTGCGGCTTGGTCCATTCGAGGTCGCTCGACCACACGCACGCGTCGAACAGGTCCAGCACCCCGTCGGTGCGGAACCGGTCCTCGTGCCAGTCGCGTGGCCAGGAGGTGGACGACAGCACGCCGAGCCTGAGCCCGCGCTCGCGCAGCGCGCGCAGCACGTCGCCGGCGTCGGGGTCGGTGGGCAGCTGCCCGAGCCAGAACTCGCGGTGGACGGCGAGCGCGGCGTCGTGCACCGCGGCGGGCACGTCGGCCGGGTGGTGCGCGGCGGCGTCGGCCAGCACCTGCGCGATGGTGAACGCGCGGTGCTCGTCGCGCGCCGCGGCCCAGCGCGCGTCCTCGGCGGCCAGCAGCGCGTCGGCGAGCGCGGCGGCGCGCTCCTCGTCGCCCTCGTGCAGGACGTCGGCGAGCAGGCGCCACCCCGCGAGGTTGTCGACGGTCTTCCACGGGCTGAGCGTGCCGCCCCAGTCGAAGATCACTGCTTCGATCACGGTGTGGTGGCCTCCACGCGGAACACGGTGGCAGTGCGCACGTCGTCGGGTCGCCGGTGCAGTCGCACGAGCAGGTGCCGGTCCGCCAGCCGCTCCGCGACGCCTTCCCCCCATTCGACGGCGACGACCGCCTCGGCGAGGTCGGTGTCCAGATCGAGGTCGTCGAGCTCCGCGGCGCCACCGAGGCGGTAGGCGTCGACGTGCACGAGCGGCACGCCGCGCCCGCCGGGGAGGGGCCGGTGCTCGCGGGCGATCACGAACGTCGGGGAGGTGACGGGCCCGGCGACGCCCAGCCCGCGGGCGATGCCGCGCACGAGCACGGTCTTGCCCGCCCCCAGCGGCCCGGCGAGCACGACGAGGTCACCCGGGCCCAGCTCGGCGGCGAGCCGCTCGCCGAGGGCCTCGGTGTCGGCGGGCTCGGGCAGCACCAGCTCCCCGTTCAGCTCCGGTGCGGAGGTCATGCGCGCCGCCGGAACCCGCCGGGGCGCACGCGGTCGGCGCTGCGCCGGATGAGCTCGATGAGGGCGTCGTCCATCGCGGCGGGCTGCTCCAGCATGGGCAGGTGTCCCACGCCGGGGAAGTTGATCAGCCGGGCGGTGGGCAGCTCGGCGGCGATGACCTCGGAGTGCGTGGCCGGGATGACGCGGTCGGCGTCGCCCGCCGCCACGAGCAGCTCGCAGCCGGCCAGCGCGGGCAGAGCGGCTACCCGGTTGTGGCTGTCCACCGTGTCGGCGAAGTCGATGAGGGCGTCGACCGCGTTCGCGCTGATCATCGTGTCGACGAGGTCCACCAGCCACGGCGCCACGTTGCGGTCGCCGTAGGCGAAGCTGCGGGTGAGCGTCCAGATGACGTCGCCCAGCGCCCGCCGCGCGGTCTCCACGAGGGTGGGCTGCAGCCGCGCGAGCAGCCCCACGCCGCGGGTGAGGGGGTTGTGCCGCGACAGGAGCGTGCCGGGCAGCCCGGCGCTCGCCACCTCGCCCGCGGACGTCGACACCAGCGCCACCCCGGCCACCCGCTCGGCGAACAGCCCCGGGTTCTGCTCGGCCAGCGCCATGATCGTCATGCCGCCCATGGAGTGTCCGACCAGCACGAGCGGCCCCTCGGGCGCCAGCGCCCTGATCACCGCGTCGAGGTCGTGGCCGAGCTGCTCGATCGTGCAGCTCTCCCGCGGGGCGCGCTCGGAACGCCCGTGGCTGCGCTGGTCGTAGAGCACCACCCGGATCGACGGGTCGGAGAGCGCGGGCAGCGACTGGCGCTGGAAGTGCCAGGTGCGCCGGTCGAGCGCGAATCCGTGGACGAGCACCACGGTGAGGGCCGGGTCGCCGTCCTTCGCCTCGATCTCCTCGCAGGAGATGCGCACGCCGTCATCGGCGGTGACCGACGACGGCTCGCTCTCCCGCAGCCCCGCCAGCTGCGGGGGCTTCTCCGTCAGCTGCGCCGCGAGCCGCCTGCGCTCCGCCGCGACGCGGGTGTGCTTCCGGGCAGCCACCCCGACGGCGACGCCGGTGACGGCGGCGCCCGCCGCGCCGGCGACGGCGCCCCAGATCTGTCCTCGCCTCACTCGGCGGCCCCGATGTGGGTGCGGGTGACGCGCCTGAGGTGCACGCCCGTCACGATCTCGTAGTGGATGGTGCCGAGCTCGTCCGCCCAGTCCTGGGCGGTGGGCTCCCCGTTCGCACCGGGGCCGAAGAACACCGCTGTGTCACCTTCCCGGACGCCCGTGCCGTCCTCGCAGTCCACGACCACCTGGTCCATGCTCACCCGGCCGACGACCGGCCGCAGCGCGCCGCCGAGCAGCACCCGCATCCGCCCGCTCAGCCGGCGAGGCACGCCGTCGGCGTACCCGAGGGGGACGAGCGCGAGCGTGGTGTCGCGCGGCGCCGTCCACTCGTGCCCGTAGGACACGCCCTCGCCCGCCGGCACGCGCTTGACCAGCGCGACCCGGGCGCGCAGCGTCATCGCGGGGCGCAGCGCAGTCTCCCCCACCGGACGGCCGAGCGGGTCGAGCCCGTAGACCGCGATGCCCGGCCGTACCAGGTCGAAGTGCAGGTCGGGGCGGGTGAGCGTGGCGGCGGCGTTGGCCAGGTGGCGGATCGGGGCGAACCCGCGCTCGCGGGCCGCCTCCCACGCCGCGGTGAGCCGCGCGGCCTGCGCGTCGAGCGACGGGTGGTCCGGGGTGTCGGCGTTGGCGAGGTGCGACCAGACCGCGACCACCTCCACACGCCCGTCGGCGGCCGCCTTCTCGGCGTCGTCGAGCAGGCCGGGCCAAGCGGCGGGCTGCGCCCCGCCCCGCGACATGCCCGTGTCTGCCTTGAGGTGCACCCGGGCGGGCCGGCCCGCGCGGCTCGCGGCAGCCGTGACGGCCGCGAGGTGCGCCCTGGACGGGACCGACAGGTCGACGCCGGCGGCGACGGCATCGGTGAAGTCGTCGTCGGGCAGGTGCAGCCAGGACAGGAGCGGCGCGGTGATCCCGGCAGCGCGCAGGTGTGCCGCCTCCTCGAGGGTGCACACCCCCAGCCACGACGCGCCCCCGGCCAGCGCGGCCCGCGCCACCTCCACCGCACCGTGCCCGTAGCCGTCGGCCTTGACCACCGCCATCAGCTGCGCCGCGGGGGCCGCCTCCCGCAGCACAGCCACGTTGTGGCGGACGGCGGCGAGGTCGACGAGGGCCTCGGCCCGCGGCACGCTCGACGGAGACTGCACGTGACCAATCATCGCACCCGCGCCCGGTCACGCATCCCGGCTGGCCCGACCTCCACCACCCGACCTGCACCTATTCCGCACCGCGCGCCGTGGACGCCCGGACCGAGCGGATCGCCGCCGGGAGCGCCGCCTGCAGCCGCGACGCGGGGGCGGGCGCTCCCTGCGCGGCGAGCTCTGCGGCGAGGCCGTGCACGTACGCGGCGCAGCCCGCGGCCCACCACGGCTCGAGGCCCGCGGCCAGCAGGGCGCCGAGCACGCCGGTCAGCACGTCGCCGGACCCGGCGGTGGCCGCCCACGAGGACCCCGACGGGTGCACGAGCGCGCGACCGCCGGGATCGGCGACGACGGTGGCGTTGCCCTTGAGGAGCACGGTGAACCCGAGCTCTGCGGCCGCCCGGCGGGCCGCCCCGATCCGGTCGGTGCCGACCTCGCCCGCCACCCGGGCGAACTCGCGGTCGTGCGGGGTGAGCAGCACGGGCCTGCCCCGCAGCGCGGCGCGCAGATCCGCGTGCGCGGCGAGCAGCGTGATGGCGTCGGCGTCCACGCACAGCGGCACGTCGCGGTCGATCGCGGTGGCCAGCACCGCGCGGCCGGCGTCGTCGGTGCCGATGCCCGGCCCCACCGCCCAGGCCTGGACCTGCCCGGCGTCCGCGATCGCGTCGGTGGCGACCACCTCCGGCCACCGGTCGCGGACCCCGCGTGCGGCGCTCCCTGCGAACCTGACCATGCCGCTGGTGGCCAGCGCAGCGGCGCCGGCGGCCAGGACGGCCGCACCGGGGTAGGTCGCCGAGCCGGCCGCGATCCCCACGACCCCCTGCGTGTACTTGTCGTCGGCCGGGCCGGGCACCGGCCACCGTGCTCCCACGTCGGGGGCGTCCAGCACGTGCGCGTGCGGTTCGGGCAGCAGCGGCGCGAGCCCGATGTCCACCAGGTGCACGGGACCGCAGCGGGCCCTGGCGAGGACGTGCACCGGCTTGAGCGCACCGAACGTCACCGTGGCGGCGGCCGTGACCGCGGGCCCGGCCACGGCGCCTGTGTCCGGGTCGACCCCGCTGGGCAGGTCCACGGCCAGCACCGGGACGCCCGCCGCGTCAGCGGCCGCCACGAGCCGGGCGGCGGGCTCACGCAGCGCACCGCGCCCGGAGATGCCGACGATCCCGTCGATCACGAGATCCGCCCCCGGCACCGCGACCTGCCCGGCCTCGGCGTCCACCGCGTACCCGCCCGCCCGCAGGAACGCGGCCAGCCCGGCCGGGTGCGCACGAGCCGGGTCCACCAGCACCGCCGTGACCCCCACGCCCCGCCTGCGCAGCTCCACCCCCGCCCAGAGCGCGTCGCCGCCGTTGTTGCCCGCCCCGACGAGCAGCACGACCCGCCGCCCGGCCACCGTCCCGGTGGCGGCCAGCATCCGCCGCGCGTGCACCGCGAGCCCGAACGCGGCGCGGCGCATCAGCGCGCCCTCCGGCGTGCGGGCGAGCAGCACCGCCTCCGCGTCCCGCACCTGCTGCGCCGTCCAGACCCCCCGCATGCCGCGAGCGTAGGTCGTACAGGGGTGGGGCCACGACATCTTCCGCGCGCGTCCCGTCGCCCCGCGCGTGCCCGGGCGGCTACCGTGCGCGTGTGACCCGCACCCGCTCCGCCGCCCGGCCCCCCGAGGTGCGCGGCGCCAAGGACGCCCTCGAGCAGCTGTCGCGGCCCGGCCCGCACACCGTCCTGCGCGGCGACCTCGGGATGGTCGGCCTCGCGGGGGTCGTGTTCGCCCCCGAAGAGGGGCTCGGGCTACCCGCCGTCGCGTTCGGGCACGACTGGCTGCAGCCGCCGGAGCGCTACGCCGACCTGCTGCGCCACCTCGCCTCCTGGGGCATCGTGGTGGCCGCCCCCGGCACCCACCGCGGCCCGCTGCCCAGCCACGCCGGCTTCGCCGCCGACCTGCGCACCGCCCTCGACGTGTGCGCCGGGGTGCGGCTCGGCGACGGGCGCATCAGCGTGGACGCGCGGCGCACCGCGTTCGCCGGCCACGGCATCGGCGGTGGGGCCGCGCTCCTGGCCGCGCAGAACCACCCGCGGGTCGCGGCCGTCGTCACGATCGCGATGGCCCAGACCCGCCCGTCGTCGGTCGACACGGCGCGCGCGGTCACGGTGCCGGTGCTCCACCTCGCCGCGGGCCGCGACACCGTGGCACCGGCCGCCGCCAACGCCGAGCCGGTCGCGGCCGCTGCAGGCGGCCCCGTCTGGCTGCGCACGCTCACGAAGGCCGGCCACACCGGTTTCCTCGAGGGCGTGCACTGGAGCGACCTCCTGCTCGCGGGCAAGCCCGACGGGAAGACCCGCCGCCTCACCCGCGCCCTCGTCACCGCGTTCCTGATGCACCACCTGCTGGGCGAGAACCGCGTCGACGTGCTCGTCGACGGGAAGGTGCCCGGCACCACGCTCGCCCCGCGCCCCTGAGCTACGGAGCACCCCGGTCGGGCGCGCCCCCGGAGCGACCATCGGCCATGATCGCTGGTCTGGCGCGTTCCCCGACCGTCACGTCGGGTTTGCGCCGAGGCAACGATCATGCTCTGTTTGCTGGGTCGGGCCTCCTGGTGGCGCCGCGCATCGTGCGAGCAGGCTTCGCGGGCAGGCCAGGGCCTGCCTGACCTGGCGCGCGGCACCACCAGGAGGCTGCCTTCCCCTGGAGGGGCGAAGACTGAGGTTTCACGGCGACCAAAACGGCCCTTCCTACGCCCATGATCACGAAGTTGGCGCGTTCCCGGGTCGATTTCGCCCGAGAACGCGCCAAACCCGTGATCATGCCCGCGGAACCGGCCGGAGGTGGCGCCGCGCCCCAAGAGGGCAGGCCCCCGGCCTGCCCGCGATCTGCCCCGCACGATGCGCGGCGCCACCGGAGGCGCTTTGCGAGCTCCGGCCGGGGCCCTCACCCCGGCGGCAGCTCCGCGATCCGCATGCCCCGCTCGTCCTCCACCCGCTCGGCCTCGACGCCACCGAGCCGCATCCCGGTGTGCCGCCTGCCGGCGCCGGCCTGCCTGGCGTGCGCTGCACCCAACTCGGCGGCCGCCCCGGCCTCCCGCCCGAGCTCCGCCCCCAGCTGCTCCGTCCGCGCCGCCCACTCCCGCCCACGCGCGTCCGGCCAGTCGCCGCCGATGAGCTCGCCGAGCACCGCGACCCGCCGCCCGGCGTCCGCCAGCACGTCGCCGAGCCGCGCGTACCACCGCGCCGCGTCCAGGAGCTCGTGCTCGGCGGGCCGTGGGGTTCCGGTCACGGCTGGCCCGGGCCGAGGCCGTCGCGCAACCGGGAGAGCACCGCGGCGACGTCCGCTTCGGCCCCGCGCGCCGCGCCCGCGGCCGCACGCAGCACCGCACTCAACTCGGCCAGCTCACGCACCGCGGCACCCACCGCACCATCGAGCCGCTCGCGCTCGCCGGCGAACAGCCCGGCCGCGACTGGGGCGCCGCGCAGCGCCGCGAGCAGCTCATCGGCGAGTCCGGACGCGACGGCGGCGTGCGCGTGCAGCCGGTCGGGACGCAGGTGCAGCTCGGGCGGCATGGGCCGATCGTGCCCGACGGCGCCGCCGCGCGGGGCCGAACCGGCGAAGAGCCCGGGGCGGCTAGGAAGCGGCGGCGACGACCTCGGCCAGCCGCACCGCGGTGGCCTCCGCCTGCTCGGCGGTGGGCGCCTCGACCATCACCCGTACCAGCTGCTCCGTGCCCGACGGCCGCAGCAGGACGCGTCCCGAACCGCCCAGCTCGACCTCGGCCTTCTCGACCGCGTCGCGCACCGCGGCGGACGCCGCCACCGCGGCCTTGTCGGCCACGCGCACGTTCCGCAGCACCTGCGGGAGCGGCGTGACGATCGCGGCGAGCTCCGCGAGGGAACGCGCGGTGGACGCCATGCGCGCCATCAACCGCAGCGCGGTGAGCAGGCCGTCGCCGGTGGTGGAGTAGCGCGGCATCACGACATGGCCCGACTGCTCGCCACCGAGGCTGAACCCGCCCTCGCGCAGCTCCTCGAGCACGTACCGGTCGCCGACGGCGGTGGTGCGCACGGTGATGCCGGCGTCGCGCATCGCCAGGTGCAGGCCGAGGTTGCTCATGACCGTGGCGACGAGCGTGTCGGCGACCAGCTCGCCCGCCTCGCGCATCGCGACGGCCAGTACGGCCATGATCTGGTCGCCGTCGACCGCGGCGCCGGTGGCGTCGACGGCGAGGCAACGATCGGCGTCGCCGTCGTGGGCGATGCCCAGGTCGGCGCCGTGCGCCCGGACCGCCTCGCACAGCACGCCGATGTGGGTGGAGCCGACGCCCTCGTTGATGTTGAGCCCGTCGGGTTCCGCGTGCAGCGCCACGACGTCGGCACCGGCGCGCCGGTACGTGTCCGGGGCCACCGTGGACGCCGCCCCGTGCGCACAGTCGACCACCAGCCGCAGCCCGGCGAGCGGGGCGGGCGTGACGGCGAGCAGGTGGTCGCGGTAGCGGGCGACGGCGTCACCAAGGTCGCGCACACGGCCGATCGCGGCGCCCGTGGGCCGCTCCGCGACGGCACCGACGCCGCTCTCCACCGCGCTCTCGACGGCGTCCGGCAGCTTCTGCCCGCCCGCGGCGAACAGCTTGATGCCGTTGTCCGGCATCGGGTTGTGCGACGCGGAGATCATCACACCCAGGTCGGCGCCCAGATCACTGACCAGGAACGCCACCGCGGGGGTGGGCAGCACCCCGACGCGCACCGCGTCGGCGCCGGCCGACGTGAGCCCGGCGACGACCGCGGCCTCGAGCATCTCGCCGCTGGCACGCGGGTCGCGCCCGACCACCGCGACCGGACGGCGCGACCGGTCACGCTCGGCGAGCACACGGGCGGCCGATGCGGAAAGAGCCACGGCGAGCTCCGGGGTGAGGAGCTCGCCGTTGGCCAGTCCGCGAACGCCGTCGGTGCCGAAAAGGCGCCGTGCGCTCAACGCGTCAGCGCTTGCTGTACTGGGGCGCCTTGCGGGCCTTCTTGAGGCCGTACTTCTTGCGCTCGATGACCCGCGGGTCGCGGGTGAGGAAGCCGGCCTTCTTGAGCGGCGGGCGGTCCTCGGAGTCGGCCTCCACCAGCGCACGGGCGATGGCGAGCCGCAGCGCACCGGCCTGGCCGGAGGTGCCGCCGCCCTTGAGGTTGGCGAAGATGTCGAAGCGCTCGGTCTTCTCCACCGTGACCAGCGGCTCCCGGATCAGCTGCTGGTGCAGCTTGTTCGGGAAGTACTCCTCGAGCGACTTGCCGTTGAGCCGGAACTCGCCCGACCCGGGCATGAGCCGCACGCGGACGACGGCCTCCTTGCGACGGCCGACGGTCTGGATCGGGCGGTCGGAGAAGACGGCCGGGATCTCGGGCAGCGCGACGTCGGCCGCGATCTCGGTGTCGTCGTACTCGCCGTCGGTGTACTCCGGCGCCTCGGCCTCGGCGGCCTCAGGAGCCTCGGTGGCCTCGGGAGCCTCGGCGTCGACCGCGGTCTCCTCGACGGCCTCGTACTCGGACTCGGGGGTGGTCACGGGCTGTCCCTCTTCCGGTGTGGTCGCCTCTGGGTTGGTCACTGGGCGACCTGGGTGATCTCGAACGCGGCCGGCTTCTGCGCGGCGTGCGGGTGGTCGGGGCCGGCGTAGACCTTGAGCTTCTTGGCCATCGCCCGGCCGAGGCGGTTCTTCGGGAGCATGCCCTTGATCGCCTTCTCGACCAGCCGGTCCGGGTGCTTCTCGATCATCTCGCCGACCGTGCGCTGCTTGAGCCCACCGGGGAAGCCGCTGTGGCGGTAGACGAACTTGTCATCGCGCTTGGTGCCGGAGACCGCGATCTTCTCGGCGTTGACGATGATGACGAAGTCGCCCGTGTCCATGTGCGGGGCGTACGTGGGCTTGTGCTTGCCGCGCAGGAGGGTGGCGGCATGCGTGGCGAGGCGGCCGAGCACCACATCCGTGGCGTCGATCACGTGCCAGGCGCGGGTGATCTCGCCGGGCTTGGGGCTGTACGTGGGCACGGACCTACCTCGTCGCTGTCGTCTGCTCGTGGGAGCTGCCTCTGGTGCGCGAGTGCGGCATGCTGGGGCGCCGGGCCCGAGGGCCGGGCCGTGCGGGCCGTGGTGGCACGGCCGCGGGTGTCCACCCGCCGCACATCGAATAACGAGGGTACCCGCCGCCTCCGAGGAGGGTCAAAACGCCCCCTGGTGTGCGGTCCCGGCGGCGGTTCGCCCTGGTGCGGCGGGCCCCTCCCCGTCATCTCCAGCGCGCCGCGTTGGCCTCCTCCGCCTCACGGTAGCGCTCGTTCGCGGCGCCGAGCGCGACCCCGATCTGGCGCAGCACGGCGGCCAGGTTGGCGGCCGCCGTGTCCCATTCGCGCTGCTTGGAGCGGTACTCGGCCGCCGCGACGCCCTCCCACGTGGCGACCATCGGCGCCACGAACCGCTTGAGGTCATCCAGCTGCGTGGTCATCCGGCCCGCGACGCCCGACACGTCCGACTGCGCAGCCTCGAGCGCCGCGAACGTGACCTTGATCTCGCTCATCCCGCTCCTCCCCTCAGCCCAGCGCCGCGCGGATCGCGGACATGTCGCCGGCGTGCTGGTCCTCCTGCGCCTGGTAGGTGACCCCGGTGCCCTGGATCGACTCGCCGATGCCGCGCAGGGCCTCGCTCAACGTCTTCGCCTCCGTGTCCCACCGGGCCATCAGCGCGGCGAACGCGGCCGCGGCGTCGCCGCGCCACGCGCCGCCGAGCGGGGCGAGCCGTGAGCGCAGGGCGGCGAGCTCGGCCTGCACCTCGTCGTTCACCCCGAGCACGTGCCTCCCGGCGGCCTGCATCGCCTCCACGCTGGTGCCGAACCCCTGGGTCATGCCCGTCCCCTTCCGTTGCGGATGCCGCCACGCTCGCACCGCCGCCGCCCCGGCGAGGCGGATCGGGCCGGATCGTTCGCGGGTGTGAACGTCAGCCCGCCGTGACCGACGCCGCGACCGCGGCGCACGCCGCCCGCACCGCCTCCGCACCGGCGGGGGTGTGCCGGCAGCCGACGCTCAGCTGCGCGTCGCCGTCGAGCACGACGTACCAGTCGACGACGGTGCCGCCCGGCTCCTCCTGCCGGTACGCCGTGGCCTCCCGGCCGCCGACGCGTGCATCCGGGTCGAACGCGGACAGCCGCGAGCCCGCCGCGACGGCGGCGTCGAACACGGCGCGCAGCTCCGTCCGCGCGCGCTGCGGCTCGGCGGCCGTGTCGTAGCCGAGGGACGTTCGCTCCACGGCGATCAGGTCGCTGCCCTCCGGTGCCGACCGCGGTGTGAGCAGCACGCGCCTGCGTTCGGGCAGCCCACCGGTGTGCTCCCACCCCGCCGGCACGTCGAGCCGGTAGCCGTACTGCACGAGCACCCCCGCAGGCACCTCGGGAACGGCGGGCGGCGCCGGCAGCCGCCCCAGCCCGAGCAGCGCCACCGCGCCGATCGCGGCGGCGCTCCCGAGCAGGGCCGCCCGGAGCGTCCGCCTGCGCACGGGGAGCGCGGGCAGCCAGCCGACGCCGGTGGGCGGTGGCCCGGCCGGAGCGGGTCGCACCGGCTCGGCGACGTGCGCGAGGGCCCCCAGCACCGCGGCCGCCTCCGGGCGCGGCGCCACCTGCGCGCCCGGGATGCCCGCCTCGTCGACCGCCCTCGCCAGGGCGGGGCTGCGGGCCAGCCCGCCGACGAGCAGCACCCGCCCGGCGCCCTCCGCCACCTCGCGCAGCGGGGCCACGGCGGCGCGCAACGGTGCGGCGAGCAGCGGCGCCAGGTCCGCCGCCGCCACCCCGTCCACGCTCGGGAGCAGCGACAACGCCTCCCGCAGCGCCCGCGCCGCCACCGGGTCCCGCCCGGTGCGGGCGGCCACCAGCTCGTCGAGCACCCGGCCGCCCACCTCGGCCGCCGCCACGGCCCGGACGGCGCTGTCGGGGCCCAGCAGGGTGGCCTCGGCCATGGACGCGCCGACGTCGAGCACGGCTGCCGCGCCCGGGCCGGCCGCCGCGAGCGGAGCCGCGAGCGTGCGGATCCGGGCGGCCGAGCCCGCGCACTCGCGCGCCCACCGCGCGGCGCGTTCGGGCGGCCACCGCGCGGGGTGCACGAGGACCAGCTCCTCCGGAGGCGGTCCCACGAACTCGGTGAGCAACGCGGGAACCCCAGGCCCGGGCGCAGGCAGCTCCGCGACCAGCCGCGGCGGGCCCTCCGCCGGGGCGCAGGCGAGGCGGACGAACCCCGTGCCCTCCTGCACCGCGACGCGGACCGGGGCACCGGTCACCGGCCGTCGTCCTCGTCCGGCGGCAGCCACGCCAGCTGCACGCGCCGGGCGCCGCGGCGCCGGTCGACCAGCACCCCGCGCCCGGGCGGCTCCGGGCCGGGCCGGACGGTGCCGAGCAGCGCGCCCTCGTCGGGGCTGCCGTTCATGACCAGCCCGGGCACGGCGAGCTCCCGCAGCCGCCCGAGCACGGGGTCGTACATGGCGCGGGCCGCGCCACCGCAGCGGCGGGCGACGACGAGGTGCAGCCCGACGTCCTTGGCCTGCGCGAGGAACTCCACCAGCGGGAGCAGCGGGTTGGCCGCGCCGCCGGGGGCGACGAGGTCGTAGTCGTCGACGAGGACGTGCACGTCCGGTCCGCTCCACCAGCTCCGCTCGCGCAGCTCCCGGGCCGTGACCTCGGGGCCGGGCAACCGCCTGCGCAGCGACTCGGCCACCTCGGCGGCGGCCGCGGCGGTGGCGTCGGGCGTGCTGGTGTGGGCGATCAGGTGCGAGCCGGGTACCGCACCGAGGAGGGTGCGACGGGGGTCGACCACCACGATGCGCGCCTCCTGCGGCGGGTACGCGGCGGTGATGCCGTGGGCCACCAGCCGCAGCAGCGTGGTCTTGCCGCTCTCCGCGTCGGCGAGGCAGAGCAGGTGCGGGTCGGCCGCGGGGTCGTGCACGACCCGCGCGAGCCGCTCCTCGTCCACGCCGAGCGGGATGCCGGTGCCCGTGTCGGGGCCGGCGGGCGGCAACCGGTCGAGATCGACGCGGTCGGGCAGCAGCCGGACCCCGGCGAAGCCGTCGCCCGGCCAGCCGCGCGCGACCTCGGCCACGAGAGCGCCGAGGTCGCCGGTGGCGCGGCGGGGCGCGGCCACCACCGCCGGGGCGCCGTCGGGCGCGAGCCCGTGGCCCGGGCGCGCGGGCACGGCAGCGGCCCGGCGCCGATCCACCTCGGACTCCGCGGGCTCCCCCAGCCGCAGCTCCACCCGACCGCCGACCAGGTCCTTCAGCGCTGGACGCAGCTCGCTCCACCGCGTGGCCGACAACGCGAGGTGCAGCCCGTAGGACAGGCCCTGCGCGGCCAGCGCGGGCAGGCGCACCTCCAGGTCGTCGAACTCGCCGCGCAGCACGAGGTACCCGTCGACGACGAACAGGACGTCGGTGGCCGGCTCGTCCGGAAACGCGCCTGCCGCCCGGCGGGCCCGGAACTCCTCGACGGAGGCGAGCCCGTTGTCGCGGAACAGCTGCTCGCGGCGGGCGAGCAGCGCGGCGAACTCGGCGACGACCCGGCGCACCAGCTCGGGCTGCTGCCGGTCGGCGGCCGTGCCGACGTGCGGGAGCCCCGCCAGCGCGGCGAGCGCGCCCCCGCCGAAGTCGAGGAGGTGCACGCCGAGCTCGTCGGGTGTGCGGGTGAGCGCCAGCGCGAGCACGGTGGTGGCGAGCGCGGAGGACTTGCCGCTGCGCGGGGCGCCGACCACCGCGAGGTGCCCGGCCCCGCCCGCCAGGTCGACGACGAGCGCGTCGCGCCGCTGCTGGTAGGGCCGGTCGACGAGGCCGATGGCCACCTGGAGCGGGCCGCGGCCCGCCTGCGCGGACCCGAGGACCTCGTCGAGCGGGGGCGGGTCGCCGAGCGGCGGGAGCCACACCCGGTGGGCGGGCGGGCCGGTGCCGGCCATGGCCGCGATCACGGTGTCCAGGACCGTGGGCCCGTCGGCGGGGTCGTCGCCGGACGGTGTCGCCTGCTCGGGTTCGAGCACCGGCGCCGCCCGGAACGGGTGGGCCCGCGGCCGGTGCCGTGGCGGCGCCGCCTGCCGGGGCGCCGCGTCGGGCGCCGACACGTACGCCGCGCGGAACCGGACGAGCTCGCCGGTGCCGGTGGCGAGGAACGCCGAACCGGGCGTGGACGGCAGCTGGTGGGCGTCCGGCACGCCGAGGACGGCCCGGGACTCCGCCGCCGAGAACGTGCGCAGCGCGATCCGGTACGACAGGTGCGACTCGAGTCCGCGCAGCCTGCCCTCGTCGAGCCGCTGCGAGGCGAGCAGCAGGTGCAGCCCGAGCGAGCGGCCGAGGCGGCCGATCGTGACGAGCAGGTCGATCAGCTCCGGCCGCTGCGCCAGCAGCTCGGAGAACTCGTCGACCACCACCAGCAGCGCGGGCAGCGGGGGCAGGTCGGCGCCCGCGCGCCGGGCCGCGGCGTACTCGGTGACGCCGACCAGATTGCCCGCCGCCCGCAGCAGCTCCTGCCGGCGGGTGATCTCCCCGGCGAGCGCGTCGGCCATCCGGTCGACGAGGCCGAGCTCGTCGGCGAGGTTCGTGATCACCGCGGAGACGTGCGGCAGGCCGGCGAGCCCGAGGAACGTGGCGCCGCCCTTGAAGTCGACGAGGACGAGGTTCAACTCCTCCGACGAGTGGGTGGCGGCCAGGCCGAGCACGAGCGTGCGCAGCAACTCGCTCTTGCCGGAGCCGGTGGCGCCCACGCACAGCCCGTGCGGGCCGCTGCCGCCCAGTGCCGCCTCCTTCAGGTCGAGGGTGATCACCGCGCCGCTCTCGTCCACCCCGATCGGCACCCGCAGCCGGTCAGCCTCCGAGCGCGCCCAGCGGGCGCGCACCGCGGCGACCCCCGCCGGGCCGGGCGCGAGGCCGAGCAGCGCGGGCAGGCCGGCGGGAGCCGTGGGGCCCGGGTCGCCCGCCTCCGCAGACCGCGCGGCCGGGTGCCGGGCCATCCGGCGGGCCAGCGCCGTGGCCTCGGCGACGGTGAGACCGTCCGGGCTCCCGATCAGGGCGGGAGGCTCGTCGCCTCCGCCGCGCAGCAGCGCATCCGGCGCCACGAGCAGCCGCACGACCGACGGCGCCGGGCGCCTGCCTGCCGGCGCCCCGACCCGCAGCACGGTGACGCCCGCGACCCCGGCCCACGCCCCCGGGCCCGCGGTGACGTCGTCGACCACCACGAGCAGGTGCGGCTCTCCCGCACCCGGTCCCGCGGGCCGCCCGACCAGCTCCGCGCGCCACCAGTGCCGCACCTCGTCGGCGTCGGACGTGATCATCCGCAGCGGGCCGACGGCGTCGTGGCGACGGCGGTGCCGGGCGTGCGGCAGCCACTTCACCCACTCCCACTCGTGGGCAAGGGACGGCGGCGCCACCACCGCGAGCAGGGCGTCGGCCGGGGCGTGCCAGAGCACGTACTGCACGACGACGGCCCGGGCCAGCGCCCGCACGCGGTCGACGCCCGCGCCGCCCGTGGGCTCCAGCCACACCACCCCGCTCGCCCGCAGCGACAGCGCCACCGGCAGATCCGGCACCACCGCGTGCCCCAGCAGGAGGCGGCGCAGCGCGAGCGCCGTGACCGGCTCGAGGCCGTCGACCGGCCCGGTCTGCGGCGGCACGAGCCGGGTGGCGAGGCGCTGGGCGCCCCGGCCGACGCGGACGTGCGCGAAGTCGGGGTCGGCCGGCCTGCGCTCCCACATCCGGCCGGCCCGCAGCACCGCCGGCCACGCGGCCGGATCCGGGTGCGACCACTCCAGCGCCGCCCGCTGCTCCGCCGCGATCCCCCGCACCCGTCCGCGGAGCACCGACAGGTAGCGCAGGTAGTCGCGGCGGTCCTCGTCCACGGCCGCCGTGCGGCTGCCGCCCCCGCGCCCGGTGAGCAGCATGCCGAGCGAGGAGATCGCGAACATCCCGCCGAACAGCCACGAGGTCGGCTGGTCTGCCCCGGCCACGACCACGAAGCCGATCGAGCCGACCAGCATCACCAGCGGCAGCATCCGCTGCAGCACCCCCGCCGGGACGATCCGCTCCGGCTCCGGCGGTGGTTCGAGCGTGAGCTCACCGCCCGGCATCCGGGGCGGCGCCGGTCGCGCTCGACTCGTCATCGTCCGCCTCCGGAGTTCCTCCGAAACGACCCCGCCCGGGACCGGGCGCTGCGATGCTAGGCAGCCGACGGGCAGCGCCGGGCCGTTTCGGGAGAACTCGTCAGCGGAGGGGACACGATGATCGTCGCGCCGTACCGCCGCCTCACGGTGCTCGCGCCCCGCGCCGCGGTGGACGTCGCGCTGCCCTCCGACGTGCCGGTGGCCGAGCTGGTCCCGATGGTGCTCGACCTGGTCGGGGAGCCGGTGTTCGGCGTGCGCCCGGTGCCGTGGCGGCTCACGGGCGCGGCGGGCGCGCCGCTCCCGCCCGGTGCCTCGCTGGCCGAGCTGGGCGTTCCCGACGGCGAGCTGTTGCGCCTCGCGCCCGATGTGCCGCCACCTCCGCCGCCGGTGTTCGACGACCCGGTCGACGCCCTCGCCGCCGGGGTCGGCGATGGCGACCGGCACCACCGCGGCTTCGCCGCCGGGGCCGTCCTGCTGATCGCGGTGGCCGGGGCGGCGGTGCTGGCGAGCGGGCCCGCGGGCAGCGCGCTCGTCGCCACGGTCGCCGCCGGCGCGGCAGTGCTCCTCGCCGCCCGGTCCGCCCGCGCCGCGCCGGGAGCCCACACCCTGATCGCGGGGCACACCGCGGCGTTGGCCGCGGTGCCCTTCGCCGCAGCGGCCGGTTGGACGGCGCTGTCCGGCTCCTCCCCTGCGGCGCGGCTGCTGCTCGCCGCGGCGGCCGCGGGCACCGTCGCGGCCGCCGCCCAGATCGCGCTCCGAGTGGTGGCACCGGCGCTCGTCGCCGTGGTGGTGGCCGCCGTGCCCGTGGGGCTGGCAGCGGTGGCCGTGCTGCGGTTCGGCAGCCCTCCCAGCTCCGCCGCCGCCGCGGTGGCGGCGCTCGCGCTGGTGGCCGGGCCGGTGCTCCCGCGCGTCGCGCTGCGCCTGTCGGGGCTGCCCCGCCCCGTGGTGCCCGCCGACGGCTCCGAGCTGGTCGACGCCGACCGCGGGCCCGACATCCTGCCGCCCGACGAGTTCGCCGAGCGTTCCGACCTCGCCCGCGGCTACCTCGCCGGCCTCGTCGGCGGGTGCGCCGCCGTCGCCGTCGCGGGTGCACTCCCGGCGGCCGCCGCAGGCGGCTGGGCCGGACCGACGCTGGCCGGCGTCGTCGTGGCGGTGCTCGCCCTGCGCGCCCGCGGCTTCGCCGACCCGGCACCGTCGCGCACACTGCTCGGGTGCGCCGTGATCGGCCTGGTCGGGCTCGCGCTGCTCACGGCCGCCCGGCCGGAACCCCTGCTCAGCGCCCTCGCCGTCGGGGTGCTGCTGCTCGCGGCAGGGCTGGGTCTCGCCGCGCTCGGCCACAGCGGCCCGGCGGCGTCCCCGGTGGCCCGGCGCGCGGTCGACGTGCTCGACGTGGTCCTCGGCGCCTCGGCGGTGCCGCTCGCCCTCGCCGCGATGGACCTCTTCCGGCTCGTCCGCGGGCTGTGAACGCGCCGATGGCCCGCGGGTGGGTGTGCGCGGCGGTGGCGCTCCTCGCGATCGCCTGCGCGCCCACCGGCGCGGCCGCGGCGGCCGTCCCGGCCGCCCTCGTCGCCTCTGAACCCGGCCCGCCCGCGCCACCGCTCGTGCGCGTGGCGCCGCCCCGCGGGCTGCCACCCGGCCCCGCAGCCGGGATCCGCCAGGTCGCGCGCTGCGGGCCGCCGCGGGCCGACGCGGCCGGCGCAGCCGCCGACGTCGCCGCCCGGCTGCGCCTCGCGGACGTGCACCGGATCGCCACCGGGCGCGGCCAGGTGATCGCCGTGATCGACACGGGCGTGGCGCCGCACCCGCTGCTCGGCGCCCGGTTGCAGGGCGGCGGCGACTACCTCACCGGCGGCGACGGACTCGACGACTGCGATGGCCACGGCACGGCCGTCGCCGGGCTCCTCGCAGCCGCTCCGGTGCGGGGCGAACGCTCGAGCACGCCGCTCGGGATCGCCCCGCAGGCGCAGGTGCTCGCGATCCGGCAGTCGAGCCCCTCGTTCGACGTGCCCGGGCCCGACGGCGGCCGCCGCGCGGCAGGCGACACCGCCACGCTCGCGGAGGCGGTCGTGCTCGCCGTCCGCTCGGGAGCCGATGTCGTCAACATCTCCGAGGCGGTCTGCCTGCCGGCCACCCGCGCGAGCGCCGCGGGCGCGGCGGTGCAGGCCGCGCTGCGCGCTGCCGTCGCCGCAGACGTCGTGGTGGTGGCGGCCGCGGGCAACGTCGGCTCGGGCTCCTGCACCGCCGACGCGCGGGGCCAGGTCTCCCTGCCCGGCTGGTACGGCGACGACGTGCTGACGGTGGGCGCCGTCGGCCCCGACGACACCCCGGCGCCGTTCACCGTGGCCGGGCCGTGGGTCGACGTCGCCGCCCCCGGCACCGGGCTGCGCTCGCTCGCGGTGGGCGGCGGCACCACCGGTGAGCTGAACGGCACCAGCTTCGCGGCACCCTGGGTGGCGGGGCTCGCCACGCTCGTCCGCGAACGGTTCCCGGACCTCACGGCCACCGAGGTCGTCGACCGCATCCTGGCCACAGCCCGCCGGGCGCCCGCCGGCGCCGCCGCCCTGGGCCACGGCGTGGTCGACCCCGTCGCCGCGCTCACGGCGCAGCCGGCCCGCCTCACGCCGGACGGGCGCAGCGACGCAGCCGCGTTCGAGGCCGAGCTGCCCGGCACCGCACCGCGCGCGACGCCGGAACCCCGGGCCCCCGACCGCCCGCTCGACCTCATCGCCGCCGCGGTCCTGCTCGCCGCGGCCGGGCTGTCGGTCGTGGTGCTCCGCCGGCGACCGGGGCGCAGGTAGGTCCCCCGCTCACACACCACCTCGAGCACCCACACACCGACTGCAACCGATGTGCCAGCACCACTACCGATGTGCCAGTCGTCGGGCGCCGCCATCCGCCGGCGGCCGACCCCACCCACACACCACCTCGCGGACCCACACACCGACTGCAACCGATGTGCCAGCACCACTACCGATGTGCCGGCCCTCGGAGCGCCGCTAGCCGCCCGGGAGGACGTCCACCACGCGCCCCGCGGCCGCCAGATCCAGGGTGGGGCCCGCCGGCAGCAGGCGCAGCGCGGCCTCCGGAGCGGGGGCGGCCGTCGTGATCCCGAGCGCGGCGGCCGTGGCCTCGTCCGCCACGCCGTGGGCAACGCCGCTGCCGGACACGAGCCACAGCGGTCCGGCGCCGGGCTCCCCACCCGGGCCGGTGGCGCGCACGGCCCCGCCGGGGCCGACGGCGACCGCGTCGACCCGGTCGCCGGGCCCGTCGGCCTGCGCCAGCTCCACCGGGGTGCGGCCGGCGAGGGGCGGGGCCGCACCGGTCCAGACGGATCCGGCCGGGTCGCCGCCCGCCGCCCAGGTCCAGCAGAGCACCGGGGCGTCGGCGGCCTCGGTGAGCCGCGGCGCCACGTCCGGCCAGCCCGCGACGGCCAGGTCCTCGACCACGGTGGTGCCGGCCAGCTCCGCGGCCCCGACGGGCAGGGGCGGGTCCGTGCCCGCGGCCGCACCCAGCAGGTCGGCGAGTACCGCGGGCACCTCCTGCACCCCGTCGGCGAGCACCACGTAGTGCTGCGGCGCGCCACCTGCGGGACGGGCGACGAGGACGTCGCCGATCCGGCCGGGCAGCCCGTCCGGTGAGCGCCGCCCACGCCCCGGGACGGCCGGGTTGGCCAGCGGCGGGCCCTCGGGCAGCAGCGACAGCAGGGCTGGCGCCACGGCCCTGGGCACGCGCCCGGTGATCCCCAGCGCCGCGGCCACCCGGCCGTCGGTCGCGTCGACTCGGTGGCGGCGGCCCGCCGTGACCAGCCACGTGGTGTCGTCGACGGCGAGCAGTACGCCCGCGTCGGCCGGGCCGGGCGGGAGCGGCGGGGCACCACCGATCACCGTGGTGGCGGTGAGCGCGCCCTCCGGGCTGACCGCGTCGCAGACGGCCCAGCCGGGCGGCACCGGCGGGCCGTCCGGGCGCGCGCCCAGCGCGCCGGGCACGGCAGCGGCGGGGGTGCGGGGCGCCCCGTCGAGGAGGGCGTCGGGAACCACCACCGGCGTGGCGGTGGCCGGGTCGGCGTCGCTGCTCCCGCCCGCGCGGAGCGCGGCGAGCACCAGGCGGGCGGCGGTCAGGTCGGCCACCGGGACGAGCCGGTCCGGGCCATGGGCCACGGCGTACATGGCGCCGGAACCTGCGCCGACCACCACGGCCTGACGCGCCCAGTCCGGCTGCGGGGACACCGCGGCGAACACAGCGGTGCCGCACAACCCGAGCAGCCCGAGCACCACCCCGGCCAGTGCGGCGCGGCGCTGCGCACGGATCTGCTCGTGCAGCGGCACCGGGTCGCCGCGCACCAGCGCCGCCTCGAGCCGCCGGAGGCCGAACCGGTACGCGTCGGCCTGGTCGCGGGTGGCCGGTGCCGGCACGAGGCTCGCACGGCGGGACACGGCCCGACGGTAGCCGCGTGGACCCACGCGGCGGGGCCGTTCGGGGAAATCCGCAGCACCCCCCAACCCCGGCGCCGCGGCGGCGGTCGTCCTGGATGTCCGCACCCGAGACCCGGAGGTTCCGATGTCCCGCCGCCACAGCTCCCGGATCGTCCGAGCCGTCGCCGCCGCGGTGATCGCCGGAACCGCCCTCGCGGGCTGCTCGGTGACCGTCGCGGGCGTCCCGCACGCCGCGCCGCAGACGAGTGCCCCGGTCATCACCCCGAGCGCGCCGCGCACCACCACTCCCGCGCCGCCGCGCACGAGCGCGCCGAACACCGCCGCGCCGGAGGACCCGGCGATGGCGCGGTGGATGGCCGATGGCTGGATCCCCCGCCCCCTCCTCCCGGTCGAAGACCGGTCCAGCGGGACCAGCGCGTGGATGTTCGGTCCGGCCGAGAAGACCTCGCTGTCGAGCGGCTCCTCGTACCGGGCGATCGGCGCGCCCGCGAGCGTCGTCAACACCTTCGCGGTGTTCCCGGTCCCCGACGGCTACCGGGCCGACGCCGGGAAGGCCGCCACGGCCACCGCGAACTCCACCGGGGGCCGGGTGGTCGACACCCGGCCGGTCATCGTGCAGGGCTACCGCGGGCTCGACGTGCGCATCGAGTTCGCCGACCAGCAGGGCCGCCCGCTCGTCGGGCTGGTCCGCTACGTGGAGATGCCGCGTTTCCTGGTGGGCATCGAGTCGGTGGGGTTGTCGAGCGACGAGCAGGTGCTCCAGGAGGTGCAGTCGGTCGTCGCCGGGAAGCTCACGTTCTCGGCGATCTGACCGGCGCGGCTATCCGACCGAGATGGCGTCGAGCCGCTCGCGCAGGAACGGCGCGGACACCACCGGGTCCAGGTCGGCTCGCCGTCCCAGGGGCGGCGTGAGCGGGGTGACCAGCGCGTCGTGGTCGAGCTCGAAGAAGAACACCAGTGAGACGAGTTCCTCGTCGGGGGCGTCCGGCTGGGGCGGGAGCACGCGGTGGCGGCCCGAGCGCCAGCGCAGCCCGGTCCAGTGCGCGAGCAGGTCGCCGATGTTCACGGTGAACGCGCTCGGGTCGTAGGGGGCGTCGGACCAGCCCGCGCCGTCGACGTCGACCTGCAGCCCGCCCGCTCCCGGTTCACGGTCGAGCACGGTGACGGTGCCGAAGTCGGTGTGGGCGCCGATGCGGAACTGGCCCGGCGCGGGGTGGCCGACCTCGGTGAGCGGCGGGTACCGGTTGATGTTGAACGTCCAGGTGGGGTTGCGCGCGAGCGAGGTGAGGGCGTCGCGCGGCAGGCCGAGGGCGTCGGCGCACATCTCGAGCAGCTCGCGGGACACCGCGGTCATCGCCGCCACGTACCGGCCGACCGCGACCTGCAGCTCGGGCACCTCGGCCGGCCAGACGTTCGGCGGGAACCACACCGCGTCGACGGCCGGGTCGCCGGTGGGCGTCTCCGGCCCGACGGCGAACGACTCCTTGAGGTCCGGTGGGGTCTCCTCGCCCTCGACGTTGCCGTTGGCCTCGACGCCGGGCGCGAGCCAGCCCCGCCCGCCGATCCGCACCGCGTACTGCTGCTTGACCTCGGTGGGGAGCGCGAAGAACCGGCGTGCCGCGGCGCGGACGTCGGCGCGCAGCGAGTCGTCGACGCCGTGGCCCGCCGCCAGCAGGAAGCCGGCCCGCTGGAGCGCCTCGTCCACCTTCGGCCCGATCGCGGGGTCGCCCGCGCGCCACGCCGCCAGGTCGATCGTGGGGATCATGCCGGGACACCTCCGATGTCCTCGTACCAGAGCTCGGGCCGGGCCGCGATGAAGTCGGTCATGAGCGCCGCACACCGCTCGTCGTCGAGCAGCGTGATCGTGACGCCGTGCTCGGCGAGCCAGTCGTGCCCGCCGGAGAACGTCCGCGCCTCGCCGATCACGACGGCGCCGATCCCGAACTGGCGCACGAGCCCCGAGCAGTACCAGCACGGGGACAGCGTGGTGACCATCACCGTGCTGCGGTAGTCGCGCTGGCGGCCCGCGGCCCGGAACGCGGCGGTCTCGGCGTGCATCGACGGGTCGTCGTCCTGCACCCGCCGGTTGTGGCCGCGCCCGAGGAGCGTGCCGTCGGCGGTGAACAGGGCGGCGCCGATCGGGATGCCGCCTTCGTCGAGGCCCGTCCTGGCCTCGGCGAGCGCGATCTCGAGCAGGTCGGTGGGGTCGGGAGCCACGGGCCTCACTCTGCGGGTCCCGCGGTGGTGGTGGCAAGTCTCCGGTCGAGGAGCGCGTACACGAGCGCCGCCAGCACGAACCCGACGATGAACGTGACGTCCCCGACGCCGGGCACCAGCCGCGGGACGAGGCCGGTGAACAGGGCCTGGTTCGAGAACAGCGGCACGGAGACGGCGATGCCGGCGACCAGCGCGATGACGCCCGCGTGGTTGCGGCGGGTGCGGTCGTAGAGCACCTCGACCGGAAGGCCGCGGCGGCGCAGGTACTGGTCGGTGAGCACGACGCCGAGCCACGGCCCGATCCAGTAGACGATGACGAGCAGGAACGCCTCGTAGCTGTGGGCGGCGTCGGCGAGGGCCACCAGCGCGATCAGGAAGCCGATCACGCCGAACGCGAGGGCGACCACCGCGCGGGCCCAGCGCAGCGGGACGTCCACCCCGGCGCTGAGGAAGGCCATCGAGCCCGAGTAGACGTTCAGGATGTTGGCCGCCACCGCGCCGAGGGCGATCGCCAGCAGCGTGAGCGCGGCGAGCGCGTCCGGCAGCACGCCGACGAACGCGGTGGTGGGGTTGTCGGACGCCGCGCCTGCCGCCGTCGTGGCGCTCACGGACGCGGCACCGACGATCATCAGCACGCTCGTGGAGCCGAAGAGCCCCAGCCCCGCGGCGAGGCCGGTGCGGGTGCGGGACGAGTCGGCGGGCAGGTAGCGCGCGTAGTCGGCCGCGTACGGCGTCCACCCCGCGGTGTAGCCCACGACCGCGCCCACGGTGAGGAGGAAGCCGCCGAGCCCGCCGGTGCCGCCGCCCTCGGGCACGAACGACGGGTCGGTCCGGGCGAGCACGATCACCGCGCCGATCGCGAACACGACCGCGAGCACGGGGAACGCGAACCGTTCGAAGGCCTGCACGAGGTTGTGCCCGACGAACGCGACCGCGATCTGGACGACCACCACGGCCACCAGCCATCCCGGGGCGGGCAGGCCGGTGAGGGACTCCAGCGCGAACGCGGCGCTGACGCTGTTCACGGCGAACCAGCCGAATCCGGACGTGATCGTCATCAGCGCCGACGGGACGGCGTTGCCGCGGTAGCCGAACGCCGAGCGGCCCAGCACCATCTGCGGCACGCCGATCGACGGGGCCCGGGCCGACAGCGCCCCGTGGGCCAGTGCCGAGAGCGCGTTCCCGAGCAGGATCGCGGCCACGGCCTGCGCGAAGGTCAGCCCGAACGCCGAGACGGACAGCACGCCGAGGAAGATCGTGGCGAACTCGAGGTTGGGCGACGTCCAGGTCCAGAACAGCTGGCGGGGCCGCCCGTGCCGCTCGGCGGCCGGGATGGGCTCGTTGCCGCCGGGCTCGACGGCGGCCACCCGATCGCCGTAGTCGCGGCCGGCGGCGGTGGCGCTGGGTGAGGGCTCGGCGGTCACCGCTCCACTTTCGATCACGGGCGCCGCGGCGGCAACACCACCGCGGCAGGGTTAACGCCGATGTTCGCTGTCGCGCACCACGGTGAGGTCGAGCGCCCGCAGGATGGCCTGCATCTGCTCGGCCGCGGGCCGCCCGCGGCGCTCCCGCAGCTGGTGTACGGCCTGGTCGAGCTGGGCCGGCGTGACGGTGCGTGCGGCGCGCAGGTCGGCCACGTGGCGCTTGCCGACGTCCGGGGAGACGCCCCCGCAACAGGCGGTGGCGCGTTCCGGCCCCCCGAGCCGGACCTCAGGCGTCATCGTCAAGGCGTCTCCATTCGCAGGGGGCGCAACGGGTGAGGCTCGAACCTTCGGGTGAAGGTCGCCGGTCGGCGTTACGGTACGTGTTGTGTCCCGTGGTGTGAATTGCCGAGGGGCAAATTCCAAGCGTCGGGCCGGTGGAGCGACCGAACCTGACCCGATCGGGTGAACCGGCTCTCAGCTCGGCGGCACGCGCAGGCGCCGGGTGGCTGCGGAGCGGGCGGCGAGCTCGTCGGCCGGGGGGTAGTCGACGGCCACCAGCGTGAGGCCGTGGGCGGGCGCCACGGGCACCTCGCTCGCCCGCTCGGACCGGTGCAGCAGCGAGGCGGGCCAGTCGGGGGTGCGGCGCCCGCGCCCGACGTCGAGGAGCGCGCCGACGAGGCTGCGCACCATCGAGTGGCAGAACGCGTCGGCCGACACCGCGGCCTGCGCGACGCCGTCGGTGTCGCGGGTCCACGTGAGCTGCTGCAGCCCGCGCACCGTGGTGGCGCCCTCGCGGCGCTTGCAGAACGCGGCGAAGTCGTGTTCCCCCAGCAGTGCGTCGGAGGCGGCCTGGACGGCGGCGAGGTCGAACGGGTGCGGCCAGGAGAGCGTGTCGCGCGCACGCAGCGGCTCGGCGCCGTACGGGGTGGTGGCGACGCGGTACCGGTAGTGGCGGCGCAGCGCGGAGAAGCGGGCGTCGAATTCGGCGGGCACCGGGGTGACGGCGCGCACGCGCACGTCGGGGGGCAGCAGCCGCGCGAGCCGGCGCACCAGCCATTCCGGTTCCGGTCCGGACGCGAGGTCGGCGTGGGCCACCTGGCCGGTGGCGTGGACGCCTGCGTCGGTGCGCCCGGCCACCGTGAGCGCCACCGGTTCGCGCAGGACGACACCGAGCGCGTCCTCGAGCACACCGCACACCGTGCGGCGCCCGGGCTGGCGCGCCCAGCCGGAGAAGTCGGTGCCGTCGTAGGCGATGTCGAGCCGCAACCGCGACACCGGTCGAACGCCGTCGAGCCCGCCACCCTGGTGGGCGGCGGGCTCGACGGTGTGGTGCTGGTGCGTGATCAGGACTCCTCGGAGCCGTCGTCCTCACGCTGGGAGGCGGGCAGCTGGAAACCGGCGGCCTCGGCGGCCTCCGGCGTGGCGAACCAGACCTCGGCCACCGTGCGGTCGTAGTGCGCCGACCCGGGGACGTGGTACAGCTTCGAGTCCTCGTTGCCCTTGATCGGGAAGCCCTCCGGGGCCTCGGACGGGTCGTCCAGCGGGGCGTGGCTGCCCTCGCCGTACGGCGCGTCCTCGGTGGAGGCGCTCTCCTCGACGGCCTCGGTGGTGTCAGCCGCGGTGGTGTCCTCCGCCGGCGTGGTGTCCTCGGCCGGAGCCGGGGCGGTCGCCGCCTGCTGGGACGCCGCGACCCGGCGGGCCCGGTCGGCCTCGTCGGTGACGGTGCGCTGCGAGACCAGCTCGATCACGGCCATGGGGGCGTTGTCGCCCTTGCGCGGCAGCGTCTTGGTGATCCGCGTGTAGCCACCGTTGCGGTCGGAGAAGAACGGCCCGATCTCCTCGACGAGCCGGTGCACGACCGACTTGTCGCGGATGACCTTCATGATCTCCCGGCGGTTGTGCAGGTCGCCCCGCTTCGCCTTGGTGATCAGCCGCTCCGCGTACGGCCGCAGCCTGCGGGCCTTGGCCTCCGTGGTGGTGATCCGGCCGTGCTCGAAGAGCGCCGTGGCCAGGTTGGCCAGGATCAGCCGCTGGTGCGCGGGCGACCCGCCGAGGCGGGGCCCCTTGGTGGGCTGAGGCATGGCTACAGCTGCTCCGTTTCTGCGTAGTCCTGGCCGTCGTCCCCGAAGTGGTCGGGGTCGAACGCCTCGGACCCGTACTCGACGGCCGCGGCCGACGGGTCGAATCCGGGCGGGCTGTCCTTGAGCGCGAGCCCGAGGCCGACGAGCTTCATCTTGACCTCGTCGATGGACTTGGCGCCGAAGTTGCGGATGTCGAGCAGGTCGGCCTCGCTGCGGCCCACCAGCTCGCCCACGGTGTGGATGCCCTCGCGCTTGAGGCAGTTGTACGAGCGGACCGTGAGGTCCAGCTCCTCGATCGGCATCGCGAAGGCCGCGATGGTGTCGGCCTCCTGCGGCGACGGGCCGATCTCGATGCCCTCGGCGTCGGTGTTGAGCTCGTGGGCGAGCCCGAACAGCTCCACCAGGGTCTTGCCGGCCGATGCCAGCGCGTCCCGCGGGGTGATCGAGGGCTTGGTCTCGACGTCGAGCACCAGCTTGTCGAAGTCGGTGCGCTGCTCGACGCGGGTGGCCTCGACCTTGTAGGTGACCTTCAGCACCGGCGAGTAGATCGAGTCGACCGGGATGCGGCCGATCTCGGCGCCGGTGGCCTTGTTCTGCATGGCCGGCACGTAGCCGCGACCCCGCTCGACGACGAGCTCCACCTCGAGGCGGCCCTTGTCGTTGAGGGTGGCGATGTGCAGGTCCGGGTTGTGCACGGTGACACCGGCGGGCGGCACGATGTCGCCCGCGGTGACGGTGCCGGGGCCCTGCTTGCGCAGGTACATCGTGACCGGCTCGTCCTCCTCGGAGCTGACGACGAGCTCCTTGAGGTTCAGGATGATGTCGGTGACGTCCTCCTTGACCCCGGGCACGGTGGTGAACTCGTGCAGGACGCCGTCGATGCGGATGCTCGTGACGGCGGCGCCGGGGATGGAGGAGAGCAGCGTGCGCCGGAGCGAGTTGCCCAGCGTGTAGCCGAAGCCCGGCTCCAGCGGCTCGATGACGAACCGGGAACGGGTGTCGACGACCGTTTCCTCGGTGAGGGTGGGGCGCTGAGAGATCAGCATGGTGTGGTGCCTCCTAACACCCTGCGGCAACCGCTATTTGATGCCGCAGTGAGGGCCCCCGGTCCCACCCTGCGGGACCGGGGGAGCTCGAGCGCTACTTGGAGTAGAGCTCGACGATCAGCTGCTCGTTGACCTGCGTGTCGATCTGGGCCCGCTCGGGGAGCTGGTGCACCAGGATGCGCAGGTTCGAGGGGACGACCTGGAGCCACGCGGGGACCGGGCGGTCACCGAGGAGCTCCTTGGCGATGATGAACGGGTCGGTGCCGAGCGACTTGGGCCGCACGTCGATGATGTCCCACTTCGACACCCGGTAGCTGGGGATGTTCACCTTCTGGCCGTTGACCAGGAAGTGCCCGTGGCTGACGAGCTGCCGGGCCATCCGCCGGGTGCGGGCGAGACCCGCCCGGTACACGACGTTGTCCAGCCGGGACTCGAGGATCTGCAGCAGGTTGTCACCGGTCTTGCCCTGGCGACGGTTGGCTTCCTCGTAGTAGCGGCTGAACTGCTTCTCCAGCACGCCGTAGGCGAACTTCGCCTTCTGCTTCTCCTGCGACTGCAGGAGGAACTCCGTCTCCTTGATCCGGATCCGGCCGTGCTGGCCGGGCGGGTAGGGACGGCGCTCGAACGCCTGGTCGCCGCCGACGAGGTCGACCTTCAGCCGGCGGGACTTGCGGGTCATGGGGCCGGTGTAACGAGCCATGTCTTGTTACTCCCTTCCCCTAGACCCGGCGCCGCTTGGGCGGACGGCAGCCGTTGTGCGGCTGCGGGGTGACGTCGGAGATCGTGCCGACCTCGAGGCCGGCTGCCTGCAGCGAACGGATCGCGGTCTCCCGGCCGGAACCGGGGCCCTTCACGAACACGTCGACCTTCTTCATGCCGTGCTCGGCGGCCTTGCGCGCGGCGTTCTCGGCGGCCATCTGCGCCGCGAACGGCGTGGACTTGCGCGAGCCCTTGAAGCCGACGTGGCCGGCCGAGGCCCACGCGATGACGGCACCGGCGGGGTCGGTGATCGAGACGATCGTGTTGTTGAACGTGCTCTTGATGTGGGCCTGGCCCACGGCGACGTTCTTCTTCTCCTTGCGGCGGACCTTCTTGGGCCCGGCCGCAGCGCGGCTGCGGGGCGGCATTACTTCTTACCTGCCTTCTTCTTGCCGGCGACCGTCTTCTTCGGACCCTTGCGGCCGCGGGCGTTGGTCTTGGTGCGCTGGCCGCGCACCGGCAGGCCCCGGCGGTGCCGGATCCCCTGGTAGCAGCCAATCTCGATCTTGCGCCGGATGTCGGCCTGCACCTCACGGCGCAGGTCGCCCTCGACGCGGTAGTTGTTCTCGATGTACTCGCGGAGGGCGGCGACGTCCTCGTCGGTGAGGTCCCGGGAGCGCAGGTCCGGGCTGATGCCCGTGGCCTCCAGGATCTCCTTGGACCGGGTGCGCCCGATCCCGTAGATGTAGGTCAGCGCGATCTCCATCCGCTTCTCGCGGGGGAGGTCGACGCCGGACAGGCGTGCCATGCGGCGTGGTTCTCCTCTGTCGTGTTCGCCAGGTCTGCCCAGCGCCCGCCCCGGATGCTGCGATCCGGGCCCCGGCCTGGTTCCGGGGGTGGTGGCGCCCGTGTGGCGCGGTAGGTGCGCTGGGTTCCTCTTCAGGTGTGCCGCGACTTTGAGGTGATCAGCCCTGGCGCTGCTTGTGGCGCAGGTTCTCGCAGATCACCATGACCCGCCCGTGACGGCGGATCACCTTGCACTTGTCGCAGATCTTCTTGACGCTCGGCTGGACCTTCACGTCCGTCGCTCTCTCGTTGGTCTGGTCGTCACGTCATCGCCTCGCTGGCGCTCGGCGCCGACATGACGTGCGTGCTGTGTCGGATGGTGACTTCGCAAGCTCCGTCACTTGTAGCGGTAGACGATGCGGCCGCGGGTCAGGTCGTACGGCGACAGCTCGACCACGACCCGGTCCTCGGGGAGGATCCGGATGTAGTGCTGACGCATCTTGCCGCTGATGTGTGCGAGGACCCGGTGTCCGTTCTCCAGCTCCACGCGGAACATCGCGTTCGGCAGGGGCTCGACGACCCGGCCCTCGACCTCGATCGCCCCGTCCTTCTTGGCCATGTCCTCCGCGTTCCGTGACAGGTGGACGTACTCTTGTTCCGTACTCGGGCACGTCGTTGCTCCGGGACCGTGGGGTGCGGGAGGCACGACGGAACCGGCGCCAGGTAGGCGCGCCGAAACACCAGTGTACGACCGCGCTCCACGGGCGCGCACACGGGGTGAGCGGGGCCGGGGCACCGGGCCGCAAATGGGATGAAGCCGTCGGGGCGTGACGTTACCGTCGCCGACGCAACTCTTGACCTCCACCCGCCTTCATGTCGTCCCGTGGATCCGTGATGAAGCCCGCCACCCGCCTGCCCCGGCCGCTGCGCCCGTTCCGCCACCGGGAGTACCGGCTGCTGGCCGGCTCGATGGCGGCCTCGCTGTTCGCGAGCGGACTGTGGCTCGTCGCCTGCGTGTACCAGGTCATCGCGCTCGGCGGGGGGCCTGCCGAGCTCTCCGTGGTGGCCACGGCCACGGCGGTCGGCCTGCTGGTCAGCGCGCTGGTCGGCGGCGTCGCGGCCGACCGCCTGCCCCGACGCGCCCTGCTGCTCGGCGTCGAGGGCGTGCGGGTCGCCGCGGCCGGCACGGCGGGCGTGCTGGCCGTCACGGGAGCGCTGCAGCTGTGGCACCTCGCCGTGATCGCGTTCGTGCTCGGCGCGGCGGAGGCGTTCTTCTTCCCGGCGTACTCGGCGATCCTGCCCACCCTGCTGCCCGCCGACGAGCTGCTCGCCGCCAACGGCGTCGAGGGCACCCTGCGCCCGGTGGCCCAGCAGGCGCTCGGCCCGGCCCTCGCCGGTGCGCTGGTCGGCGCGTTCGCCCCGAGCAGCGCGCTGCTGCTCACCGGTGCCGTCCACGCGGTCGCCGCGGTCACGCTGCTGGCGATGCGCCGCGTGGCCGTTGTGGCGCCGGCGGAGCGCACGTCGGTGCTCGGCGACCTCGCCGAGGGCTTCCGCTACCTGTTCCGCACGGGCTGGCTGTTCGCCACGCTCGCGTTCGCCTCCCTCTACGTGCTCGTGCTGATCGGGCCGCTCGAGGTGCTCCTGCCGTTCGCCGTGCGCGACCAGACCGGCGGCGGGGCGAGCAGCTTCGCCCTCGTCCTCGGCGC
Organism: Pseudonocardia zijingensis; assembly: GCF_042657305.1. NCBI lineage: Bacteria > Bacillati > Actinomycetota > Actinomycetes > Pseudonocardiales > Pseudonocardiaceae > Pseudonocardia > Pseudonocardia zijingensis. Next base: position 344,410 of record NZ_JBHSKO010000001.1, on the reverse strand, counting down.
GTTCGGGGTGGGCGGGGCGGTCGGGTCGATCGTCGTGTCGTCGTGGCGGCTGCCGCGCCGCTACCTCACCACGATGAACCTCCTGTGGGGCGCGGGCGCCGCCCCGCTCGCCCTCATCGGGCTCACCACGCAGCTGTGGTCATGGCGGTGGCCGCCTTCGTCGTGGGGTTCACGGGCGCAGCCGCCATGGTCATCTGGGGCACGCTCCTGCAGCGGCGCGTCCCGCCCCACCTGTTGGGCCGGGTGTCGAGCCTCGACTTCTTCGTGTCGCTCGCCCTCAGCCGGTCTCGATGGCCGTGGCCGGCCCGGTGGGCGAGCTGATCGGCATCCCGATGACGTTCGTGGTGGCGGGGCTCGTACCTGTATTCCTCGCCGTGGCCGCCGTCCTCGGCTGGCGCCTGCCCGCGGACGAGATCGCCCACCCACTCGACAGCCACGAGGAGGCCGGCCCGCTCGCCGCCGCATGACGCAGGTCACTGTCACTGGCCGTCCCGGCACCTCGTCTTCGGTGGCGAGAGAGTCGCAGGAGTGGGAGGAGACGGTGATGAAGGTCTTCGTCGCAGGCGGAACGGGTGCGCTGGGCCGGCGGCTGGTGCCGCAGCTGGTGGCGGGCGGGCACGAGGTGACCGCGACGACCCGCAGCGCGGCCAAGGTCGGCGAGCTGCAGGCGCTCGGCGCCCGCGCGGTGGTGCTCGACGGGCTGGACGGCGCCGCGGTCGGTCAGGCGGTCGCGCAGGCGCAGCCGGACGTCGTCGTGCATCAGATGACCGCGATCTCGGCGGAGGCGGACCTGCGCCGGTTCGACCGCTGGTTCGCAGGCACCAACGCGCTGCGGACGGAAGGCACCCGGCACCTGCTCGCCGCGGCGCAGGCCAGTGGGGTCGCGAAGTTCGTCGCGCAGAGCTACACCGGGTGGACCAGCAGCCGGTCCGGCCCGGCGGTCGCCACGGAGGACGACCCCCTCGACCCCGAACCCGCGAAGGCGCAGCGCGAGAGCATGGCCGCCATCCGCTTCGTGGAGCGCGCCGTGCCCGAGGCACCGCTCACCGGCATCGTCCTGCGCTACGGCAACTTCTACGGGCCGGGCGCGTCGGAGTCGATGATCGACATCGTGCGGGCGCGCAAGATGCCGGTGGTCGGTGCGGGCAGCGGGATCTGGTCGTTCATCCACCTCGACGACGCCGCCGCCGCTACGGTCGCCGCTGTGGAGCGGGACGTGCCTGCGGGCATCTACAACGTCGTCGACGACGACCCGGCGTCCGTGGCGGAGTGGCTGCCGCAGCTCGCCGAGGCGGTGGGCGCGAAGCCGCCGCTGCGGCTGCCGGTATGGCTCGCGCGCCCGCTCGCGGGTGAGGTCGTGGTGCGCTGGATGACCGAGGGCCGGGGCTCGTCCAACGAGAAGGCGAAGCGCGAGCTGGGCTGGCAGCCGCGGTGGGCCAGCTGGCGCGACGGCTTCCGGCACGGCCTGACCGACGCCGCCGCACCCCGGTCGGCCCGCGGATGAGCGAGCCCGACGAGCCGCCGGAGGCACTGCGCCCGCTGCTGTTCTCGATCGCCTACCGGATGCTCGGCACGGTCAGCGACGCCGAGGACGTCGTGCAGGAGACGTACCTGCGCCACCAGCGGGCGCTCGCCGAGGGCACCCGGATCGAGTCGACGCGGGCCTACCTGTCGGCGGTGGCCACCCGGCTGTCGATCGACCACCTGCGCTCGGCCCGGGTGCGGCGCGAGTCGTATGTCGGGCAGTGGCTGCCCGAGCCGCTGCTCACCGACGACAGCGAGGACCCGGCCGGGCACGCCGAGCAGGCCGATTCGCTGTCCATGGCATTCCTCCTCGTGCTGGAGCGGCTCAACCCGGTGGAGCGGGCCGTGTTCCTGCTCCATGACGTGTTCGGCTACGGCTACGACGAGGTGGCCTCGATCGTCGGCAAGAGCGAGGCGAACAGCCGCCAGCTCGCCACGCGCGCCCGCAGGCACCTCGAGGAGAGCAGGCGGCGGTTCGACGCCACCCGCGAGGAGCAGCGGCAGCTCGCCGAGCGCTTCTTCGCCGCGGTCAGCGACGGCGACCTGGACGCGCTGGTGGGCACGCTCGCCGCCGACGTCGTGGTCTACGGCGACGGGGGCGGCAAGGCGCCGCAGTGGATGGTGCCGATCGCCGGGGTCGACAAGGTGTCGCGCCTGTTCGCCTCCATCGGCAGCCAGATGCGCGAGGTGGGCGTCACCATCCGCCCGCGCGAGATCAACGGGCAGCCGGGGGCGCTGGTGCTCGACCCGGAGGGGCGGATCACGAACGTCTTCGTCCTGGACGTGGCCGACGGCGCGGTGCAGACCATCCGGTCGGTGATCAACCCGGACAAGCTCCACCACCTCGGGCCCGTGGCCGACGTGCGCGCCCTCATGAGGAAGCTCCGGTCGCGGGCGGAGTGACGGTCAGGGTTGGCCGATCCGGTCGACCTGCCCCGGCGCCACCGGGCCCTCCACCTGGTCGGAGAAGATCACGTGCGTGTTCGGGTCGGCCTGGCTGAGCGCCCAGAGCCCCACGGCGTCGGCGGCGGTGAACACCAGTGCGGCGAGGACGGCGAGCACGAGCCGCCTGCGCCGGTAGCGCCGCCGCCAGCCGGCGCTGGCCCGCCGGTAGGCCTCCGGGTCGGCACGCACACCCGAGGCGAGTGCGTCGAACGCCTCGCGGAGCCGTTCGTCGGCGCCTGGTGTGGTCATCTGCGCTCCTCGAGCACGCGCGACAGCGCGGCCATCCCCCGGGAGACGTGCACCTTGACCGACCCCGCCGTGATGCCCATCGCCGCCGCGATCTCACTCTCCCGCAGGTCGAGCCAGAACCGTAACACCAACGCCTCCCGTTGCCGGGCCGGTAGCGCGCGCACCGCGTCCACCAGCGCCTTCTGGTCGTCCCGCAGCACGGCGTGCTCCTCGCCGGATGCCTCGTGCTGGGGTTCGTCGCCGTTCTTCGCGGCGTGCTTGCGCACCACCTGCAGGTGCCGGATGCGCATCCGCGTCAGGTTGACGACCACCGAACGCAGGTACGTCGCCGCCGCCTCCGGGCTGCGCAGCCGCCGCCAGCGGCGGTAGAGCTGGTAGAACGCCTCCGCGACGACGTCCTCGGCGTCGTCGGCGCCCAGCAGCACGGCCAGCCGCACGAGCGGCAGGTGGTGCACCTCGAACAGCGCCGCGATCGCCTCCTCGCGTTCGCGGTCGGGGTCGGGACGCGCAGCGGCGTCGGGCACGGCGTCGGGCACGGGGGCGCGGACACCGGCGCGGGCGTCCTTCACGAGGCCACCCCCGTGCGCGGCATGCCGCGACCGGAGAACACGGGGGTGAGCAGCGCGGCGACGGCGAGGTTCACCGCGAGGGCCACGACGGCGACGTAGAGCAGCACGGGCCCGATCGCGACCACGGAGGTGAAGCCGCCCGTCACCGCGAGCACGGTGCCGACCAGCATCCCGGCGGCCCACCCGGCGAGCAGCGCCGAGCGGTGCCACCAGCCGGTGAACAGGCCCAGCGCGACGGCCGGGAACGTCTGCAGGATCCAGATCCCGCCGAGCAGCTGCAGGTTGATGGCGTCCTGCTCGCGCAGGCCGAAGACGAACGCGAGCGCGGCCACCTTCGCGAGCAGCGACACCCAGCGCCCCACCCGCACCTCGTGCTTCGGCGTGGCGTGCGGGAGGAAGAACTCGACGTAGACGTTGCGGGTGAACAGCGCCGCCACCGCCACCGACATGACCGCCGCCGGCACGAGCGCGCCCACGACGAGCGCCCCGAACACCGCGCCGCTGACCAGTTCCGGCAGCAGTTCCCGCACCAGCAGCGGCACGGCGACCTCGGCGTTGCCCACCGGCGCGACGATGCCCGCGGCCAGCGCCGCGATGCCGAGCAGCCCGAAGAGGCCGAGGACGAACGTCCACGCGGGCATGGCGACGGCGCTGCGGCGCAGAGTGGCGGGGCCGTCGGCGGCGAACGCTGCGGTGAGCACGTGCGGGTACATCGGCAGGGCGAGCGCGGACCCGAGCGCCAGCGTGGCGAACGCCGGGTGCAGGGCCGGGTCGAGCAGCATCCCGGTGCCCCCGCCCGCGCGCAGCTGCCGGTCGGCGCCGTCGAACACCGCGGCGAACCCGCCGACCCGTCCGACCGCCACCGCCAGCACGCCGACCGCGGCGCCGAACACGAGCACGCCCTTGACCAGCGAGATCACGGCCGGGGCGCGCAGCCCGCTGCGGAACGTCGCGCCGGCCAGGACGGCGAAGACCGCGGTGAGGACCAGGTCTCCCGCCAGGCCGTCCGGGTACAGGCCGCCGGCGGTGAGGACCGCGCGCACCCCCAGCAGCTGCAGCGCGATGTAGGGCATCGTGGCCAGCACCCCGGTGAGCGCCACCACGAGCATCAGGGCCGGCGAGTCGTAGCGCGCACGCACGTAGTCGGCCACGGTGACCGCTCCGGTCTGCCGCGCCGCCGCCCACAGCCGGGGCAGCAGCACGAACAGCACCGGGCAGAGGATCACGGTGTAGGCCAGCGGGAAGAAGCCCAGCGCTCCCGTGCCGTAGGCGAGGCCGGGCACGGCGGCGAACGTGTACGCGGTGAAGATCGAGCCGCCGAGCAGGAACCACGTGACCACGGTGCCGAACCGCCGGTCGCCCAGTGCCCACCCCTCCAGGTGCGGCAGCACCTCGCGGCGGTGGAACCAGCGCGCCGAGAACGCCACCGCCGACGTTCCGCCGAGCACGGCGAGGAACGCGAGTGTGGCCAGCGGCTCGTCCATGGCCCTCACACCTCATCAGGCGTTCCCGCCCGTGTCCATGCCCGGCAGCCGGGGATCACGCGGGAAAGTGCACTCCGGTTGTCAACCGGACGACACGCATCCGCAACTACTGCTCGGACCGCGGCGACGGCGCTGCGGAAGTCGAGGAGAAGTGATGTTGCTGAGGCTGGAACGCCGGTTCACCCCCGGAGGCACCGCATGACGCTCACCGAGGCCCGATCGCGGATGAACCCGCGCTCGGTGCTGATCTGGACGGCCGTCGCCATCGTCGGCGCCGTGGCGTGGGGTGTGCTGGCCGTATCCCGCGGGGAGAACGTCTCCGCGATCTGGCTGGTCGCGGCCGCACTCGGCTCGTACGCGATCGCCTACCGCTTCTACGCCCGGTTCATCGTCCGGCGCGTGCTGAAGGCCGACGACGACCGGGCGACCCCCGCCGAGCGGCTGAACAACGGCACCGACTTCCAGCCGATGGACCGGCGGGTGCTGTTCGGCCACCACTTCGCCGCGATCGCGGGTGCCGGACCGCTCGTCGGCCCGGTGCTGGCCGCGCAGATGGGCTACCTGCCCGGCACGATCTGGATCATCGTCGGCGTCATCTTCGCCGGCGCCGTGCAGGACATGGTCGTGCTGTTCTTCTCGATGCGGCGCGACGGCCGCAGCCTCGGGCAGATGGCGCGCGACGAGATCGGCGTGGTCGGCGGCATCGCCGCGCTGGTCGCCGTGTTCGCGATCATGATCATCCTGCTCGCAGTGCTCGCCCTCGTCGTCGTGAACGCGCTCGCGCACTCGCCGTGGGGCACGTTCTCGATCGCGATGACGATCCCGATCGCCATCTTCATGGGCTTCTACCTGCGCAGCATCCGCCCGGGCCGGGTCATCGAGACCAGCGTGCTCGGGGTGGCGCTGCTGCTGCTCGCGATCGTCGCGGGCGGCTGGGTGCAGAACTCGAGCTGGGCCGAGGCGTTCACCCTCGACCCCCGCACCCTCGTGATCTGCCTGGTGGTCTACGGCTTCGCCGCGTCGGTGCTGCCGGTGTGGATGCTGCTCGCCCCGCGCGACTACCTGTCGACGTTCATGAAGATCGGCACGATCGGGCTGCTCGCGCTCGGCGTGGTCTTCACGGCGCCGACGATGAACACCCAGGCGTTCACCGAGTTCGCCTTCAGCGGCCAGGGCCCGGTGTTCGCCGGGTCGCTGTTCCCGTTCGTGTTCATCACGATCGCCTGCGGCGCCCTGTCGGGCTTCCACGCGCTCGTCTCGTCGGGCACCACGCCGAAGCTGATCCAGAAGGAGTCGCAGGTGCGGCTCATCGGCTACGGCGCGATGCTCATGGAGTCCTTCGTCGCGATCATGGCACTGATCGCCGCCTGCATCCTGGACCCCGGGCTCTACTTCGCGATGAACGCCCCCGCCGGGGTGCTCGGCAGCACGGTCGAGTCGGCGTCCGAGGCCGTGACCAGCCTCGGGTTCCAGATCACGCCGCAGGAGCTCAGCGCGGCCGCGGCGGCCGTGCAGGAGAGCACCCTCGTGGCGCGCACCGGTGGTGCGCCCACGCTCGCGGTCGGCATGTCGGAGATCTTCTCCGGCGCGTTCGGCGGCGACGCCATGAAGGCGTTCTGGTACCACTTCGCGATCATGTTCGAGGCCCTGTTCATCCTCACCACGGTGGATGCAGGCACCCGCGTCGGGCGCTACATGCTGCAGGACACCCTCGGCAACGTCTACAAGCCGTTCGCGAACCAGAACTGGAAGCCCGGGCAGTGGATCACCAGCGCGGTCGTCGTGCTGGCGTGGGGCTACTTCCTCTACGCGGGCGTCACCGACCCGCTGGGCGGGATCAACCAGCTCTTCCCGCTGTTCGGCATCGCCAACCAACTGCTCGCGGCGGTCGCCCTCACCGTGGCCACCACGATCCTCATCAAGACCGGGCGCGCGAAGTACGCCTGGGTGACGCTCGTGCCGCTCGCGTGGGACGCCGCCGTCACGCTCGTGGCGAGCTGGCAGAAGGTGTTCTCCGCCGACCCGAAGCTCGGCTTCTTCGCCCAGCGCGACAAGTACGCCGCCGCGCTCGAGCAGGGCCAGGTCCTCGGCCCGGCGAAGGACATCGACGACATGCAGGCCGTCGTCGTGAACTCCACGGTCGACGGCGTGCTGTCGATCCTGTTCGCCGTCCTGATCATCATCGTGATCGTGAACGCGATGCTGGTCTGGTACCGGGCGCTGACCTCGTCCGAACCGCTGCCCAGCACGGAGGTGCCCGCGGTGCCGTCCACGATCGTGGCGCCTGCGGGTCTCATCGCCACGGCGGAGGAGAAGCGGGCGCTCGCCGCGGCCGGGGAACGCGCGTGACGAGCCTCGTGAAGGCCTGGCGCGGCGTGCACTGGTACCTGCGCGAGCTCACCGGCGAGACGCAGTACGACCGCTACCTCGAGCGGCACGCCCGCGAGCACGGGGACACGCCCCCGCTCTCGCGGCGCGAGTTCGAACGCCGCCGCATCGCGGGAGCGGACGCCAAGCCGGGAAGCCGCTGCTGCTGATGCCGATGCCCCGTGAGTGGATACGAGTGCAGGAGCACTCGTATCCACTCACGGCATCCGGTCACAAGGCCTTGAGCTCCTCGGTGACCTCCGTGACGCTCTTCTTCGCGTCGCCGAAGAGCATCGAGGTGTTCTCGGCGTAGAACAGCGGGTTGTCGATGCCGGCGAAGCCGCTGCTCATCGAGCGCTTGAGCACGATCACCGACCGCGACTCGTCGACGTTGAGGATCGGCATGCCGTGGATGGGCGAGCTCGGGTCGGTGCGCGCGGCTGGGTTGGTGACGTCGTTCGCCCCGATCACCAGCGTGACGTCGGTGCGGGAGAACTCGTCGTTGATCTCGTCCATCTCCTTGAGGGCGTCGTAGGAGACGTCGGCCTCGGCCAGCAACACGTTCATGTGCCCGGGCATCCGGCCGGCCACCGGGTGGATCGCGTACTTGACCTCCACACCCTTGGCCTCGAGCAGCTTGGCCATGTCCTTCACGGCGTGCTGGGCCTGCGCCACCGCCATGCCGTACCCGGGCACCACGATCACCTGCGACGCGTACGCCATCTGGATCGCGGCGTCGGCCGCGGACGTGGACTTCACGGTGCGCTCCACGCCGTCGTCGGCACCGGGGAGCGAGGTGGTGCCGCCGAACCCGCCCGCGACGATGGCGGGGATCGACCGGTTCATGGCCTTGGCCATCAGGTTGGTCAGGATCGAACCGGACGCGCCCACGATCATGCCCGCGACGATCATGGCCGTGTTGTCGAGCGCGAGGCCCGCCGCGGCGGCGGAGAGCCCGGTGAGCGCGTTGAGCAGCGAGATCACGACCGGCATGTCGGCACCGCCGATCGGCAGCACCACCAGCACGCCGAGCACCGCCGCCAGCACGAGCAGGGCGACGATCCAGATCTGCGGCGCTCCGCCGAGCCCGGCCACCACCGCGCAGACCACGGCGGCCACCAGCAGCAGGCCGTTGACCGGCTGCTGCGCCTTCCCCAGCCCGATCGGACGGCCCGGCAGGATCTCCTGCAGCTTGCCGAACGCGATCAGCGAGCCCCAGAACGAGATCGACCCGATGATCGCCGCGAACAGCGACGCCACGATGACGTGGACCGGCTCGCCCGAGAACCCGTCGGTGCTGCGGAACTCCGACCAGGCGATGAGGGCCACGGCCCCGCCGCCGACGCCGTTGAACAGCGCCACCATCTGCGGCATCGCCGTCATCTTGACCTGCCGCGCGGACGGCACGCCCAGCGCCGTGCCGATCACGAGGCCGACGACGATCAGGAGCCAGTTGTGCTCCACCTGCAGCAGGGTGGCCACCACGGCGATCCCCATGCCGACGGCCGCGATCCAGTTGCCGCGCACCGCCGTCTTCGGGCCGGTGAGGCCCATCAGGCCGTAGATGAAGAGCGAGAAGGCGATGATGTAGAGGATCGCGACCAGAGCGTCCATCAGGAGTCGCCCTTCCCGTTGGACGCGATCTTCTCCGCGGCCGGGGCCTGGGGCTTGGCCTTGAACATGCCGAGCATCCGGTCCGTCACGAGGAAGCCGCCGATGACGTTGATCATGCCGAAGGCGATGGCGACGACGAGGATGATCGCGTCGACCACCGACGGGTTCTCCAGGTGGCCGAGCACGATCAGGCCGCCGAGGAGCACGATGCCGTGGATCGCGTTGGTGCCGGACATCAGCGGCGTGTGCAGCGTGTTCGGCACCTTCGAGATCACCGCGAAGCCGACGAAGCCGGCCAGCACCAGGATCGCGAGGTTCGCGAGGAGCCCGGTTTCCATCAGTCCCTCCCTCGGGTGACGCAGGCCTTGGCGAGCACCTCGTCGTCCCAGTTCGGCGCGACGGCGCCGGAGTCGTCCAGCATGAGTTCGAGCAGGGCGGAGACGTTGCGCGCGTACAGCTCCGACGCGTGCTCCGGCATCGTGGCCGGCAGGTTCAGCGGCGCGGCGATGGTGACGTCGTGCTTCACCACGACCTTGCCCGCCTCGGTGAGCTCGCAGTTGCCGCCGCTCTCGCCCGCCAGGTCGACCACCACGCTGCCCGGCCGCATGCCCTTGACGGCGGCCGCGGTGACCAGCGTGGGCGCCGTGCGCCCGGGCACGTTGGCGGTGGTGATCACGACGTCGAAGCCGGTGATCGCCTCCTCGAGGCGCTTCTGCTGCTCGGAGCGCTCCTCGGCCGTGAGCTCACGGGCGTAGCCGCCCTCCCCCGCTGCCTCGATCCCGAGGTCGAGCCACTGCGCACCCAGCGAACGCACCTGGTCGGCGACCTCGGGCCGCACGTCGTACCCGGTGGTGCGCGCGCCGAGCCGCTTCGCGGTGGCCAGTGCCTGGAGCCCGGCCACGCCCACGCCCAGCACGAGCGCGGTGGCCGGCTTCACGGTGCCCGCCGCCGTGGTCAGCATGGGGAAGAACCGCGTGCTGTGCTCCGCGGCGAGCAGCACGGCCTTGTAGCCGGCCACGTTCGCCTGCGACGACAGCGCGTCCATCGACTGCGCGCGCGAGATGCGGGGGATCGACTCCATGGCGAACGCCTGGACACCCGCCTCCGCCAGCGCGTCGATCGTCTCGGGCGAGGTCAGGGGCGCGAGGAACCCGATCAGCGTGCGGCCCTCGGCCAGCTTGCCGATCTCCTCCGCGGTGGGCGGGTTCACCTTGGCCACGACGTCGCACGCCCATGGATCGCCGATCGTGGCGCCCGCCTGCGTGAACAGCTCGTCGGGGATCAATGCGCCGAGCCCGGCCCCGGCCTCGACCACGACCTCCACACCCCGCGTCCGGAGTTTCTCGACGACCTTGGGCACGAGAGCGACCCGGCGCTCACCGTCGGCAGACTCGCGCGGCACCCCGACGGTGGTCCGCCGCGGTACTGTGGATTCTGTATTCACAAGACCGGAGCCTAGCCCAGCGCAGGCCCGATCAGGCGAAGAGTGTGACGCGCACTGCCCGCTGCAACGTGAAGGAGCCCTGCCCCATTCCGGACATCCGGACCAGGGCAGGGCTCCAGGGTGCGGTTCAGGGGAGGGTGAGGATCCTCGGGCCGTCGTCGGTGATCGCCACGGAGTGCTCCCAGTGCACGGCCCGGCTGCCGTCGGCGGTGACCACCGTCCAGCCGTCGTCGAGCTCGCGGGTCTCCGGGTCGCCCGCCGTGAGCATCGGCTCCACCGCCAGCGCCATCCCGGGCACCAGGCGGGGGCCCTGCCCCGGCTCGCCGTGGTTGGGCAGGAACGGGTCCATGTGCATCGAGGTGCCGATGCCGTGGCCGCCGTACTCGGCGACGATGCCGTACTCGACCCCGTCGCGCTCGCCCGCGGCCTCGGTGGCCTTCTGCACTGCGTGGGAGATGTCGGTGAGCCGGCCACCGGGCTGCACGGCGGCGATCCCGGCGTGCAGCGCCTCCTCGCAGGCGACGGAGAGCGCGAGGTCTGCCGCGGAGACCGCGCCGATCGGGATGGTGACCGCGGCGTCGCCGTGCCAACCGTCGACGATCGCGCCGCAGTCGACGGAGATGAGGTCACCGTCGGCGAGCACCTGGTCGGCCGCCGGGATGCCGTGCACGATCTGCTCGTTCACCGACGCGCAGATCGACGCCGGGTAGCCGTGGTAGCCCAGGAACGACGGCACACCGCCGCCGTCGCGGATGGTCTGCTCGGCGAGCGCGTCGAGCTCGGCGGTGCTCACGCCCGCCTTGGCCGCCTCGGTGATCACGGTGAGCGTGCGGGCCACGAGAGCGCCTGCGACGCGCATCGCATCGAGCTCACCGCGGGTCTTGAGCTCGATGTCCCGCCCCCGCCAGCGTGCGATGAACCCCCGGACGCCCCCGCGCCCGCCGTTCATCGGCTTCGCAGCGCGTCGGACACCCGGTCGGTGATCTCCTCGACGTCACCGACGGCGTCGATGGTGATGAGCCGGTCGCGGTAGTGCTCCAGCAGCGGCGCGGTCTCCTCGCGGTAGACCTGCTGACGACGCCGGATGACGTCCTCGGTGTCGTCGGTGCGCCCGCGGCCCAGCAGCCGCCGCACGAGTTCGTCCTCCGGCACCTGGAACTCGATGACCGCGTCGATGGCCTCCCCGCGCTCGGCGAGCAGCTGCTCGAGCGAGGACGCCTGGCTGAGGTTGCGCGGGAAGCCGTCGAGGATGAAGCCCTTCGCGGCGTCGTCCTCGGCGAGGCGCTCGCGCATCATCGCGATCGTGACGCTGTCGGGCACCAGCTCACCTGCGTCGATGTAGCGCTTGGCCTCGAGCCCGATCGGCGTCTCCGCTCCGGGCTGCAGGTTGGCGCGGAACAGGTCTCCGCTGGAGATGTGCGGCACGTCCAGACGCTCCGCGAGACGCACCGCCTGGGTGCCCTTGCCCGCGCCTGGTGGACCGACCAGAAGAAGACGCACGCGACACCGACCTCCTGAACTCGACGACGAACCGAACCCGACCGACCGATGGACGTTAACGCAGGAAACCGTCGTACCTGCGTTGCATGAGCTGGCTCTCGATCTGCTTGACGGTGTCGAGGCCCACTCCGACCATGATCAGCACAGCCGTGCCCCCGAAGGGGAAGTTCTGGTTCTGACCCGAGCCGGTGATGCCGAGGAAGAAGTTCGGCAGGACGGCGATGATGCCGAGGTACAGCGAGCCGGGCAGGGTGATGCGGGACAGGACGTACTGCAGGTACTCCGCAGTGGGCCTGCCCGGGCGGATCCCGGGGATGAACCCGCCGAACTTCTTCATCTCGTCGGCCCGTTCCTCGGGGTTGAACGTGATGCCGACGTAGAAGTAGGTGAAGAAGATGATCAGTGCGATGTAGAGCGAGATGTGCACCCAGCTGGACTGGTCGACCAGATAGGTCTGCACGAACTGCTGGAACCCACCGCCGGTGGTGCCTGCCAACCGCGAGATCAGGTCGGGCAGGTACAGCAGCGACGAGCCGAAGATGACCGGGATGACACCGGCCTGGTTGACCTTCAGCGGCAGGTAGGTGGAGGTGCCGCCGTACATCCGGCGCCCCACCATCCGCTTGGCGTACTGCACGGGGATGCGGCGCTGGCCCTGCTCGACGAACACGACGCTCGCGATGATGGCCAGGCCGAAGAAGCAGACGCCCGCGAAGACCAGGGGGCCGTTCTGCAGGATGTTCGCGCCCTCGCCGGGGATGCGGGCCGCGATCGAGGTGAAGATCAGCAACGACATGCCGTTGCCGATGCCGCGCTCGGTGACCTGCTCTCCCAGCCACATGATCACGGCGGTGCCGGCGGTCATCACGACCACGATGACCGAGAGCGTGAAGACGTTGGACTCGGGGATCACCGGGAGGGAGCAGTTCGTGAACAGCTGGCCGCGGTCGGCCAGCGCCACGATCCCGGTGGCCTGCAGGATGGCGAGCGCGATCGTGAGGTAGCGGGTGTACTGGGTCAGCTTGCTCTGACCCGACTGCCCTTCCTTCTTGAGCTGCTCGAAGCGCGGGATGACCACGGTGAGCAGCTGCACGATGATGCTCGCCGTGATGTACGGCATGATGCCGAGCGCGAAGATCGACAGCTGCAGCAGCGCGCCGCCGGAGAACAGGTTGATCAGCGAGTAGATGCTCGCGCTGTCGCTCTGCTCGACCTGCTCGAGGCACTCCTGGATGTTCGGGTACGACACCCCGGGGGACGGGATCGAACACCCGAGGCGGTACACCGCGATGATCCCCAGCGTGAAGAGGATCTTCTTCCGCAGGTCAGGCGTGGTCAGTGCCGACCGAAAAGCGCTGAGCACTCGGTGATCCTCCTGTACTGGTGGCCCGCTCCACGGCGGACCCGTCCGTCGCGAGGGAATGCGACGCTGGCCGAGCTCCCACACACTCCCCACGGGGCTCGGGCAGGAACGACTCTAACAGCGGCCGCTCCACCCGTACGGCACGGACCGGCGCTGGGTGCCCACGACTGGACACCGGGCGCCGGTCCGCACCGAACGGGCACGAGCCCCTTACCGGAGCTCGGTGGCGGTCCCGCCGGCGGCCGTGATCTTGTCACGGGCGCTGCCGGAGAAGGCGTGGGCGCTCACGGTGAGCGCGACGCCGTCGAGCTCACCGTTGCCGAGAACCTTCACCAGCTGGTTGCGCCGGACCGCGCCGGCGGCGACCAGCTCGTCGGGGCCGACGGTGCCGCCCTCGGGGAACAGCTGGGCGAGGTCGCCCACGTTCACCACCTGGTACTCGACACGGAACCGGTTCTTGAAGCCCTTGAGCTTCGGCAGCCGCATGTGCAGCGGCATCTGGCCACCCTCGAAGGCGGGCGAGACGGTCTTGCGTGCCTTGGTGCCCTTGGTACCGCGGCCCGCCGTCTTGCCCTTGCTGCCCTCACCGCGCCCGACCCGGGTCTTCTCGGTCTTGGCTCCCGGGGCGGGGCGGAGGTGGTGGATCTTGATGGTGGTCATCAGGAGCCGACCTCCTCGACCGTCACGAGGTGACGGACGGTCTGGATCATGCCGCGGATCTGCGGGTTGTCGTCCCGCTCGACCGTCTGGCGGATCTTGCGCAGGCCCAGCGACTTGAGCGTGTCACGCTGGTTCTGCTTGCACCCGATGCTGCTGCGCACCTGGGTGATCGCGAGCTTCGCCGTGGTCTTCTCCGCCATCACGACCTCGCACCCTGCGCAGCGGCCGCACGGGCCCGCAGCATCTCGGCGGGGGCGACGTCCTCGAGCGGCAGGCCGCGGCGGGCCGCGACCTCCTCGGGACGCTGGATCTGCTTCAGCGCGTCGACCGTGGCGTGCACGATGTTGATCGCGTTGTCGCTGCCGAGGGACTTCGACAGGACGTCGTGGATGCCGGCGCACTCCAGCACGGCACGCACCGGGCCACCGGCGATGACACCGGTACCGGGGCTGGCCGGGCGGAGCATGACGACGCCTGCTGCGGCCTCGCCCTGCACGCGGTGCACGATCGTGCCGCCGATGCGCGGGACGCGGAAGAAGTTCTTCTTCGCCTCCTCCACGCCCTTGGCGATCGCGGCCGGCACCTCCTTGGCCTTGCCGTAGCCGACGCCGACCATGCCGTCGCCGTCACCCACGATCATGAGGGCGGTGAAGCTGAAGCGCCGACCACCCTTGACCACCTTCGCCACGCGGTTGATCGTGACGAGGCGCTCGATGTACGGGGTCTTGTCCTGGGCCGCCCCGCCACGGCCTCCGTCCCGGCGGTCCCGGCGGTCGCGGTTGTCGCCGCCCCCAGGGCCCCCGCCGTCACGCCGTGTGCGTCCCGGCATCAGACGTTCCCTTCCATCTTGTTAACCATCAGAACTCCAGCCCGCCTTCACGGGCGGCGTCGGCCAGCGCGGCGATGCGACCGTGGTAGTCGTAGCCACCCCGGTCGAAGACCACCGCCGTGATGCCGGCCTCGCGGGCGCGGGCGGCCACCAGCTCGCCGACCTTCGCCGCACGGGCCTTCTTGTCGCCGTCGAGCGCGCGGACGTCGGCCTCGAGCGAGGACGCCGAGGCGATCGTGTGGCCGGCGACGTCGTCGATCAGCTGCACGACGATGTGCCGCGAGCTGCGCTTGACGGCGAGGCGCGGGCGCTCGGCGCTGCCGATGACCTTCTTGCGCAGGCGGGCGTGCCGGCGGGTGATCGCGGTGCGCCGCTTCGCAGACACCTGCGATGCGGTGCGCTTCCGGGCGTTAGCGGAGATCGTCTCAGCCATGATCACTTACCCGTCTTTCCGACCTTGCGGCGGACGTTCTCGCCCGCGTACCGCACACCCTTGCCCTTGTACGGCTCGGGCTTGCGGATCTTGCGGATGTTGGCGGCGGTCTCGCCCACCAGCTGCTTGTCGATGCCGCTGACCGAGAACCGGGTGGGCGACTCCACCGCGAAGGTGATGCCCTCCGGCGGCTCGACCACGACGGGGTGGCTGAAACCGAGCGCGAACTCGAGGTTCGAGCCCTTCAGCGCCACGCGGTAACCGACGCCGACGATCTCCAGCTTCTTCTCGTAGCCGGAGGTGACGCCGACGACCAGGTTGTTGACCAGCGAGCGGGTGAGGCCGTGGTAGGCCTTGCTCTTGCGCTCGTCGTCCGGGCGCTTCACGACGATCTCGCCGCCGTCACCGCGCTCGACGGTGATCGGCTCGATCACGGTGTGCGACAGGGTGCCCTTGGGGCCCTTCACGGTGACCGTGCGGCCGTCGATGGTGACGTCCACCCCGGCAGGCACGGTGACGGGCAGCTTCCCGATGCGGGACATGTCTCCTACCCCCTACCAGACGTAGGCGAGGACTTCCCCGCCCACGCCGTTCTTCTTCGCCTGCTGGTCGGTCTGCAGGCCGCTCGAGGTCGAGATGATCGCGACACCGAGGCCGCCGAGGACCCGGGGCAGGTTCGTGTGCTTCGCGTAGACCCGCAGGCCGGGCTTCGACACCCGGCGCAGACCGGCGATGCTGCGCTCCCGGTTGCGCCCGTACTTCAGCTCGATGACCAGGCTCTTGCCGACCTCGGCGTCCTCCACGTGGTGGGAGGCGATGTAGCCCTCCTTCTGGAGGATCTCCGCGATCGCGACCTTGAGCTTCGAGTGCGGCATGACCACGCGGTCGTGGTAGGCCGAGTTGGCGTTGCGCAGACGTGTGAGCATGTCTGCGATGGGATCGGTCATCGTCATGTGACGTCGTCACTTTCCCGCCGCGGTTCCCGGTGAGGGCCTACGGCGAAAGGGGTTACCAGGAGGACTTGTTCACGCCGGGCAGCTCGCCCGCGTGTGCCATGTCCCGGACGCAGACGCGGCAGAGGCCGAACTTGCGCAGGACGGCGCGCGGCCGGCCGCACTTCTGGCAGCGGGTGTAGCCCCGCACCTTGAACTTCGGCTTGCGCGCGGCCTTGATGATGAGAGCCTTCTTGGCCATCTCACGCCTCCCTGACAGGCAGTACGGGAAGCCGAGCTAGCGTCGCAGCCATCTCACGCCTCCTTGAACGGGAAACCGAGCTTGCGCAGGAGCGCCCGGCCTTCCTCGTCGGTCGTGGCCGTGGTGACGACCGTGATGTCCATGCCGCGCGGCCGGTCGATCGTGTCGGGGTCGATCTCGTGGAACATCGACTGCTCCGTGAGCCCGAACGTGTAGTTGCCGCGCCCGTCGAACTGCGTGCCGGACAGGCCACGGAAGTCGCGGATACGCGGCAGCGCGATCGTGAGCAGGCGGTCGAGGAACTCCCACATCCGGTCGCCGCGGAGGGTGACCTTCGCGCCGATCGGCATGCCCTCGCGCAGCTTGAACTGCGCGATGGACTTGGTGGCCCGGCGGATCTGCGGCTTCTGGCCGGTGATGGTGGCCAGGTCGCGGACCGCACCGTCGATCAGCTTCGCGTCGCGGGCGGCGTCGCCGACACCCATGTTGACGACGACCTTCACGACGCCCGGGATCTGCATGACGTTCGCGTAGGAGAACTGCTCGCGCAGCTCGCTCTTGATCTCGTCCTGGTAGCGCTGCTTGAGGCGCGGCGCCACCCGCTCGGCCGTCGTCATCAGATCTCCTTCCCGGAACGCCGGGAGATCCGGACGCGCTTACCGTCGTCGGTCGTCTTCTTGCCGACCCGGGTGGGCTTGCCGTCACCGTCGACCAGCATCACGTTGGAGACGTGGATGGCCGCCTCGGTGGTGACGATCCCGCCGGACTGCGCGCCGCGCTGGTTCTGGGTGATCCGGGTGTGCTTCTTGATCCGGTTCACGCCCTCGACCAGCACGCGCTGCGTGTCCGGGTAGGCCTGGATGACCTTGCCCTTCGCGCCCTTGTCCTTGCCGGCGATCACCAGCACGGTGTCGCCCTTCTTGATCTTCATGTCAGAGCACCTCCGGGGCGAGGGAGATGATCTTCATGAACCGCTTGTCACGCAGCTCGCGCCCGACCGGGCCGAAGATGCGGGTCCCCCGCGGCTCGCCGTCCTGCTTGATGAGCACGGCGGCGTTCTCGTCGAACCGGATGTAGGAGCCGTCCGGCCGCCTGCGCTCCTTGACGGTGCGCACGATGACGGCCTTGACCACGTCACCGCGCTTCACGCCTGCGCCGGGGATGGCGTCCTTCACCGTGGCGACGATCGTGTCGCCGATACCTGCGTAGCGCCGCCCGGAGCCGCCCAGCACCCGGATGCAGAGGATCTCCTTCGCACCGGTGTTGTCGGCGACGCGCAGCCGCGACTCCTGCTGGATCACTTCGCCTTCTCCAGGATCTCCACCAGCCGCCAGCGCTTGGTGGCGGACAGCGGGCGCGTCTCCATCAGCCGGACCCGGTCGCCGACCGCGGCCGTGTTGGCCTCGTCGTGCGCCTTGACCTTGCTGGTCCGGCGGATGACCTTCGCGTACAGCGGGTGCTTCACGCGGTCCTCGAGCTCGACCACGATGGTCTTGTCCATCTTGTCGGACACGACCAGGCCCTCGCGGACCTTCCGCTCCCCGCGCTGCTTCTGCTGAGTCTGCTGCTCACTCATGCGGCGCCCTCGTCGTTCTCATCGGGGGCGGCCGACAGGCCCAGCTCGCGCTCGCGCATGATCGTGTAGATCCGCGCGATGTCGTGCCGGACGGTACGCAGCCGCCGGTTGTTGTCCAGCTGCCCGGTGGCCATCTGGAACCGGAGGTTGAACAGCTCCTCCTTGGCCTCCCGCACCCGCAGCACGAGCTCCTCGTCGGAAAGCTCACGCAGCTCGGCAGCGGCGGTCGAGCCTGCGGCCATCAGATGTCACCACCTTCGCGGGTCACGATCCGGCACTTCATCGGCAGCTTGTGGATCGCGCGACGCAGCGCCTCACGAGCGGTCTGCTCGTTCGGGTAGCTCATCTCGAACACGACCCGGCCGGGCTTGATGTTGGCGACCCACTTCTCCGGCGAGCCCTTGCCGGAACCCATGCGGGTCTCGGCCGGCTTCTTGGTGAGCGGGCGGTCCGGGAACACGTTGATCCAGACCTTGCCGCCACGGCGGATGTGCCGGTTGATGGCGATACGGGCGGACTCGATCTGCCGGTTGGTGATGTAGGCAGGCTCGAGCGCCTGGATGCCGTAGTCGCCGAAGGTCACCCGCGTGCCGCCGGTGGCCATGCCGGTGCGGTGCGGACGGTGCTGCTTGCGGTGCTTGACCTTGCGTGGGATCAGCATGGCTCAGCTCCCACCCTGCTCGTTCTCGGCGGTGGCGGTGGCGGTGCCGCCGCCACCCGCGGACTGCTCGGCGGCGGCCCGCCCGGCCTCGGTGCCACCCGAGCCGGTGGTGCCGGACGCACCCGAGCGACGACGCTGCGGGCGCTCGCGGCGCGGGCGCTCCGGCGCGGCCGCCGCGGCGGCAGCACCCTCGCGACGCCCACCGACCACGTCACCCTTGTAGATCCACACCTTGACGCCGATGCGGCCGAACGTGGTGCGGGCCTCGAACAGGCCGTAGTCGATGTCGGCGCGCAGCGTGTGCAGCGGCACGCGACCCTCGCGGTAGAACTCCGAACGCGACATCTCCGCGCCGCCGAGGCGACCGGAGCACTGGATCCGGATGCCCTTCACGGCGGGGCTGCGCATGGCCGACTGGATGCCCTTGCGCATCGCGCGGCGGAACGCCACGCGGTTGGACAGCTGCTCGGCCACGGCCTGCGCCACGAGCTGGGCGTCGGACTCCGAGTTCTTCACCTCGAGGATGTTCAGCTGCACCTGCTTGCCGGTGAGCTTCTCGAGCTGGCCGCGGATGCGGTCGGCCTCGGCGCCGCGGCGGCCGATGACGATGCCCGGACGCGCGGTGTGGATGTCGACGCGCACACGGTCACGGGTGCGCTCGATCTCGACCTTGGAGATGCCGGCCCGCTCCATGCCCTTGGAGAGCATGCGGCGGATCTCGACGTCCTCCTTGACGTACTCGGCGTACTGCTTGTCGGCGTACCAACGCGACTTCCAGTCGGTGGTGATGCCGAGCCGGAACCCGTGCGGGTTGATCTTCTGACCCATCAGCGGGTCCTCCCCTTCGCACCGCGGGCGCCGCGACCGGCTCGCGCCGGCTGCGACTCGACCTCGACGGTGATGTGGCTCGTGCGCTTGCGGATCCGGTAGGCGCGGCCCTGGGCCCGCGGCCGGATGCGCTTGAGCGTCGGGCCCTCGTCGGCGTAGGCCGCCGCCACCACGAGGGTGTCGGGGTCCAGGTCGAGGTTGTTCTCGGCGTTGGCCGCGGCGCTCGCCACGACCTTGAACAGCGGCTGCGCCGCCGCCTGCGGCGAGAACCGCAGGATGTCGAGTGCCTCCTGGACCGGGCGGTCCTTGATCAGCGCAACGACTCGCCGCACCTTGGTGGGCGACATGTGCACGTACCGCGCAACCGCGCGCGCCCGTGCGGGCGCGGCGGCAGCGGTCTCGGTGGTCTCAGCCACGTCTGCTCCTCTGCTACCAGTGCCCGCTCAGCGCCTGCGCGCCTTGCGGTCGTCCTTGATGTGTCCCCGGAAGGTGCGCGTGGGCGCGAACTCCCCGAGCTTGTGCCCGACCATCGAGTCGGAGATGAAGACCGGCACGTGCTTGCGGCCGTCGTGCACCGCGATCGTGTGGCCGATCATGTCCGGGATGATGGTGGACCGGCGGGACCAGGTCCGGATCACGGTCTTCTTGCCCGACTCGTTGAGGGCGTCCACCTTCTTGAGCAGGTGGTCATCCACGAACGGGCCCTTCTTCAGGCTGCGCGGCATCTCTTACCTCCCTGCTCAGCGCTTCTTGCCGGTACGGCGCCGGCGGACGATCATCTTGTCGGACGGCTTGGTGCGGCGGGTGCGGCCTTCCGGCTTGCCCGCGGGGTTGACCGGGTGGCGACCACCCGAGGTCTTGCCCTCACCACCACCGTGGGGGTGGTCGACCGGGTTCATCGCGACGCCGCGGACGGTGGGGCGCTTGCCCTTCCACCGCATGCGGCCCGCCTTGCCCCAGTTGATGTTGGAGTGCTCGGCGTTGCCCACCTCGCCGACGGTGGCGCGGCAGCGCACGTCGACGTTGCGGATCTCCCCGGACGGCATGCGCAGCTGCGCGTAGGGGCCGTCCTTCGCCACGAGCTGCACGCTCGAGCCCGCCGAGCGGGCGATCTTGGCGCCGCCACCGGGGCGGAGCTCGATCGCGTGCACCACCGTGCCGGTGGGGATGTTGCGCAGCGGCAGGTTGTTGCCCACCTTGATGTCGGCCCGGGGGCCGGCCTCGACGGTGTCGCCCTGCTTGAGCTTCGCCGGCGCGAGGATGTAGCGCTTCTCGCCGTCGGCGTAGTGCAGCAGCGCGATGCGGCTGGTGCGGTTCGGGTCGTACTCGATGTGAGCGACCTTGGCCGGCACGCCGTCCTTGTCGTTGCGCCGGAAGTCGATCAGGCGGTAGGCGCGCTTGTGGCCGCCGCCCTGGTGCCGGGTGGTGACCCGCCCGTGCACGTTGCGGCCGCCCTTGCTGTGCAAGGGGCGGATCAGCGACTTCTCGGGCGTCGAACGCGTGATCTCGGCGAAGTCCGAGACGCTCGACCCTCGGCGACCAGGGGTCGTCGGCTTGTACTTACGGATGCCCATGTGTGTCGTCAGCCCCTCAGCTCGCCCGGCCGCCGAACACGTCGATCGCCCGGCTCTCCTCGGAGAGCGTGACGATGGCGCGCTTGGTGTCCTTGCGCTTGCCGTAGCCGGTGCGGGTGCGCTTGCGCTTGCCCGGGCGGTTCAGCGTGTTGACGCTGAGCACCTTGACCCCGAACACCTTCTCGACGGCGATCTTGATCTCGGTCTTGTTCGCGTCAGGGGCGACGACGAAGGTGTACTGGCGCTCCTCGAGCAGCCCGTAGCTCTTCTCCGACACCACCGGCGCGAGCAGGATGTCCCGCGGATCGGGGATCACTTGTCAGCCTCCTTGCGCTGCGACGGCGGGGCGGAGAACCCGGCCGCCTCGGCCGCCTCGGCGGAGGCGAACCAGACCTCGGCCTCGGTGCGGGCGTAGAACGAGCTGCCCGGCACGTGGTAGAGCATCGAGTCGGCGTTGCCCTTGACCGGGAAGCCCTCCGGCTGGGAGCCGTCGGCCAGCGGCGCGTGGCTCTCCGGCCCGTACGGGCCGGCCTCGGCGTCCTGCTCGACCGCCGCGGCCTCGCTCTCCCGCGCACCGGCCTTGACCGAGCGGCGGGTGGGCGTGGCGATCGGGCCGGCGAGGAAGGCGTCGAGCGCCTCGCGGGTGAACACCACCGCGTCGTTGACCAGCACGTCGTACGTGTTGAGCTGGTCGGGCGCGATCAGGTGCACCGTGGGCAGGTTGCGCAGCGACAGCCAGTTGGTCTCGTCGTCGCGGCCGAGCACCACGAGCACCCGCTGCGACTCGCCCGCCACGGCCTCGATCGCCTTGCGGGCGGCCTTGGTGGACGGGGTGTCGCCCGTGACCACGCCGGAAACGACGTGGACCAGGCCCGCCCGGGCGCGGTCCGAGAGCGCACCGCGCAGCGCGGCCGCCTTCATCTTCTTCGGGGTCTTCTGGGTGTAGTCCCGCGGCGTGGGGCCGTGGACGACGCCACCACCCGCGAACTGCGGAGCGCGGGTCGAACCCTGCCGGGCCCGGCCGGTGCCCTTCTGGCGGTACGGCTTCTTGCCGCCGCCGCGCACCTCGCCGCGGGTCTTCGTGTCGTGCGTGCCCTGCCGGGCAGCCGCCTGCTGGGCCACCACGACCTGGTGCATCAGCGGCACGTTGGCCGTGACGTCGAAGACGTGGTCGGGCAGCTCGACGGAGCCGCCCTTCTTGCCCTCGGGGGACAGGACGTCGACGGAGCTCACTTCACACCACCCTTCGCAGCGGTCTTGACCAGGACGAGGCCACCGCGCGGGCCGGGAACGGCGCCCTTGAGGAGCAGCAGCCCGTTGTCGGAGTCGACCCGGTGGACCGTGAGGTTCTGGGTGGTGGTGCGCACGTTGCCCATGCGCCCCGCCATCCGCAGGCCCTTGAAGACGCGGCCCGGCGTGGCGCACCCGCCGATCGAGCCCGGCGAGCGGTGCTTGCGCTGCGTGCCGTGGCTGGCCCCGAGGCCGCCGAAGCCGTGGCGCTTCATCACACCCGCGGTGCCCTTGCCCTTGCTGGTGCCCACGACGTCCACGGTGGCGCCGGCGTCGAACACCTCGGCGGTGATCTCCTGCCCCACCGTGTACTCGCCCGCGTCGGCCGTGCGCAGCTCGACCAGGTGCCTGCGCGGCGTGGTGCCCGCCTTGGCGAAGTGGCCGGTGCGCGGCTTGTTCACCTTGCGCGGGTCGATCGCGCCGTAGGCGAGCTGCACCGCCGTGTAGCCGTCGGTCTCCGGCGTGCGGACCTGCGTCACCACGTTCGGGCCCGCCTGGACCACGGTGACCGGGACCACCCGGTTGTTCTCGTCGAAGACCTGGGTCATCCCGAGCTTCGTGCCCAGGATCCCGGTGATCTTTCGTTCGGTCATCGGTCCAAGCCCTACTGGATGTTGACGTCGACGCTGGCCGGGAGGTCGATGCGCATGAGCGCGTCGACCGTCTTCGGCGTCGGGTCGAGGATGTCGATCAGCCGCTTGTGCGTGCGCATCTCGAAGTGCTCGCGCGAGTCCTTGTACTTGTGCGGCGAGCGGATGACGCAGTACACGTTCTTCTCCGTCGGCAGCGGCACCGGCCCGACGACCCGAGCGCCCGTGCGGGTGACCGTCTCGACGATCTTGCGCGCGGAGGCGTCGATGGCCTCGTGGTCATAGGCCTTCAGCCTGATGCGGATCTTTTGTCCCGCCATGGTCGTCGGTCGTCCTTCTCTTCCTGCCGCTTGTCGTACGCATCCGGGGTGCGTGCCCCGAGGAGCGCAGCCTCATCGTTCCTGGGCGGTCTCACTCGTGGCTGCTCCGGTCCACGAGGTCGGGCGTGTCGCTGCCTGACCTCATACCGGTCCCCGGGCGATCGGCTTCCCCTGGGGGGATGGCTTTAGCTCAGGGGCTGGGCGTGGCTGCGGCGCACTCGGACTTCAGGAGTCCGGGCGCGCCGCAGCCCTACGCGCAACCCGTCAAGGATGCCACACGCGAGTGCGGCACCCTCGACCGGGGGGTGCTACTTGTTGATCTTCGTGACCTGGCCGGCGCCGACGGTCCGGCCACCCTCGCGGATGGCGAACTGCAGGCCCTCCTCCATGGCGATCGGCTGGATCAGCTGAACGCTCATGGAGGTGTTGTCGCCGGGCATGACCATCTCGGTGCCCTGCGGCAGCGTCACGACGCCCGTCACGTCCGTGGTGCGGAAGTAGAACTGCGGGCGGTAGTTGTTGAAGAACGGCGTGTGCCGGCCGCCCTCGTCCTTGGACAGGATGTAGACCTGGCCCTCGAACTCGGTGTGCGGGGTGATCGAGCCCGGCTTCACGACGACCTGGCCGCGCTCGACGTCCTCGCGCTTGACACCGCGGAGCAGCAGGCCGACGTTCTCGCCCGCACGACCCTCGTCGAGGATCTTGCGGAACATCTCGACACCGGTGACGGTGGTCTTGGTCGACTTCTCGCGGATGCCGACGATCTCGACCTCCTCGTTCACCTTCACGATGCCGCGCTCGACGCGGCCGGTGACCACGGTGCCGCGGCCGGTGATGGTGAACACGTCCTCGACGGGCATGAGGAACGGCTTCTCGGTGTCGCGCTCCGGCTCCGGGATCGCCTCGTCGACGGCGTCCATGAGCTCGAGCAGCTTGTCGCCCCACTCCTTGTCGCCCTCGAGCGCCTTGAGCGCCGAGACGCGGACGATCGGCAGGTCGTCGCCCGGGTACTCCTGCGAGGACAGGAGCTCACGGACCTCCAGCTCGACGAGCTCGAGGATCTCCTCGTCGTCGACCATGTCGGCCTTGTTCAGGGCCACGACGATGTAGGGCACACCCACCTGGCGGGCGAGCAGCACGTGCTCGCGCGTCTGCGGCATCGGGCCGTCGGTCGCGGCGACCACCAGGATCGCGCCGTCCATCTGGGCGGCACCGGTGATCATGTTCTTGATGTAGTCGGCGTGACCGGGGCAGTCGACGTGCGCGTAGTGCCGCTTCTCGGTCTGGTACTCGACGTGCGCGATGGAGATCGTGATACCGCGCTGGCGCTCCTCGGGCGCCTTGTCGATCATGTCGAACGCCGAAGCCTCGTTGAGGTTCGGGTACTTGTCGTGCAGGACCTTGGTGATGGCCGCCGTCAGCGTGGTCTTGCCGTGGTCGATGTGACCGATCGTGCCGATGTTGACGTGCGGCTTGGTCCGCTCGAACTTCGCCTTCGCCACTGGGGGATCCTCCTGGACTGGTGACTTCTCCGCCGTGCTGACGGCAGGTCGTTTCGGGTGGTACGGGCCGCGGACGCTACTCGCCCGCGGCACGCGCCTCTTACTCGCCCGTGGCCTTAGCGATGATCTCCTTGGCCACGTTGGTCGGGACCTCCGCGTAGGAGTCGAAGACCATCGTGTAGTTCGCCCGGCCCTGGGTCCGCGACCGCAGGTCGCCGACGTAGCCGAACATCTCCGAGAGCGGGACCAGCGCCTTGACGACGCGGGTGCCCGCCCGCTCCTCCATGGCCTGGATCTGGCCGCGGCGGGAGTTGAGGTCGCCGATCACATCGCCCATGTAGTCCTCGGGCGTGGTGACCTCGACGGCCATCATCGGCTCGAGCAGCGCCGGGTCGGCCTTCTTCGCGGCCTCCTTGAGGGCCATCGAACCGGCCACCTTGAACGCCATCTCGGACGAGTCGACCTCGTGGTACTGGCCGTCCAGCAGCGTCAGCTTGATGCCGACCAGCGGGTAGCCCGCGAGCACGCCGTACTGCATGGCGTCCTGGGCACCGGCGTCGACCGACGGGATGTACTCCCGCGGGATGCGGCCACCGGTGACCTTGTTCTCGAACTCGTACAGCGCACCGTCGCTCGACGACGTGTCGAGCGGCTCGAGCGCGATGA
This sequence comes from Pseudonocardia zijingensis, assembly GCF_042657305.1. Classification (NCBI taxonomy): domain Bacteria; kingdom Bacillati; phylum Actinomycetota; class Actinomycetes; order Pseudonocardiales; family Pseudonocardiaceae; genus Pseudonocardia; species Pseudonocardia zijingensis. The sequence goes on along the minus strand of NZ_JBHSKO010000001.1, from coordinate 319,228 downwards.
TGACGCGCGCGAACTGGCCCGACCCACCGGTCTGCTTCTTGTGCGTGTACTCGTACTTGTCGACCTTGCGACGGATCGTCTCGCGGTAGGCCACCTGCGGCTTGCCGATGTTGGCCTCGACCTTGAAGTCGCTCTTCATGCGGTTGACCAGCACCTCGAGGTGCAGCTCACCCATGCCGGCGAGGATCGTCTGCCCGGTCTCGTCGTCGAGGGAGACCTGGAACGTCGGGTCCTCCTCGGCCAACTTCTGGATCGCCGTGGAGAGCTTCTCCTGGTCGGCCTTGGTCTTCGGCTCCACCGCGACCTGGATGACCGGCTCCGGGAACGTCATCGACTCGAGCACGATCGGCGACTGCGGGTCGCTGAGCGTGTCGCCCGTGGTGGTGTCCTTGAGACCGATCACCGCGTAGATGTGGCCGACCATGGCCTCATCGACCGGGTTCTCCTTGTTGGCGTGCATCTGGAAGATCTTCCCGATGCGCTCCTTGCGGTCCTTGGTCGCGTTGATGACCTGGGAGCCCGCAGCCACCCGGCCCGAGTAGACCCGGATGTAGGTGAGCTTGCCGAAGAACGGGTGCGCAGCGATCTTGAAGGCGAGCGCCGAGAAGGGCTCGTCCTTCTCCGGCTTGCGCTGGGCCGGCGTCTCGCCGTCCTGCAGCGTGCCGTCGACCGGCGGGAGGTCCAGCGGCGACGGCAGGTAGTCGATAACGGCGTCGAGCAGGGGCTGCACGCCCTTGTTCTTGAACGCCGAGCCGCACAGCACCGGGTAGGCGATCCGGTCGTTCACGATCTTCCGGATGCCGTGCTTGATCTGCTCGACCGAGAGCTCCTCGCCACCGAGGTAGAGCTCCATGAGCTCGTCGTCGGTCTCGGCCACGGCCTCCACGAGCGCCGTGCGGTACTCCTCGGCGCGCTCCTGCAGGTCGGCCGGGATCTCCTCGACCGCGTAGTCCTCGCCCTTCTGGACCTCGCCGCGCCACGTGAGGGCGCGCATCTGGACCAGGTCGATGACCCCGATGAAGTCGTTCTCGGCACCGATGGGCAGCTGGATCGGGAGCGGCTTGGCACCCAGGCGGTCCTGGATCGTGCCGACGGTGAAGTAGAAGTCCGCGCCCAGCTTGTCCATCTTGTTGACGAAGCAGATGCGCGGGACGTCGTACTTGGTGGCCTGCCGCCAGACCTGCTCGGACTGCGGCTCGACGCCCTCCTTGCCGTCGAAGACGGCGACGGCACCGTCGAGCACCCGCAGGTTGCGCTCCACCTCGACGGTGAAGTCGACGTGCCCCGGGGTGTCGATCAGGTTGATCTGGTGGTCTTTCCAGAAGCAGGTGGTGGCGGCCGACGTGATCGTGATGCCGCGCTTCTGCTCCTCCTCCATCCAGTCCATGGTGGCGGCGCCGTCGTGCACCTCACCGATCTTGTAGTTGATCCCGGTGTAGAACAGGATCCGCTCGGTGGTGGTGGTCTTGCCGGCGTCGATGTGCGCCATGATGCCGATGTTGCGGACCTTGCCCAGGTCCGTCAGCACGTCCCGTGCCACTTCAGATTCTCCCTCGGATTGGCGCGGACGATCGGCCCGTCACCAGCGGTAGTGGGCGAAGGCCTTGTTGGACTCCGCCATCTTGTGCATGTCCTCGCGCCGCTTCACGCTGGCGCCCAGTCCGTTGCTCGCGTCGAGCAGCTCGTTCATCAGGCGGTCGACCATCGTCTTCTCGCGGCGCTGACCGGCGTACGACACCAGCCAGCGCAGCGCGAGGGTGGTCTGCCGGGAGGCGCGAACCTCGACCGGCACCTGGTACGTGGCACCACCGACGCGGCGGCTCTTGACCTCGAGAGCCGGCTTCACGTTGTCCATGGCGCGCTTGAGCGTGACGACCGGGTCGGTACCGGTCTTGTCCCGGGTGCCCTCGAGCGCGGCGTACACGATGCGCTCGGCGAGCGACCGCTTGCCGTCCTTGAGGACCTTGTTCACCAGCTGGGTGACCAGCGGCGAACCGTAGACCGGGTCCGAGACCAGTGGGCGCTTCGGCGCCGCACCCTTGCGCGGCATCAGCTCTTCTCCTTCTTCGCGCCGTACTTGCTGCGGGACTGCTTGCGGTTGCGGACACCCTGGGTGTCCAGCGAACCGCGGATGATCTTGTAGCGGACGCCCGGCAGGTCCTTCACGCGGCCACCACGGACGAGCACGATCGAGTGCTCCTGAAGGTTGTGCCCCTCACCCGGGATGTAGGCCGTGACCTCCATGTCGCTGGAGAGCCGCACGCGCGCGACCTTGCGCAGCGCGGAGTTCGGCTTCTTGGGCGTGGTGGTGTACACGCGCGTGCACACCCCTCGCCGCTGCGGGCTCTCCTTGAGCGCTGCGGTCTTGGTCTTGCCGACCTTGTCCTGACGGCCCTTGCGGACCAGCTGCTGGATCGTGGGCATGAACCGTCTGCTTCTTCCCGTCGGTGGTTCTGGAGCTTCGTCGTGCTGTGGTGCTGCGGGCTGCCCGGCCCCCGAGGTCGGGCGTGTCCCCGAGGTCGGGCGTACTGCCACCCGGGCACCGAACGTTGAGATCTGGGACCTCACGGGGGCCAGGGCCCGCGCGCCCCGAGGCCGGCGACCACCGGGCACGCAGATCGGCCCGACCGTGGCCGAGCGCAAGACAACAGGTTACCCGCCCCGTCGAAGAGGGGTCAAAACGGGTCCTGGTCAGCGCCTGTCGGTACCGGCAGAGTGCCGCACCGGCGCGCTCATCGCAAGGGGACGCGCCCGTTCGCCGCTTCCCAGCCCCCGCTCGTCGCAGGTGATCGCGGCGGCCCACCACGCGGTCGTCCGGCAGGTCACCCGTGGTGTGGTGCGTCCACGGCTCTCCCATCGCCCGTCCTGCCCCACGCAGGACACGACATCCACAACGCACGAGCGGGCCCGCTGATTCCTCCCCACGCTGGACGAACGGCACATCCGTACCGCTCTATCGGACGAAGGTGCCGCTCGTACCGCTGGGGGTTGTCCACATCGCTGCTCCGCCATCCACAGATCGCGCCGGCAACCCCCTCGCCTCCCCCTTCCGTCGCACCCTCGGGGGCATGCCTCGGCGATCCTCCCCTCGTCCACACGAGCTCGGCGCCGCACTGGCCGGCGCCACGGTCGTGCGGGTCGACCACCTCGTGGCCCTCGGGCTCACCCGCAGCACGATCGCGCACCGGTGCCGGCCGGGCGGCCCGTGGCGGCGGCTCGCGCCCGGCGTCGTCAAGCTGGAGAACGGACCCGTCACGCGGTCCGACCGGCGCCGGGCGGCGCTGCTTCACGCGGGCGCGCGCGCCGTCCTCACCGGGCTCGACGCGCTGGAGCTACACGGGATGGAGCGCATGCCCGCACCGGCCGGGCCGGTCCACGTCCTGGTCCCCGGCGGGCGACGCCGCGGCGGTGCCGGCCTCGCGCTCGTCGAACGCACCCACCACCTGCCACTGGCAGTCCCGGGGCGGTGGCCGCTCGCGCCGGTCGCCCGCGCCGCGCTGGACGCCGCCCGGCGGCTCGTGGTGCGCGACGAGGTGCGGGCGGTGCTCGCCGAGGTCGTGCAGCGGGAACGTTGCTCCCCGGCGGAGCTGAACGCCGAACTCGAGCTGGGCAGCGGCCGGGGCGCCCGGCTGGCGCGGGAGGTGCTCGCCGAGATCGGCGACGGCGTGCGGTCGGCAGCCGAGGCGAACGCCCGCGAGGTCGCGCTGAGCAGTGGACTTCCCGCGCCGTGGTGGAACGCGAGGCTCTACGACCGCACCGGCCGTTTCATCGCGATGCCGGACGCCTGGTTCGACGATGTCGGGCTGGCGTGGGAGATCGACTCCCGGGAATTCCACCTCTCACCCGCCGACCACGAGCGCACGCTCGCGCGGCGGTCGGCGATGACGGCCGAGGGGATCGTCGTGCTGCACACGCTGCCCTCGGGCCTGCGGCACCGGAGGGATGCCGTGGACGAGCTGCGGCGCACCTACGCCAGCGCGACGCGCCGCCCCCGTCCGGACGTCGTTGCGGTTCCGACGGGGTGACCCTCGTACGAACGGCACGTTCGTACCGCTCTATCGGACGAGGGTGCCGTTCGTACCAGGACATGCGAACGGGGCCGGTCACCTCCACGGGAGAGAGGTGCCCGGCCCCGTTCATCGACGTCGGGGCCCCGTGGCCAGGACCGTCGTCCTGGCCACGGGGGTGCGGCTGCCTTACCGGTAGTCGCGCCCGAAGTCGTAGTCGTCCAGCGGCACCGCAGCGCCGGTGCCGGTGCCGAACACGTCGGGGCTGTAGTAGCCGTCGTCGTAGCTCGGCAGCGCGTAGGCGGCCGCGCGGGCCTCCTCCGTGGGCTGGACCTGGATGTTGCGGTACCGGTTGATGCCGGTACCGGCGGGGATCAGCTTGCCGATGATCACGTTCTCCTTGAGCCCGACGAGCTTGTCGCGCTTTCCGTTGATCGCGGCATCGGTGAGGATCTTCGTGGTCTCCTGGAACGAAGCCGCGGACAGCCACGACTCCGTGGCCAGCGAGGCCTTGGTGATCCCCATCAGCACCGGGCGGCCCGACGCGGGCTCGCCGCCCTCGGCCACCGCCTGGCGGTTGGCGGCCTCGAACTCGGCGCGCTCGGCCAGCGCACCCGGCAGGAACTCCGTCGAGCCCGAGTCGATGATCGTGACCCTGCGGAGCATCTGCCGGACGATGACCTCGATGTGCTTGTCGTGGATGTCCACGCTCTGCGTGCGGTACACCTTCTGCACCTCACGCACCAGGTGCAGCTGCACCTCGCGCGGGCCCATGACGCGCAGCACCTCGTGCGGGTCGGCCGTGCCCTCGAGGAGCAGCTGGCCCACGTGCACGTGGTCGCCGTCGGCCAGCGGCCGCTCGACGCCGTCGACGACGGTCATCGCCAGCCACTGCCGCTTCGACAGCTTCTCGTAGACGATCTCCTCGCCGCCGTCGTCCGGGGTGAGGGTGATCTTCCAGAAGCGATCGCCGTCCTCGATGGAGATCCGGCCGTCGACGTCGGCGATCGGCGCCTTGCCCTTCGGCACGCGGGCCTCGAACAGCTCCGTGACGCGGGGCAGACCGGTGGTGATGTCGTCACCGGCGACGCCGCCCTGGTGGAACGTACGCATCGTCAGCTGCGTGCCGGGCTCACCGATGGACTGCGCGGCCACGATGCCGACGGCCTCGCCGACGTCCACCAGCTTGCCGGTGGCCATCGAGCGGCCGTAGCACATGCCGCAGATCCCGGTGGCCGACGCGCAGGTGAGCGCGCTGCGCACCTTGATCTGCCGCACGCCCGCCGCGACCAGCGCGTCGAGCGCCGGGTCGCCCAGGTCGTCGCCACGCCGGACGATGATCTGGCCGTCGGGCCCCGTGACGTCCTCGGCGGACGAACGGGCGTACACCGAGGTGCGCAGGTAGCGGTGCGGGATGAGCCGCCCGTCCGACAGCTCCTCGGTGACCGGCATCGTGATGCTGCGCTCGGTGCCGCAGTCGACCTCGCGGACGATGACGTCCTGCGACACGTCCACCAGACGACGGGTGAGGTAACCCGAGTCGGCGGTGCGCAGCGCGGTGTCGGCCAGACCCTTCCGGGTGCCGTGGGTGGAGATGAAGTACTCACCCACCGACAGGCCCTCGCGGAAGTTGGACTTGATCGGCCGGGGGATGTACTCGCCCTTCGGGTTGGCCACCAGACCACGCATACCGGCGAGCTGCCGGACCTGGGTCATGTTGCCCGCCGCGCCCGACTGCACGATCGTCGGGATCGGGTTGTTCTCCGGGAAGTTCTCCTCCATGGCCTTGGCCACCTCTTCGGTGGCCTGGGTCCAGATCTTGACCATCTCGTCGTTGCGCTCCTGGTGCGACAGGGCACCGCGCTGGTAGCGCTTGTTGATCTGGTCGGCCTTGGCCTCGTAGCCGTCGAGGATCTCCTGCTTGTTCGGAGGCACGACGACGTCGGAGATGGCGAGGGTGACGCCGGAGCGCGTGGCCCAGTAGAAACCGGCCTCCTTGAGGCGGTCGAGGACCTGCGCGACCTCCGTCATCGAGTACCGCTCGGCCAGGTCGTTGATGATCGTGGCCTGGCGCTTCTTGGGCAGCGGCTCGTTGACGAACGGGTAGTCCGCCGGCAGCAGCTCGTTGAACATGACCCGCCCGAGGGTGGTCTCCGCGAGCCACGGGTCGCCGGGCTGCCAGCCCTCGGCCTCCAGGGAGGCGGCGACGTCGGCGGGCGGCACCACATCGGTGAGCCGGATCTTGATCGGTGCCTGCAGGTGCAGCGCCTTGCGGTCGTAGGCCATGATCGCCTCGGCGGGCGAGGAGAACACGTGGCCCGCGCCCTCACCGTCGTCGCGCTGCCGGGACAGGTGGAACAGCCCGGTGACCATGTCCAGACGGGGCATGGCCAGCGGACGGCCCGACGCGGGCGACAGGATGTTGTTGCTCGAGAGCATCAGCACCCGGGCCTCGGACTGCGCCTCGGCCGACAGCGGCAGGTGCACCGCCATCTGGTCGCCGTCGAAGTCGGCGTTGAACGCCTCGCAGACCAGCGGGTGCAGCTGGATGGCCTTGCCCTCCACCAGCTGCGGCTCGAAGGCCTGGATGCCGAGGCGGTGCAGGGTGGGTGCGCGGTTGAGCAGCACCGGGTGCTCGGAGATGACCTCCTCGAGCACGTCCCACACCTGCGAGCGGCCACGCTCGACCATGCGCTTCGCGGACTTGATGTTCTGCGCGTGGTTGAGGTCGACCAGCCGCTTCATGACGAACGGCTTGAACAGCTCCAGAGCCATGCCCTTGGGCAGGCCGCACTGGTGCAGCTTGAGCTGCGGGCCGACCACGATGACCGAACGGCCCGAGTAGTCGACGCGCTTGCCGAGCAGGTTCTGGCGGAACCGGCCCTGCTTGCCCTTGAGCAGGTCGGACAGCGACTTCAACGGGCGGTTGCCCGGACCCGTGACCGGCCGGCCGCGGCGGCCGTTGTCGAACAGCGCGTCGACGGCCTCCTGCAGCATCCGCTTCTCGTTGTTGACGATGATCTCGGGCGCGCCGAGGTCGATCAGCCTCTTGAGGCGGTTGTTGCGGTTGATGACCCGGCGGTACAGGTCGTTGAGGTCGGAGGTGGCGAACCGGCCACCGTCGAGCTGCACCATGGGGCGCAGGTCCGGCGGGATGACCGGCACGCAGTCGAGCACCATGCCCATCGGGCTGTTGCCCGTGGACTGGAACGCCGCGACGACCTTGAGCCGCTTCAGCGCGCGGAGCTTCTTCTGCCCCTTGCCGCTGCGGATGGTCTCCCGCAGGTTCTCGGCCTCGGCCTCGATGTCGAAGTTCTGCAGCAGGGTCTGGATCGCCTCGGCGCCCATCGCCCCGGTGAAGTAGTCGCCGTAGCGGTCGTAGAGCTCGCGGTAGAGCCCCTCGTCGGCGATCAGCTGCTGGGTGTCGAGCTTGGTGAACGTGGTCCAGATCTCGTCGAGCCGGTCCAGCTCGCGCTGGGCGCGGTCGCGGAGCTGGCGCATCTCACGCTCGCCACCCTCCTTGACCTTGCGGCGGACGTCGCTCTTGGCGCCCTCCGCCTCCAGCTCGGCCAGGTCGGCCTCGAGCTTCTGGGCCCGGGCCTCCAGGTCGGCGTCACGGCGCTGCTCGACCCGCTTGCGCTCCACGCTCATCTCGTTCTCGAGCGTGGACAGGTCGTTGTGGCGCAGCTCCGTGTTCACCGAGGTGATCACGTACGCCGCGAAGTAAATGATCTTCTCGAGGTCCTTGGGAGCCAGGTCGAGCAGGTAGCCCAGCCGGCTCGGGACGCCCTTGAAGTACCAGATGTGCGTGACCGGGGCGGCCAGCTCGATGTGGCCCATCCGCTCGCGCCGCACCTTGGCGCGGGTGACCTCCACGCCACAGCGCTCACAGATGATGCCCTTGAACCGGACGCGCTTGTACTTGCCGCAGTAGCACTCCCAGTCGCGGGTGGGACCGAAGATCTTCTCGCAGAAGAGCCCGTCCTTCTCCGGCTTGAGGGTGCGGTAGTTGATGGTCTCCGGCTTCTTCACCTCGCCGTGCGACCACTGGCGGATGTCCTCGGCGGTGGCCAGGCCGATGCGAAGCTCGTCGAAGAAGTTGACGTCGAGCAAGATGTGTCCTTCTCGTTGTCTCGGCTCTGGGCGGATCAGTTGACGACGTCGTCGAGCGTCGCCGAGTCGGAACCCGGCCGGCTGGACAGGTTGATGCCCAGGTTCGCCGCGGCCCGCTCGAGGTCCTCGTCGTCGCTGTCGCGCATCTCGATCGCCGCACCGTCGCTGGAGAGCACCTCGACGTTCAGGCACAGCGACTGGAGCTCCTTGAGGAGCACCTTGAACGACTCCGGGATGCCCGGCTCCGGGATGTTCTCGCCCTTGACGATGGCCTCGTACACCTTCACGCGGCCCACCACGTCGTCGGACTTGATGGTGAGCAGCTCCTGCAGGGTGTACGCGGCGCCGTAGGCCTGCATGGCCCAGCACTCCATCTCGCCGAACCGCTGGCCACCGAACTGCGCCTTACCGCCCAGCGGCTGCTGCGTGATCATCGAGTAGGGGCCGGTGGACCGTGCGTGGATCTTGTCGTCCACCAGGTGCGCCAGCTTCAGGATGTACATGTAGCCGACGGCCACCGGGAACGGGTACGGCTCGCCCGAACGCCCGTCGAACAGCGTGGCCTTGCCGTCGGGGCCGACCATGCGCTCGCCGTCGCGGTTGGGCCGCGTGGACCCGAGCAGACCGGTGATCTCGTGCTCGCGCGCGCCGTCGAAGACCGGCGTGGCGGTGCGCGTGCCCGGGGGCACCGAGTGGAGCTCCTCCGGCATCTTCGACGCCCAGTCGGGGTTGCCCTCGATGTCCCAGCCGGACTTGGCGATCCACCCGAGGTGGGTCTCCAGGATCTGGCCGATGTTCATACGACGCGGCACACCGTGGGTGTTGAGGATGATGTCGACCGGCGTGCCGTCCGGGAGGAACGGCATGTCCTCGGCGGGCAGGATCTTGCCGATCACGCCCTTGTTGCCGTGGCGGCCGGCGAGCTTGTCGCCGTCCTGGATCTTGCGCTTCTGCGCCACGTACACGCGGACCAGCTCGTTGACGCCGGGCGCCAGCTCGTCCTCGTCGTCGCGGGAGAAGACGCGGATGCCGATGACCTTGCCGTTCTCACCGTGCGGCACCTTGAGCGAGGTGTCGCGCACCTCGCGCGCCTTCTCGCCGAAGATGGCGCGCAGCAGGCGCTCCTCCGGGGTGAGCTCGGTCTCGCCCTTCGGCGTGACCTTGCCGACCAGGATGTCGCCCGGCTGCACCTCGGCACCGATGCGGATGATGCCGCGCTCGTCGAGGTCGGCGAGGACCTCCTCGGACACGTTCGGGATGTCCCGGGTGATCTCCTCGGCGCCCAGCTTGGTGTCGCGGGCGTCGATCTCGTGCTCCTCGATGTGGATCGACGTGAGCACGTCGTCCTGCACCAGGCGCTGCGAGAGGATGATCGCGTCCTCGTAGTTGTGGCCCTCCCACGGCATGATCGCCACGAGCAGGTTCTTGCCGAGGGCCATCTCGCCGTCCTCGGTGCACGGCCCGTCGGCGATGACCTGGCCGGCCTCGACGCGCTGACCCTCGTCGACGATCGGCTTCTGGTTGTTGCACGTGCCCTGGTTGGACCGGCGGAACTTGTTCAGCCGGTACGTGGTGCGCGTGCCGTCGTCGGCCATCACCGTGATGTAGTCGGCGCACAGCTCCTCGACCACACCCGCCTTGTCGGCCACCAGCACGTCACCGGCGTCGACGGCGGCGCGCAGCTCCATGCCGGTGCCCACGAGCGGGGCCTCGCTGCGCAGCAGCGGCACGGCCTGGCGCTGCATGTTGGCGCCCATCAGCGCGCGGTTGGCGTCGTCGTGCTCGAGGAACGGGATGAGCGCGGAGCCCACCGACACCATCTGCCGCGGCGAGACGTCGATGTAGTCGACGGTGGCCGGGGAGATGTAGTCCAGCTCGCCGCCCTTGCGGCGGACGAGGACGCGGTCCTCCAGGAAGTTGCCGTCGTCGTCGAGGGGCGCGTTGGCCTGCGCGACGACGAAGCGGTCCTCCTCGTCGGCCGTGAGGTAGTCGATCTGGTCGGTGACCCGGCCGTTCTCGACCTTCCGGTACGGCGTCTGGATGAACCCGAACGGGTTGACCTGCGCGTACGTGGACAGCGACCCGATCAGGCCGATGTTCGGACCCTCAGGGGTCTCGATGGGGCACATGCGGCCGTAGTGGCTGGGGTGCACGTCGCGCACCTCCATGCCGGCCCGCTCCCGGGACAGACCACCCGGGCCGAGCGCGTTGAGGCGCCGCTTGTGCGTGAGTCCGGCCAGCGGGTTGTGCTGGTCCATGAACTGCGACAGCTGCGAGGTGCCGAAGAACTCCTTGATCGCCGCCACGACCGGGCGGATGTTGATCAGGGTCTGCGGCGTGATGGCCTCGACGTCCTGCGTGGTCATCCGCTCGCGGACGACGCGCTCCATCCGGGACAGGCCGACGCGGACCTGGTTCTGGATGAGCTCGCCGACCGTGCGGATGCGCCGGTTGCCGAAGTGGTCGATGTCGTCGACCTCGACCGGGACCTCGGTGCCGCCGTTGCCCTCGGCGTCGGCGCCCACCGTCATCGTGGTCTCGCCCGCGTGCAGGCGGACGAGGTACTCGATGGTGGTGGCGATGTCCTCCTCGGTGAGCGTGCCCACCGAGTTGTCGATCGACAGGCCCAGCTTCTTGTTGGCCTTGTACCGGCCGACCTTGGCCAGGTCGTAGCGCTTGTCCTTGAAGAACAGGTTCTCGAGCAGCGTCTGCGCGCTCTCACGCGTGGGCGGCTCGCCCGGGCGCAGCTTGCGGTAGATGTCGAGCAGCGCCTCGTCCTGACCAGCGGTGTGGTCCTTCTCGAGGGTGGCGAGGATCGTCTCGGAGAACCCGAAGCGCTCGCGGATCTGCTCGGCGGTCCACCCCAGCGCCTTGAGCAGCACGGTGACCGGCTGGCGGCGCTTGCGGTCGATGCGGACACCGACGGTGTCGCGCTTGTCGACGTCGAACTCCAGCCACGCACCCCGGCTCGGGATGATCTTGACCGAGTAGACGTCCTTCTCGGTGGCCTTGTCGATCGTGTGGTCGAAGTAGACGCCCGGGGACCGGACGAGCTGCGACACGACGACACGCTCGGTGCCGTTGATGATGAACGTGCCCTTGCTCGTCATCACCGGGAAGTCACCCATGAACACCGTCTGGCTCTTGATCTCGCCGGTGGTGTTGTTGGTGAACTCCGCCGTGACGAACAGCGGGGCCGCGTAGGTCATGTCCTTGTCGCGGCACTCCTCCTCGGAGGCCTTGACCTCGTCGAAGCGGGGGTCCGAGAACGACAGGGACATCGAGCCGGAGAAGTCCTCGATCGGGGAGATCTCCTTCAGGATCTCCTCGAGCCCTCCGACCGGGTTCTCGTCGCCAGCGTCGATGCGACGCTGGAACCAGGCCTCGTCACCGACGAGCCACTGGAACGACTGGATCTGCACGTCGAGGAGATCAGGCACCTCGAGCGGCTCACGGATCTTCGCGAAGGTGACCCGGGTGGGCGCACCGGGGAAGTTCGGGTTGGCCGAGACGGCAGCGGGCGCGGGGGTCGCGAGGGGGCTGGTGGCGCGGGACGAAGCCAAGATGCGTCCTTCCGAGAACTGCGCTCTCGTTCTGGCGGGCATCGGCTCCGCGCGATACCGTCTGCTCGTCCGCCCCGGGCGGGAGGTCCGGGTCGAACGGGCAGTCGGAGCGCAGGGGTCCGACACACGCCGTCTGTTGTCATGGCACGGCCATCGCAGAACGCGCGTGAGCCCGGAAGGGACACCCTGGAGCGGGAGGACTCCTCTGAGCGCGCGCGCAGCTGGACGAGGGCAGCGCAAAGAGGCAGTCTAGCTGCAAATGCAGCCGCTGTCGAGACAGGTCGCCGAGACAACCATCGAGACCTAAGAGTGACTTGACGAGCGCATCCCGTCAAGACTCTACGCGCCGGTAAGTGGTCCTTTTCGTGGGACGAACGGTACGGAACCGCTGTTCCAGGCCCTGAGGGCCCGCTTGTCGATCTCCTTCGCCCCGTTCGGGCGACCGCCGAACGGGCACAACCGGCGGGGCCGGCCGCACCCGGACGTCATCGGCCCGTCGCCGGACCGTGTCGCCACCGTGTCGCCGACGTCACCTTCGAGGCCACCGACCCGGGCGGTCAGGTCCCGCACCGCTCACCTTGACACCGTCTCACGGCCCGGCTGACGATCGTCCACCGGGCCGAGCCTGGGAGGCACATGGTGTCCACGACGACGTACGACGAACGGCCGTGGCTGGCGCGCTACGACGCGGGGCAACCGCACGACCTGGAGCTCGAGCACACCGACGCGGTGTCGATGTTCCGGGCGGCCGTGGCGCGCAAGCCGGACGGCGACGCCGTGCGGTACTTCGACGGCCGGATCACGCTGCGCGAGCTGGACGAGCTCTCCGACGCATTCGCCGCAGGCCTCCTCGACTCCGGGCTGGCGGCGGGCGACCGGGTGGCGCTGTACCTGCAGAACGTGCCGCAGTTCGTCATCGGGCTCCTCGGCACCTGGAAGGCCGGCGGCGTCGTCGTGCCGATCAACCCGATGAACCGGCAGCGGGAGCTGGAGCTCCTGCTCGCCGACTCGGGCGCCCGGGTGCTCGTCTGCCTGCAGAGCCTCTACCGCGACGTCGCGGCCGGCGTGGTCGGGCGCACGGCGGTGCAGACGGTGATCACGACGTCCGAGCTGGACCACCAGGGCCGCGACGACCCGCGGGCGTTCGGCGGGTCGGAACGCATCGACGTCCCCGGCACGGTCGACATGACCGACCTGACGGCCCGGTTCCGCGGTCAGAGCCCGCCGCCCGTGTCGCTCGGCCCCGACGACGTCGCCTGCCTCACGTACACCTCCGGCACCACCGGCCCGCCCAAGGGCGCCATGAACACGCACCGGAACGTCGTGTTCAACAGCCAGGTCTACCGCGCGTGGTGCAACCTCACCCCCGACGACGTCGTGCTCGGGGTGGCGCCGTTGTTCCACATCACCGGGCTCATCGCGGGCGTCACCACCGCGTTGCTGCTCGGGGCGCCGCTCGTGCTGTTCCACCGGTTCGAGCCCTCGCTCGCGATCGACGTCGTCCGGGAGGAGCGCCCGACGTTCACGGTGGGGTCCATCACCGTGTTCATCGCCCTGATGAACGCACCGAACGCCGAGCGCGACGCCCTCGCCTCGCTCACCAAGATCTGGTCCGGTGGCGCCCCGATCCCGCCGTCCACGGTGAAGGCGTTCTCGGCGGCGTTCGGGCAGTACATCCACAACATCTACGGGCTCACCGAGACCACGTCGCCGTCGCACGGCGTGCCGGCGGGCGCCGAGGCACCGGTCGACGACGCGTCCGGGGCGCTCTCGGTGGGCGTGCCCGTCTACAACACGGTCGTGCGCATCGTCGGCGACGACGGCGAGGAGCTCCCGCCCGGCGAGATCGGCGAGATCGTCACCAGCGGGCCGCAGGTGGTCTCCGGCTACTGGAACAAGCCCGAGGAGACCGAGCGGGCCCTGCCCGGAGGGGCGCTGCACACCGGCGACGTGGGCTACATGGACGCCGACGGCTGGTTCTACATCGTCGACCGGAAGAAGGACCAGATCAACGCGGGCGGGTACAAGGTGTGGCCCCGCGAGGTGGAGGACGTGCTCTACGAGCACGAGGCGGTGCGCGAGGCCGCGGTGGTCGGGGTGCCCGACGAGTACCGCGGGGAGACGGTGAAGGCCTACGTCAGCCTCCGGCCCGGCCGCAGCGCCGACGAGGCCGAGCTGATCGCGTTCTGCAAGGAGCGGATGGCGGCGTACAAGTACCCGCGGCACGTGGAGTTCCTGGACGAGATCCCGAAGACCGTCACCGGGAAGCTGCTGCGGCGGGAGCTGCGCGCTCGGGGCTGACCCCGAACGTACGAACGGCACCTTCGTACCGGTCTATCGGACGAAGGTGCCGTTCGTACGGTGCGCTTGGCGCGAGATCAGCTCAGGCTGACCTTGGCGCCGGCCTCCTCGAGCTTGGCCTTGGCGGCGTCGGCCGCGTCCTTGGCCACGCCCTCGAGGATCGGCTTCGGGGCGCTCTCGACGAGGTCCTTGGCCTCCTTCAGGCCCAGGCCCGAGACGAGCTCGCGGACGACCTTGATGACCTGGATCTTCTTGTCGCCCGCCGCGTCGAGGACGACGTTGAACTCGTCCTTCTCCTCGGCGGCCGGGGCGGCGTCGCCACCGGCGGCGGGCGCACCCGCGGCGGCGACGGCGACCGGGGCGGCCGCGGTGACGTCGAAGGTCTCCTCGAACTTCTTCACGAACTCCGACAGCTCGATGAGGGTGAGGTCCTTGAAGGCCTCGAGCAGCTCGTCGGTGGACAGCTTCGCCATGGTGGTGCCTCTCTGGGTGTTGCTGAGCTTGGGGGTGGGATCAGGCCTCGGTGGCGGGGGCGGCCGAGCCGCCCTCCTCCTCGGCACGCTTGTCGGCCAGCGCCTGGGCCAGGCGGGCCACCTGCGAGGCGGGAGCGGCGAACAGGCCCGCGGCCTTCGCCATGGTCCCCTTCATCGCGCCTGCCAGCTTCGACAGCAGGACCTCGCGGGACTCCAGGTCGGCGAGCTGGTTGACCTCGGCGACGGTCAACGGGCGACCGTCCATGAAGCCACCCTTGATCACCAGGCCCTGGTTGGCCTTGGCGAAGTCGCGCAGCGCCTTGGCTGCGTCGACGGGCTCGCCGGTGATGAATGTGATCGCCGTGGGGCCGACGAGCAGATCCTCGAGGCCGTTGACGCCCGCGTCCTCGGCGGCGCGCTTGACCAGCGTGTTCTTGGCGATGCGGTACGTCGCACCGTCGCCGAGCGACCGGCGCAGCGTGGTGAGCTGCGACATCGTCAGGCCGCGGTACTCGGTGACCACCGAGGCGGACGCGCCCCGGAACTTCTCGGCGATCTCCTCGACCGCCGCGACCTTGTCGGGTCGGGCCATCCTCGCCTCCTCTCGTCGTGGTCGGTGTGGACAACTGCGGTTCGCACCCACCGACGACTCCGGAAACGACGAACGCCCCGGCGCAGGAGCGCACGGGGCGTGACGGGGGCACGCACGACTGCGCACCCCGCGATGACCTCGTCCTCCTGCGCGGGCCGCCCGCGGATGCGGGGCCTTCGTGTGCTCTGCTGATCGCTCAGCGGGGCACAGACCTGCGGTCTTCGGTGGAACCGCTGACCAGGATACGCGACCCCGTCCCGCGACCTGCGGGACGGGGTCAGAGCGGCGTGACGGCGGCGATCCTCCAGCGCCCGTCCACCCGCTCGCCGGTCACCGTGAGCCGGCCGGCCGCGGCCAGCTGCTGCGACTCGGCGTCGGGTGCGGCGCGGGTGGCCTGCTGGTCGACGAACGCCACCATGACGGCCCGGTCGCCGGTGATCTCCTTGACGGCGGTGTGGGTGACCGTGGCGGACACGACGGCCTGCTGCTGCGGGGCCCGGGCCCGCACCTCGCCGAAGAGGCGGTCGAAGTCGGCCGCGAACTCCGGGGTGATCACGTCGCGCGCGGCCCGCTCGTTCTCGTCGAGCCGCGCGAAGTCGAACGAGTACACGGCCTCGACGGCGTCGGACAGCTGCCCCGCCACCTCGGCCGTGGCGCCGACGTCGACGAGCGCGGTGTTGGCGGCCGCCGGGGTGCCGCGCAACCGCGCGTCCTGGATGCCGGCGACCACGGCCACGGTGGCGAGCACGACCGCCGCCACCGCGAGCAGCGGCACGGCGTGGCGGCGCAGCACCTCGCCCACCCGCGCGGCGCGGCCGGCGGTCTCATCGGCCTCGGCGGTCTCGCCGGACTCGGGGGCCTCGGTGTCGTCGTCCTCCGCCGGTCCGGCGGTCTCGGCGGGCCGGGGCCGCTCCCGCACGGCGGCAGGCTTGCGGCGGGGCTTGCCCGCGGGCTCAGCGGGCTCCTCCGCGTCGACGACCGGCATCCGCTCCGTGCGGTCCGGGGTTTCCCCCGCGGTCTTTTCTGCGGCCGCTTCGGCGTCGCGGGGTGGCCGGACGCGCTTGGGCCGCGGCTTCGGACGGGCGCGCTCGCCCTGGTCCTCCGGGGCGGGCGCCGCGGCTTCGGGGGCGGTGGCCGGGTCCTCGGCGCGCTCGGCCGGGCGGGGAACGGTGGGCGTCAGCCCGGCGACGCGGGGACGGCGGGCCGGGTTCGGGCGGGGGCGCGGGGAGCGGGGACGAGGTGGCATGCGCGTGCTCCTGTCAGCTCGGCGTGCGGACCGGGGCCAGCCGGCTCGCCTTCCAGCCCTGGTCGGTGCGGGTCATCTCCAGCTCGAGCCGCTGGCGGGTGACCACAGGGGACTGCCCCTCGGGGCGCACCTCGACGTCGACGGCCACCAGCACCCGGGCGGTGCCGGCGCGCAGGTCGAGCTCGGCGACGCCTGCGTCCGGCACGGTGGCCGTGGTGGCCCGCCTGGCCTGCGTCACGACCTGCTCGTACTCGGCCCGGTTGGCGCGGAACTCGTCGAGCAGCGTGCCGGTGGAGCTCTGCTCCCACAGGTCCAGCCCGCGGGCGACGTCCTGGTGGTCGAGGGTGGTGAGGTTGATCGCGGCCTGCCGGGCGTCGACCAGCACGGCCTCGCGCGCGGCGGCCAGCTCCAGCCCCTCGTCGCCCGCGGCGAGCGCCCACCGCCCGCCGAAGAACAGCGCCGCGAGCGCGGTGAGCGCCACGAGCGCGGCGAGGGCGCGGACGGGGGTGATCTCGAAGCGACGCGTCGACGGCGCGGGATCCGGGTCCTTCTGTCGCGTGGTGGGCTTCTCGAGGACTGTCATGCGGCTCTCCGTCGGGGGTCGGGTCGGCGCGGTGGTCCAGCGTCAGTCGAGGATCTGCGTGAGCGTGCTCAGCGGCGGCAACGATCCCACCCGGTCGGGGATGACCGGCGCGGCCCCCGCGGGCAGCCCGCCGCGCGGCGTGCCGGACGGGGCATCGGCGGCGGGCTTCGGGGTCTTCGCGCGCGGGACGTTCTGGGCGCCGCGGACGTCGATCGGGCTGCCCGGCGGCTCCGCGCAGTACGCCTTGCGGTTGAACGGGATGTCGGACACCTCGCTGCCGGGACGCCGCTCGGTGCCCTCGTACCCGCGGGTGCACGGCGGCGGGTCGAACAGGTTGCTGAGCACCAGCCCGAGGTGCGCGGTGCCGTCGCCGGGCACCACCGTGTAGGTCGTGGTGGTGACGGCGGGGTAGGTCACGAGGATCTGGCGCAGCGCCGCCTGGCGCGGCTCGGCCACCCGGGAGATCGTGAGCAGGTCGGCCACGAGCTCGCCGAGCCCGCTGCCGCTCTCCCGCAGCAGCCCCCGGATCTGGGTGGAGGCCTCGGGTCCGGTGTGCATGAGGCGGCGCAGGTCCGGGTCGGACTCGGCCAGCTGGTCGGCCAGCAGCGCGAGGTCCTCGCTGAAGCTGCGGAACGAGCCGGCCACCTCGTTCTGCGTGGTGAGCACGGTGCGGCCGTCCTCGATGAGGCGCACGGTCTCCGGCAGGGTGTCCACGGCGTCCCCGGTGAACGCGTTCGTGGTGTCGAGCAGCTTCTGCAGCGGCAGCGCGGTGTTGGAGAAGGCGACGCCGAGCTCGTCCACCACGGTGCGCAGCGAGTCCAGCGGCACCGACCGGACGAAGTCGTCGAGGCTCACCACGAGCTGCTCGACCGGCACGGGTGTGCTCGTGCGCTCCACCGGGATCACCGATCCCGCCTCGAGGTACGGGCCGCCGTCGCTCGCGGGCCGCAGGTCCACGTACTGCTCGCCGATCGCGGACAGGTTGTGCACCGCCGCGTCGACGTCGCGCGGGATCGCCGGGGCACCGCGCTCGATGTCGAGCTGGGCCTCGACGCCGTCCGGGGTGATCGTCAGGGGGCCGACCCGGCCGACGCTCACCCCCCGGTACGTCACGTCCGCGCCGGTGAAGATCCCCCCGGACTGCGCGAGCTGCACCCGCACCGGGTAGGTCGTGGAACCGAACAGGTCACCGAAGCCCGCGTAGCGGAACCCGGCGTAGCCGACGCCCGCGACGGTGATCAGCAGGAACGCCACCAGCTGCAGCCGCACGATCCGCGTGATCATCGGTCACCGCCTCCGAACAGGCCGCCCAGCAGGCCGCCGCGCCGGGTGGGCTCGGCGTCCTCGTCGTCCTCCGGCGGCTCCGGCGAGCCCGCGGTCGGGGTGGGTTCGACCTCGCCGGGCAGCGGCAGGAGGTCGTCCTGGCCCAGCAGCGGGAAGTTCGGCAGCGACGGCCCCTCCGGGCCGAGCAGCGGACCCAGCAGCTGCGACGTCGGCGGCAGCATGCCGATCGGCCCGTCGGGCCCGGGGAACGGCTCCCCCGAGCGCGCCAGGTTCTCCAGCACGCTGCTCAGGTCGAGGTCGAGCTCGACGTAGAGGTTGGAGTAGTCGCCCGCGAACGCGTCCACCGTGCCGTCGCTGAACGGGAAGGTGGGCAGCAGGCTCAGCGAGTTCACGAGGTCGGGGCCGGACTCGACGAGCTCGGACAGCACCGGCCGCAGCAGCTCGAGGTCGGCGACGACGTCGTCGTGGCTGCGGTTGACCACGTCGGTGGCCACGCCCGAGAGCCGGTCGAGGGCCTGCAGCATGTCGACGAGCTTGCCCCGCTGGTCCTCCAGCTCCCGCAGCCCGGGCGACAGGTCGGAGAGCGCGGTCTCGATCTGCCCCCTGCGGTCGCGCAGCGTGCCGGCGAGCCGGTTGACCTCGTCGATGGCCCGGGTGATCTCCGACTTGTGGTCGTCGAGCGCGCCGACGAGCGCGTTCAGGTCGTCCAGGAGCGCGCGGATCTCCGGCTCGTTGCCCGTGAGCGCCTCGTTCAGCTCTTTGGCGATCGTGCGGATCTGGGCCACGCCGCCACCGTTGAGCAGGAGCGACAGCGCGCCGAGCACCTCCTCCACCTCGGCGGCCCGGCTCGTGCGCAGCAGGGGGATGGTGGCGCCGTCTTCGATGCGGCCGGGCTTCGCGTCACGCGGGGCCAGCAGCTCGACGAACTTCTCGCCGAGCAGGCTCGTGGTGCGTACCCGGGCGCCTGCGTCGGGCGGCAACACGACGTCGCCGTTGACCAGCACGGTGACCTCGGCGGTCCAGTCCGGCCCCACGCCGATGTCGGCGACCCGGCCCACCGGCACGTCGTCGACCTTGACCAGCGCCTGCGGCACCAGATCGATGACGTCGGTGAACTCGATGGTCAGCTGGTAGGGGTGGTCACCGAGTTCGGCCCCACCGGGCAGGTCCACCCCGCGCAGGCCGCCGGACAGCACCCCGCACCCGCTGGTGAGCAGGAGCGTGGCGGCCGTCGCCACCGCGGCGAGCCTGCGCATCACCGCCCACCTCCGAACAGACCGGGCCAGCCGCCCCGCCGTTCCTCGTCGTCCTCGTTCTTCTCGTCGTCCTCGTCCGAGGTGCGGGACGGCGTGGGCGTGGCGGTGTCGTCGTCCGACTCCCGCTCGGCCCGGCCGGTCGGGGTCGGCGTCGCCTCCCCGGAGGGCTCGGCCCGCTCCCCCTCCGGCGCCGGCGCCCCGGGCAGACCCGGCAGCGGCAGCGGGCCCTGCGGGCCGCCGGACGGTGCCGGTTCCGTGGGCAGCGCGAGGCCCGGCACGGGCGGGGGCTGCCCGCTCTGCAGCGCCGTGATCACGTCGGCGGCGCTGGGCAGCGGCACGACCCCGTCGAGGACGGGCGCGAGCGTGTCGCAGGCCGTCTTGAGCTTGTCCGGGATCGGGGCGCCGCGGTCCAGCAACAGCTCGCAGACCAGCGCCGGCACCGGCATCGTGAGCTCGTTGATGTCGGCGCGGGCGTCGAGGGTGCCGGACGCGCCGTTGTAGGCCAGGGAGAGGTTGCCGAGCGCGGCGGGCGCCACGTCGAGCACCTCCGCGAGGGCCTTGCGCTGCTCGACCACCACCGCGGTGACGTCGGTGAGCCGGTCGACGTCGGACTTCACCAGCTCCCTGTTGTCCTTGACGAAACGCGCCACGTCGTCGAGCGCGAGCGACAGCTCCCGCACGGCGGTGGCCAGGTCGCCCCGTTCGTCGGCGAGGAAGCCCGCCACGTCGGCGAGCCTGCGGTTGAACTCGCGCACCTCGCCGTCGTTGGCGGCGAGCATGGACGTGAAGGACTGCAGCTCGCGGACCGTGCCGAACAGCTCCTCGCGGGAGTCGGCGAGCGTGCCCGACAGCTCGCCGAGGTTGCGGATCGTGTCGTTCAGCGCGCGGCCGTTGCCGTCGAGGTTGGCGGCGCCGACGTCGAGGGCGTCGGACAGGGCGCCCTCGGAGTTGACGCCGTTCGGGCCCAGCGCGTCGGCGAGCTGCGTGGCCGTGCGCGCGAGGTCGTCGACGCCGAGCGGCACCGCGGTGCGCTCGAGCGGGATCACGGCGCCGTCGTGCAGCTCGGGGCCGCCCGACCAGGTGGGGGCCAGCTGGATGTAGCGGCCGGTCACCAGGCTCGGCGAGACGACGACCGCCTTCGCGTCGGCGGGCAGCTTCAGGTCCGGGTCGTCGATGCGCATCTCGACGCGCACCCGGGTGCCCTCCGGCGTGATGCTGACGATGTCGCCGACCGGCACGCCGAGCACGCGCACCGAGTTGTCCTCGAACACGCCGGTGGCCGAGGTGAAGTACGCGGTGATCATCCGCGACGGCCCCTGCAGCACGATGTAGAGCCCGCTCGCCACGAGCACGGCGATCACGGCGACGAGGCCGGTGTACTGCAGCTGCCTGCGGTCGGTGGGGGTGAGGGCCATGTCAGCACCCCTCCGGGTTGATCGGGCCCACGGACGGCGGGAGCAGCGCGCAGATGTAGTTGTCGAACCACTCGCCGTTGCCCGTGGCGTTGGCGAAGAGCCGCACGAAGACGGCCAGGTCGCGCATGCCGGCGCCGAGGGAGTCGCGGTTGCGCTGCAGCAGCGCCGCCACCCGGTCGAGCTGCTCCAGCGTGGGCCGCAGCTGCTCCTCGTTGTCAGCCACGAGCCCGCGCAGCTGCTCCGACAGCGCGATCGTGCCGTCGAGCAGGCGCCCGATGGCGTCACGGCGGCGCTGGAGCTCCCCGAGCAGCAGGTTGCCGTCCTTCAGCAGCTTCTCGACGTCGGCGTTCCGATCGGCCAGCACGCCCGCCAGCTCGTGGGTGCCCGCGAGCAGCCTGCGGATCTCCTCGTCGCGGCTCGCGATCGTGGTGGACAGCCGCGAGAGCCCGTCGAGCGCGCCCCGGATCTCCGGCGGGGTGTCGCGGAAGGTGTCGGAGAGGGTGGTCAGGCTCTCCGCGAGCTGCCCGGTGTCGATCTGGTCGAGCGTGCCGGACAGCCCGTCGAAGGCCTCGATCACGTCGAACGGCGACGAGGTGCGCGCCAGCGGGATGATGGCGTCGGCGTCGAGCTCCCGGTCGCCCTGCGGGTCGAGCGCGAGGGTCTTCGCGCCGAGCAGCGTCTTGATCCCGATCGAGGCCGAGGTGCGGTCGCCCACCCACGCCTCGGTGACGTTGAAGGTCACCAGCACGCGGTCGCCCGCCAACTCCACGTCCCGCACCCGGCCCGCCTCGACACCCGCCACGGTGACCATGTCGCCCGCGGTGAGCCCGGCGGCCTCGCGGAACTCGGCGCGGTAGGTGGTGCCGCCGCCGAAGATCGCCGGGCCGTTGAAGGCGACCACCACGACGAGCGCGATCACCAGCAGGCCGATCACCGCCGTGGACACGGGGTTGCGCGTGCCGGGCATCAGCCCCCCAGCCCGAGGTCGGACAGCAGGGGCAGGTCGGGCACGGGCAGCTCCGGCACGCCCCCGTCGCCGCCCGGCAGGGGGAGGTCGGGCAGGGGGATCCCGGCGAGCTCGTCGGTGTTGCCGCTGTCACCGCCGTCGGGGTCGGAGCCGCACCGCTCCACGCCGCTGCTGTACACCGGGATCTCGAAGGCCGGGATGTACGGCTCGAGGCCGACCTTGCCGCTCGCCCCGCACAGGTAGAAGTTGAACCAGCTGCCGTAGCTGCCCGCGCGGATCACCTTGTCGAGCTTCGGCGGCAGGTTCCGGATCGTCTGCTCGAGCCGCTCGTCCTGCGCGTTCAGGTTCTCGGCGAGGTCGCCGAGGTGCCCGATGTCGTCCTTCAGCGGCGGCCGCGCGTCCTCCAGGAACCCGGCGGTGACGTCGGTGAGCTCCCCGATCGACACGATGGCCTCGCCGATCGGCTCGCGGTCCTCGGCGAGCCCGGACACCAGCGCCTGCAACGAGCTGATCAGCTCCGACAGCTGCCCGTCGCGCGCGTTCACGGTGTCCAGCACGGCGTTGAGGTTGTCGATCACCTGGCCGATCACCTCGTCGCGGTCGGCGAGGGTGTTGGTGAGCGACGCGGTGTGGGCGAGCAGGCTCTGGACCGTGCCGCCCTGCCCCTGCAGCACCTGGATGATCTCGAACGCGAGCTGGTTCACCTGCTCCGGGTCCAGCGCGGTGAGCAGAGGCCGGAACCCGTTGAACAGCAGGGTGAGGTTCAACGGCGGGCGCGTGCGCTCCACCGGGATCGTGTCGCCCGGCGCCAGGGTGGCGCCCGCGGGGCCCGCTCCCTGCTCGAGCGAGAGGTAGCGCTGCCCGATGAGGTTGCGGTAGAGGATCGACGCCTCCACCGACGCCGGCAACGGCTGGTCCTGCGCCACGCTGAACTCGACCTCTGCGAACCGCCGGTCGACGATCCGCACGTCGTCCACGGCGCCGACGACCACGCCCGCGATCCGGACGTCGTCGCCGCGCAGCAGCCCGCTCGCGTCGGCGAAGCGCGCCGTGTACGTGGTGCGCGCGCCACCCGCCGAGTTGGCGATGGTCGCCGCGAGCACGGTGGTGCACAGCGCCACCACCACGGCGAAGGAGAGGAACTTGACCAGTGGGGCGACGGGGATCCGCCTCACGTCACCGTCACCTCGTTCCCGCGGTAGAGCGGACCCACCAGCATCGTGCTCCAGGCGGGCACCGCGTCGGGCGAGGTGCCCTGCTGGAGCGCGAGCAGCTCGTTCACGACCTGGCGCTCGCCGGGCGAGTTCGGCACGCCCATGTCGGCGCCGCCGTAGGAGGCCGGGACGGCCCCGAACTCCTCCGCACTCCCCATCGGCGTGCTGGCGGGCGGGTTGGCATGCGGCTCGGTGCCGTCCTCGAACGGGCCGTCCGGCGGCTGGTCCGGGCCGGGCATCAAGATCGGGTAGCAGCGCGGACCGCGGTCGTCGAGGTAGCGGGGCTCGTCCTGGTTCGGGAGGTACTTGCCCTGGCTGGCGACGATCTCGATGGTCGCGTGCAGCCCGGGACGGTCGCTGCCCGCGCCGAACGCCTCGTCCAGCCGCGGCACCAGGCCGGCCAGCTGGTTGAACAGGCACGGGAACTCCGGCGCGTACCGGGCGAGCGTCTCGAGCGTCGGCCGTGCGGAGTCGGCGAGCGAGATGATGTTCTCGCCGTTGGCGTCGAGGAACCCGCGCAGGTCGTCGGAAGCCGCCGTGACGCTGGTCAGCAGCTCGCGCAGCTGGGCGCGCTGCTCCACCACCGTGCGGCTCGTGACCGTGAAGTCCTCCAGCGCGTCGAGCAGGTCGGGCGCGGCCTCGTTCACGTTGCCCGCGAATTCGGCGAGCTGGGTGATGTCCTCCTGCAGGTCCGGCACGGCCGGGCGCAGCCCCGAGGTCAGCTCCTGCAGCTGCACGAGCGTCTGCCCCAGGTTCTCGCCCCGGCCCTCCAGGGCCTGCGACATCGCGCCCAGCGTGGTGGCCAGCTCCTGCGGCTCGACCGCGGTGAGCAGCGGCAGCAGGCCGTCGAGCACGCGCTCCAGCTCCCGCGCCGACTCGCTGCGGTCGATCGGGATCACGTCGCCGGCCGACAGCGGCTGGGCCCGGGAGCCCTCGGGGAGCACGAGCGAGACGTACCGCTCCCCGAACAGCGTCTTGGGGATGAGCCGCGCGGAGACGTTCGCCGGGATCAGGTCGACCTTGTCCCGGTCGATCAGCATCTCCACCGTGGCCGCCCCGCCGTCGGTGCTGACCGACGTCACCTTCCCGACGTCCAGCCCGCGCACCTTCACGTCGGCCTTCTCCGCCAGCTGGTTGCCGACGCGGTCGACCTGCAGCGTGACCGGCACACCGCGGTCGAACGCGCCGGTGTAGCTGCCGACCGACAGCCCGACGAGCGCCAGCAGCACCACGACGAAGAGCAGCCCCTGCAGCCGGCGCTTCATCGCATGCCCTCGCTGCGCTCGGGCAGCGCTTCGCGCGCGCGCCGTGTCGACGATTCGCTCGCAAGCTCGCTCATCCCGCCACCCGCACCGAGGTCTCGGTGCCGAACAGCACCAGCGTGAGGAAGAAGTCCAGGATCGCGGTGCTCACGATCGACAGCCGCACCGAGCGCCCCACCGCGATGCCGACGCCGGCGGGGCCGCCCTTGGCCGTGTACCCGTAGTGGCAGTGGATCAGGATGATCACGATCGCGAAGGCGATCACCTTGAGGTAGGAGTACAGCACGTCGCTGACCGGCAGGAACAGGTCGAAGTAGTGGTCGTACGTGCCGCCGGGCAGGTCGTTGATCAGCGTGACGTTCAGCCGCGACGCCGCGAAGCTCGAGAGCAGGCCGATCGTGTACATCGGGATGATCGCGATGACGCCGGCGATCATGCGGGTGGTGATGAGGAACGGCACGCTCGGCACCGCCATGACCTCCAGCGCGTCGATCTCCTCCGAGATGCGCATCGCGCCCAGCTGCGCGGTGAAACCGGCGCCGAGCGTGGCCGTCAGCGCGGCGGCGGCCACCAGCGGGGCGATGTCGCGGGTGTTGAAGTAGGCGGTGATGAACCCGGTGAGCGCCTCGACGCCGAGCGAGTCGAGCGCGCGAAAGCCCTGCAGGCCCACCAGGCTGCCCACGAACAGCGACAGCGACAGCATCACGCCCGCCGTGCCGAGGATGACGATCAGCGCGCCCGACCCGAAGCTGACCTCCGCGAGCAGGCGCCCGATCTCCCCGCGGTAGCGGCGCAGCGTGCGTGGCGTCCACGCGATCGCGCGCGCGTACAGCGAGAGCTGGTCGCCCAGCTCGTCGAGCACGTTCAGGGGCGCGTCGACGATGCGCCGCGCCCTGCGGCCGCCCATCAGCGCCATCTCACGACCCCTTCGGCGGGACGAGCTCGAGGTACAGGCCCGTCAGCACCAGGTTGATCAGGAACACCAGCACGAACGAGATGACCACGGACTGGTTCACGGCGTCGCCGACGCCCTTCGGCCCCGGTGGCGGGTTCAGCCCGCGGTAGGCCGCGACGACACCCGCCGTGAACCCGAAGAGGAACGCCTTGACCTCGCTCACGACGATGTCGGAGACCTGCGCCACCGCGGAGAAGCTCGCGATGTACGCCCCGGGCGTGCCGCCCTGGACGATCACGTTGAAGTAGTAGCCGCCTGCCACCCCGACCACGCTCGCGAGGCCGTTGAGCACCACCGCCGTGGTGGCCATCGCGAGCACCCGCGGCACCACCAGCCGGTGGATCGGGGAGATCCCCAACACCTCCATTGCGGCGATCTCCTCGCGGATCGTGCGCGCGCCGAGGTCGGCGCAGACCGCGCTGCCGCCCGCCCCGGAGATCAGCAGCGCCGTGACGATCGGCGCCGCCTGCTGCACGATCGCGAGCACGCTGCCCGCACCGGTCTGGCTCTGCGCGCCGAACTGGCGGGTGAGCTCCGCGAGCAGCAGCGCGATCGTGGCCCCGAAGGGGATCGTGAACAGCGCCGTCGGCAGCGCCGAGACCTTGGTGACGAACCACGTCTGCTCGATGAACTCGGCCAGCTGGAACGGCGGCCGGAACGCATTGCGCACCACCGCCACACCCAGGCCGAAGAGCCGGCCGACCGGGGTGAGCGCGCGGGTGATCGGGGCGGGAGCGGTCATCGGCCTCAGGACCGGTCGCGGTCTCGGGACGTCGGGTCGTCGTAGCCGGGGTCGTAGCCGCCGATCACCTCGGTGGGCTCGTCCCGCACGAGGGGCCCGGCCGACCGCTTACGCGGCAACGGCTGCGGGGCCGCGATGGGCCCGGTGGGCGGGTCGACGGCCACCTGATCCGCGGCGTAGCTGTCGCGGATGGCCTGCTGGGCTGCCGGCGGGAGGGTGTGCAGCATCTGCAGCACGCGTTCGCGCCTGCGGGCGACCGCCTGCCGCTCACCCACCCCGGTGCTCGGCTGCAGCTGCGGCTTGAGCGGCGGCAGCCCCTCCAGCTCGCCCGCCTCCGCCATCTCACGGGCGGCCTGCGCGGTGTCCTTCTCCTCCGACATGCCGATCGGGCCCTCGCGGCGCCCGTTGAGGAACTGCGCGACCACCGGCTCCTCCGAGGTCAGCAGCACCTCGCGGGGCCCGAACATCGCCAGGTGCTTGCGGTAGAGCATCCCGATGTTGTCCGGCACGGTCTGCGCCGTGTTGATGTCGTGCGTGACGATCAGGAACGTCGCATCGGTCTGCGCGTTGAGATCGATGATCAGCTGGTTGAGGTAGGCCGTGCGCACCGGGTCGAGCCCCGAGTCCGGTTCGTCGAACAGGATGATCTCGGGTTCCAGCACCAGCGCCCTGGCCAGGCCCGCCCGCTTGCGCATGCCACCGGAGATCTCCCCCGGCAACTTGTCCTCGTCACCCGTGAGCCCGACCATCGCCATCTTCTCCTCGACGATGTCCCGGATCTCCGACTCGGACTTGCGCGTGTGCTCCCGCAACGGGAACGCGATGTTGTCGTACAGGTTCATCGACCCGAACAGCGCGCCGTCCTGGAACAGCACCCCGAACAGCTTGCGCAGCTCGTACAGGCGCGACTCCGAGCACCGCACCAGGTCGGTGTCGTGGATGACGATCGAGCCGCGCTCGGGCTTCAGCAACCCGATCAGCGTCTTGAGGAAGACCGACTTACCGGTGCCCGACGGACCCAGCAGCACCGACACCTCACCGGGCGGCAGCGTGAGGGTGACGTCGGACCAGATGTTGGCGCGACCGAAGGACTTCGACAGCCCCTCGACCCTCACCTCGACACCTGCCACCAACGCCTCCTGAACCTCTCCGCTGGGGCCGTGCCGACGCTGGCGTGGAGCTCGGGCGGCGGCTGCCCACAACGGGACAACGACCCCCGTCGAAGCGGGTTACTCGCGAGTCAGGACCGGAGCGAAGGTTGCTCCGATCGGACCGTAACAGGTCGACCAGAGGCAGTACGAAGTAGCTCTCGGTTCCCGCCAGCGGCCCGCCGAGCACCCACCGTCACCGTCGCGGATGGCGTATATATGTGTTGACACGTATATACGCTTTGAATCATACTTCTGGCCGTGGACGTGTTCGAGGCCGTGGCCGAACCCCATCGACGCGCACTGCTCGACCTGCTCGCCGAACGCGAACGACCCGCAGGCGAGCTGGTCGCGCACCTCCCCGCGCTCACGCAGCCCGCCGTGTCCCGGCACCTGCGGATCCTGCGTGAGGTCGGGCTCGTCGAGGTCCGGCCCGACGGCCAACGCCGCATCTACACGCTGCGGGCCGACCGCCTCGTCGAGATCGACGACTGGCTCGACCGCTACCGCAGGTACTGGCGCGACCACCTCGACGCCCTGGCCCGACACCTCGACGAACGGAGCGAGAGATGACCGACGACCGCCACGGCGAGCTCACCATCGACGGCGACCACGCCACGATCACCTTCCGCCGCCACCTGCCCCACCCCGTCGAGACCGTGTGGGCCGCGCTCACCGACCCCGTGCAGCGGGCCCGGTGGTTCGGCGAGACCACCATCGACCCCCGCCCCGGGGGCGCCATCGAGATGGTCGCCGCCGAACCGCCCGCCGCCGTGGAGGCGAAGCGGATGACCGGTCGCATCCTCGTCTGGGACCCGCCGCACGTGCTGGAACACGAGTGGCGCCAGCGCATCGTCGAGGACGGCGTCGTTCGCTACGAGCTCGCCGCCGACGGCGCGGGCACGCTGCTCACCTTCACCCACCGCGGCCTGTCCGTCCGCAACGCCGCCGGGTTCGCCCCCGGTACCCACGCCTTCCTCGACCGGCTCGCCGCGCACCTGGCCGGCGCCCCGGTGCCGGCGTGGGGCGAGCGCTTCGCGGAGCTGGCGGCGGCCTACCCCGCCTGGTCCTGACCCGCGGGCAGGGCGGCCCGCGCGAGCGACGCCACCCGGGCGCTGCGCCGCCCCCGCCGCCAGCACAGCACCCAGCGCACCAGGGGCGAGCCGGGCGCGAACGGCACCATCACCAGGCTCGGGCGGGCGAAGTAGTCGGCGGCGTGGGCCGCGAGCGGGCACACGCCCTCGCCCGCGGCGATCCGCGTCATGAGGTCCAGCAAGGTGGCGGCGGTGCGATCGGGCTCCCGGCGGTAGGGGGCGGCGCGCCGGCCCGCCCGGAACACGGCCTCGCCGTCGAGGTCGGCCAGGGTGACGGTCTCCCGGGTCGCCAGTCGGTGCCCGCGCGGCACCACGAGCACGACCGGTTCGCGGTACACCTCGGGCCCCTCCTCGAGTTCCTCCTCGTCGACCGGGGCGTTGGTGACCGCGACGTCCACCTCACCGCTGCGCAGCAGGTCGAGCGGGTCGGCGAAGCCGGTCTCGCGGAACGCCACCTCGACGCCGGGGTGCCGCGCCCGGAAGCGGTCGAACACGTCCGCGGCGAGCTCGGCGACGGCGGGCGCCTCCAGCCCGACGGTGAGCGTGCCCGTAACGCCCCGGCCCGCCGCGACCGCCGCGGCGATGCCCGCCTGGATGCGGTCGTACCCAGCGCGCACGTCGGCGTGGAGCGCCGCCCCGACCGGCGTGAGCGCCACCCGGCGGCTCGTGCGGTCGAACAGGGCGACGCCGAACCGCCGTTCCAGCGTCGCGATCGTCTGGCTGACGCGGGCCTGGGAGATGAACAACCGCTGCGCCGTGCGGCCGAAGTGCAGCTCCTCGGCGAGCGTCAGGAAGATCTCGATCTCCCGGCGTTCCATAACACCCAGGTTATCAGTCGATGCTGATCCCGTGATTGTTCCCGCAGGTCAGCGCGCTGATAGTCGAAGCATGACGAACTTCCTCACCCCCGCCGACCCCGCCTACGACACCGAGCGCACCGGCTACAACCTCTCCGTCGACCACAAGCCGGAGGTGATCGTGCCCGCCGCCTCCGCCGACGACGTCGTCGCCGCGGTCCGTTACGCCACCTCCCGCGGTCTCGGCGCCGCCGTGCAGGCCACCGGCCACGGCCCCTCCCGTGCCGCCGACGGCGTCGTCCTGATCACCACGTCCCGGATGGACGGCATCACGATCGACCCGGTGGCCCGCACGGCGCGCGTCGAGGCCGGCGTCCGCGGGGGCGCGCTGGTGCGCGCGGCCGCCGAGCACGGGCTGGCCCCGCTGAACGGGTCCTCGCCCGAGGTCGGGGTGGTCTCCTACCACCTCGGCGGCGGGATCGGGATGCTCGGCCGCAGCCTCGGCTGGGCCGTCGACCACGTCCGCGCGCTCGAGGTCGTCACCGCCGACGGCGTGCTGCGCCGGGCGAGCGCCACCGAGGAGACCGACCTGTTCTGGGCGCTGCGCGGGGCCGGCCGGGGCACCCTCGGTGTCGTCGTCGCGATCGAGATCGACCTGCACCCCGTCACGCGGCTGTACGGCGGCGGCATGCACTTCGCCGCCCCCGACGCGCAGCGCGCGCTCACCACCTGGGCGGACTGGACGCGGACCGCACCCGAGGCGATGGGCTCCTCCGTCCTGCTGATCCGGATGCCGGACCTGCCGGTGCTGCCCGAGCCGCTGCGCGGCCGGTACGTCGTGCACGTGCGGTTCGCTTTCACCGGGAGCGCCGAGGACGGAGCCTGGCTGGTCCAGCCGTTCCGCGACCTCGGACCGGTCACCGACACGGTGGCCGAGATGCCGTACACGGCCGTCGGCTCCATCCACGCCGAGCCGACGGACCCGGTGCCGTTCCACGCCCGCAACACCGTGCTCGGGTCCTTCGACGCCGCGGCGGTGGCGGAGCTGCTGCACCACGCCGGTCCCGACGCGGACGCGCCGTACCTCGTGGAGCTGCGCCTGATGGGCGGCGCGCTCGCGCGGCCCGGGGCGGTGCCGAGCGCGCTCTCCCGCCGCGACGGCGCGTTCGTGCTCTACGCGGGCGCGGCGGCCGAGGCCGAGCGGGTGCCCGAGCTGCACGCGGCCTACGACCGGCTGTTCACGGCGATGGCGCCCTGGGGCACCGGCGGGGTCTGCGTGAACTTCCTCTCCGGGCCGGACGTCACCGCCGCACAGCTCGCCGACGGCTACCTGCCCGCCGACGTCGCCCGGCTCGCCGCGGTCAAGCGCGCCATCGACCCGGACGACGTGTTCCGGATCCACCACGGGCGCGCGTAGCGGCTCAGCCCACCGCCGCCAGCTGCGCGCTGTCCTCCACGTGGAACCGCTCCTCGAGCGCCTCCGGGCTCGCGTCCACGTCGATCACGCGCAGATCGGCGCCCCGGGCCGTCTCGATGGCGCCGAGGCGGCGGCCGACCTTGTCCATCGCGTACTCGGCCATCTCGTTCATGTCCACGCCGAACGGCGCCGGCCCGTCCCAGCGCTCGAAGGTCGCCGTCACCACGCCCATCGCGGGCACGAGCAGCTCCTGCATCCGCTCGTCGACCGCGTCCCACAGCGCGTCGTCGGCGGCCACGTGGCGGCGGCAGGTGAACGTGCCCCACG
Organism: Pseudonocardia zijingensis; assembly: GCF_042657305.1. Lineage (NCBI taxonomy): Bacteria > Bacillati > Actinomycetota > Actinomycetes > Pseudonocardiales > Pseudonocardiaceae > Pseudonocardia > Pseudonocardia zijingensis. The sequence continues at coordinate 288,472 of NZ_JBHSKO010000001.1, read as the reverse complement.
CCATGTGGCGCCGCTCGTCGTCGCCGATGTGCTTGATGATCTGCTGCATCCCCGGCAGGATCCCGCGGCTCGCGCAGATCTTCTGCCAGGAGAAGTAGCCGGTGAGGGCGAGCGTGCCCTCGACGATGTGGTTGTAGGTCACCGACGCCCGGATCTGGTTGCGCGGCGACGGGTCGGCCGCCAGCGCGTGCAGGCTCTCCGGGAGCTCCCTGGTGAAGATCTGCTGGTAGGGCTCGTTGCCGGCGATGTAGGAGTTCAGGTCCTCGGTGATGCCCACCGCGTCGAACCACAGGCGGAAGGCCTGCGTGTGCTTCGCCTCCTCGTAGAGGAACTGCGTCAGGTACATCTCGTCGGCCAGGCGACCCTCGGCCGCCATCGCCCCGAGGAACGGCTGCAGGTCCTGGGTGACCGACTCCTCGCCCGCCATGAACTGCGCCGCGAGCGAGCAGGTCCACCACCGCTCCTCGTCGGTCATCGCCGCGACGTCGGCCGCGTCCCGGCTCAGGTCGATGTCGGCGGGGTTCCACTGCCGGCCGTTGCCCTTGGTGAACAGCCGCATCGGGAACGAGTCGAAGTTGATCCCGCCGTTCTGCAGGCTGGTGAAACCGGTGCGTTCGGACATCGTCGTCCTCCTAGAAGCGGATCAGTCCACGGATGTTGCGGCCCTCGCGCATGTCCTGGTAGCCGGTGTTGATCTCCTCGAGCGCGTACTCGCGCGTGATCAGCTCGGCGAGCCGCAGCCGCCCGAGGTTGTGCATCTCCAGCAGCCGGGGCACGTCGTGCTGGCCGTTGGAGCTGCCGAACAGCGCCCCGCGCACCTGCTTCTCGTAGAGCGTCAGCTCCAGCAGCGACATCGACACCGTGTCCTCGCCCGGGTGCCCCAGCGCGGTGACCACCACCCGGCCCCGCTTGCCGACCAGCTGCAGCGCGGGCTGCAGCTGCGCGCCCTCGGCCACGCCAGTGGTGAGGATCGCGGCATCGGCGAGCTGGCCACGCGTGATCGACGAGACCGTGTTCCACGCCTCGTCCATGCTCGAGGCGACGTGCGTGGCCCCCAGCTCCAGGGCCTTCTCCCGCTTGAACTCCACCGGGTCGACCGCCACGACGTACCGGCAGCCCGCGATCCGCGCCCCCTGCACCGCGTTGGCCCCGATGCCGCCGATCCCGACCACGACCGCGGTGTCCCCCGCGCGCAGCTCCGCCGTGCGGACGGCCGAACCGAAACCCGTGGTGACGCCACAGCCGACCAGCGCCGCAAGGTGCAGCGGGAACCCCTCGTCGATCTTCACGACGGACTTGACCGGAACCACCGTGTGCCGCGCGAACGTGCCGAGCAGGCACATCTGCCCGACGTCCTCGCCGCGCGCGTGGAAGCGGTAGGTGCCGTCGAGCTGCGGGCCCAGCGTGGCGCCCGCCCCGTCGTCGCACAGCGCGGTGTAGCCGCGCACGCAGTAGCTGCACCGGCCGCAGCTGGGCAGGAACGTCATCACGACCGGGTCGCCCACCGCGACCTCGGTGACCCCCGGCCCGACCTCGACGACCCGGCCCGCGCCCTCGTGGCCCCCGACCATCGGGTACGCCACCGGCAGGTCGCCGGTGACCAGGTGCTCGTCGGAGTGGCACAGGCCACTGGCCGCGAGCTCCACGAGCACCTCGCCCGCCTGCGGCCCGTCCAGCTCGACCTCGCCGACCTCCCACTTGCCCCCGAGCTCCCAGAGCACCGCTGCCGTGGTCTTCATGGGCGTCAGCATGACGATCGGTGCCGGGGTGCGCAGCGGGCCGCGAGGTCCCGCGGTGGCCCGTGGGTGCCATCGGGGGAGTTCAGGAAAGCCACATTCAGGGCCGCTGCGGCCCTGAATGTGGCTTTCCTGGCCTTCCGGGGCCCTCATGCACGCGGGAGCGGCAGCTCCAGGTGCGCCACCAGACCACCGCCGTCCCGCGGGAGGAGCCGCAGCTCCCCGTCCATCGCGGTGACCAGCGCCTCCACGATCCACAGCCCGAGCCCGGCGGTGCCGCGTCGCTCCCCCAGCGCCACGCCCTTCGCCGTCACCACGCCCTCCTGACCGGGCGGCAGGCCGGGCCCGCGGTCGCGCACCTCCGCGACCAGCCGGCCGTCGGCGTGTCGCAGGTCCAGCTCCACGGGTGCCTCCCCGCTGTGCCGGGCGGCGTTCTCGACGAGGTTGGTGAGCACCCGCCGCAGCCGTTGCGGGTCGCAGCGCACCGTGGCGTCCGCGGGCTCGACGTGCGCCACCCGGCGCTGCGGCTCCACCCCCGCCGCGTCGAGCACAGCACCTGCCAGCTCCGCGAGCGGCACCACCCGCTCGCGGACCCGCCCGAGTGGGCTGCCCTCCTGCACCGCGACGTCGGCGAGCCCGTCGAGCATGTCGCGCAGGTGCGCGGCGTGCTCGGCGAGCAGGCGGGTGGCGGTCTCCCGGGCCGGACCGGTGAGCCGGCCGGCGGCCAGGTCGGCCGACAGCGCGGTGAGCGACGCGACGGGCGTGCGGAACTCGTGGAGCACCACCCGCACGCCGTCCAGCCGCGCCTGCTGGGCGGCGAGCAACCGGGAGCGCAGGTCGCGTTCCTCCAGGAACGCCTCGTGCTCGGCCCGCGCCCGCGCCCGCGACTCCGCGGCCTCCTCGTACTGGCGCTCCAGCACCCGCAGCAGCATCCCGACGAGCACGGCCGCCGCCACCAGGTACCCGGTCCACCACACGCCGGCCAGCCACCGGTCCACCACGGCCACACCGGGGTCGGAGCCCACGAGCGCGGCCGCCGTGAGCCCGGCGCCCACCGCGAGGGCACCCAGCCGGCCCACCACCGCGCCGCCGCGTACCGCCCCCGCGATCACGACGAGGGGCAGGATCGCCACCATCGCGCTGTGCGCGCCCCCGGTGAGACCGCACGCCACCAGGGCGAGCACGGCGTCGATCGAGGTCGCGAGCCACGGGGCCAGCAAGCGCCGCCCGCGCAGTTCCGCGACGCCGAGCACCACCGCGTAGCCCAGCGCGACCGCCACGAGCGTCCCGAGCAACGCGACCCGCCCGCGGGCGATGCCCGGCACCACCACGAGCGCCAGCCCCACGGACGACACCACCAGCAGGCGGATGACGGCGGCGGTGCGCTCCTGCACGGACCGCAGCACCGCGGCGGGACCGTCGATGCGCACGCCGTCAGCATCCCGCACCACGTGCGCCTCGATTGCGGAACCCGGCCACTGGAACGGGGGACTCGCGGCTGCTGGGGCAGGGCTGCCGTTACGGTCCTGCTGTGCGGGACGGCCGGTACGTCGTGGTCATCGTGGACGACCACGCCCTGTTCGCGCAGGGTCTCTCCCTGCTGCTCGAGTCCCGTGCGGGAGACACCTTCGTGGTGGCCGGATCCACCACCGCGGGCGAGCAGGCCGTCGCGCTCGTCGGGCGTGAGGCGGCGGACATCGCGATCGTCGACCTCGCGCTGCCCCCACTGGGCGGCGTCGAGACGATCCGCCGGATCACCGCCGCCTACCCCGGCACGCACGTCCTCGCGCTCTCGGGCACCGAGGACCTCGGCCTCGCCACCGCGGCATTGCGCGCCGGCGCCTCGGGCTTCCTGGCGAAGTCCGCCGACCCCGAGGTCCTGGTGGCGCCGCTGCTGACGATCGCGGCGGGCGTCCGCGTGGTGCCCGCCGACCTGCTCGACGCGCTGCTCGCGGCGGGCGACCGCGCGGGCGGCACGATCCTGGAGCGGCTGGACGACCGGGAGATCCGCCTGTGGGCGCTGCTCGCACAGGGCCGGGAGACCAGCGAGATCGCCAAGGCCGTGCTGGTGAGCGAGCGCACCGCCAAGCGGATGATCGCGAGCCTGCTGCACCGGCTGGGTGCGGCCAACCGGATCGAGGCGGCGGCGCTCGCCGGTCGCTGCGGCCTGCTGGACGACGCGCCCCGTCGCCCGCGCTGAGGTTGGCCCGCGCGGGCCGGACGTGGCCCGATCGTGGGGTCGCCCCCGTTCCCGCGGTCGGCGAGACTCCCGCCATCGGCGACGAGGGAGGACGTGCGGTGGCGGCGTTTCGCGACGAGGCGGAGGTCTACGAGTACCTCGGTGGGATCTTCCGGCGGGGCATGCAGGACCCGGCGCTGGTCGAGAAGCTGCGGCCCACCGGGATCGTCCTGCGGATCACCTACACCGACCCGGACGCCGTGCTGACGGTCGACATGCCGAACGCCCAGCTCCACGAGGGCGCGGGCAACGGCCCGGACCCCAACGTCGAGCTGTTCATGACCGCCGACACCGGCAACCGGTTCTGGCTCGGCAAGGTGATCCTCCCCGTCGCGCTCGCGAAGGGGCAGGTGCGGGCCAAGGGTCCGGTCGCGAAGCTGCTCACGGTGCTGCCGATGGCGAAGGGCATGTTCGGCCCGTATCGCGAGCAGCTCGAGGCGGCGGGCCGCACCGATCTCCTGAGCGCGTAGCTCGTTGAGGTGAAGCTGCGGTTGGGCCGTCCGGAGCCGGCCGATCCTCCACTGTGGATACGGTGTGGCTCGACGTCAGCATGTGGACCGGCCTGCGCGGCACCTTCCACCCGTTCATGGACGTGGCCTGCGAGGCGCCGGACCCGCCTCCCGCGGATGCCGGGGAGTGGCAGCGGTGGGCCGGCTCGTACCTCACCGCCGTGGCGGCGAAGGAGGGCTGGCAGGCCGGTCGCTACGCCTACAGCGCCGAGCGCCGCGACCCCGGCGGGCACCCCGTCGAGGTTCTGACCCGGGGTCAGTGGGAGTGGACGCCCGCCGCCACCTCCAGCTGACCCACACTCCTACGATTGGCCTGCTCGTACCAGGCCAATCGGGGAGAGTGGACCACATGAGCCTCGCCGGCATCGAACGGCGCATCGGGGCGCCCAGCTTCGCCCGGCTCCTCGGCGACTGGCGCCCGCCCGACGGCAGGGGCCTGGCCGAGGCGCTGGCGGACCGGATCCGGTTGCTGGTACTCGACGGCCGGCTGCCCCTGGAGACGCGCCTGCCCGCGGAGCGCGAGCTCGCGGCGGCCCTCGCCGTCAGCCGCACCACCGTGGCCGGCGCCTACGAGGCCCTGCGCAGCGCCGGCGTGCTGCGCAGCAGGCGCGGCGCCGGGAGCTGGACCCGGCTCCCGCCCGCGCAGGCGAACGGCACGAGCCCGTCGCCGTTCTCGCCGCTCGGCGGCAGCCCGCTGTACGACCTGGCCCATGCCGCGCTCCCCGCACCCCGCGGGCCGGTGCGGACGGCGGCCGCGGCGGCCGTGCACGACCTCGACGCGCTGCTGGCCGGGCACGGCTACGACCTGAGCGGCCAGCCTGCTCTGCGGGCCGCGATCGCCGACCGCTACACCGCCCGTGGCCTCCCCACCACACCCGACCAGGTGCTGGTCACCGCGGGCGGCGTGCACGGGATCCACCTGGCCCTGATGGTGCTGGCCGGGCCCGGCGACCGCGTGCTCGTCGAGCACCCGACCTACCCGAACGCCATCACCGCGGTGACCGCGCGCGGCACCCGCCCCGTCCCGGTGCCGATGGCGCCCGACGGGGTCGGTGGCAGCAGGTGGGACCTCGACCTGCTGACCTCGGCGGTCCGGGACGCCGCACCGCGGCTCGCGTACGTCATCCCCGACTTCCAGAACCCCACCGGCGCACTGCTCGACGGCGCCGATCGAGCCCGGCTGGTCGATCTCGCCCGGCGCACCGGCACCACGCTCCTCGTCGACGAGACGCTCGCCGATCTCGCCCTGGAGAACCCGCCCGAGCTGCCCGTGGCCGCGCACGGCGGCGCCGAGTCCCCGCTCGTGCTCAGCATCGGGTCGGCGAGCAAGACGTTCTGGGGCGGCCTGCGGATCGGCTGGATCCGCACGTCCGCGGCGATGGTGCGCAGGCTGGCCGCCGCCCGCGCGGGCGTGGACCTCGGCGGCCCGGTGCTCGAACAGCTCGTCGTCGCCCGGCTGCTCGCCCACCACGAGGAGATCACCACGGCCGTCCGGAGCGACCTGCTCGCCGCCCGCGACCACCTGCTCGACCGCATCGCCCGGACCTTCCCGGGCTGGCGGCCGTCCCGGCCCGGGGGCGGGCTGAGCCTGTGGGTCGACCTCGGCCGGGCCGAGTCCAGCCGCCTGGCCGGCGCCGCCCGGCGGCGCGACGTGCTGCTCGCGGCCGGGCCCCGGTTCGGGCTGGACGGGGCGTTCGAGCGGTACCTGCGGCTGCCTTTCACCTTGCCGCAGGAGCGGATGGACGAGGCACTCGACCGGCTCGCCGGGGCGTGGGCCGACCTCGACCGCCCGGGCGGCGGGGTGGACGGCGACCCGGTCGCGGTGGCCTGACGCGCAGGTAGGGTGCCTCCGGTCGGCCCGCGGGGAGCCGGCGGATCGGAGGACCGTGAACACAGGACCGTTGGCCGGGTTGAAGGTCGTGGAGCTCGCCGGCATCGGCCCGGGGCCGCACGCCGCGATGGTGCTCGCCGATCTCGGAGCGGAGGTCGTGCGCATCGACCGCCCGTCCGGCGGCCTGCAACTCGGATCGCCGGACGCGCCCGACCCCACCCTGCGCGGCAGGCGACGCGTGGCGGCCGACCTGAAGGATCCGGCCGGCCGGGAAGCGGTGCTGCGGCTCGTCGAGCACGCCGACGTCCTGCTGGAGGGCTACCGGCCCGGCGTCACCGAGCGGCTCGGCGTGGGCCCGGCCGACTGCCACGCCCGCAACCCGCGCCTCGTCTACGCCCGCATGACCGGCTGGGGCCAGGAGGGCCCGCTCGCCGCCCGTGCGGGCCACGACATCAACTACATCTCGCTCACCGGCGCCCTGCACGCCATCGGCCGCGCGGGCGAACGCCCGGTGCCCCCGCTCAACCTCGTCGGCGACTTCGGTGGCGGGTCCATGCTGCTCGTCGTCGGCGTGCTGGCCGCACTCTGGGAGGCGCAGCGCTCCGGCCAGGGGCAGGTCGTCGACGCCGCGATGGTCGACGGCGCATCGCTGCTCGTGCAGATGGTGTGGGGGCTGCTCGGCCAGGGCATGTGGACCGACCGGCGCGAGGAGAACGTGCTCGACGGCCACTCGCCCTTCTACGACACCTACACCTGCGCCGACGGCCGGCACGTCGCGGTGGGAGCGCTCGAGCCGCAGTTCTACGCCGCGCTCCTCACCGGCCTCGGCCTGGACGGCGAGGAGCTGCCCGAGCAGTACGACCGCTCCGGCTGGCCCACGCTGCGGGCCCGGTTCACCGAGGTGTTCGCCTCGCGCACCCGGGACGAGTGGGCGGAGGTGTTCACCGGCACCGACGCGTGCGTCACCCCGGTGCTCGCCTTCGGCGAGGTGCCGCGGCATCCGCACATCGCCGCCCGGGCCACGGTCGTCGAGCGCGACGGCGTGCCGCAGGCCGCCCCCGCGCCGAGGTTCTCCCGCACGGCGCCCGTCGTGCCCGGGCCGCCCGCGGACCCGGAGCCGGTGGACCAGGTGCTGGCGGACTGGTCGCGCGCCTGAGGCCTCCTCGAAGTTCAGGAAAGCCACATTCAGGGCCGCACCGGCCTTGAATGTGGCTTTCCTGAACTTCCGGGGCCTCTCCCGCACACGACGAAGCCCCCCGGCGCTCGTGGCGCCGGAGGGCTTCGGGGAGTCGGTCGATCAGGCCGAGGCCGTCTCGTCCACCAGCAGGTTGCGGGTGCGGTTCGGGTCGACCGGGATACCGGGGCCCGTGGTCGTGGAGATCGTGACCTTCTTCAGGTACCGGCCCTTCGCGGCCGACGGCTTGGCCCGCAGGATCTCGTCGAGGGCGGCGCCGTAGTTCTCCACCAGCTTCTCGGTGTCGAACGAGGCCTTGCCGATGACGATGTGCAGGTTGGCCTGCTTGTCGACCCGGAAGTTGATCTTACCGCCCTTGATGTCCTGGATGGCCTTCGTGACGTCCGGGGTGACGGTGCCGGTCTTCGGGTTCGGCATCAGACCGCGCGGGCCCAGGATGCGGGCGATCCGGCCGACCTTCGCCATCTGGTCGGGCGTGGCGATCGCCGCGTCGAACTCCAGCCAGCCGCCCTGGATGCGCTCGATGAGGTCGTCGGAGCCCACCACGTCGGCTCCTGCGGCCTCGGCCTCCGCGGCCTTGTCACCGGTGGCGAACACGATGACGCGCGCCGTCTTGCCGGTGCCGTGAGGCAGGTTCACGGTGCCGCGGACCATCTGGTCGGCCTTGCGGGGGTCGACCCCGAGGCGCATCGCCACCTCCACGGTGGCGTCCATCTTCTTGCTGGCGGTCTCCTTCGCCAGTGCCGCGGCCTCGAGCGGGGTGTAGACACGCCCGGGCTCGATCTTCTCGGCGGCCTGGCGGTAGACCTTGCTGCGCTGTGCCATTGCTGTCCTCTGTTGTTCGAGGGTCGTGGTGCGAGCCGCGCCCGGCTCTCCCACGCTGTCAGGTGGTGTAACGCTCAGCCGTCGACCGTGATGCCCATCGACCGCGCGGTGCCGGCGATGATCTTGGCCGCCTGGTCGATGTCGTTGGCGTTGAGGTCGCGCATCTTGGTCTGCGCGATCTGCCGCACCTGGTCCATGGTCACGGACGCGACCTTGGTCTTGTGCGGCTCCCCGCTGCCCTTCTCCACACCGGCGGCCTTCAGCAGCAGCCTGGCCGCAGGCGGCGTCTTGAGCTCGAAGGTGAACGAGCGGTCCTCGTACACCGAGATCTCGACGGGCACCACGTCGCCGCGCTGCGACTCCGTGGCGGCGTTGTAGGCCTTGCAGAACTCCATGATGTTGACGCCGTGCTGGCCGAGCGCGGGGCCGACCGGCGGGGCGGGCGTCGCGGCGCCCGCCTTGATCTGGAGCTTGATGATCGCGGAGAGCTTCCGCTTCTTGGGAGGCATGTCTATTCCCTGTCGTGGTTTTCCTGCGCGCCGCGGACCTGCCTTCCGCGGCCGGGGTCAGATCTTCGAGACCTGGCTGAACGCCAGCTCGACGGGGGTCTCGCGACCGAAGATGGACACGAGGACCTTGAGCTTCTGCGCGTCGATGTTGACCTCGTTGATGGTGGCCGGGAGCGTGGCGAACGGGCCGTCCATCACGGTGACCGACTCGCCGACCTCGAAGTCCACCTCGACGGCCGACTTGCCCTGCGCACCGGAAGCGGCGTCGGACTTGCCGCCGCCTGCAGCCGCGGCCGCAGCCTGCTTGGGCTCGGTCTTCGGGAGCAGGAACTTGATGACGTCGTCGTGCGACAGCGGCGACGGGCGCGACGTGGCGCCCACGAAGCCGGTGACGCCCGGCGTGTTGCGGACCGCGCCCCACGACTGGTCGTTGAGCTCCATCCGCACGAGGATGTAGCCGGGCAGCACCTTGCGCTGCACCTGCTTGCGCTGCCCGTTCTTGATCTCGGTGACCTCTTCGGTGGGCACCTCGACCTGGTAGATGTAGTCCTCGACGTCGAGGGTCTGGATGCGGGTCTCGAGGTTGCTCTTGACCTTGTTCTCGTAGCCCGCGTAGGAGTGCACGACGTACCAGTCGCCCGGGGCGCGCCGCAGGGCGGCACGCATCTCCTCCACCGGGTCGACCTCGGCGTCGTCCTCCGCCTCGCCCTCGGCGGACTCGCCGTCGGCGGCCTCGTCGGACTCGGCGTCTTCGGCGGCGTCGGTGTCGTCGTCGGCGTCTTCGTCGGTGGCGTCGGTGTCGGTGCCGTCGATCTCGTCGGCTCCGGCGGTGTCGTCCTCGGCCGCGAACTCGGCGTCGGCGTCCACGGCCGGCTCCTCGACGGCGTCCACGGCCTCCGCCGCGCCATCGAGCCGGTCAGCCTCGCGCTCGGTCACGTGCCTCTCGCTTCCTTCGTCCGTGTCGTGCATGGTGGCCCGGGTCACGTGCCGAACAGGTACAGCACACCCTGCGCGAACACGAAGTCCAGCAGCCAGACCAGCGCGACCATGAACGACACGAAGACCAGCACGACGATCGTGTAGGTGACCAGCTGCTTGCGGGACGGCCAGATGACCTTCCGCAGCTCCGCGACCACCTCGCGCAGGAACCGGGCGAGCTTGCCGAACAGCGATACGCGCGCCGGGCGGGCCTCGCGGACCGCTGCCCGCCCACCGCGAGTGTCACCGCTGGGCGCAGGACCGGAGCGCCGACCCCGACGGTCGGCGGCGGTGCTCGGGCGCTCCCGCCCGTTACCGCTCGCCTCGCGTTCCTCAGTCAACGCGCATCCTCCAGCTCACCCGCGGCCCAGCCGCCGTTCGTCCATACTCCGATCCAGCACTTCCTGCAGTGGCAGGGGCGACAGGACTTGAACCTGCAACCTGCGGTTTTGGAGACCGCTGCTCTGCCAATTGAGCTACGCCCCTAGACCAGCTCCGCCCGAGGCCTCGGCCTGTGGACGGAGGAGTGCACCGCGGAGCGGCACACCCAGCAGGTCGAGTGTACGGCACCCCGTACGAGCGCCCGTCACCGCACACCCTCCGGTGGGGCACCAGGTCCGAGCACGACCCGCTGGGGGAGGATGCTGCCATGGCTGCCAGCACCTCGACCAGCACGGTCCCCAGTTCCCGCCGCATCTCCGCCCGTATCGCGGGGATCGCCGAGTCGGCGACGATGGCCGTGGACGCGAAGGCGAAGGCGCTGAAGGCGGCGGGCCGGCCCGTCATCGGCTTCGGTGCCGGTGAGCCGGACTTCCCGACGCCCGCTCCCGTCGTGGCCGCGGCCGAGGCGGCCTGCACCGACCCGCGCAACCACCGCTACACGCCGGCCGCCGGCCTGCCGGAGTTGCGGGAGGCGATCGCCGAGAAGACCCGCAGGGACTCCGGCCTCGAGATCGCACCGTCGCAGGTGCTCGTGACGAACGGGGGCAAGCAGGCCGTCTACCAGGCGTTCGCCACCCTGGTCGACCCCGGCGACGAGGTGCTGCTCCCCACGCCGTACTGGACCACCTACCCGGAGGCCGTCGCGCTCGCGGGCGGGGTGGCGGTGCCGGTGGTGTGCGGGCCCGAGGCCGACTACCTGCCGTCGGTGGAGCAGCTCGAGGAGGCGCGCACGGACCGCACGAAGGTGCTGCTGTGGTGCTCGCCGTCGAACCCCACGGGGGCGGTGGCGTCGCGTGAGCTCACCGAGGCGGTGGGGCGCTGGGCCGTCGAGCACGGGATCTGGGTGATCACCGACGAGATCTACGAGCACCTCGTCTACGACGGCGCCGAGGCGGTGTCGATGCCGGTGGTCGTGCCCGAGCTCGCCGACACCTGCGTGGTGGTCAACGGTGTCGCCAAGACCTACGCGATGACCGGTTGGCGCGTCGGCTGGCTGGCCGGCCCGGCCGACGTGATCAAGGCGGCGGGCAACCTGCAGTCGCACCTGTCGTCCAACGTCGCCAACGTCTCGCAGCGGGCCGCGCTCGCGGCGATCACCGGACCGCTCGACGCGGTCGTCGAGATGCGCACGGCGTTCGACCGCAGGCGCCGCACGATGGTGGAGCTGCTGCGCGCGATCCCGGGCGTCGAGTGCCCGACGCCGCGCGGCGCGTTCTACGCCTACCCGTCCGTGCATGCGCTGCTGGGCAAGGAGCTGCGGGGCACCCGCCCGCAGACCAGCGTGGAGCTGGCCGCCGCGGTGCTGGAACACGCCGAGGTGGCGGTGGTGCCGGGCGAGGCGTTCGGCACGCCGGGCTTCTTCCGGCTGTCCTACGCGCTCGGCGACGACGACCTGCGCACCGGCGTCGAGCGGATGGGCGCGCTGCTGGCCGAGGCGAAGTAGGAGCTGCCGGACGGGCCCCGGCAGGGGCCCCGTCCGGGCAGCCCCGTCAGCGCCTCACTTGTCGAGATCGGCGAGTGCGACGAGCGCCGCAGCGCGCGTGGCGTACTTCCACTTGCCGAGGTCCCCGACGGTTTTGATGCCGAGCTCCTTCAGGGCCGCGTCGTGCTTCTCGGTGAGCCCTTCCAGCGCTGACGGCGGCGCCTTGAGGATCTCGGCGGCCGCCTTGTCCTCCCACGCCTTGTCCACGAGTTTGCCGAACTGCACGTCGTGCTCCCTCCGGGTCAAACGATGTTGACCTCGCCGAGGATCGACCCAACGACGGCGGAGGGCAACCGGAGGCTCACTCGGAGGGGACGGCCACCTCGGCGACGGCGCGCCCGAGCACGGTCTTCCCCTCGAACGCAGCCGTGATGGCGACCTTGGCGATGCGCTCGCCGCCATCGGTCTCCGTGACGGCGGTGACCTTGCCGCTGATCTCGACCAGCGCGCCCTCGTCGTCGTCGGGCACCACGACGGGCCGGGTGAAGCGCACGCCGTAGGTGCGCATCGCGGCAGGGCTGCCCGCCCAGTCGGTGACGAGCCGACCGGCCAGCGCCATCGTCAGCATCCCGTGGGCGATGACGCCGGGCAGGCCTGCCGACCCCGCGACGCGGTCGCTCCAGTGGATCGGGTTGAAGTCGCCGGACGCGCCCGCGTAGCGGACGAGGTCGGCGCGGGTGACGCGCACGGACAGCGGCGGCAGCTCGGTGCCCACCTCGGCGACGACGGCCGTCACGACTGCTCCTCCGCAGCGGTGACGAGCAGCAGCCGCGTGGTGGCCACCGGCTCGCCGCCGGTGCCGGCCACCTCGCAGCGCAGCGTCAGCATGTGGCTGCCGCCGCGGGTCTTGAGGTCGTCGACGTGGATCGTGGTGACCAGGTCGTCGCCGCCGTGGATCGGCCGGTGCAGGGTGATCGACTGGTCGCCGTGGACCATGCGCAGGTAGTCCCAGCCGAAGGCGGGGTCGCGCAGGAACGCCTCGATCACCGGCATCGTGAACGTGACGGCGAACGTGGGCGGGGCGACGACGTCGGGGTGGCCCGCCGCCCGTGCCGCGTCGACGTCCAGACACACGGAAGCGCCCTCGCCGATGGCGAGGGCGAACTCCCGGATCTTCTCGCGGCCGACCCGGTACGGGGCCGTCGGAGGCAGTGCCTTCCCGACGAACGACGCGTCGGGCACGCTCAGCGGGTCTCGCGGTGCTCGCGGTGCGTGCCGCAGTTGGGGCAGAACTTCTTGATGGAGAGCCGGTCGGGGTCGTTGCGCCGGTTCTTCTTGGTGATGTAGTTCCGGTGCTTGCACTGCTCGCACGCCAGCGTGATCTTCGGCCGGACGTCCGTGGCCTTCGCCATCGCGGGTGCCTCCTGCTGTGCTGTCTCGTGGAACTTCGTAGCGTTGGTAGCGGCGGCCGGACTTGAACCGGCGACACAGCGATTATGAGCCGCTTGCTCTACCGACTGAGCTACGCCGCTTCGCGGAGCCGGAACCTGCCGCTCCGCAGAGCCCCTTTACGGAATCGAACCGTAGACCTTCTCCTTACCATGGAGACGCTCTGCCGACTGAGCTAAAGGGGCGGCAGACCGAGCAGGCGGTCACTCCCGCACGGCCGCAGACGATGCTACACAACCCTCCGGCAGGGCCGGAAACGGGTACCTCCTCACCAGCTGGACGTGCGCACCCCGGGCAGGTAGCCGGCGTGCACGAGCCCGCGCAGCCGCACGCGCGACACCCCGAAGGCACGCAGGTGGCCTCGCGGGCGGCCGTCGACGGAGTCGCGGTTGCGCACGCGCGTGGCGCTCGCGTCCCGCGGCTGGCGGGCGAGCTCGCGCTGCGCGGCGGCCTTCTCCTCGGGGTTGGCCGACGGCCGCGCGATCACGGCCTTCAGCTCGGCCCGCCGGGCCGCGTGGCGCGCCACCACGGCCTTGCGGTGCTCGTTGCGGGCGATCTTCGCTTTCGTCGCCATCAGACCTTCCCCCCGCGCGCCCTGATCAGCCGCACGGCGGCGTCGACCCCGATCCGGTCGATCGTCCTGATCGCGCCCGTGGACAGCCGCAGCCGCACGTACCGCCCCTCCGCGGGGAACCAGTAGCGCCTGGACTGGATGTTCGGGTCCCACCGCCGGCTCGTGCGGCGGTGGGAGTGCGAGACGGACCTGCCGAAGCCGGGCTCCCGCCCGGTCAGCTGACAGCGCCGGGACATCTCAGCTCCTCCCCGCCCGCGGGTAGGGCAGCAGCGCCATCTCGCGCGCGTTGCGGATCGCGACGGCCACCCGACGTTGCTGCTGCGGGGTGAGACCGGTCACGCGCCGGGCGCGGATCTTCCCGCGGTCGGAGATGAACGTGCGCAGCAGCGCGACGTCCTTCCAGTCGACCTCGGTGATCCCCTTCGCGTGCAGCGGGTTGACCTTGCGCTTCAGCGGCCTGCGCGCGGCGGGCCGCATCAGCGCTCCTCCCGGAACTCGACGTGCCGCCGGACCGCGGGGTCGTACTTGCGCAGGACCATCCGGTCGGGGTCGTTGCGCCGGTTCTTGCGGGTGACGTACGTGGTGCCGGTACCCGCGGTGGACCTCAGCCGGACGATCGGACGCAGCTCGTTGCGCGCCATCCCCCACCCTCCTCACAAATGACATTCATTTTCATCTAGGCTCAACGTACCCGACCGAGGAGGGATTCCGTGAGCCGACCCGAGCTGCTGGTGCTCTGCGGGCTGCACGCGCCCGGCGCCGAAGCGGTGATCGCCCGGATCCGCGCGTCCGACCCGGACGTGGCGGTGCTGCACCACGACCTGCGCGAGATCGGCTCGGGGCGGGTGCACCGGAGGCTGCGCCACCGCGACCGCGACGACTGGACGGAGCTGCAGCTCGCGCACGGCTGCCTGTCCTGCACGCTGCGCGAGGACCTGCTCCCCCAGCTGCACCTGCTCAGCGAGCCCGACGGGCCCCGGCGGATCGTGCTGCACCTCGACCCGGCACTCGAGCCGGAGCAGGTCTGCTGGTCGCTGCTGCACGTCCTCGTCGACGGGGCCCCGATCACCGAGCGCGTCGACCTGCGCGGCGTCATCACCTGCGTCGACACCGGCACCTGGCTCGACGACGCCACCGGCGACGCCACGCTCGCCGAACGCGGCGCGGCCGAGCTGCCCGACGACGAGCGGACGGTGGCGCAGGTCGCCGTCGGGCAGGCCGAGTTCGCCGACCTGATCGTCCACACCGGCACCGCCGACGCGTGGCAGCTCGCCCGCACCGACGCCGTGCTGGAGCGCCTCGCGCCGGGCGCCACCCGCACGTCCCTGGCCGCGCTCGACGCCCGTGTGCTCCTCACCGACCTCCCGCCCGGTGCCCGCCGCGGCCGCCCGGACGACGTGCACGACCCCCTGCTGCGCGGCCAGCCACCCCTGTCGCGCGACTGCGGCGTGCAGCTGTCGGTGTTCTCCGCGCGGCGCCCGTTCCACCCCGCGCGGTTGCACGACGCGGTCGACGCCCTGCTCGACGGCGTCCTGCGCACGCGCGGGCGGATCTGGCTCGCCACCCGCCCCGAGTCGGTGCTGTGGCTGGAGTCCGCGGGCGGGGGCCTGCGGATCGGCCAGGCCGGCGAGTGGCTGGCCGCGGGCGGTCCCGCGGCGTGGGCCGCCGCCGGACCCGAACGGCGCGCGCTCGCGTCGCTCGGCTGGCACCCGCGGTTCGGCGACCGCTCCCAGGACGTCGCCGTGCTCTCCCTCGACGCGGACCCGAGCCGCATCGAGGCCGCGCTCGCCGCCGCGCTGCTGACCGACGCCGAGCTGGCCGCGGGCGAGCGGGCCTGGCGCGCGCTCCCCGACCCTTTCGGCTGGTGGCACACCGACCCCTGCGGCGACCCGCCCGCCGACCTCGCCGCCGCCGGCCGCCCGGACACCGAGCACGAGGAGCACTGATGGCCGTCCCGAAGCGCCGCACGTCGAGGTCCAACACCCGCACCCGGCGGGCGCGGTGGAGGGCGACCCCACCGGACCTGGTGCCGATCACCGTCTCCGGCCGCCGCCACCTGGTCCCCCGCCGCCTGGTGCGGGCCTACCAGCGCGGGCTCCTGCCACCGCCCGCGTGAGCGGCCCGGCAGGCAGCCGGGACGGCCGGGGGCCGGCAGCGCCGAGCCGCACTCCAGGGCCGCCCGACAACCGCGAGGTACTGCCCGGCCCCCTCCGGGGCGGGTGATCAACCCCTGCAGGCGCGACGACCGTGACGTGCTGCTCGGCCCGTTCCCGGCCGGCTGACCGAAGCGAGCAGCACCTCACAGCGGGCGCGGCGACCGTGCGGTGCTGCTCGCTTGTCGCGGGGGGCCACGTCCGCGCCCGGAGTGCCGTGATCGCGCCGAGCCGCACACCAGAGCCGCCGGAACAACCACGAAGTGCTGCTCAGCCCGCACCCGGGCCGTCGAGCGGACCGAGTGGCACGCCTCTGCGGGAGCGACAGCCGTGAGGTACTGCTCCGAGCTGCTCACGGACGGCTGATCGAACCGAGCAGCACCAGCGTGAGACTGCCTCCCAGCCTCACGCTGCCAGGCACGGACTACCGGCGAGCGCTGCTCCCGCCCGGATCAACGGCGGCCATCGACGCACCGACGTTCCGGGCGGGCCGTGACCGCACCGAGCCGCACGCCAGGGCCGCCCGAACAACCATGAGGTACTGCCCGGCCCGCTGCGGGGCGGGTGATCAATCCGAGGAGCACGCCACCGCTGGTCTGCAACCGTGAGGTGCTGCTCGGCCCGCTGGCGACAGCTGATCGAACCGAGCAGCACCTCACTGCGGCCGGCACCTGGGCTCACGCCCCCCCGGTGCGAGCCGCCGGGACGGCGCTGCTCACCCCTCGGGAAGCCGCCCCCCGCCACCCGCCGCCATCGCAGTGGCGACCACGGCCCGGGCCGTGGTCGCGCCGAGCCGCACACCAGGGCCGCCCGGCAGCCGCGAGGTACTGCTCAGCCCGCTCCCGAACGGGTGATCAAGCCGAGCAACACATCGCTGCAGGAGCGCCTCCCGTGAAGTGCGCTCGGGCCGCTCCCCCCGAGTGACCGAACCGGGCAGCACCTCCGCGCGGGCGCGTCGACCGTGACGTGCTGGTCGGGCCACTCGCGATCCCGGACCGGGCCGTGACCGAACCGAGCCGAGCACCAGAGCTGCTGGAACAGCCGAGAGGTACGGCTCGGGCCACTCCCCGGGCGGCCCGGAGGACGAGCAGCACATCATCGCGGCGCGACGACCGTGACGTGCTGCTCGAGCCACCCCTGAGCGGATGATCGAACCCAGCAGCACATCATCGCGGCGCGACGACCGTGACGTGCTGCTCGAGCCGCCCCTGAGCGGATGATCGAACCGAGCAGCACATCCCTGCAGGTGCGACAGCCGTGAGGTACTGCTCGAGCCTCGCGATCCTGGACCGGCTGTGATCGCACCGACCCGCACACCAGGGCCACCCGGACAGCCGAGAGGTACTGCTCGGCCCGCTCCAGGGCCGGGTGATCAAGCCGAGCAGCACACCCCTGCAGCCGCGACGACCGTGACGTGCTGCTCGGCCGTTCCCGGCCGGCTGATCGAACCGAGCAGCACATCACTGCGAGCGCGGCGACCGTGCGGTGCTGCTCACGTGTCGCGCGGGCCCGTCCGTGGCCGGAGGACCGTCGGCCCGCTCGTCTAGGCTCGCGGCATGCCGGACACGCAGTACGAGGACGTGCTCCGCCACGTGCTCGACACGGGTGCCCGCAAGGCGGACCGCACCGGCACGGGCACCCGGTCGATCTTCGGCCACCAGCTGCGGTACCGGCTGTCCGACGGCTTCCCGCTGATCACCACGAAGAAGGTCCACTTCCGCTCGATCGCCTACGAGCTGCTGTGGTTCCTGCGCGGCGACGCGAACGTCTCGTGGCTGCAGGAGCACGGCGTCACGATCTGGGACGAGTGGGCGGGGCCCGACGGTGACCTGGGGCCGGTCTACGGCGTGCAGTGGCGGTCGTGGCCCACGCCGGACGGCGGGCACGTCGACCAGATCAGCGAGGTGCTGCGTGCGCTGCGGGAGAACCCCGACTCGCGGCGGATCGTGGTGTCGGCGTGGAACGTGGCCGACATCCCGCGGATGGCGCTGCCGCCGTGCCACGCGTTCTTCCAGTTCTACGTCGCCGACGGCAGGCTCTCCTGCCAGCTGTACCAGCGCAGCGCGGACCTGTTCCTCGGCGTGCCGTTCAACATCGCCAGCTACGCCCTCCTGACGCACATGATCGCCGCGCAGGTGGGCCTCGGGGTCGGCGACTTCGTCTGGACCGGCGGCGACTGCCACATCTACGACAACCACGAGGAGCAGGTGCGCACCCAGCTGTCGCGGGAGCCGCGGCCGTTCCCCACGCTGGGCCTGGCGCCTGCGCCGAGCCTGTTCGACTACACCTACGAGCACTTCGCGCTGCACGGCTACGACCCGCACCCGGCCATCAAGGCGCCGGTGGCGGTGTGATCGGGCTGGTCTGGGCGCAGTCGGCGGGCGGCGTGATCGGCCGTGACGGCACCCTGCCGTGGCGGCTGCCGGAGGACATGGAGCACTTCCGCACGCTGACGGCGGGGGCGACGGTGCTCATGGGTCGCCGCACGTGGGAGTCGTTGCCGCCCCGCTTCCGGCCGCTGCCGGGCAGGCGCAACATCGTGCTGTCGCACACGCCCCAGGACGGGGTCGAGACGTTCCCCGACCTGCGGCAGGCCCTCGCCGCGGCGTCCGGGGACGTGTGGGTGATCGGCGGCGCGGCGGTGTACGAGGCGGCGCTGCCGTTCGCGGACCGGATCGTGGTCACCGAGATCCGGGAGCGCTTCGACGGCGACACGCACGCGCCGGACGTGGGGCGTGCACCCGACTCCGTCGGTGAGTGGCGGGAGTCCTCCACCGGCCTGCACCACCGGCTCCTGACCTGGACCCGCCCGGCGTAAGGGGGCCCCTTACCCCGCGGGGAGAGCCAGGTCGACGTGATCTTCCGATGTGGCGGAGGGCCCCTCAGGCCGAACCTGGTGGCATGTTCATCGACTACAACCACCTGACCGCAGAGTCCGAGCTCCGCCGCGCCGCGCTGCTCGCCGACGCCGAGAACTACCGGCTCGCCCGGCTCGCCCGCCGGGCCCGCAGCGTCCGCGTGGAGCCGTCACGAGGGGATCCGCCTGCCCGCGCGACGGCCGACAATGACGAGGCAGAACGTCGGTACGCCGTGTCACGATGACCTGTGTGGCGCGGCTGGGGGTCGGGATCGAGCTGGTCGGGCGTCGGTCGGAGGTGGCCGCGCTCACCGGCGCGCTCGACCGTGCCGCGGTCGGCAGGCCCACCGGCCTGCTGATGTCGGGCGACGCCGGGGTGGGCAAGTCCCGGCTGGTCGCCGAGGCCGTCGAGCGGGCGGCGGCCGCGGGGTTCACGGTGCTGGTGGGCCGCTGCATCGACACCGCAGAGTCCGCGCTGCCGTACCTGCCGTTCACCGAGATCGTGGGAGCGCTGGAGGCCACGCGTCCCGAGCTGGTGGCCGAGCACGCCGCGCTGCGCCACCTGCTGCCGGGCGGCTTCGCGCGGGCCGCCGCCACCGGCGAGCGGCGCGAGCTGGGCCAGCTCCAGGTGTTCGACGCGGTGCTGTCGGTGCTCGACCGCCTCACGGTCGCCACGCCCGCGCTGCTGGTGGTGGAGGACATGCACTGGTCCGACCGCTCCAGCCGCGACCTGCTCTTCTTCCTGCTCTCCCGGCTCACCGGCCAGCGGCTGGTGGTGCTCGCCACCTACCGCAGCGACGACCTGCACCGGCGCCACCCGCTGCGGCCGCTGCTCTCGGAGCTGGTGCGGCTGCCCCAGGTGGAGCGGATCGACCTGGGGCCGCTCGACGCGGGCGAGTCCCTCGCGCTGGTGCGCCTGCTCGCCGACGGGCATCTCGCCGAGCCGAAGCTGCGGGGGATCGCCCGGCGCAGCGAGGGCAACGCGTTCTTCGCCGAGGAGCTGGTGTCGGCATCGTCCGACGGCCTGCCGCACGGCCTCGTCGAGGTCCTCGTGGCCCGCGTCGAGGGGCTGTCCGCCACCACGCAGCGCGTGCTGCGGATCGCGTCGGTGGCCGGGCGGAGGGTCAGCCACCGGGGGTTGTGCGCGGTGTCCGGCCTCTCCGACGACGACCTCGAGCAGGCGTTGCGCGAGGCGGTCGCCCACCACGTGCTGGTGGCGGACGACGACGACCCGGGCTCGCTCGGCGCCGACGACGGCTACCAGTTCCGGCACGCCCTGCTGCGCGAGGCGATCTACCACGAGCTGCTGCCCGGCGAGCGGAGCCGGGTGCACGCCCGCTACGCCGAGCTGCTCGCGGTGCCGGATGGCGCCGGCCCACGCGGCGTGGCCGAGCCGGGCCGGGCCGCCGAGCTGGCCCACCACGCGATGGCGGGCCACGACCTGCGGCTCGCGCTGGCCGCGTCGGTGCAGGCGGCGTTGGAGGCCGACGACCGCGAGGCCCCGGCGGAGGTCCTGCTGCACGCAGAGCGGGCCATCGAGCTGTGGCGCGCCGTGCCCGATGCCGAGGCGGTGGCCGGTGTCGACGAGTGCGAGGTCACCCGGTGGGCGGCGTGGGGCGCGAGCAGCACCGGCGATCCCGACCGGGGCATCGCGCTCGGCAGGCGGGCGCTCGAGCTCGCCGAGGAGCGCGGCGATCCGGCGATCACCGCCCGGATCGGGCAGCGGTACGCCATGCGGTTGCTCGACCTCCCCGGTCGGGAGCAGGAGGCCCTCGCGGCGGCCCGCCGCGCGCTGGAGCTGCTGGAGCGCGAGCCGCCGTCGGCCGAGCTCACCTGGATCCACACCACGCTGGCCCGCGTGCTCACCCGGATCGACCGGTTCCCCGAGGCCGTCGCCGAGGCCGAGACCGCGCTCGACGTGGCCCGGCACCTGCCGCCCGACCCCGACGGCGACCTCGACGCCGCCAAGGCCGACGCGCGGGTCTCGCTCGCGGTGTGCGCGGAGTACGGCGGCGATCCGGCGCGCGCCCGCAAGCTCCTCGGGGAGGCCAAGCCGCTGGCGCGGCGGTCCGGCAACCTGGCCGTCGAGCTGCGCGCCACCTACTCGCTGGGGATCTCCCTCCTCGACGAGGGCCGGCTGGCGGAGGCCGGTGCGGAGTTCGCCGCGGGCGAGGAGCGCGCCGCGGCCACCGGCACCACGTGGAGCGCGTACGGGCTGAACCTGCGGGTGGCCCACGTGATCACCCGGTTCATGTGTGGCGATTGGGACGCGGCGGAGGCGGCCGCCGAGATCGCGGGCGAGTCGGTGTCCGCGGTCGTCGCCGTGCGGCTCGCAGCGGCGGGCCTGCTCACCGCGGTGGGGCGAGGCCGGTTCGCGCCCACGGAGCGGCGGCTCGCGGAGCTGCACGACTCCGCCCAGGTCGACGAGCAGGTGATCCTGCTCGGGGGGCAGGCGGGCGCCGAGGCCGCCCTCTGGCAGGGCAGGCCGCAGGAGGCGGCGCGCCGTGCGGCGGAGGCCATCGCCCACCTCGCCACCACGTCCGCCGAGCACGTGCCCCACCTGGGGGGAATCCTGCTCGGGGCCCTCGGGGCGGCTGCCCACGCCGACATGGCGGCGGCGGGACTGCAACCCGTCGCGGAGGCCGCGGTCGCGGCGCGCGAGATGGTGCGCATCGCCGAGCACGCGGCCGAGCACGGCCTGCCCCGCGCGGGCACGCTCGGGCCGGAGGGCGCCGCGTGGTTGCGCCGCGCCCGTGCCGAGCTCACCCGGCTCGGCACGCCCGATCCCGCGGCGTGGCAGGAGGTCGTCGACGCCTTCTCCTACGAGTCGGGAGGCACGGACTGCGGTCCCGCCTCCGTCGGCTACCGCCAGGCGTACGCCCTCCTGCGGCAGGCCGAGGCCGTGCTCGCGAGCGGCGGTGGCCCCTCCCGGGTGGAGCCCGGCCTGCGCGCGGCGCACGCCACGGCCACCGCATTGGGAGCCACACCGCTCGCGGGCGCGGTCGGCGAGCTGGCGAGGCGGGCGGGGGTGCGGCTCGAGGCCGCCGCACCCGCACCCGCGCCCGGGCTCGGGCCCCTCACCCCGCGGGAGCAGTCGGTCCTCGCGCTCGTCGCTCAGGGGCACACCAACCGGCAGGTCGGCGCGGAGCTGTTCATCAGCGAGAAGACCGTGAGCGTGCACCTGTCGCGCGTGATGGCGAAACTCGGCGCGAGCAGCCGCACGGAGGCGGTCAGCGTCGCCTACGCCCGCGGGCTGCTGACCCCGGAACAACCGGCGGCGGCCCGATCGACCCCTTGAGTCCTACCTCCCGGTAACTAGTGTGGATGTGATCCGGTCCACAATCGGGGGGGAGATCGACATGAGCGCCAGCACCGCCACGGGCACCTGGGCCGATCGGCCGGACCTGTCCGACCTCGGGTTCTGGACGGCACCGATCGCCGGGCGCGCCGCCGCGTTCGCCGCCTTGCGGGAGCGCGAGCCGGTGCCGTTCTTCCCGGAGCCCGACATCGGGCTCCCCCGCGGCCCCGGCTTCTGGGCCCTCACCCGGCTGGACGACGTCGCCGAGGCCAGCCGCAACGCGGCGGTGTTCACCTCCGGCAGCGGCGCCACCAACGTCGTGGACCAGCCGCCGGAGTTCCGCGAGTTCTACGGGTCGATGATCAACATGGACGACCCGCGGCACGCCCGGCTGCGCCGCATCGTCTCCCGCGGCTTCACCCCGAGGCGCCTGGCCCAGCTCACCGACGAGGTGGAGCGCACCGCCCGCACCATCGTCGACGACGTGATCGACCAGGGCGAGTGCGACGCGGTCAGCGCGATCTCCGCCCGCCTGCCGCTCAAGATCGTGTGCGACATGATGGGTGTGCCGCCGAGCCAGTACGGGTTCGTGTTCGACCGCACCAACGTCATCCTCGGCCCGAACGACCCCGAGTACGTGGCGTGCACCGAGAACATCGTCACCGCGCTGCTGCAGGCGGGCCACGACCTGGCCGAGCTGATGCGGGAGCTGGGCGCCCACCGCGTCGACAACCCCACGGACGACGTCACGTCGGCCCTGGTCAACGCCGAGGTCGACGGTGAGCGGCTCACCCCCGACGAGCTGGCGAGCTTCTTCATCCTGCTGGTCGTGGCCGGCAACGAGACCACCCGCAACGCGATCAGCTGGGGCCTGCACCTGCTCACCGAGCACCCCGAGCAGCGGGCCGCGTGGCTGGCCGACGTCGACGGCGTCATGCCCACGGCCGTGGAGGAGATCGTCCGGTGGGCGTCGCCGGTGATCTACATGCGGCGCACGCTCGCCACCGACGCCGTGCTGGGCGGGCAGGAGATGCGCGAGGGCGACAAGGTCGCGCTCTTCTACTGGGCGGCCAACCGCGACCCCGCCCACTTCCACGACCCGGACGCGTTCGACGTCCGCCGCTCGCCGAACCCGCACGTCGGCTTCGGCGGCGCCGGGCCGCACTTCTGCCTCGGTGCGCACCTCGCGCGCCGGGAGATGACGGTGATGTTCCGCGAGCTCCTCACGCGTGTGCCCGACATCGCCGCCACGGCGCCGCCCCGGCGGCTGACCTCGATGTTCATCAACGGGATCAAGGAGCTCCCGGTGGCGTTCACGCCCGGCGGGGTCCGCTGATGGACTACCCGGAGGTTGCGGTCGGCGCGATCCTCTCCGGGTCGGCCCGGCGGTTCGGCCCGCAGCCCGCGCTGCACTACTACGGGCGGGAGCTCACGTTCGCGCAGCTGCACGAGCGGGCGGCGGCCTTCGCGCAGGCGCTGCTCGAGGCGGGGATCGGGCGTGGCGCCGTGGTGACGCTGCACCTGCCGAACTGCCCGCAGTACGCGATCGCCTATTACGGCACCCTCATGGCGGGCGCCACCTTCTCCCCGGCCAACCCGCTCCTCCCGCCGGCCGACCTGGCCGCACAGCTCGCCGACTGCGGCGCCGTCGCCGCCGTGACGTGGGCGCGGGCGGCCCCCGCCCTCGTGGCCGCGCTGCCGCACACCCGGATCCGGCTCGTCCTGGCCACCGACCGCGCGCAGGCGATCGACCCCGGCGCCGCGGTCACCGTGCCGGGCGCGGTGGACTTCGAGGCGTTCCACGCCGACGCCCCCGCGGTGCCGCCCGACGTCGAGCTCGACGTGCGCGCCGACCTCGCCCACCTCGCCTACACCGGCGGCACCACCGGGCGTTCGAAGGGTGTGCGGCTCCCGCACCGCAACGTCGTGGTCAACACCCTCCAGTCGGCGTGCTGGGGCAGCGGCTCGGTGCCCGAGCTCGACGGCTCGGGTGGCCTCGTGCTCCGCCAGGTGGAGCCGCCGCAGGAGCGGCCGGTGCGGCTGGGCACCGGGCGGGCCGTCACGGTCACCCCCTGGTTCCACGCCATGGGCACGATCGGCGGGATGAACGTGCCGCTGCTGAGGGGCGACACGCTGGTGCTCCACGACCGGTTCGAGCCGGGCGCCTACCTCGCCGACGCCGAACGGTTCCGCGTCACCACGATGGGCGGCGCCCCGCCGCTCTTCGCCGCGCTGCTGCGTCATCCCGACCTGGCCACGCGCGACCTCTCGTCGGTCCGGACCATCACCTCCGGGGCCGCGCCGATGCCGCTGGGGATGATCGAGGCGTTGCGCGCCCGGTTCGGGCCGGACGTCGTGATCGCGGAGGGCTACGGGCTCACCGAGGTCACGATGGTGGCCACGCAGGCCCCCATGAACCGCTCGGGTGTGCGCAAGCCGGGCACCGTCGGGCCACCCGTCGACGACACCGAGGTGCGCCTCGTCGACCCTGCGGCGACCGACCTCGAGCCGCTGCCGCCGGGCGAACCGGGCGAGGTGTGCATCCGGGGACCCCAGGTGATGGCGGGCTACGCCGACCGGCCGGAGGAGACGGCCGCGGTGCTCGTGGACGGCTGGCTGCGCACCGGCGACATCGGCGCCCTCGACGGCGACGGCTACCTGTCGATCATCGACCGCAAGAAGGACATGCTGCTCTACAAGGGCTACAACGTGTACCCGCGGGAACTGGAGGAGCTGCTGCACGCGCGTCCGGGTGTGGCGGCGGCCGCCGTGGTCGGGCGGCCCGACCCCGTGGCGGGCGAGCTGCCGGTGGCGTTCGTGGTGGCGCCGGGCCTCCACCCGCCCGACGCCACGTCGCTGATGGAGGCGGTCAACGCGCAGGTGCTCCCGTACAAGCGGTTGCGCGAGGTGCACCTGGTGGACGAGATCCCGGTCTCGGCCGCGGGCAAGGTGCTCAAACGTGCGCTCCGCGACCGGTTGACCCCGCCCGGTTAACGACCGGCGATCTCGGCGCGATACCAGGAGCATGGCCGCTCCTGCCGCGTACCCCACCACTCGCGCCACGCGTCGTCGCCGGGCCGCGCGGGTGCGCGCCGGGATCGCGTTCGTGGGCCACGCCGGCAGCTTCGTCACGCTGGCCGCCATGCTCGTGCTGGCCGCCACCGCGGGCGCACTCGCCGACGGCATACCTCCGGGCGACTCGGCCCTCACCGCCACCTACGAGCGGTGACGCGGGACCGGCGCCCGGCTACGCAGCGTCGACTTCGGCCTCAGCCGCCGGCTGCGGGATCGGCGTCTTGAGCACGTGGTCGACCAGCCGCATCACCAGCTGCTCACCACCGAGCCGGTACCCGAACTCCTCCCAGGTGAGCAGCTCGCGGGACACGAGCTCGCCGACCGGGCCGGGGTACAGCCGGGTGGCCCGGAACGCTGCGGCACGCAGGCGCATCTTCTCGTGGTGGTCCATCGGTGCGGGATCCATTCGACTCACCTTCCGCGGGGAGCATGCGGTCCGACGCGCTCGGCGTTGAGTCGCCGCCCGTGGGTGGCTCCATGGTGAACTACCCGTGTCGGGACGCAGGAGATAAGCGTACGGAAGAGTGAGCGACATCTCATTTCCTGGGGCCTCTCGGACCTGTGCACAGGAAGGGGAGTTCCCTGCAATTGCCCAGGCAAACCTCTGGTGCAATTGCCGCGGAGGAGCCGCTTCCCCCGGGCCGCGGGCCGTCGTAGCGTCGCAGGCATGGTGACCCCGGCCAGCTCCACCCTGCACACCCGAGACGTCCTGTGGGCGGACGTCGAGGACATCTACGCCGCGATCCTCGCCCACCCGTTCCTCACCGGGCTGGCGGACGGCACGCTACCGCGGGAGTCGTTCCGGCACTACATCGTTCAGGACGCGCACTACCTGCGCGGGTACGCGCGTGCGCTGGCGATCTGCGCCGCCAAGGCACCCGACGAGAGCGGCACGGTGATGTTCGCCGAACACGCCGCCCAGGCCATCGCCGCCGAACGCGACATGCACGCCGCGCTGATGGCCGAGCTGGGTTCCTCGCCGGAGGAGGCGGCGCTCGAGCCGGTGGCGCCCACCACCCAGGCCTACGTCAGCTACCTGCTGGCCACCGGGTACGGCGGGTCGTTCGCCGAGGCGCTCGGCGCGGTGCTCCCGTGCTACTGGATCTACGCCCGGGTCGGCGACGAGCTGCTGGCCCGCAGCTCACCCGACCCCCTCTACGCCCGCTGGATCGCCACGTACGGCGGCGACGAGTTCCAGGCCGTGGTCGACTCGGTGCTGGAGCTCACCGACCGCGTGGGCGAGACGCTCTCCGACACCGAGAGCGCGCTGATGCGCCAGCACTTCCGCCGGACCTCGACGTACGAGTGGATGTTCTGGGACGCCGGGTACCGCCGCGAGGTGTGGCCCGTCTAGCGCTGGTCGAGGCTGTCGGGGATCAGGACGTGGAGCAGGAAGCCGACCACGGCCACCACGATCGCCCCGAGGAAAGCCGCCCCGAAACCGCCCACCACGAACGGCAGCCCGAGCCCGCTTGCGAGCGCTCCCACGAGCATGAACAGGAGCGCGTTGACGACGAGTCCGATCAAGCCGAGCGTGAGGATGTAGAACGGGCAGCCGACCACTTTGATCAATGGCTTCAGCACCGCATTCACGAGGCCGAAGATCAATGCAACCGCTACCAGCGTGCCGATTCTGCTGGAAGTGGTGCCGGCGGTGTTGTCGATTCCCGGAACGATCAGTGTGGCCACCCAGAGGCTGACCGCCACCACGGCCACCCGGATGACGAGCGCGAGCGCGTTGGACATCGTGATCAGTCCACCAGGGCCTGGTTGACGAGCGCCCGCAGCTGCGAGCGGATCGGGTAGGCACCCGAGGGCAGCAGCTGGGTGAAGAACATCGCGGTGACCTCCGCGGCCGGGTCGACGTAGAACGCGGTGCTGGCGAGCCCGCCCCACGCGTACTCGCCCTCGTGCGTGAGCACCTTCCCCGCGGAGGCGTCGACCACCACCGACACGCCGAGCCCGAACCCGACCCCCTGGTTGTACGACTCGGACGAGATCGGCCGACCGAACTGCTCGAGGTCGGCGCCGCCGGGCAGGTGGTTGCGGGTCATGAACGCCACGGTGTGCGGGCTCAGCAGCCGGACGCCGTCGAGCTCACCGCCGCGGGCGAGCATCTGCGTGAACTGGTGGTAGTCGGCCGCCGTGGAGACCAGGCCGCCGCCGCCGGACAGGAACGTGGGCTCGCGGGTGGCGGCGTCGCCCATCGCGGTGTTGCGCAGCAGTCCGCCCTCCGGATTGCGCATGTAGAGCGCGGCGAGCCGCTCGACCTCGTCCGCGGCGACGTGGAACGCCGTGTCGTCCATGCCGAGCGGCGCGAACACCTCCTCGGCGAAGAACCTGTCCAGCCGCTGCCCGGACACCACCTCGACGATGCGGCCGAGCACGTCGGTGGCCACCGAGTAGTTCCACTCCGTGCCGGGCTCGAACAGCAGCGGGAGGCCCGCCCACGCGTCGCAGGCGGCAGCGAGGTCCATGCCGCGGGGAGCCCCGAACTCGAAGCCCTTCGCGCGGTAGACCTCGTCGACGGCGTGCGCGTGGTGCCAGCCGTACGTGAGCCCGGACGTGTGGGTGAGCAGGTGCCAGATGCGCATCGGCTCCGACGCGGGGGCCGTGCCCGGGTTGGCCGCGGAGCCGCTGCGGTAGACCCGCAGGTCGGCGAAGGCGGGGAGGTAGCGGGACACCGGGTCGGTGAGCTCGAGCAGGCCGCGCTCGTACAGCATCAGCACGGCCACCGAGGTGATCGGCTTGGTCATCGAGTAGATGCGCCAGATCGTGTCGTCACCCACCGGGCGATCGGCCTCGACGTCGGCGAGGCCGTGGTGGGCGTGCAACGCCACCCGGCCGCGCCGGGCCACGGCCACCGTCCACCCGGCGAGCTTGCCGTCGTCGACGTAGCGGCGGAAGTGCGAGACGACCCGCTCCAGCCGCTTCGGGTCGAACCCGACCTCCTCGGGCTCCACGTCCACCTTGAGCTGCGCCACGCAGCCGACCCTACCTCCGGTGATCGCCCGGAGGAGCGAACCCGCGGGCGGCGTCGTCGACCACGAGCACGAAGTCGACGCGCTCCGGGGGCGCGAACTCGATCGACGGCCCGCGCTGCGCCGGCCCCGCGTCGGTGGCCGTGCCGGTGCGCGGGTCGAACCACCAGGCGCGCAGCGCCGGGCCGGACAGCCCGGTGGTGTCCAGGGCGAACGGCTCACCGTCGACCGTGTAGGCCATGAGGTACGAACCGCCGGCGTCGCGCGTGGCGCGCACGTCCCCGGCGGCGACGATCGACTGGTCCGGCACCCGGGTGAGGTACGGGCGCGACTCCACGAGCGCCCGCACGTGGCGCATCTGCTTCCCGGCTGGGAAGTCGAGCGCCGCGGTCCACGTGCCCCGGGCGCCCAACGAGGCTTCCCGGTCCTCGGTGAGGAACTGCCAGACGGCGTGGTGGCCGTAGGTGTGGCCGGCCGCGCCGCCGAACACGCTCCAGTACGCGTTGCGGCGCACGTCCGCCTCGGTGGCGAAGCCGTCCTCGGGCTTCCAGCAGATCGGGTGGTCCTCGTAGATCGACTCGCCGTCGAGGAACGGCTTCGGCGGCGTCTGCGCCCAGTTGCCCTCGATGAGGCCGAGCAGGTTGTCCCAGCGCCGGCAGTGCCCGCCCTGCAGCATGTTGAACGACAGCCACCCGTCGCCGTGGAACCACTCGGCGGACGTCTGGTCGCCGCGGGGGTGGTAGGTCATCAGCAGCCCCGTGTAGTCCTCGCCGCCGTTCACCCCGACCGCCACGCCCTCGGCGAGCCGGCGCCACACGTCCTCCACGCCGTCGGCCCCGTGGTCGCCTCCCATGATCCACACGACGTTCCGGCCGTACCGGGCGCCGAGGAACTCGCCGTACGCCCGCGCGTTCGAGGTGGTGACGAGCTTGCCCACCTGCTTGTCCGCCCAGACCGGCAGCAGCCCGATCCGCAGCCCGCGCTGGGCCGCGGCCGCCACGACGAAGTCGACGTGGTCCCAGTAGTCGTCGTCGGGTCCCGGCGCCACCGCGGGCGTCAGCCCGTCGGCCAGGGGGTCGTGCCCGTAGCGGTTGGGTCCCGGCCCACCGGCCTGCGGGAACACCGCGACGGCCTGGATCACCGTGAAACCCTGCTGCGCTCGCGCATCGAGGTAGCGCTCGACCTCGGCGCGGTCGAGGTTGACGAAGATGCTCCACGCCGTGTCGGCGAGCCAGAAGAACGGCGTGCCGTCCTCGTGGACGAAGTAGCGCCCGTCATCGCTCACCCGCAGCGGCGGGAGCTGCTGGGGCGATGCCTGCCGGGGCGGTTCCTGCTGCGGCTCGGCCGGGCCGCCGAGGACGGCGGCGAGCAACGCGGACACCACGGCCATCCCAGCACCTCGCACCTCCCGATCCTGCGGCCGCCCGGGCCGCGGCGCCGTCCGTTTCGCGAAGATCGACCCGATCGGGGCCGTGACCGGGGCGTGGCCGAGCTCCCGCGGCGCGAGGGATGATCCGGTGTCGTGGGAGTGCCTGCAGGCGACGACGAGGTGATCCGCGCCCTGCTGCAGCGCCGAGCCGCGGGCAGCAGGGCCGACGGCAACCGCATCGCGCTCGCGGTGAGCGGCGGCGGGATGCGCGGCGCGTACGCGGGCGGGATGGTGCACGCGCTGTCCGACGCCGGGCTGGCCCCGTACTTCGACGTGGTCTACGGCAGCTCGGCGGGCGCCTTCGTCGGTGCCGGGCTGCTGCTGGGCAGCGGCCGCGGCTCCGCGGCGATCTTCTACGAGGACATGGCGCGCCGGGAGTTCATCGATCCCCGCCGGTTCCCCCGCAGACCACTGGTGTCGCTGGACCACCTGCTCGACGACGTCCTCGTGCGTTCGAAGCCGCTGGACTGGGACCGGCTGCGCGATTCCCCCGTGCCGCTGCGCGTGGTCGCCACCGCGCTCGACGACCTGTCGGCCCACGTGCTGGAGCCGGCCACCTCCCCGGAGTGGAAGCTCGCGCTGCGGGCCACCGCGTCGATCCCGCTCCTCGCAGGCCCCGCGGTCGAGCTGCACGGGCGGCGGTGGATCGACGGGTCCGTCGGCGAGCCGCTGCCGGTGCTGCGGGCGCTCACCGACGGCGCCACCCACGTGCTCGCGCTGTTCACCCGGGCCGCCTCCGAGCTGCGCCGCACCGAGGGCGGCGGGCCCGCCGGGTGGGCGCGGGCCCTCGACCGGCTCGCTCCGGGGCTGGGCCGGATGGCGCAGGAGAGCCGCAGGCACGCACCCGTGCTCGCCGTGCTCGACGACGCGGCGCACCCGTCCCGCGACGGCGCCCACCTGCTCGCGCTGCTCCCCGAACGCGACGAGGGCGTCCGCGGGCTCACCACCGACGCCGCGCGCGTCGAACGGGCGGCGCGGGCCGGGTACGCGGCGGTCGTCGCGGCGCTCGCCCGGGTGCAGCGCGCTGCATAGGGTGATCGGATGGACGCCGACGTCATCGTCGTGGGAGCCGGTCTCGCCGGGCTGGTGGCCACCGCCGAGCTCGCCGGCGCGGGCAAGAAGGTGCTGCTGCTCGACCAGGAACCGGAGGCGAGCCTCGGCGGCCAGGCGTTCTGGTCGTTCGGTGGCCTGTTCCTCGTCGACAGCCCCGAGCAGCGGCGGATGGGCGTGCGCGACTCCGTCGACCTCGCGCTGCAGGACTGGCTCGGCACCGCGGGCTTCGACCGGGACGTCGACGCCCCCGCGGGCGAGGACTTCTGGGCCCGCCAGTGGGCCACCGCCTACGTCGACTTCGCCCACTCCGAGAAGCGCGCGTGGCTGCACGGGCTGGGCGTGCGCTGGTTCCCGGTGGTCGGCTGGGCCGAACGCGGCGGGGGCCTCGCCCACGGCCACGGCAACTCGGTGCCGCGGTTCCACATCGTCTGGGGCACCGGGCCGGGGCTGCTGGCGCCTTTCGTCCGCCAGGTGCGCGACGCAGCGGAGCGCGGGCTCGTGGACCTGCGGTTACGGCACCGCGTCGACGGCCTCAGGGTCACCGACGGCGCGGTCGACGGCGTGCGCGGGGTGGTGCTCGAGCCCAGCTCCGCGGCGCGCGGCACGGCGAGCTCACGCACCGAGGTCGGCGAGTTCGACCTGCGCGCACAAGCCGTGATCGTGACGTCCGGCGGGATCGGCGGCGACCACGACCTCGTCCGCGCGCACTGGCCGTCGCGGCTCGGCCCGGCGCCCCGCGAGATGATCTCCGGCGTGCCCGAGCACGTGGACGGGCGGATGCTCGGCATCACCGAGCAGGCAGGCGCCCGCGTCGTCAACCGCGACCGCATGTGGCACTACACCGAGGGCATCCGCAACTGGGACCCGATCTGGGCCCGGCACGGCATCCGGATCCTGGCCGGCCCGTCGTCGCTGTGGTTCGACGCGCGGGGCCGCCGGTTGCCCGCGCCGTGCTTCCCCGGGTTCGACACCCTCTCCACGCTCGCCGCGATCACCGCGAGCGGGCACGACCACTCCTGGTTCGTGCTCACCCAACGGATCATCGAGAAGGAGTTCGCCCTCTCGGGCTCCGAGCAGAACCCCGACCTCACGGGCAAGGACCTGCGCAAGGTGCTCTCCCGCGTCCGGCCGGGCGCACCGGCCCCCGTCGAGGCCTTCAAGGAGCACGGCGCCGACTTCGTCGTGGCCGACACCCTGCCCGAGCTCGTGGCGGGGATGAACGCGCTCACCGACGAACCGCTGATCGACCTCGCCGTGCTCGAGGGGCAGATCGCCGCCCGCGACCGCGAGATCGACAACCCCTTCACCAAGGACGCCCAGGTCACCGCCCTGCACGGGGCCAGGCGCTACCGCGGCGACCGGCTGATCCGCACCGCCTCCCCGCACAAGATCCTCGACCCGGCGGCCGGGCCGTTGATCGCCGTGCAGCTGCACGTGCTCACCCGCAAGACCCTCGGCGGCCTGCAGACCGACCTGTCCGGACGCGTCCTGCGCCCCGACACCACCCCCTTCCCCGGCCTCTACGCCGCGGGCGAGGTGGCCGGGTTCGGCGGCGGTGGCGTGCACGGCTACGCGTCGCTGGAGGGCACGTTCCTGGGCGGCTGCCTGTTCTCGGGCCGGCAGGCGGGCCGAGCGGTCGCGCTCGGTCTCTGAGGCGGGCTGCCCAGGCTCCGGAAGTTCAGGAAAGCCACATTCAGGGCCGCTCCGGCCTTGAATGTGGCTTTCCTGAACCACGGGGGGAGGCGAGCTCACCCAGGTGGGCCTCGATCCGGGACAGGACGCCCGCGAGCACGTCGAGCGTGCCCTTCAGGTCGCCGGGGCGCTCGAGGGAGTGGTCGGCACCCGGCACCTCGTGCACCGCGGCACCGGTGGCGGCGGCCGCGGCGCCGTCCCAGTACGGGTCGGCGGTGCCCCCCCGATCAGCAGCGTGGCCCCGGGTGCGCGGGCCGCGGCGCGGCGCACCGCCTCCACCCCGAGGAGGGGGGTGAGCCAGATGCCCGGCAGGCCGCGCTCGGCGGCCGCGGGCAGCGCGAGCGAGCCGAGCGACTTGCCGACGACGAGGTCGCGCGCCGGGTCGGCGCCGTCGAGCAGTTCCTCCGCGACGGCGGCCACCGCCACCGGGTCGGCCGGGTCGAGACCGGGGACGCGCTCCCAGTGCACGGTGCGCACCGTCCAGCCGCGCCCCTGCAGCAGCATGCGCGTGTAGTAGAGCAGCGGGGCTTGCGGGCCGTAGCCGCGTCCCGGCAGCAGCGTGGCCACGGGCGCACCCGGCGCGGCCCGCTCCGTCTCGACGCCTGCCATGTGCCGAGAGTGGCACAGCTGCGGCACGCCGGCCGCTACAACGCCAGCTTCATCCCCTCGTGCGACGCGACGAACCCGAGGCGCTCGTAGAACCGGTGCGCGTCGGCGCGCTGCTTGTCGGTGGTGAGCTGGACGAGCGCGCAGCCCCGCCGCCGGGCCTCGTCGACCGCCCACCGCATCATCTGCGCGCCGATGCCGCGGCTGCGGACGTCCGCGTGCACCCGGACGCCCTCGATCTGCGCCCGCCACGCCCCGCGGCGCGCGAGGCCGGGGATGAAGCTCAGCTGCATCGTGCCGATCACCCGGCCGTCGTCCACGGCCACGACGAGCAGGTGTGCCGGGTCGGCCGCGATCGCGTCGAACGCCGCGCGGTAGGGCTCGGGGTCGTCCACGGCCTCGCGGTGCACCCCCAGCTGGTCGGCGGCGAGCAGCGCCACGACGGCGGGCAGGTCGGCGGGCACCGCCTCCCGCAACACGATGCCGCCGGCGAGCGGGGCGAGATCCTCCATGCACCGATCTTCTCCCGGGGTCACGTCAGGGCGCGACTGCATACCATTGCAGGACACACGTCGGAGAGGACGGGAGCCGATGAGCCTCCGCCAGTTCGAGTACGCCCTGGCCGTCGCCGCCGAGGGCTCGGTCACGGCGGCGGCGGAGCGGCTGCACGTGGCCCAGCCGTCCATGTCCCAGCAGATCCGCAACCTGGAGCGGGACCTCGGCGTGGAGCTGTTCGCGCGCACGCCCACCGGGCTGGTGCCCACCGTGGCCGGGCGGGCGTTCCTGCGGGAGGCGGAGGTCGCGGTGCGCGCGGCGCGCCGGGCCCGGGCCACGGCTCGCGCCGGCGCCGACGACCTGGTGGGCGAGCTGGTGCTGGCCGCGCAGATGGGTTTCGGCACGCGGCAGCTGCCGGGCGCGCTCGAGGCGTTGCGCCGCCGTTACCCGCGCGTGGAGGTCACCGTCTTCGAGGAGCCGGGTTCCGAAGAGATGGACCGGCTGTGCCGGCGGGGTGTGGTGGACCTCGCCCTGATGGCGAAGTGCGACCGGACCCCGGCCGACGCCCACCGCCTCGGCGACGAGGAGTTCGTCGTGGTGCTGGGTGCGGGCCACCCGCAGCTGGCCGCGGACCGGGTCGACCTGGGCGCGCTGGCGGGCGAGGCGTGGGTCCGGTTCGACCGCGGGAGCGGGCTGGACGCCGTGCTGCTGAACGCGCTGCGCGACGTCGAGCCGGTCCCCACCACGGCCGCCCGCGTCTCCCAGACCGCGACGGCCGTGCGCTGGGCCGCCGACGGGCTGGGCGTGACGCTCGTGCCGGCCTCGTCGGTGCCCCGCGGCTACGAGCACCTCGCGCGGCCGGTCGGCCCGGCCGTGTCCCAGCCGGTCATCGCCGTGGTGCGCCAGCACGCGGGCCCGGCGGAGACGGCCCTGCTCGAGCTCCTGCGCCGGGAGAGCTGGTACCACGCCACGGCCCCGATCTCCCTGGTCTCCTGACCAACCTCCGCTACCGGTCGGCGAGCCGCACCACGACGTTGCCGCGGTGCACGCCGGCCAGGAGCTCGTCCTGAGCGGTGACGGCGCGCTCGAGGGTGCCGTCGAGCAGCGTGTGCGCGAACGTGATCCGGCCTTCGGCGTACCACTCGGCGTAGTGGGTGTTCCAGGCCTGCACCTGCTCCGGGGTGTGCCTGGTGCTGAAGGGCCGGATCTGCACCTCGTGGACGAGCGCGGTCATGATGTCGAGGCGCGGGTGCCCGCCGTCGCCGCCGCCGACCTGGCCGGCGAGGACGCCGCACAGCGCGAAGCGGGCGCCGTGCGCCGTGTGCCGCAGCGCCGCCTCGAACTGGGAGCCGCCGACGGTGTCGAAGAAGGCGGTGATCCCGTCGGGGGCGAGCTCGGTGAGCCGGTCGTCGAGATCCTCGCCTCGGTGGTCGATGGCGGCGTCGAGCCCGAGCTCCTCCACGAGGTAGCGGGTCTTCTCTGGTCCGCCCGCGATGCCGATCACGCGCGCGGCGCCCCGCGCCTTGGCGATCTGGGCCGCCATCGACCCGACACCGCCTGCGGCGCCGCTGACGAGGACGACGTCGCCCTCGCCCACCTCGGCGACGTCCACGATGCCGTGGTAGGCGGGGACACCCTGATTGAGCAGGTACTCGGGACCGGGGAAGACGCCCTCGGGCACCGGGAACGCATCGCCCGGCGCCAGGATGCTCTCCTCCCGCCAGCCGGACATGTGCAGCACGACGGTGCCCACCGGCAGATCGGTGGCCCGGGACTCGACGACCCTGCCGACGGCCGGCCCGTAGATCGGCTCGCCGGGGCGGAAGACGGGCACCGGGATCTGGCTGGTGGCGAACATGAGGTCCCCGCCGGCGGCGATGACCTGCTGGAA
This sequence comes from Pseudonocardia zijingensis, assembly GCF_042657305.1. Classification (NCBI taxonomy): domain Bacteria; kingdom Bacillati; phylum Actinomycetota; class Actinomycetes; order Pseudonocardiales; family Pseudonocardiaceae; genus Pseudonocardia; species Pseudonocardia zijingensis. Next base: position 253,233 of record NZ_JBHSKO010000001.1, on the reverse strand, counting down.
CAGGTTGCGCACCCGGACCTGGCCGGGACCCGGCTCCTCCGGGGGAAGCGTGACCACCTCGAGCACCGCGCTCGGCGGCTGCGCCACGTCCGTGCGGTGAGCGCGCAGGACGACGGCTTCGGGCCCCCGGACTGTCATGGCGAACCTCTCAGAGCTGGGTGCGGCCGCCGTCGAGGGCGAATTCCGAACCGGTGGTGTACGTGGCGTCGAAGGCGAGGAATGCGGCCGAACGCGCGAACTCGTCGACGGTGCCGAACCGCTGCATGGGGTTGTCCGCCACCACCTGAGCCTTGAACTGCGCGGCGGCCTCCTCCGGCATCGTCTTCTCCAGGATCCCGGTGTCGATGGGGCCCGGGCTGATCGCGTTGACCCGGATGCCGCGCGGAAGGAGTTCGCGGGAGAAGCTGCGGGCCATCGAGCGCAGCGCCGCCTTGCCTGCCGCGTACACACTGGTGTCCATCATCCCGAGGACGTTCGCGGCCGAGGTGGTGAGCACGACTCCCGCACCCGCGCTGAGCAGCGGGGCGAGCTTCTGCACGGTGAAGAAGGCGCCCTTGACGTTGATCGCGAACATCTCGTCGAACACCTGCTCGGTGGTCGACTCGAAGGGCGTGGTGCCCGCGATGCCCGCGTTCACGAACAGGGCCTCGACCGTGCCGAGTTCGCCCTTCACCCGGTCGGCCAGCGCCTCCAGGTCCGACGCCGACGAGACGTCGCCCAGCACGGCCAGCGCGTTGTCGCCGAGCTGCCGCGCGGCGACGAGCGTGGCCTCGGACCTCCCGGTGATCACCACCCTGGCCCCGCCGTCCACCAGCAGCTTCGCCAGCGCGAAACCCATGCCCGCGCCGCCGCCGGTGATCACCGCGTTCTTGCCGCTGTAGGTACCCGGCTCACCCACGGGGGAACTCACCGCCATCGACGCCGAGGCACTGCCCGGTGATCCAGCTCGCGCGGTCGGACACGAGGAACGCCACCGCGTCCGCGATGTCCTCCGGCCTGCCCTCGCGGCCCAGCGGAGGGGTGGCGACCGCCTCGATCCCCCCGGTCAGGTTCAGGCTCGCCCAGTGCTCGCGGGTGGCCTCGCCGCCCGGGGTGGCGGTGCGCCCGGGAGCCACGACGTTGACCCGCACCCCGAACGGCGCCAACTCGGCGGCCAGCCCGTGGCTGTAGGCCTCCAGCGCCACCTTCGCCGCCTGGTAGTGCAGGAACGGCGGCGACGGCGGGAACAGCGCGGCCGTGGAGACGTGCACGATCGCCCCCGCGCCGCGGTCGCGCATCCCCGGCGCCAGCAGCGCGTTCAGCCGCACCGCCGCCAGGAAGTTCAGGTCCAGCGTGTGCTGCCAGACCTCGTCGGGGATCGCGAGGCCGGACTTGTACCCCTGCGCGCCACCCGCGTTGTGGACCAGCACGTCCACCCCGCCGAGCTCCTCCTGCACCGCGGCGGCGACCGCCTCCGCCCCGGCCGACGTCTGCACGTCGGCCGCCACGAACGCGGCTCCCTCCGGCGCCGGGCTCGACGCCGACCGGGCGGTGGTGAGCACCTGGGCGCCCGCGTCCAGCAACCGGCGCACGACGCCCGCCCCGATTCCCCGGGTGCCACCCGTGACGAGAGCCCGCCTCCCGGCGAGTTCCCGCAATTCCGATCTGTTTTCGACCGTGGTCATGCCACAAGTCCTTTCGATTGCGAATTTCAGCGCGTCGAACGGATTCAGGCTACGACCGGAAAAGAACGGGAAGCAAAGACCAAATGTCAGCAGGGGGTATAGGTACCTCCTATGCCCCCTGCGACCTCGGCGAACCGCCCGGGCTCAGCCCTCCCGACGGGCCACGACGACCACGCCGGGCCCGACCGGGCCCTCGGCGGGGAGCCGGAGCTCTGCAGTGGGCCGCAGCCCGGCCTTCTCGATCAGCTCCACGAGCTGCTCCGACTGCCACCGGTAGGTGGTCCACCGGACCGGGACCCCTCCGTAGGCCTCGGTGCGCGCCAGGTCACCCTCGCCGACGTGTGTGGCCACTATGAGCTGCCCGTCCGGCACCAGCGCCCGCGTGAACGAGGACAGCACGTGCGGCAGGACGTCGCGGGGCAGGTTGAACAGCGACCACCAGCCCAGCACGCCACCCAGGGACGCCTCGGCCAGGTCGAGCTCGGTGGAAGAGCCGACCTCGAACCTGCAGTGCGGGTACAGCCGGCGGGCGTGCTCGATCATGCGGGGCGACAGGTCGACCCCCGACACGTCGAGGCCGCACCCGGCCAGGTAGGCCGTGACCGTGCCGGGCCCGCAGCCGACGTCGAGCACGGGGCCCAGGCCGTGCACCGCGTCGGCGAACACGTCGAGCGCGGCCCGGTGCCACGGGTGGGTGCGGACGTCCCCGATACCCGTGGTCTGCACCATGTCGACGTAGCTGTCGGCCACCCGGTCGTAGGACTCGCGGACGACGTCGAGATCGGCTGGCCGGGGCACGGGGAGCAGGCTCATGACCCGGACCGTAGGACTGCCCTCCGACAATTCGTGATCACGCGGGTTGAGCTGCCGGCTCCCCGGGTAGAGGGACACGTGGAGTTGCGGCACAGCCTGGGGGAGGCGGATGCGTAGCCGTTCCCTCCAGCCCGTTCCGGGCTCGGCCCGCAGCGCCCGGGAGTTCGTGCGCGAGGCGTGCCACGACTGGACCGTGGAGGACGAGATGTGCGAGGACGCGATGCTCGTCGCCACCGAACTCGTCGCGAACGTCGTCGATCACGCCGGCACGTCGTGCGTCGTCACGATCGACGGCGCCGACTCGTGGCTGCGGATCGAGGTGGAGGACGGTTACCCGTGCTCGCTCCCGACCTCGCCCCGGATCGACGTGTCCGCGGCCCGGGGCCGGGGCCTCCTGGTGGTGGCCGGCGTGTCCAGGGCGTGGGGGGTGCGCGAGCTGCCACACGGCAAGTCCGTGTGGGCCCTGCTGGGCGCCGGCTGAACACGACCGGTCGGCTGCTCACGACCCGCGACGACCGTGAACAGGTCGACCGCCTGGGCGAGGTGGACGAGCCGCACGACCTGCGGGGAGCAGCCGACGAGACCGAGCGGGCGCCCGCTCTCGCTCGCGCGCCGGCCCGCGGCCAGCAGGGCGTTCAGCCCGGCCACGTCGATGAAGTCGGTCTGCGTGAGGTCCACGACGACGCCCGCGCCGTCGGCGGAGCCGAGCAGCCGGCGCAGGCACGCGGTCAGGACGGGTGCGGTGCAGCGGTCCAACTCGCCGGTGACGCCGACGACCACGGTGTCACCCGTGGGCGAATCGGCCGCGGTGACCGTGAGGCTGAAGGTGCTGGGGTGGTGAGCGGAGAAGTCGCTCATGGTGTAGCTCCAAGACGACCCTGCCACACGGGTCCTTGGCTGTCGGGGAAGCCACAACACCGAGTCGGAGGTCGACTGACGAGCTAGCGCTGAGGGCTGAGGCGAAACACACGAGCTCATCCGACGAACCCGTGGCCTCCCCGCTGCCCCTGACCGTACGCGCATCCCTCCCGTCCGGCAGCCCGAGCGGCCGGGAGTTCGTGGGGTCGGTCAGGCTGCGCTCGGGTCCGTCTCCCAGACCGACACGTGTCTGGTGCTGCCGGCCGTGAGTCCCGAGCGGTCCCAGTCGGCCCAGCGGAACTTCAGGCTCATCCCGGCGATGCGCGCCATGAGGTCCATCTCGGCCGGCCAGGCATACCGGAAGGGGATCCGACGGAACTGCCCGGTCCCGTCCGGTGACACGGTGACGTGGTTCGACGTGAACTGCTGCGTGACGACGTCGTACTGGTCGAACCCGACATAACCGCCGCCGTGGGCGCCGGGCGCCACCGTGAACGGGACGGTGTCCTGCCCGGGCGGTAGGCGACGCAGGTCCGGCAGGCCCACCTCCACCAGGAACAGCCCGCCCGGCCGCAGGTGCGCGGCTGCGTTGCGGAAGACGTCGACCTGCCCGTCCTGCGTGGTGACGTTGCTGATCGTGTTGAACACCAGATACACCAGCGAGAACTCACCGGGCACCCGCGTCGTCGTCATGTCGCCGATCGTGACCTCGACCGCGGCGCCCCCCGGTTTGCCCGCGATCCGCGCCGCCATCGCCCGGCTCAGCTCGATGCCGCTCACGCGCACGCCGCGGGCGGCCAGCGGCGCGGCGATCCGCCCCGTCCCGACGGCGAACTCGAGCACCGGGCCATCGGCCAGGTCGTCGAGGACGTCCACCACGGGCGTCACCACCGCGGGCTCGTTGGCACCACCCGGGGCGTCGTAGCCCGCAGCCACGCTCTCGGGGAACCAGCCGTCCGCCGGGTCGTCTCCCGCGTTCGTGATCACGGTCGCCGACGCTACGCCCGCGACCGTGCGCTCCACGCCCGATTTCGACGCCCGGCAGGGCCGCGACACCCACCCGGACCGGCCGGATACCACCGGACGTACGAGAACGGCCCCCGACCAAGGTTCCCCTGGTCGGGGGCCGAACACCCGGGTGTGGCGGGTGAAGGATTCGAACCTTCGTAGGCTGAGCCGACGGATTTACAGAGCGATCCACACTTCGGGGGCTCACAGCGCGTGAGGATCCGAGACGCGCGCCCCGCAGGTCACGAGCCGTCTACCGTCTCACGAGACGCTGTGTTGCGAGGTGTCACGGGGATTCCGTGCCCCACATCTGCCCCACTTCGGGAGTCCACAGTGGACGACCGACCTGGGTCACGCTCGGCCCACGCGCGGGCCCGCTCGACGAGCCGCCTCGCCGCGCTGCCGACCGCCAGCGGCTCCAGCGGCACCACCGGCGCCCCCTCCTCGGCGACCCGGCGCCGAGCCTCCATCCGGCGCGCGAGCTCCACCCGATCCCGCTCGAGCATCGGCCGGGCCCCGACCAGCGCACCGTGGTGCTCCTCGCAGGCGAAGGCAAGCCACACCCGGGGCCGCGGGTGCTCGAAGTAGACGAGCCCGGCGTGCGTCGGTGCGCGCTGACAGGCGGCAGGCTTCCCCAGCGGGCCGCGGCCGAAGACCACGCAGCCGGCGCGGCTGATCTCGGAGTACACAGCTTCCCCTCTCGACACGACCTCATGGAGGTCCCGCGGGGGAAGCGCGGTCAGGCCGGGATTCTACGGTCAGCCGGCCTGGATCGTGAGCCGCGCAGGCGGCGGAGCCGGCAGGTCCGGGTCGCTCACCCGCTCGCCGTCGACGGACACGGCCGACGCCTCCAGGTACGCCAGCGCGCGGGCGCGGTCGATGCCCGCCGCGATCAGGCGGTCGAGCACGGTCGGCGGCTGCGCGGCTTCGTGGGAGGTCTCGTCAGGCACGGCCGCATCGTGCTCCGCTCCTCTGACATTGTGGCTGATCCACGCCGCTGAGTAGCCGCTACAGCCGGTCCGCCGCAGGTCAGCGCGCTGTGATGTGCGTACCGTCGGGCGGTGAACGGGTCGGCCACGCTGCTCCAGCCGCCGATCCGACCCATGGCCGCTCGCCCAGCGTCGGCGCTGCCGCCGGAGGAGCGGGCCGAGCTCTACTCGTTCGAGCCGAAGTGGGACGGGTTCCGCTGCCTCGCGTTCCGCACCCCGGAGCGGGCGCTCCTGCAGTCCCGGCAGCTGCGCCCGCTCACCCGCTACTTCCCCGAGGTCGCCGCCGGGCTCGTCGAGCAGCTCCCGCCCGGCACCGTCGTCGACGGCGAGCTCTGCATCTATCGCGGCGGGCGGCTCGACTTCACCGCGCTGCAGCGCCGCATCCACCCCTCCGCCGCGCACGCTGCCCGTCGAGGCGAGCTCACCCCCGCCACGCTGGTCGCGTTCGACGTCCTCGTCTCCGGCGGGGTCGACCTTCGAGGCCGGCCGTACTGGGCGCGCCGCGAGCACCTCGAGCTGCTCCTCCGCGACGCCCGGCCGCCGCTCGCGCTGACCCCGGCCACGCGGGACCTCGCGGCCGCGCAGGCGTGGCTCGCCGAGCACGCCGCCGCGGGGATCGAGGGCGTCGTCGTGAAGGACGTGCGCCGCGGGTACCGGCCGTCGCGGACGTCGTGGGAGAAGGTGCGCACCCGGGCGACGGTCGACGCGGTCGTGGGTGGCGTGCTCGGCCCGCTCGACGAGCCGCATGCCCTCGTCCTCGGCCGGCCCGATGGGGGCGGGCGCCTGCGCGTGGCCGGGCGCACCAGGCCGCTGCCCCAGGCCGCGCGGGTCGAGCTCGGCGCGCTGCTCGCGCCGCCGCGCGGCGGTCACCCGTGGCCGGCGCGGATCTCGTCGTCGCGGTTCGGGCAGCTCCCGCCGGAGCCGGTCGCCTACACGCAGGTGGAGCCGCTGCTCGTCGTCGAGGTCGACGCGGACGTGTGCTGGGAGCAGGGGCGGTGGCGGCACCCGACGGTGTACCGGCGCCTGCGCGTCGACCTGGTCGCCGGCGACCTCGACACCAGCGGCGGGATGTAGGCGCCCCCTTCCACCCGTGTAGCACATGTGTGTATAGTTCAGGTCATGACGACGACCGAGGCCCCCGCCCCCGCCTTCCGCTACATCGGCACGACGGACGAGACCAACGTCTGCGAGGACTGCGGCCGCTCGGACCTGCAGCGGGCCGTCGTCCTCGCCCTCCTCGACGCCGACGGCAACGTCGAGGACCGCGTCCGCTACGGCTCCGACTGCGCCGCCCGCGCCCTCTCGATCCGGGGTGGCGGCCGGGCGGTCGCGAAGGCCGCCGAGAACGCTCGGATCGCGACCCTCAAGGCTGCGGCCGAGGCCTACGAGCGGGCCGAGCGACTGCTGTTCGACCCGGCCACCGGCGAGCCCACCCACGAGCGCGGCTTCGCCCGGACCGTCGGCACGATGATCCGGTTCAACGGCGGCCCGGGCCGCTGGACCGACCGCGGCGAGGCCGAGCAGTTCACCCGCCAGCTCATCGAGCGCTCCGTTCAGGCTGTGCAGGACGCGCGCCTGCTCGGCATCGCCGACCCGGCCCGGGAGCTGCGCCGTCTCGGCTACGCGTGACGCCCTGACCGGCAGGGCCCCGCCGAGGTGGCGGGGCCTCCTGCGCTCCACCTCGAGCCCGTGACACGCCCGTGTATGGTCGGGCGCCGACCCCGCCGCGACACCCCAGGAGGGCCCGTGCCACGACCAACCCCCGCGCACGGCACCGACGGCGGCTACCAGCGGCACCGGCGGCTCCGCGAAGATCCATGCGAGCGGTGCAAGGCTGCGCACGCCGAGACCATCAAGGAGCTACGGGTGCGCAAGGGGTCGACCCCGCGCGCGCCCGGCCCGGAGCACGGCACCCGCGCTGCCTACGCCCGCGAGCTGCGTCGCTGGCGCGCCGGGAAGGGACCAGAGCCCTGCGAGACGTGCAAGGCCGCGAACGCCGCCGCCCGCAAGGCAGCCCGCAGCGGCACGACGTCATCGCGCGAGCAGAGCTAGGTCTCGCCGGAGCCGTCCGCGTGCACGACCTCGCCGGTCACCCGATCCGTCGCCCGGGCCTCGTGGAAGTCGTTGACGATGTGGGCGACGATCCGGTCCTGCTCGGCCTCGTCGTCGGTGACGAGCGCGTCGAGGAAGTGCTCGCCGTCATCATCGCGTGGCCACCCGACACGGCTGCCGCCCGAACCCTTCCATGTGTGGCACACGTGTGTATAGTTAGGCCATGCCTTCCGCCACCACCGCCCCCGCCGGCTACATCACCTCCGTCGTCAACCTCGACGGGCCCCTCACCGACCTCGGCCGCGCGGTCCTCGACCTGTCCGTGCACACCTACGGCGGCCAGGCCACCTACAACACCGACAGCCAGCTCGTCGTCAAGATGACCGCCCAGCAGGTCACCCGCCGCCTGGTCGACGAGCTCTACGGCTGAACCAGGCCACCCAGGGCCCGGCTCCTCATGGAGCCGGGCCTTCGCCATTCAGAGCAGCGCGCGGATCAGCTCGACGGCCTCGTCCCCGCGGGCAGCAGCAGCGAGCGCCGCATCGAACGCGGCCACGTACGCCGCCACCTCGTCCGGGTCGTCGAGGCGCTGCTCTCCCGTCAACGTCTCCACCCACACGACCGACGAGTCGTTGATCGCCCAGCCATGCAGCGGCAGCACCGGCGCCGGCACGTCGAACCGCAGCACCCCGATCTCCACGTTCGCGAGCCCCGCGAGCGCGACGAGCCGGTCGAGCTGCCCAACGAGGGTGGCCCGCTCCCCGAACCGGGTTCGCAGCGCCGCCTCACCCATCACCAGCTGGATCGTCTTCCCCGGGGCGTAGAGCACCTCCTGCCGGCGCACCTGCGCCGCGATGCGCTCCTCGATCTGGTCCTCCCGGGCGCCCAGCACCACCGGGCCCCCCGCCACGGACAGCACCTCCCGCGCATAGCCGGGCGTCTGCACGAGGCCCGGCACCATCGCCGGCTGGTACTCGGCGATCCGGGTGGCCTGCGCGTCGAGCGCGGCGATGTCGTCCTGGGTGGCGGCGATCCCGCCCGGGGTGCGCCAGGCGTCACCCCAGGCGCGGTAGTCGAGGCGGGCGCGCGCGAGCAGGTCGGTCAGCTCGGCGAGGTCCTCGTCGCTGCCGCCGGTCGCGGACACCCACACCTGCAGTTCCTCGGGTCCGCGAGGCAGCTGCGCGCCGCGCTCAAGCCGCGACACCTTCGTCTGCTGCCAGTCGATCGCCCGCGCGAACTCCGACCCGGACCGGAACCGGCGCAGGCGCAGCTCCCGAAGGCGCGCGGCGAGCCGAGCACGCCGCGGCGACAGCTCCTGCTCAGCCACGGATGCCTGCCGGGATCCGGGCCGCCAACTCTGGCCACTCGGCGATGTAGTCGCGCCACGGCATCGCGAGCTGCAGCGCGGTGTCCCGCCAGCGGCGCGCGGTGGCGACGCGGGCCGGGTCGTCGACCGGCTCGACGCCGAGCCACGTCCCGTCGGGGGCGTAATGCGCGACGAACAGCTCGGCGTCGTCGAACAGCCAGAAGTCGAGCCGCGGCAACCCGGCCGGCCAGTCGGCCCCGCGCACGGGGACGATCCGGATGTCCTCGCCAGCTGCGGCGTTCGGGGCGTAGGCCCACGTCAGCTCGAACTGCATGTAGTCGGTGACGGGCTCGGTGACGACGTGGACTCGGCGCATCACCCGGCCGGCGCGGACGTGCGCCCGGATCATCGCCTCCCAGTCGTCCTGCACCGGGTCCGCCGGTGGGGCCGCGAGTCCGGCGGTGAACGCCGCGATGGCGTCGTCCTCCCCGGACCCGCGGTAGACCTGCAGCGTCTCCAGCCGGAACACGCTGGACCGGAACTGCTCGAACTTCGCGTCGAACTCCTCGCCCCGGAGGAGCCGCGTCACCTTGCCTGGTAGGCCGCGACGGCGGCGGCCAGGACTTGCGGGGAGATCCGGACGCCGGTCTCGCCGGGCAGCAGGTTCACGAGGCTCGACATGGTGTCGGCCTCGACCTGCGGGCCCTGGACGACGGCCCAGCCGTTCTCGTCGATGTAGACGCTCGGGCAGCCAGTGCGTCCCGAGCTCTCGTCCTTCGCCAGCATCTCCAGCCGCACGGTGACCTCCTGATAGCCGTGTGTCAGCTCCGAGCATCATCCCGCACCAGCCTCCGCTAGTCGACCTAGGCACATTCTAGTCACAAACTAGGCGAAAACTAGGCTACACTGGGGCAGTCGGTCGCCCGTGGCTGCGACCTCCTGAGCCCCGCGGGCGACCGACACGCCAGCCCTTACCTCGGAGGAACGGCATGTCGACACCCATCAGCCCAGCCACGTCGCACCCCGCCTGGTGCGACCCGAGAATCTGCTCGACCACCGGCGCGGACGTGCGCCACTCCAGCGAGCCGCTCGCCCTGCACCCCGTCCTCGACGACGTCGAGGTGACGGTCGCTGTCGTCCGCGACGACGAGCACACCCGCGACGGCCGGCACCTGCCCGGCCCCGGCGGCATCACCCTCGACGTCCGCCACACCAGCGGCTCCACGTGGCCCGACGGCGGCCCGATCCGCGCCGACGTGCTCCTCACCCCCGCCGAGGCGATCGAGCTGGCCTCCCGCCTGCTCGGGTGCGCCGCCCTCGCCGACCGGGCGGGCGCGTCATGAGCGCCGCCATCGGCCTCGTCCGCCACGTCCTCCGTTTCATGTGCTCCTGCGACTGCATGAGCTGCGTGCACGGCCAGCACCGCGGCCTGTGCCGCGCCGACAACCGGTTCCACCGAGCCACCGGAGGTGCGTCGTGACCGCCCCCGAACTGGTGTCCGCCCAGGCGGCACCCGACCAGCAGCCGTCCGGCGACGAGGTCATCACGGTCGACCAGCGCAGCACCGCCGTCGACGTGATCGATGTCTGCCCCGACTGCCTGCGCACCATGACCCAGCACGGCCGGTTCACCTGCCAGGAGCTCGACGACATCGCGGCGCGTGTCGCCTACGGCCAGCTCTCCCGGCGGGAACGCCGTCGCACCCCCACCCCCGCCGGGTGGCCCCGATGACCACGACCGGCTGCGGGCTCCCCGGCTTCCGCTGCGAGGCGTGCGGCGCCAACCGGCCCGGCCTGCGCGTCCACCTCGTCCGGTTCGGCGCGCTCGGCGTGGCCTGCATGACCTTGTGCCCGCCGTGCGCGACCTCCGGCATCACCCCACAGGTCGCCGAGACCACCGCAGCCCGGCTCGTGAAGCAGCACCGCCGCCACCTCGCCGCCGTCGCGGAACGGAAGCCATGACCATCACCGACCTGCCCGACACGAAGCTCGCGCGGCGGCGCGCGCTCGCCGAGCTGCGCCGCGAAGAGCGAGCCGCCGCCCTCACCGAAGCCCAGGCCGCCCGGGCCGCGCGCGAGGACGAGGCCCGCCGCCGCCGAGCAGCCCGCGCCGAGCAGCGCCGCCTCGCCCGCCGGGAGCGCGCCGAACGTCGGGCCGAGCGCGCGGCCGCGATCGCGAACCTCGGCCGCCGCCTGCGACCGGTCGCGCCGCTCGCCGTCGTCACCGGGTTCGCCATGTACGGGCAGATCGGCTACGGCCTCGACCACTACAGCGACCCCACCACCCCGTTCCTCCTGCGACTACTCGTCGCCGTCGGTGCCGCCGTCGCGGTCGAGTCGATCGCGCTGTACGTCGCCTGGCACGCCCACGACGCCCTCCTGCTCAAGGCGACTGGCACCGCCGCGCGCCTGCGCCGGGCCTCCTACGCCATCGCGCTCGCCGTCGCCGCCGTGAACTACGCGCACTTCTCCGGGCCGAACCTCGCACCGACCGCGGGCGCCGTGGTGTTCGCGCTGTTCTCCGCGTCCGGGCCGTGGCTGTGGGGCCTGCACACGCGCCGCGCGCAACGGCTGCAACTGCTCCGCGAAGGCAGAGTCGACAGCAGCGGAGCCGTGTTCTCCGCCGAGCGGTGGCGGACGTTCCCGCTCCGCACCTGGCTTGCTCGCCGCTACTCCATCGACCACGGGATCACCGACCCGCGCATCGCCTGGGAGGCGTACCGGCTCGAACGGCAGCGCCGCGACGACAACCTGCCCGCCACCTGGCAGCAGCTCGCGACCAGCCTGCTGCGACTCGACGCGCAGCAGCACCAGGCCGCGGCCGCCGCGAACATGGTGTCCCCGATCGACGTGCCCGACCCTGAGCAGGTCGACGACCACGGCGTCGCCCAGCTGCGGAAGACCGCGCCGCCCGCGACCGTCCGCGAGGTCGAGGTGTCGACGACCGTCGACGAGCCCGCAGACGCGAAGCCCCGCCGCCAGCCGCGACGCCGCACCACCAGCCGGCGCGTGAACACACCGGCCCCCACCCCCAAGGCGCTGCAGCTCATCGCCGCAGGCGGTATCGGCCGCCGTGAGCTCGCCCGCCAGTGCGGCGTCTCCGAGGACACCGCCCGCAAGTGGATCGACGCCCACCGCACCACCTCCGAGGTGACCCGATGACCGTGCTCGCCCTGATCGTCGTCCTCGTCGCGCTCGCCGCCGGCGCGGTTATCGCGTGGCACCGCCGCGCCCGCACCGTCGCCGCGTGCCTCGCACTCGCCGCCGCCGCAGGCACCGCTGTCGCACTCGCCAACGCCCCCTTCTACGCCCAGGCCGTCACCGTCGCCGCCGCGATCGCGGCTGCGTGGGTGTGGCTGCTGCGCCGGGGCCGCACCTCCGCGGTCGTCACCCGCTGGGGCAACCGCACCCGCCGCACCGCCGGCGTCGCCACCACCCTCGACGTCGTCCGCATCGGCTCCGCGTGGGCGATGCGCCGCACCCTCCCAGTACTCCGCCCGTCTATGGCCGGGCTCAGCCTCCGCGACCGCCGCCGCGTCAAGATGGCCGAGGTCGCGGTCCGGCTCGCCACGGTGGGCGGCATCCGGCTCTACGCGTCGTTCCGGGACGTCGTCACGGTCTTCGGTGGCACGGGCACCGGCAAGACCGGATGGATCGCCGGAGCCATCATCGACCACCCCGGCGCCGCGCTCATCACCTCCACCCGGCTCGACCTGCTCAACCACACCCGCACCCACCGCGAGCAGCTCGGCCCCGTCTACGTCTTCAACCCCGCTGGACTCGGCGACCTCAAGTCCACGCTGCGGTTCGACCCGCTCACCGGGTGCACCGACCCCACGACACCGACCTACCGCGCCGCGGACATGATCCCCGAGGCGGAGGGCAGCGGCGACCGTGCCTACTGGCAGGGGCAGGCCCGCCGGGTCCTCGCCGCGCTCCTGCACGCCGCCGCGCTCGGCGGTCTGCACCCGAGCGTTCTCCTCTCCTGGGTCGCCGACCCCAAGAAGTCACAGCGGCAGATCACGTCGCTCCTGCGGAAGTCCGCGTCACCCGCCTACGTGCAGGACATCACCCAGTTCTGCGAGACCAACGACAAGACCCGCAGCTCGATCACCAGCTCGATCATGCCCGCGCTGCAGTGGCTCACCTCGCCCACAGCCGTCCAGGCCGCCACCGGCGACGGGGAACCGTTCGACGTCGAGAAGCTCCTGCGCGAGCGTGGCACCGTCTACATGTTGGGGCGGAACGAGGCCCACACCGCCCCCCTCCTCGCAGCGTTCACCGGCTACGTCGCCCGGGAGGCACGCCGCATCGCGGCACTGCAGCCGGGAGGCCGACTCGACCCGCCGCTCGCGCTGTTCCTCGACGAGGCCGCCCGCACCGTGCCCGTGCCGCTGGCTGACTGGACCGGCGACTTCGGGGGCTCGGGAATCATCATCTGCCCCGCGCTCCAGTCCCGCGCTGACCTCCTCGACCGCTACGGCCCCACCGGCGCCGCGAAGATCCTCAACAACAGCCCCGCCCTGATGTACCTCGGCGGCAACAAGGACGCGGCGAGCAACGGGGACCTGGAATTCTGGTCGAAGCTCGCCGGCGACCGCGACGAGGTCGTCAAGACCTACGGAAGGGACGGGAAGGTCACCTCCCGCTCCGTCCGCAAGGCACCGGTGCTGTCGGTGGCGCAGCTGGCGAATCTCCCGCGGGGCCACGCGGTGGTGTTCCGCAGCGGGATGCCTCCCGCGGTCGGCCGGGTGCAGATGGTGTGGGAGCGGCGGGACGTCCGGCGGCCGTGGTGGTGGCGGGTGCTGGATCGCGCCCGCTCCCGGGTGGCGACTCCCGCTCCCGCTCCCGCGGGCGGGTGGGAGAAGACGCCCACTCCCACTCCCGCACCCACTCCCACTCCCGCACCCGCCGCGCACCCGCTCCCGGCTGCACCCGCTCCCGCGGGTGGGAGCAACACCGCACCCGCTCCCGCTCCCGCACCCGTCGGTGTGGCCGCACCTGCACCCGCACCCGCGCCCACCCGGGAGCCGGTAGGCGCCTCCCGCCCGTGACACCCGCCCGCGCCCACCACCCACGAGGAGACACCCGCGCATGAGCGACGACGACGGGCTCGACATCCCCCGCACCCTCGACCGCCTCGAACGCGCCATCGAGGCGCTCGCCACCCAGGTGGGAGCAGTGGGAGAGAAGGCGGGACATCACGACGCCCTGATCAACCAGCTCGCCACCTCCCTCACCAAGCTCGCCGGCACGGTGAGCGGGAGCGGGAGCGACGACGACGCACCCACCCACTCGCGGGCGTGGCTGCAGATCGCCGACGCGGGAGCGGCGCGGGAGCTGCTCGCCGACCTCGTCGAGTGGGTGGAGGCCGTGTACCTCCGCTACGAGGGCGTGCAGCTCCCGTCCTGCTGGCTGTGGCACCCGCCGGTCATCGAAGAACTGTGGGCGCTGCGGAACCTCCACCGGGAGGCCTACACCGGGCGCACCGCCACCTGGACCCGGGCGGCGGACTGGCACGACCGCTACCGCCCGGGCGTGGTGAAGCGGGCGCGGGAGGCGATCGGGGACTGCGAGCTCTCCCGCCACACCCGCGGGAGCGACCGGGCGCCGCGCCCGGTGGCGGCCCCACTCGCGATTCACGCCGAGTACGTCGCCGACGCGTGTGTGATCGCCGGGCTCCCGCCCGAGCCCACACCCCAGCAAGTGAGCCAGGCGGACCAGTACGAAGCCGAGCAGCAGCACCGGGGGGCGTACGCGTGACCGGCAGGACTACCCGCACCCGTCGGCGCCGGTTCCCGCGCGCCGGGGACCCCAGCTACGACGCCGCGCTGCGGCGGGTGCGGGCGGCGCGCGGGCCGGCGCGGGCGCACACCTGCGGGTGCGGGGCGGCGGCGGTGGCATGGGGCTATCCGGGCGGGGACGCGCGCGAGCTGACTGACCGGGCTACCGGGCGCCGATACAGCGCTGACGTGCAGCGATACGAGCCGATATGCGCGGCGGACCACCGGCGGGCGGCATGGGCGTCGCGCCGGCGCGACCGGGCGCCGCTCGACCCCGCCGAGGTCACACGGCTCTACGCGGACGGCTGCTCCGCGGCCGGGATCGGCCGCACGCACGGCTACACGGCCTCCGAGGTCCTCCAGGTCCTCCGCGCAGCAGGGGTCCAGATCCGTCGAGGACGGACACGTCAGGCACCGACAGGCACCTCTGACGTCGAGGAACGCACCACCCAGTGATCACTAGCTAGCCCGTTCAAGATCCATCTCAGCACAAGATCCACTCACTTCAAGATCCACATCTCTAGATCATCCACAAGCACAACCGCCCGATCACACCGTGGCATCACGATCCCAAGGTGATCAACAACTCCGAAGAGAGGAACCCGCCATGGCACTCCGCGACTGGCTCGCGAACCCGTTCCACAACTGGCGCGAGCGCCTGCAGGCCTCCGAGCTGCCTCGGCAGAACAACGCCAGCCGGGCATCGTCCGACGACCAGACCGCGGTGCGCGGCACGGTCATCCAGGACCACCACGAGCTGATGGCCGGCCATTCCGACCCCAACGTCCGCGACTACCACCTCGCCGAGCTCGACGGCCTCTTCGACGACGACGCCATGCAGGGCCCCGGCCTGACCGAGCCCCCGGCCGATCACTACGGCCCCAACGGCGAGTACCTCGGTCCCCCATCCCCCGCGCAGGCCAAGGCTCAGGAGCTGCAGGCCGAGTACTTCCGCCAGATGACGCTCGAGAACACGCCTCTTGGGTTCTACGACGACCGGTACGGCATGGACGACTTCCCCGAGGGGGTCTACCCCGCGCCGAGCGACGCTGCGGAGCGGGCGCTGCTGCAGCACCTCCGCGAGCACCCCGAGCTGCGCGAGAACCCCGAGTGGACGGACTGGTACGAGGGCGTCGACAAGACCGCGGGCGCTGACCTTGACCAGGCAGCGGACTGGCCGTATCACGCCCACGCCGCCGCTGACGTCGCGGCCACATACCGGACCGACCCCAACGACTCCGACAACCACAAGACGGCGGAGCAGCTGTGGCGAGCGCTCTGCGCCACCGAGTACCGAAGCTACGTCGTCGCGTACGGCAACGACGGCAACCCACGGAACGACCTGCCCGATCGGTGGGCTGCGCGCGCAGCCGATCTGGCCGAACGGCTCTCAGGAGAGGTCGAGGTTCCGCCGGACACGCTGCGCAGCCGCGCGCGTGATGCCGCATACGCGTACGGCCAAGATCCAGGCACCGACGACGACCCGGACCGTTTCGAGCCGCCCGCCTGGGCCAATCTGCCCCGGCACGACGGGGGAGCCGCCGCGCAGGAAGACCCCGACGAAACCGCCGCCGCTGTGCACGCGGCATGCGCTGCTGTCGAACAGGTCGACGACGCCGCGGCGCCGCCGCCGCCGCACAACAGCGAGTCCCGCGAGAGCGCCGCCGACAGCGCCTCTGTCGACGACTGAACCCCAGCCCCTACCAGTGATCGGAGTACGCGAGTCGTGACCACTGTCTCGCAAGACGCAAGCCAGCTCGGGCGAGCGATCGAACTCGTCGTCGCGGACTACCGCGAGGAGGGATACCCGGAGGCCACCGTCGAGGAGGCGCTCTCGTCGACGCTCGCCGAGCTCGACCTCGACGACATCGCGAACCTGAGCTCCGGGGCCGACCCGGTGCTGAGCCCCGAGGTTGCGAAGGCCTACCGGGAGGTCCTCACCGCCGATCGCGCGGACATCACCCGCGAGACCGGCATCGCGCTGACCGGTGCGGCGGCCGCCAGGGGCGGTGAGACCGACAGCCCCGGAGGGGAGCCGCCGTACACGTGGCTCGGCGCTCCGGCGTGCCCGCCGTCCAGCGGTACAGCAGCTGTCCGCAACCACCTCACCCCAACGAGGGGGCACAGCGCCGGCTACGACGGCGCCTACGCGCGCCGCTACGGCAGGGAGCTGCCGGCCGCGGCTGTGAGCAACGGCCGCGCGGTCGTGGAGGTCGAGCACCCCGACGCTGCGACTGCCGTTGCGGCCGCGGCGGCTGCCGTGGCCCAGGCCAACGGCCTCGCCCAGGACGAGCCGGTGATCGTCGTCGTCAGCGAGGACGTGCCGGACTGGGTCGCCGAGGACCCGGGGTTCTGACGTGGCCGCGAAGACGAAGTCCCGCCGCGAGCGCGGGTTCTGGGAGGAGTTGCTCGAGCCGGAGGACGGGCACCTCACGCCGCTGGCCGCGGCCGTGGGGGCCATGTTCGGCGTCCTCGCATTCGTCGTCGGTCGCTACGTCGACTCGACGCTCGAGGACCGGGAAGCCCTCCTCGCGCGGCACCGGTGGGAGATGCAGCACCGGCAGCCGCGCAGCCAGCTGACGCAGGACCAGGTCCGCGACGACGAGCGCAGCGACGACGACGAGCGGGGCGACGACGAGCGGGGCGTCGACGAAGGCTCCGCTGACGAGGGCAGCGCTGACGAGGGCAGCGCTGACGAGCACGTGCCCACCTACGACCAATGCGAGAGCTGGGTCAACCGCGACCACCTGCGCGACCCGCGCGACGACGACCACGCGGCAGCGGCCGAGGTCGTCGACGGCGAGGTCGTCGTGGCAGACCAGACGCACCCAGGCGTAGCCCGCTCCGAGGTCGCACCGGTGAGCACGACCGAGGTCGAGAAGAACGCGGACAGCGCCGGCGACCGGGCCCATCCCGTGCGCCGCCGCGCCGACGAGCTTCCCGAGACCGCGATGGAGCGGGGCGACGCCATCGTCGAGGTCGAACACCCCGACGCCGCCACCGCCGTCGCGGCCGCAGCAACAGCGGTTGCCCAGGCCAACCACCTCGCCCCGGAGCAACCCGTCGTCGTCGTGGTGGCCGAGGACGTCCCCGACTGGGTCGACGAAGACCCGGGGTTCTGACCGTGCCCACGACCGCCCGCACCCGCACCAGACCCCCGATCACCCAGGAGACAGCAGCGTGACCACGACCTACGACGGCCCGCCGATGACGGCGCAGGAAGTGGCCGAGGCGGTAGCAGAGGACCTGGGCGTCAGCCGGGGCGCCGCGGCCGAGATGGTGCGCGGCTACCTGGACGAGACCTCCGAGCGTGTCGGTGTGTCCGTGCACAACTGGACGCTCGACGAGTCCGACGTCGAGGCGATCACTTCGTCGGCGCAGGCGACGACGGCGACGGCCGCCGCGGTCGCTGAGGCCACAGCTGCGGTCGCCGCCGCGACCGCCCAGCTCGACGAACCTGCGGCCGCAGCCGCCGACGACGAGGCGGACAGCGACGCACACGTCGACGTAGAGGCGGCGAGCTGATGCTGAGCCTCGCCCGCGGATACGACGTCGGCTACCTCCTCGGCCCAGTCCAGTCGGGCCGGGAGGGCTACTACACGGGCGCGGTCGCCGCTGGCGAGCCGCCGGGCCGCTGGTACGGCTCCGGCGCCGCTGAGCTCGGCCTCGACGGGGAGGTCGACGCCGACCTGATGGAGGCGATCTACAAGCGCCTCCTGGACCCCCGCGCGCCGGAGACCCACTCTCGCGCGTCCTGGGATGAGGCACCGGCGCTCGCGCCCGAGCACCGCGCGTACCGGTCCGCCGACGAGATCTACGCCGAGCTCGTCGCAGCGGAGGAGGGGGCCGGGCCGGAGCGGCGTGCGGAGCTGCGCGCGCGGGCCGAGCGTTCGGCACGGCAGGCGGTGGCGTTCATCGACGCCACGTTCAGCGCCCCGAAGTCGGTGACGGTGGTCGCGACCGCGTTCGAGCGGATGGCGAACGACGCCCGGAAGCGCGGCGACCAGCAGGCTGCAGCGGAGTGGGCGGCGTGGCAGAAGAAGGTCGAGGACGCCGTCATGGCCGGCGCCCGCGCCACCGTCGACTACCTCCAGGACGTCGCCGGCTACTCGAGGGTCGGGCACCACGGCGGCGGCGCCGGGCGGTGGATTGACGCCCACAGCTGGACGGTCGCGCAGTTCCTGCAGCACGACAGCCGCGACAAGGACCCGCAGCTGCACGTGCACCAGGCCGTGCTCAACCGGGTCAGGTGCGCGGACGGGAAGTGGCGCACCCTCGACTCCCGCGCGATCACCATGCACCGCATGTCGGCCGGGGCGGTCGGGGAGCGGGTCATGGAGGCCGAGCTGCAGCGCACCCTCGGGCTGCGTCTCGAGACCCGCGCCGACGGTGTCGCCCGGGAGGTCGTCGGCGTCCCGCAGCGGATCATCGACCTGTTCTCGTCGCGGCGGCGCGCGATCAGCGAGAAGACGCAGGAGCTGCTCAACGCCTACGAGGAGCGGCAGGGGCGCCCGGCGACGGTGCTGGAGCGCAAGCACATCGCGCAGGAGGCGACGCTCGCGACGCGGAAGGGCAAGTCGCACCGCGGGGAGACCGAGGCCCAGAGGCTCGACCGGTGGGCGCGGGAGGCCCGCGATGCCGTGGCTGGCGGCCTCGCCTCGGTCGCGACGGCGGTGCTCACCCTGGGAAAAGCGAGCGTCCCGCGGAGGCCCGGTGGTCTCCGCGGGACGTGATCGACCGCGCCCTCGACGCAGTCGGAGAGCACCAGCAGACCTGGACCCGCTCAGACCTGATGTGGGCGATCAGCAACGCCCTACCGGCGGACCTCGGCGTCGACGCCGGGGAGGAGCGGCAGCTGCTCGACCAGCTCACTGACCGGGCGCTCGCCGAGGCCATCCCGACGAAACCGGAGGAGGACACGGCTGATCTGCCCGACGAGTTCCGGCTCGCGAACGGGAAGTCGTCCTATCAGGCGCCCGGGTCGGCGAAGTACACGGCGCCGGGGCAGGTGACGGCCGAGCGGATCATGCGGGAGTCCGCGGTGCGCACCGGCGCGGCAACGATCACGCTCGGGCAGGCGAACGCCGTGATCGCCCGGTACGCGGAGAACGGGGTCGAGCTCGGCGCCGATCAGAAGGCCGCCGTACACGGGGTGTGCACCTCGGGCGCATTCGTCGAGGTCCTCGCCGCCGCCGCTGGCACGGGCAAGAGCGTCACGGTCGGGGCGATCGCGGAGGCGTGGGCTGCGGACGGGCGCCGCACGGTCGGGCTCGCCCCGTCCCAGGTCGCCGCCGACGTGCTCGCCGAGGAGCGCGTCACCACGTGGAACCTCGCGCGGTGGCGGGGCGCGCAGCAGCGCCTCGACGAGGGCCGCGCCCAGGACGACGACGAGCAGCTGCGGCTACGCGCCGGGGACCTGGTCGTCGTTGACGAGGCCGGCATGGCAGCCACCGAGGACCTCGCCGAGGTCGCGCGGCGCTGCGAGAAGGCCGGCGCGAAGATGCTGCTCGTCGGCGACCAGCGGCAGCTCGCCGCCGTCGGCCCCGGTGGGGCGATGGCCGACCTCGGTGCCCGCGCCGCGAGCTACGAGCTCACCGAGGTCCGCCGCTTCCGGGTGCCGTGGGAGGGGGAGGCGTCGCTGCGGCTCCGCGACGGCGACCGGGTCGCGATCGAGCAGTACGACAAGCACGGCCGCCTCCACGAGGCCGGAACCCCGGAGGAGGCCGAGCAGGCCGCGGAGCGGGCGTGGCTGGCCGACACGATCGCCGGCCGCACGGCACTGCTGCTGGTCGGGTCGAACGAGCAGGCCGCCCGCGCCTCGGCGCGGCTGCGCGCCGAGCTGGTGCGCCTCGGCCGCGTGTCCGAGCAGGGTGTCGCCCTGGGCCGGGACGGCACCACCGCCGGCGTCGGGGACCTGGTGCAGGCCCGCCGCAACGCGTGGGGGCTGCGCGGCTGGGAGGGCAACGAGCGGGTGCCGATCAACCGTGAGACCTACCGGGTTGTCGGGGTCCGCGACGACGGCGGCCTGCAGGTCGCGAAGGTGATCGGCCGCACCGACACCGGCGGCGACGAGCTCGCCGCGCCGATCGCGCTGCCCCGCGACTACGTCGACCAGCACCTGTCCCTCGCCTACGCGAGCACGGTGCACGCGGCGCAGGGCCGCACCGTCGATACCTCCCACACCGTCGTCGCCCCATCGTCGGACGCCGCGTCCGTGTACGTGGGTCTCACCCGCGGCCGCGAGGGCAACGACGCCTGGATCGTCACGCGCCCGTTGCCGTCCGACGCCCCGGTCGGCGCAGCGCAGGAGGTCGAGCCGCGCCCGGGCCGGGCGGTACTGGAGGAGGTGCTCGAGCGGGCCGAGGACCAGCGCGGGGCGCTCGCCGAGCAGGAGCAGGCCGCCGAGGACGCGGCGTCGGTCCGCACGAACATCGACCGGCTCGTCGACGGGATCAGCACGCTCACCGCGGGCCGCTGGTCCGGGCTGTTCGACCGGCTCGCCGCCGCGGGCACGATCACCGAGGAGCAGCGCCGCGAGCTGGCCGCGGACCGGGCGATGGGGTCGGTGGAGCGGCTGCTGCGGCTCGCCGAGGTCGCCGGGCACGACCCTGGCGACGCGCTGCGTCAGGTGCTCGAAGGGAAGACGTTGGCCGGGGCGAACTCCCCCGCGCAGGTGCTGCACAAGCGCCTGCGTGACAGCCTCGGCGAACTCGGCGCGAAGATCAGCTCGTTTCGGGACCTGATCCCCGCCGCGGTGCCGGAGAAGGCGCGCGGCTACCTGGAGCGGCTCGCCGACAGCGGCGACGACCGGCGCCGGGAACTCGGCGCCCGCGTGGCAGCGGAGGCGCCGCGGTGGGCGGTCGAGACCCTCGGAGCGGTCCCCGAGGATCCGGTCGCGCGGGCGGAGTGGGAGCACCGTGCTGGCTGGGCGGCGGCGGACCGCGAGCTCGACGACTACGACAGCGACGTCTACCCGCTCGGCCCGGCTCCGCCGCCCGGGCTGCCGGAGAAGCGCGCAGTCTGGTGGACCGCGCACGACGAGCTCGGCCTGCCGGACGTCGGCCCGGAGGAGGAGTCCCTCTCCGACGGGCGGCTCCGTACGCGGGTCGCGGCGTACATGCGGGAGCGGATTTGGGCGCCCCGCTACGTCGCCGACGAGCTGGCCGCGACGAACGATGCGGCCGCGGCGCGCCGTGCCGATGCCGAGCTGTGGGCCGCGCACGCCGACACCCTCACCGACCCCGGGGAGGCGCAGCGGCTCCGCGACGACGCCGCCGCCGCGCGCGCGGAGGCCGAGCAGCTCGTCGAGCGGGCCGCGCAGCTCGAGGAGGCCGACAAGGCGCGGGCCCGCTGGTACGCGCACACCGCCGTCACCCGGGAGCGGGCCCTGCGCGCGAAGGCGACGCTCGAGCGGCGCGGCATCGACGTCGAGCGCCCGGCGGACGAGACGACCGCCCGGGAGTGGCTGGCCGCGGAACGCGCAGCCCGGGAGCGCGAGGACGCGCACCGCCCCATCCATGACACCGACCTCGCCGCCGAGGAGACCGTCGACGCCGCCCCGGCCCCGGGGGACGGCCCGGTGGTGGAGACCGCGGTGCTGGACATCCGCGACGTCGCCGTCCCGGACGAGACGGAGTTCGCCGACGCCGACCCGCGGCGCCGGGTCCCGGAGCAGCACGAGACCACGGTCGCGGTCGCTCGGGCGCAGGAGGCCGTCGCCGAGATCGACGCCCGGCACGACGCCGACCGCACCGGCGAGGCCGACATCGAGGCCGAGCAGATCGCCTGGTGGGCCACCGCCGGCGAGCACGACCCGGACAGCGACGACGCCGACGAGCACGTGATGAGCGGAGGCTGACGATGCCCGCGATGCACGACGACGTGTGGGACGACGAGACCGGCGACTGGAAGCCGGACGAGTGGGACCGGAAGGTGCACGCCGTACTGGCGTGGCGGGACCGCGTCGCCGACTCCGTCGACGGGCCGCTACCGGAGGTCGGGTCCCCGGAGTGGGCCGCGGCGGACGAGCGCACGCAGGCCGCCTCGCACGCCCGGCACGAACGCGCCGCCGGTCTGGCGCGGGGCCGCGCCGTCTCGGACCGGATGGCAGCCGAGGCAGCTCGGCGGGCAGCGGACCGCGCGGATCAGCAGGCGATCGCGGCCGAGTGGGCGCGGCGCGGCTACGGGCGCGACCCGCTCGCCACGTCGGTGCGCGCGCAGCGCGAAGCCGCGCACGCCCGCCGGACCGAGGCGCCGAAGCCGTGGGATGACGACTACACCACCTCGTTCCCGGCCGACCCCGCGGTGCCGGCGCAGAGGACCGCCTCCGACACCCGGGGGTGTGTTCAACGCGCCGCCACGGCGGTGGCCTGCGCCGCGGCTGGGCGGGCGGTGCGCGCCGCGGTGACCGAGCTGCCGCGTGCTCGTGGGCGTGTCGACGACGAGGTCGACGGCCACGCCGACGTGCACTCCTAGTGGACGCTCGCGACCACCGCGGCGAGCCGCTGGTACAGGGCGGCGTCCTGCACGGCGCGCCGCCGGGCCTCGGCGCGGGCCTCCGGCTCCCCGAACGTGCGCGCCACGTACTCCGCGGCGAGCTGCTCGGCGGTCGGGGTCGAGCCATCCGGGAGGCGGCGAGGCAGCCGCACCGGTGGCCGGGTGTGCACGCCGAGGAGCCACCCGAGCGACGCGGCCACACCGGCCGCCCAGCCGACGTGCCCGGTGACCGGGCGCGCCGGGGGAACGTCGAGCGCAGCCCACACCGCGTCCGGCAGCTCAATCTCGCCGGCGGCGACGGCGTCGCCGAGCATCATCTCCCCGCGCACCGCCGCGGTCGTGGGCTCGCCGTCGCGGTGGGTCATCGGGCCCGGCTGCAGGCCGACGACCCAGGAGATCGCCGCGCACGCGCCGGCATGCCGGTGCGCCCGGTCGTCGCCCTGCAGCTCGCCGACGAGGGCGTGGGTGAGGGCGTGGGCGTCCGCGACCGACCCGGGCGGCGGTACCACCCAGGCGGGAACGGTCGCAGTCGGCACGCCAACAGTATGGGGGCCCGCACCGACATGGAGCCAGGAGCAGAGCACCGCGGGGTTGGGGGCCGTGGGGGCGCTATCGGACCGACCTTGCGGCAGGCCATACTTCGCTCCGCACTGCGAGGCGGCAGCGGATCCACTAGACCGTCGGGGCGGGTCCTCGGGAGCCCCGAGGTTGGGTCGGGGCTCCCGAGGGCCCAGTACCCGGCGCCGGTTGTGAGCCTTGGTGCAGCCGGGACGATCGTTGCCCCACGGCTGACGTCGCTTTCCGCCGGGGACAGCGTTACAGGTGGCGTACCGGATTCCCCCATCGGTGGTTGTCCACGTTGCGCCTCATGCCCGATCGGTAACGGGGAGGGCACGTACGGCGACGTGTGATCGCCAACCGCGATCATCGCGGGCTGATCAACGTCGAGGGGAAGTTCATGGCTCGTCTGCGCCCCACCCGGAAGGTCGTGCTCTGGGGGCTCGCCGGGATCGTCGGGATCTCCATCGTCGGGAACGCGACCGGCGGCGCGGATGAACCACCGGAGGTGGCTGGCACTCTGTCCGCGGCGCAGACCGGCCTGCCCTCAACGTCGGCGGCTCCGCTGGCCGCCGGAGCGCCGCTCACCGGGGCGCAACCAGCGGCAGGAGCAGCAGCCGCCGCGCCCAACACAGGCGCGGCCTCCACGGCAGCAGTCCGCGTGACCAGCGTGACCGACGGGGACACCTTCGACATCGCCAGCGGTGAAACCGTGCGCGTCCTCGGGATCGACTCGTGCGAGGCAGGCACGGACGCCGGACCGGAGGCGACCTCCGACGCCCGCGCCGTGCTCGCCGGGGCGCAGGTGACTCTGCGGGCCGAGCCTGGTGTGGACCGCGACCGGTACGGGCGCCTCCTGCGCTACGTCGACGTGCCGGGCACCGGCGACTTCGGCGAGCACATGGTCACCCGGAAGCACACCGGCGTGTACCAGGGCCGCAACGACGCCGCACAGGAGTACGTCACCCGGCTGCGGTCGCTCGACCAGGACGGCCGCACCTGCGACCAGCCGAAGCCCGCTCCCGCGCCCGCGGTTGCCGATGTCGACGCCCGGCGCGACGCGCCTCCCGCGGCCTCGTCCCGCGACGACGATGATTCCTCGGGCGGCGGTTCGGCGTACTACCCGAACTGCAAGGCGGCGAAGGCCGCCGGCGCCGCGCCGCTCTACCGGGGGGAGCCCGGCTACAGGAGCAAGATGGACGGCGACGACGACGGCGTCGCCTGCGAGTAGCAGCGGCGTCCTCCAGACGGGATGACGAAACGCCCCGCCCTGCGTACCTCGGTGAGGTGGCAGGCGCGGGGCGTTCGCCCGGGCCTCGGCGCTGCAGGTTGTGAGCCTTGGAGCAGCGCCGAGGTGCTGTTGGGGTACCCGGTCTGCCCGGGTTGGGCTACTTGGCGCCGGGGAGCAGCGCCGAGGAGCCCTTGTCGCCCGCGGGCGCGGAGACGATCGAGGTGAGCAGCGACAGTGCCGCAGCGCCAGCTCCGACGCCGAGCGCCGGAACGACGTCGATCTCCAGGATGTTGAAGACCTCGTCGCTGCCCCACAGCAGGAGAAGCGCCTGGGCGAAGCTCTTCACGGAACGGTCGGCGGCGCCGAGCCAGAAGGCCTTGGTGAGCATCGGGGGGATCCCTTCGTTGTCTGCCGGGTCGTCGGCCCGGGAGTGCCGGCCCATCAGGACAGGTCTGCGGGCGGGTGTGCGGCGAGCCGATCAGGCATCGTCCGTACCTCCGTTGGTGCTTGGTGTTGATGTGCTGGTCAGAGGTTGAGCAGGGCTCGGGTTCGCGGGCCGACGACGCCGTCGACGACGAGGCCGGCGCGCTGCTGGGCGAGCTTCACCGCGTCCTCGGTGGCCTCGCCGAACACGTCGTCGACCTGGAGGGCGACGTCGTGCGGGTACCAGGCGTTGAGCACCCGCTGCAGCTCGCCGACCTCGGGGCCGCGGGAGCCGCGGCGCAGCACGCCCACGATCCGCGAGGGCGCCGAGGTGAGGCCGGGCAGCAGCCACGGGATCCGGGACAGCGCACGGGCGTCCGGCACGACGGACAGGTGCAGGTGCCTGGTGTGCGGGTTGGGGCCGTTGTAGTCGCGCCACTGCCACGGCGCCGGGCCGCCCGCACCCGCCATGATCCGCTCGTTCCAGATCACGTACTTGACCCGCTGGTCACGCCCGGCGCGCAGCGCGTCGGCGAGCTCGTGGCAGTCGAGGCCGCCACCCGGGTCGTGGGTGAAGTCCCTCGCCGTGACGTAGTGCTGCCCCGCAAGAGACCACCAAGGGTTGTGGTCTGAGCTGCGGTTCTGGTGGTCCTCGTCGCCGATCCCGCCGTCGCTCGCCGTGGACCGGTCGGGCGCGTGCTCGTTCAGCTGTGCGCGCAGCTGATCCAGGCTGTCGGCCACCTTCCAGCTCACCGGGCAGCTCCGGCATCGATGTGGCAGAGCCGGGTGACCGTGTCCCGGGCGGCGTAGAGGTCGGCCTTGGTCTGGTCGGCCTGCGCCTGCGCCGCGGCGGCGCGGGCCTGCTGCTCGGGGCTGCCGTGCCGGGCGCCCTGCCGGAGCGCGGTGTCCAGGTCCTCGAGCGCGTCCTGATGGGCGGAGTTCGCCGAGTCCACGGCGCGCATCGCTGCCGCGCAGTCCAGGATCTCGGGGTCCGTGGCGATCCGGACGGCTGCGAGCGCGATGAGGGTCGCCGCGGCGGTAGCGGCGCCGGCGAGGACGACGGCGATCCTCACGCGGCCTCGACCATCAGCCCGTAGACCACGACCTCGCCGGTGGCGTGGGGGTCCTCGCCCCACTTCTCGACGTTGGTCTGCAGGTAGGCGCCGACCTTGTCGTACCAGCCGGAGCCACGGGCTTCGATCTTCGCGGCGACGCGGCCGTTGTAGTGCACCTCGATGAGGTCGGTGTCGTACTCGTCGGGATCCCGGGGCACGGTGACGAACCAGCAGGTGAAGCGGTGCCCGTCCTGGTAGTCCCGGTCGACGATCGCCCACTCGTCGCCGTCCTTGTAGGAGACGCCGAGCCCTTCCTCGGCGTCGTGGATCAGCTGGATGACGTCGTCGCCGCCGTCGTGGATCTGCATCCCGGAGATCCGGCGCCGCTTCGTCAGGCCGCGGGTGTCGATCGCCAGGTCGACCTTGAGGGCGTGCGGCTCCGCTGACGAACGGGACTCCTTCTCCCACCTCTTGCCGCGCACCATCTGCCGGGCCTCGGACCGCGGGTAGTGGCTGTTCTCGGTGGTCGTGCCGCCCGCGTTCGCGCAGAACACGACGCCGTCGTCGCGCACATAGAAGTAGGGCCGCAGCGACTTCCCGACCATGTAGTCGTTCTGCGGGCTGTCCGTGGTGCCCGGCTTGGGGATCGGGAGCGTGATCGTCCAGTGCTCGAGCTCCGGCAGGATGTCGGTCGGGTGCGGGCCGCCGGGCTGCGGCTCCTCGCCGCCGTCGTCGTCCTCACCGTCGTCCTCGTCGGGCTCGTCGTTCTCGTCGGGCTCGTCGGGCTCGTCGTCGCCCTTGCGTGGGACGTCGATCGTGATCGGCTCGGTGAACGCCGACACCTCGCCGTCAGGCCCGACGGAGCGCAGCCTGTACGCGTACGGGTGGCCACCCTCCAGCTCGCTGGACTCCCGCTCCCCCACTCCGGCAGGCACGGTTGCCTTGAGGGTTCCGTCCGGGTCGGTGAGGTCCTCGTGGACCTCCGTGGCGACCGCGCCCGGTGCGTCGACCCAGTGGGCCGTGGCGCGGCGGGTGCGCTTGTCCCACTTCACCTTGAAGCTCGTCGGGGGCTGCAGCACGCCCGGCTCGCCAGGCTCGTCCGGGTCGCTGCCGCCGACGATGTCGAGGATCTCCTCCGCGAGGTCCTCAATGCGCTCGAGCTCATCTGGGGTGGGCATTCACGGGCTCCGAGGGATCAGGCGACGGACGACGAGGGATGCGGCGAGGGAACGCAGCCGCTGGGCGCGCCGGCGCAGCCCCCGCGGCGCGGCCGGCCGATACACGGGGCAGGTCGCCGCCCCGCAGGCACCGCAGTCGCTGCCCGGCCGGTAGTGCTCGTGCGCCCCGGCCTCGTGCCCGCACTGGCACGGCGGACGGGGCTCCGAGCGGGTCACGCCCGGACCCTGATGCCTCCCTGTACGGGTGTGGAGGCAGTCGCGTGTCAGGCGACGACCTCGGGCGGTCCGGCGTGCAAGCGGGTGCTGCCCCACTCCGGTCGGCCAGCGCGGAGCGGCCCCTCGTAGGTGGGCGGCGGAGTGGTCACGAGCACTGCTGTCGGCAGCGGCAGCACCGCTGCGAGCTCGCCGGTCAGGGTGAGGTGCCCGACGAGCGCCGCGGTGGGCATCGGGATGACGGCGGCGAACGTCGACTCGGGGTCCTCGATGTCGCCGACGAACGCCACCTCCGGAAGCGGGAGGGTCGCGGCGAGCTGGCCGGCCGCGGTCACCGACCCGGCGAGGCCGGCCTCCGGGACGGGCAGCGCAGCGTCGAGCCGGCCGCCGGTTGAGGTGGCTGCACGCAGGTCGGCGGCTGGCAGCGGCAGCGTCGCGGCGAGCGTTCCACCTCCGGCGGTGACGGTGCCCTCGAGCGTCGCCTTGGGCGTGGGCAGCGCGCCGGCGAGCGTCCCGGCCGCGGTGACAGTGCCGCTGACGGTCGCGGCCGGGAGCGGCGCAGTGGCGTGGAGCGTGCCGCGTGCTGCGCCGTCGCCGCCGAGCTCGGCGATCGGCAGCGGCAGCGTCCCGGCCAGCACGCCGGTCGCGGTGGCGCCACCGGTGAGGTCGGCGACTGGGACGGGCAGCGTGCCCGCGAGCTGCCCGGCCGTCGCGGTCGTCCCGGCCAGGGCTGCGGTCGGGGCCGGGACGGTCCCGGCGAGCAGCCCGGCGGCCGTGACGTCGCCGTCAAGGCGGGCAGCAGGGAGCGGCGCGGACGCGGCGAGCTGCCCTGCGACCCCGGCGGCGCCAGCCAGGTCGGCGGCCGGGAGCGGCGCTGCGGCGGTGAGGAGCCCGCGCGCTGCGGTGACGCCGACGAGGCTGGCGGTGGGTGCCGGGAGCTGCGCGGCGAGCACCCCGGCGGTCCTGACCGTGCCGTCCAGGTCGGCGCCTGGCAGCGGGACGACCCCCGCGAGGGTGCCGGTGCTGGTGGCCGTGGCGGTGACGCTGGCGGTCGGGAGCGGCAGCGTGGCGGCGACCGTGCCCGTGTCCGCGATGGCGCCCTGCAGCGCGGCGGTCGGCGCGGGGAGGGTGGCGTCGAGGGTGCCGGTGACGGCGGTCTGCTCGGTGACGGTGACGTCGAGCATCGCGGGCGAGGACCAGCCCTGCGCGTTGCGGGCGCCCTTGATGATGACGTAGTCGCCCTCGACGGTCGGGGTCCAGTCGAGCGTCTCAGCGTTGCCGATGACGGTGCCGGCGCTGGTGGGGCCGTCGAGGATGGCCCACTTGTGCTCGAGGATGCCGTCGCCGGTGGCGGTGCCGGTGCGCACGAACGGCACCCCGACCGGGGTCTCCGCGGCCGGCCCCGGGTCAGTCTCGGGGATGCCGAAGTAGTTCGTCGGCGGATGCCAGCCGGTGTGGAAGTGCTGGACGTGCTGCACGTTCACGGTGCCCCGCGTGTCGGCGGGGACGTGGGTCTCGTTGAACTGCAGGTAGGCGCCGGTCTTCTCGAAGTAGGTGTCGACGTCCTCGGTGACCGGGAAGTCGGCGACCGGCTGCCGGTAGTGCCAGACGGTGAAGTCGTCGCCGAAGATGTAGTACCAGTCGCGGTGGATCATCGACAGCAGGTCGAGCGGGTCCCCGCGGGTGTAGCTCGTCCGGAACGGTGGCCGGCCGACCTCGGTGGTGTCGCCGGAGTCGGGGTCGTAGGTGCGCAGCGCGATGTAGACCTGGTCGTCGTCGAGCTCGGTGCGGACCTGCACGATGTCGCCGTCGCCGGAGTGCAGCTGCATCGCGACGATGTCCGGCCGCTCGGCCGGGTACTCCATCCACGCGACGCGGGTGCGCATCCAGTGCGTCTGCCCGTCGTGCGGGTCGAACCCGAACTCGTCGTCGGTGCCCGGGAAGTAGGGGCGCTGCTCCGAGCGCGGGTACTGCGTGCCGGAGGTCCTCGGGCCATCGGCGCGGACGGAGTGCTGCACCCATTCGCCGTCGTCGGCGACGGTGAACTCGGGGTCGATGTCGAGGCCAGCGGCGATCGTCGACGGCGGGTAGAGCACCCGCTCGGGGGCTCCCTCCTCGGCGACGTCGACGCCCATGTGCACCTGTCCGGGCGCGGTGCCGATGTTCAGCACCTGACCGGGCGTGAGGCCCGGCTGCACAGCGCCGACCGGGAACGCCACGTTGAACGCGATCCACTGCTCGGTGGTGTTGTACCCGATCGTGCCGGGCGCGATCAGCGTCGTGTTCTCGACGAGCCCGACCGACTCAAGGGCGTAGGTGGACACCGCGTTCGTGCCGGCGGCGGCCTCGGCCTCGGCGAGCAGCTGCCACCCGGCTGGCAGCGTGACGAGCTGCTCGGTGGCAGGGTTGGCGTCGAGCGCGAGGAACAGCAGCGACAGGTAGTCACCTTCCGGGACCGGTAGCGGCGGCACGTCGGCGACGCTGGCGTTCCCCCCGTTCGCGCCGGCGGCGAACGGGTCCCCGACGTCGATCACCGACGCCGCGATGTAGGCCGGCTCCCCCGCCAGCGGGGTCGACACGACCAGCGCGTCGGCACCGTTGGCGCGCTTCCAGAACAGCGACGCGGAGTGGTTCGTCGTGTCGCCCTGGTCCTGGGTGTTGAGGCGCACCCAGCCGGGATCCGAGCTCGGGTCGATGTCGGGGAAGTTCTCGGCGTTGTCGACGGCGAAGGCCACGAGCAGCGCGTCCCCGACCTCGACCTCGGCGGGGAGGGTGACGGGGTGGGTCTGCGCGTTCGGCCCGGTGCCGGTCGAGGTCGACCGGACGGCGGGCTCGTCGACGGGCGGGGCCGGGTCGGTGAACGTGAGGCCCGCGCTGACGGGCATGAGCAGGTACGCGGGGCGCTCGGTGAGGACCTCGCCGGTGTCGCCGGCCTGCAGCTCGGCGGTGCCCGTGCCGCCGTGGACGACGTAACCGGTGCGGATCTCGCCAGTGCTGTTCCTCGCCCGGTAGCCGACCTCGAACACGACCTTGTCATCGGCGAAGACGTCCACCGTGGTCGTGGGGCGCGCGGTCACGGTGATCGAGAACGCGACCGCGTCGAGCGCGATGGTCGAGGCTGGCCACGGGTTGCTGAACGTGACCTCGAACAGCTGCGTGCGGCGGGTGCCGTCCGGGGCCATCACCCATGCCGCGGTGGCCCAGGCGAGGTCGGCGTCCCCTTCCTGGGCGCGGCACGGCATGACCAACGTCCAGTCCTGCCCGGCGGGGATCTGGCCGTCCTGCGCCGCCCCGCCGGTGACGAACTGCAGGATCATCGCGTCGAACGAGGTCGACGTGCTCGTCTCGCCGATCCCGAGGGTGGCCGCCGGGCCGCCGGGCGAGTTGCCGAGCAGCTTGACGGGGGCAGAGGCCGAGAAGCCGTCCCACATCGACGACGGCTCGTCGACCGGTCGGTCGGTGTCGACGTTCGTGAAGTACAGCCGCAGGGTGTCGGGCTCCGGCTCGCTGCCGACGCCGTCGAGCACGACGACGAAGAAGCCGCACTCGTCCGCGGTCTCTGTGGTCCAGGTGCCGCCGACCGAACCTGGCGTGGCGGCCTCGCGGGTGCCGACGCCCACGGAGACGATCTCGACCGCGTTGTCGCCGGTCTCGTTGACGCGCTCGGTGAAGTCGCCGAACGACGTGAACGACTGCGTCACCCCGACGGCGTCGAACTGGTCGCTGCCGCCGAAACCGATCACGAGGGAGTCGGGCGCGACCGTGCTGATCGTTGGGAGCGTGTGCGTGGTGCCGCCGTTGCCGTCGTCGTCGGTCTCGGCCAGCGTCGCGACCGGAAGCGTCCGGCCGGCCGAGCCCGGCGGCAGGCTGGCGCACACACGCGCGGCCGTCCATACCCGGGCGGAGGTCAGCGAGCACGTCAGCGGCGCCTGCCGCTGCCCCTCCGTCGCAGCCGGGTCGATCTCCAGGTAGATGAACGTCGACGACCCGGAACCCGAGTCGGGCGAGGCCGGGAAG
Source organism: Pseudonocardia zijingensis (assembly GCF_042657305.1). Taxonomy (NCBI): domain Bacteria; kingdom Bacillati; phylum Actinomycetota; class Actinomycetes; order Pseudonocardiales; family Pseudonocardiaceae; genus Pseudonocardia; species Pseudonocardia zijingensis. The sequence goes on along the minus strand of NZ_JBHSKO010000001.1, from coordinate 221,591 downwards.
ATCGAGACGACGTGTACCCACCCGGTGCCGTCCAGCGAGGCGGGGTCGATGTCCGAGCTCGACGACGCCGTCATGATGACGGCGCCCTGCCAGTCCGTTGCGGACGGCAGCGCCCCAGTCCCGTCCTCTACGGGGACGGGGATCTCGACCGTCGCGTTGCCCTGGCTGGCGGACTCGACGCTGCTGGACTTGTACGCCGGGAAGGCCACAGCGGTCGGGCCTTACTCCCCGGAGGGCATCGTGACGGTGCCGCCGGTGATGTCGACCGTCAGCCCCGCCGTGATCGCCGTGGTGGCGAGCTGCAGGTCGCCGCCGTCGCCGGTGGCGGAAACGGAGCCGTCCATGACGGTCGCGCCGGCGCCGTCGAGTGCCCGGAACCAGGTCGCCGTGCCGGCCGCAACGCCGGTGACCGCGGGCGGGTCGGTCAGCGTCGCAGTGCCGTCGGCCGAGTCCCCGAACGCCGGGGTCGCCAGCTCGACGGTTGCGAGGACGGTGCCGGTGGCGGCGTCGTTGGCCGAGGGGGGCCGGGTGCCGGACCGGATCTCGAGGCTGCCGGCGCCGGAGGCGTCGACGCGGTCGACGAGGGTGTTGCACATCGCGTCGCGGGTGTCGGTGGGCAGCGTCAGGGCCATGACGGGTGGTTCTCCTATCGGGTGTGCTGCGCGCGAAGACCGAAGGGGCCTTCGGCGATCCGGTGCGTCTCGCCGCCGTTCGCGGCAGGCTCGGTGAGCTCGATGTCCCAGCTGCACGTGTAGTCCGGCCAGGTCGCCTGCCAGCCGGTCGTCTCCTCGTCGGTGGCGAGGAGCCGCACCTTCCCCGGAGTGCCGGGCACGATCACCGCGTTCGGGGTGTCACCGTCGGTGCTCCACTCGTGCAGCACCGTGGAGGCGAGGGCGTTGCGCCGAACCTGCGCCCGGGCGCTCCAGCTGCCCTCGCTGCCGATCGGGATGGCGACGGGCTCGTCGTGGCAGTCGAGGATCGGCACGAGCAGGTCGATCGACTCGCCTGCGTTGACCTCCACATCGAGCCTGGTGGTGCAGGGCCGGATCTTGTAGTCGTCGCTCACCGGCCACCCCAGCGGGGGCGGCGCGTGCGGGCGGCGCGGGAGGTCACGGCCCGCATCCCACCCGCGGCGCCGTGGTGGCGGCGGCCAGTCGCGTGTCAGCCGCCGGACAGCATGTTGGTGAGCACAGAGCCGACGACCCCGCCGCCACCGGCAGCGAGCCCCGCGATGAGCCCGGTGACCTGCCATCGGACCCGCTGAACCTCGCCGAGCTCCTTCTTCTGCTCGACGAGCTCACCCTTCAGTTCGACGATCTCGGTGGCCTGCTGCTGGAGCACAATGGCGTGCTCGCGGTGCGGCTCCGCTCGCTGCTCGACAACCCGGAGCCGGGCCTCGTGGTCGTCGCCCCGGGCGAGAAGCTGGTCGAGCTTGACGTCGATCCGCGCGAGCCGGTCGATCACGTCCGAGTCGTTCATGGGGTGTCCGATCTACGTGCCAGGGGCGGCGCGGGCCGATGCCGCGCCTCCCTCCCGTTCGTGGGCAGTCGACGCGATCACGGCCTTGCGCTCTTGATCAGTCGCGTGTTAGAGCTCACCCGGTGACTGCGGGGCCCCCACCGTTCCCGGCGCCTTCTGCCGCTCGAGCTCGTCGATCCGGACTGTCAGGAGCTGGATCTGCTCGGCCTGCTGGCGGAGCTGCTCGGCCTGCTGGCGGGCGATGACCCTGAGCTGGGCGCGCTCGAACAGCGCCTTGCTCAGCGGGTCGCTCTCCAGCTCCGCGTGCACCTCGGCGATGTCGAGCTGCGGGCCGTGGGCCGCGGTCACGGGACGACCAGATCACTGATGCTGAACGCGCGGCCACGCTCGTCGCACTCGAAGAATCGGCTCATTTCTGTCGGGCCGATGCCGAGCTTGCGCTTCTGCAGATTGCGCGACCAGAACGATTCGGCGGAGCCGACAACGACCTCATCAGGCCCGACGTAATCGGTGCCGTAGTCCCAGAACTCCCACCGGACGGTCGGTTCGACCCCGGAGCGGTCAACGGCCAGGGACCGGTAGACCAGCGACACGTCATCCCACGACTTGTCCAGCTCTTCGATGGCGAGGTCGAGGAACGCCTGGTCCTCAGCGGGGTCGTTCACCCAGTGGAACGCCTTCGTGAATGGCGCGGTGCCCTCGCACAGCGAGTTGACGTAGGTCAGGGGCATGGCTCAGTCCTCCGGTGGGATGTAGGGCGGGGTGTAGAGCCCGAGGCCGATGACCGTCGCGCTCACGCGGGTGTTGTCGTTGGACGGGTTAGTCGGGAAGGCCGACCCGCTGATGTTCTTGAAGACGACCGTGCAGCCGATCTCGGTGACCGAGCCGGTCTTGATCCACGCGGTGACCCGCCCGGCCCAAACGAACGAGCTGTGAATCTGCACGAAGCCGCCGGTGGGAGGCGCGGGCGGTGTGGACTCCCAGGTCACCGCGACTTCGACGGTAGCGTCTGCCGGGAAGATGTTCGGCGGGAAGAACCCAGCGGCGTCGAGGACGGCGACCGCGCTTGTCGACACGATCTCCTGGTCAAGCACCTGCCCGAAGGCGCCCCACAGCACACCCACCTGCGACCCGAGGTCGACCGCAAGGGTCCGCTCGCCCGCGTCATTACGGTACGGCCGCTGCAGCTCCTCGGGAAGCTCCTCGGCGATTACGCCGACATTCGGAGGCGCGTCCGGCTGCTGGCTGGTGTAGCGGAACTTCCGGGCCCTGGCGTTCTTGATCGTTTCGAGTGGATCGAGGACGGCGCGGACATCTTCGATGTCCTCCTTCACCGCCTCAGAGGACGAGACCTCCCATCCCCGAGCCAGACCAACACCTTGGTCGCCCGACAGATTGCCCGCGGTCACCACGAAGCGCCCGTCGTCATTGTCGGGCCCACCGACGGCGGCCAGCTTCCATCCGGTGTCGTTGCCGTAGAAGCCGCCCCAGCCGTTTCCGTCGACGCCGTACGAGATGCCCGACCGTGTGATGAAGTCGCCGTCCTCGTCGAGCATGGAGAACTGCAGCCGGTTGTTGCCCGTGGGACTGTCGAACTTCTGGGTCACCTCGAGTGCGACGAGTGGCGCGGTGATGCGCGAACGCCGGTCGAACAGCACGATCTCCGAGGTGATGGAGTCGAGCAGGTTCCCCTCGTTCGAGTAGTTCAGGCCGACACCGAGCGTGTTGACGTTGAGCCGGCCTGACTTGCCGCTGGTCAGCGGGCCGCGCCACACGATGTCGTTGCCCTCGTTCACGATCCGCGAGGGGTTCGCCCCTGCGGTGGCGAAGAAGCTCATCGTCCCGTCAGGGTCGATGTGGATGCGCTGCCCGGAGAGCCCGGACCGGTAGGTGCCGGTGATCAGGAGAGACCCGTCGGTGGCGTCCCAGTTGCCGACCACGTTGCCGTCGCGGTAGAGCCGGATGCCCGAGCTGTCGAAGATCAGTCGGTCGGGACCGGTGCCGGTCTGGAACGTCCCGGACAGGGTGACCGTGGCGGTCATCGTGCCGGCCGTCAGCTTGCCGACCTCGAGCTCTTCGACCTTCGCGCTGTTGATCGCGGCGTCGGCGATCTTGGCGCGGACGATCTCGCCGTCGATGATCTGGGCGCGGTCGATCGCGTCCGGCCCGATGTCGATGTTGACGAGCTGCTGCGCGGTGACCGGCCCGGCGATCGGGGACAGCGGGCTCGGGTTCTTCGTGCGGTCGACCGCGCGGAACGCGACGTACCAGCCGACGCCGACGGGGATGTTCGGCTGGTTCCAGGTGCCGCCGGTAGGTTGCAGGTTCGCGACGTGCTGGGGCGTGGTGAGGGCCGGGTCGAACTCGACCGGGTCCGACACCGTCGCCGGTACGGAGAACGCGGCAGTCTGGGAGAACCAGACTTCGATCGCCTCGGTGTCCTCCGGCATCGTCTCGCCGGCCGAGCCGAGGCCATCGTAGTGGGCGTCGATCGTGCGGAACCACACCGACAGCTGCGGGATCGACGGGGCCGGCGGGGCCTGGTTGTCGCCCTGTGTGGTGATGTCGACCCGGGTGGACCACTCCGACTGCAGCCCGGACCGGTCGACGGCGGCGACCTGCACGCCGATGTCCCGGCCGCCCTCGGCGTTGCCCCACAGGAGCTGCAGCTCGGTGGTCGGTGAGCCTTCCGGCTCGTACCAGGCGAGAGGTTCGCCTCCGGGGTTCGAGGAGGGGATGCCGCCGACCTGGTCGAACCCGAGGTACGCCCACCGGATCCGGTAGCCGCTGATGTCGGTGGCGGGGGTGCCGTCTGCGTTGGTGGTGACGGCCTGCCACTGCGCGGACACCTCGGCGTAGGTGAGCGGGTCGCCGGGCACCTGGTAGGCGACGTCGGAGGCGACGACGAGCCCGGTCGGCGCGGCCGGGGGCTTCCCGTCGTCGGGGTTCTCCGGGGCGGAGGTGCCGATGACGGTCGAGCCGCTCTTGAGCCGGTCGATCTGCTGCTGCAGCGACACGTCCCGCTCGTCGATCAGGTCCCGCAGGACCACTCCGCCCGAGTAGTGGTCGCTGCGCCCGGAGATGGTGAGCTGGCTGATGCGTTCCCGGTTGGCCTCGGTGAACCCGCCGCCGGTGTCGGAGTACACCCAGTCCAGGGGGTATAGCTCGATCAGCGGTGTCGGGTGGTCCGGGTCGAACGTCAGGGAGTGGGTGATCTCGTCGACGCCCCAGACGCGGCGGGCGAGCTCGACGGTGCCATACGCGGTCGCGGAGGCCTGGTCGGCGAGGCTTCCCTCCGAGACGACCTGGCCGACGTTGCGGCCGCGGCGGGCGCGCGCGGAGTCGTCGTGCAGGGTGACGTAGACGCCGTCCTTGCCGATGACGAGGAGGTCGGTGGCGGCGTCGGCGACGTTGGTGCGGCGCGGGGACTCGACGAGGTCCCGGCCCGCCCGGAGCACGATCGGCGGGTCCTTCTGGGTGTGGTCGACGCCGACGGTGTCCGGGACGTACAGGCGCACCGCGAGGTCGGTGGTGACCTCGAACTCGACGGTGCCCCACTGGCGGAGCAGCTGGGCGATCGAGTGCGGGGTCTCCCCTGGGGAGAACGTCGGGGACATCCGGTGGTCGGCCGGCCAGGGCACGCCGCGGGAGTCGACCTCGTCGGTGAACGTCCAGTGCAGGTCGGTGCAGAACCCGGCCTGCTGGGCGGCGTTGAGGACCCAGCCGAGGATCGCGCCGGCGGTGGCGGCCGTGAAGTGGGTTTCGCCGCGCTCGTCGGCCTCGTTGTAGGGCAGCCAGCCCTCGCGGAGCAGGGCGGTGAGGAAGGTGCCGGTGAACGTCCACGTCCCGGCTTCGCTGACCTCGTCGCCCTGGCGGGCGGTGAGGATCGCGCCGAGCGCGTTCTGGGCGCGGCCGTCGGTGCGGATGTGGATGAACAGGTCGCGGCTGCGGTTGATCCTGCTGTCGAGGACGTCGAAGTTGATGCCGTCGGCCGGGTACTCCAGCTGCACGGCGCCGTCCTCGCCGGGGATGAGCGAGAGGTCCCATCCGGTCGGCTGCGGCAGGGGGCACAGGATGCTGCGGTCGTCGTCGAGCGCCCAGAAGTCCACACGGAGCGGGGGGCGGATCCCGACCTCGACGGTGGGCTCGTAGACCGACGAGCCGTCCGGGACGGGCTGCGGCCGGACGATGTGCCGGATCATCGGCCCGGTCGGCGGCGGCGGAGCAGCGATCGCTGTCGGCTGCACGAACACCGGCCCAGGCACGACCGTCGAGGGCGGCGGATCGGCCGGTGCGGGGATCGCGTCGGGCGCGACCCGGAACCCGACCTCGACCTCCGGTTGCGGAGGCGCCGGAAGTGGGGGCACCGCGGTCGGGCTCACCGTCCGCGGCGGTTCGCTCGCATCGGCGGCCCGCACTCGGAGGGCGAACCCGACACCGGTGGCCGAGACGGACGTCGTGCCGGTGATCGTCGGACCGGTGCTCGACGAGCCGGCGGTGACAGGAACGTCCCATGCGGCGACGGCGAGGTCGTTCCCGGTCGCGGAGACCGCGGTGACGTCGGGACTCCTGGTGATCGCACCGAGCTCCGCGCCGCTGGCGGCGACGGCGGTGACAGACAGATCCAGCGGCGGGGTCGTCGGGCCGTCCGTCGGGCTGCCTGCGACCACCAGGACCCGGTCCTTCGCCGCGAGCTCGAGGGCAGGGCTGACCGTGCCCCCGATGGACGACGATGCGCTCGAGATCGAGTAGGAGCCGAAGTCCTCCGAGTAGGCGAGGCCCGGGCCGGGGTCGACCGCGCGGTAGGCGCGGATCTGCGCGAGGGCGACGCTGTTGCCTGAGAAGTTGATCGTTTGCGTGCCGGCGAGTCCACCTGATGGCGCGATCCGGCGGAACACCGTGACCCTCGTCGGACCGGTGTCCGCGCCGACCGCGCCACCGCCGCCGGTAGCGGTCCCGACGAGCGTCCAGTCCGCCGGGGTCGACGGCGTGATGGTGTCCGGCTTGTTGTGGACGACCGCGTAGACGACGTCGTTCTCCTCGATCCCACCGGGGTAGGCGGGCGCGGGCGCGTTCGCGCCGCTCGCCCACGCGCCCGCGCCGACGAGGAGGAGGTCGAGGTCCGCCACGGTTCCGCCCTCACCCGCTCCGGAGGGCGGCGGCGCGCCAGGAGCTGCTGCGCATCAGAGCGTCCCGATACCGGCGTCGTCCCAGTCGATGCTGATGTCGCCGCCGTTCGGGGTGACGGGCAGCCCGGTGGCCTGGTCGACGAACACCAGCAGCGGCGAGGTGGCGTCGGAGCCGGTGTTCTTCGAGACGATCAGGGCCTCGGCCTGGTCGCCCGTCACCGTGGGCAGCGTGACGTCGTCGGCGCTGAGGACCCCGTCGAGGGCATCGAGCCCCGTGAGCGTGCCGGTGGCGATCCGGGCCCCGGCGGGGATCTCGGACCGGAACTGGAACGTGGACAGGGAGAACGTCGGGACGTCGTTCATGTCGACGAGGTCGACGATGATCGTGTCGGCAGGCCAGTTCACCTGGGCGGTCGCGAAGGCCTGGCGGCCCTTCGGGAAGAACGCGTTGGCCATGGCTCACGCCTCCGGCTGGTCGAACGCCGGCCACGGCCGGGCGGTGGTGTCGCTGGTGTCGAGGTAGGCGCGCTCGCGCGGCTGGTAGTCCTGCTCGCGGCCGACGACGACGAACGCGGCGTGGCGGCGGCGTTCCTGCTCGGCGACCGCGGCAGCGATCGACGCCGGCGCGTGCCCCTCCCCCGCGTGGCGGGCAAGCCAGTCCCGGACCTGCGGCTCGACGAGCTGCACCGGGTCCTTCTGCCGCCAGATCCGGCCGCACGAACAGACGAGCTCGACGTAGACCCACTGGTCGAGGTCGGTGTGCACCGCGGGGTCGTAGAACGGCGGCCGCTCGTCGGCAGCCTGCTTCGTCGTGGCCACAGGCCCTCCTAGGCGATCTTGTACTTGCGTCGTCCGGTCACGGTCACCGAGCCGCCCGCGCCGCCGGTGTTGGTCAGCTCGACGACGGGGGTGCCGCCGCCGGGTTCGGGGCGCAGCGCGAACCACCTCGAGGTGCCGCGGCCTCCGTAGGCGAGGTCCTCGTAGAGCCCGCCCGCGACGCCGGCGGAGCCGTACACCTGCCACTCCGTGGTGTCGACGGTGATCGTCTGCCCAGCGGTGATGACCCGGTTGAGCTGCACGAAGATCTCGGTCGAGGGCTGCGCGAGCCGCGGGTTGTTCTGCGGCCCGAAGACCAGGAGCAGGTCCTCCATCGGCGCGGTCGCCCCGGCGAACTCGGCGAGCGTCACCGGGTCCCCGGCGGGCACGACCTGCGAGACCGGGTCGACGTCGGTCCAGAACGGGGACGCGCACCGCAGCGCGACGGAGAGCCGGCCGACGGTGTCGCGGCCGCGGCCGTCGACGTCCGGGGCGATCGCGTCGATGACCTCCCCGACGATCTGTCGGGCGGTGCCGTCCTCGAGGGTGAGGCGCAGGGTGACCTGCTCATCGACGGTGAACCAGGTCAGCAGCTGCCGCAGATTGCGGTGGAAGACGAGGCGCCCGTCCCCGGCCTCGGGGATGGTGCCGTCCGGGTTGACGCCGCGCACCCACGGCCGAAGCACGACGTTCGATGCGGCGTACTTCTTGCCGGGCAGGTGCAGCTCGCCGTGGGCCTGCGGGATCACGAGGTCGCGGCCGCGCTTCTCCGGCACGGCGAGCATCCCGGCGATGCCGTCGACGCTCCAGGCGACGCACTCGTCGAGGTCGTGGGCGACCCCGTCGGCGGTGATGAGCTCGATCGTGATCATCGGCGGGCGAACACCCCCAGCGCGGACAGCGTGCGGAGATCGGCGTTGACCTCGTCCGCGGTCCGCTCCGCGGTCGTGTCGATCTGCTGGTTGATGACGACGTCGCCGCCGGGCCGGGCGGCGAGCTCGGTGTGGATGGCGCGCAGCTCGGCGAGCACCGCGGCCTCGCTGGCCGAGGTGGCCGTGGGCTGCCCGGCGGTGGCTGCGGTCGCTGCGGCCGCGGTGCGCGGGTCGACCGCGGGCGCGGTGAGGTTGATGTCGCCGAGCTGGGCCGACACGACCCGGGCGATGTAGTCGCCGAGGGCGGAGCCGTCGCCGCCGCGGATGTTCGCGGGGTCGATGCTCTGGATGACGGCGTTCGCGGCGTTCACCGCGCCGGAGATGTCGACCGCGTCGACCGCCTGCTTCGACATCCGCCGGGTCGCCGCGGTGACCGTGGGGGTGATGCGGTCAACGCCCTGCACGAGGCCGCGGCCGAGGTCCCGCCCGATCGACGCGAACTCCCTCGACGGGGACGCGATGCCGAAGAAGTTCTTCACGGCGTTGAGCGCGTCGCGGGCCATGCCGAGCAGGAAGTCGGTGACGGCGCCGGCTGCGGCGCGCAGGCCTCGGACGATGCCGTCGATGACGTCGCGGCCCATCTGCACCATGTCGCCGACCCACCCGGACAGCGCGCTGATCGTGCGGGCGGGCAGCTCGACGAAGAAGTTGATCACGTCGACGATGAAGTTGTTCACCGCGGTGACGACCTGCGTGCCGAGGTCGAGGAAGAACGACACGACCTGGCTGACGAACCCGCCGACGGCGCCGACCACGGTGGACACCAGCCCGGCGAAGAACCCGACCACCGACCCAACGAACGACCCGACAGTGGCGATCACGGTCGCGGCGAGGTTCCCGAAGAACGCCACCACGGACGCGACGAGGTTCCCGACAAACGCGATCACCTGGCCGACGAAGGTCGCGACCGAGGTGACCATCCCCGTGAAGGCCGCGACCACCGTCGCGATCGCCGTGATGATCGGGGCCGCGATCGCCACGAACGCAGCGACCAGCGACGCGACGATGTTGACGATCGTCGTGATCACGGTGACCACGACCGTCGCAAGGCTCGTGAAGATCGGGATCAGGATCTGGATCGCCGCACCGATCAGCGGGAGCACCGCGGACGCGAGCTGCAGCAGCGGCGGCACCAGCGGGAGCACCGCCTGCACCAGCGCCATGAACGCGTTGACGATCAGCGGGATGAGCGGGGCAAGCGCAGTCACCGCGGTCAGCAGGACCTGACCGATCATCGTCGCCAGCTGAGTGAAGATCGGCGTCAGCTGCTGGATGATCGGCACGAGCTGCGCGAACAGCGGCGTCAGCATGCCGATGGCCTGCACGAGGACGCCGGCGATGATCGTCGCGACCTGCTGGATCACCGGCACGAGCGGCGTGATGACGGCGAGCATCGCCGCCAGCCCGGCCTGCACCAGCTGAACGATCACCGGCAGGAGCGGGGTGAGCGCCGCTACGACCTGCGCGAAGATCTGCGCGAAGGTCGTGAGGAGCGGAGCGAGCGCGGCAACGGCCTGCACGAGCGCACCGCCGAGCACCGTGGCGAGCTGCCCGAAGACGGGGGCGAGCGCGGTGATCGCCGGGGTGATCGCGGCGAAGGCCTGCACGAGGACGCCGGACAGGATCTGAGCGAGCTGCCCGATCACGGGGGCCAGCGCCTGGATCACCGGTGTGAGCACGGCAGCGAAGGCCGAGACGACTGGCCCGATCGCCGAGGCGACCGCTTGCAGGGCGGACCCGATCACCGGCAGGACCGGCGCCAGCGCACCGCCGAACGCCTGAACAAGGGCCGTGACCGCGGGGGCCACCGCAGCCATCGCCGTGCCGAGGGTGGTGCCGATGACCGAGGCGAGCTGTCCGATCAGCGGCAGCAGCGGCGCCAGGGCCTCGACGACCGTGAGGAACCCGGTCGCGAACGCGGTGATCCCAGGCGCGGCGGCCTGCAGCCCGGCGACCAGCTCGTTGAGGACCTGCCCGAGGACCGGGCCGACGGCCATGCCGATCTGCTGCAGGACCGGCCCGACTACGCCGAGGACCTGCACGAGACCGCCGACTACGGGGAGAAGAGCCTGAATCGCGGCCTGCGCTCCCTGGAAGAACGCGACGAGCGCTTGCTGGCCAGCGACGGAGTTCACGACGTTCGCGATCTCGGTCGTGACCGAGATCAGCCCGGACATCAGGCCACCGGTCGCGGTGCTCGCCGCACTGAAGACGCCGGAGACGATCGAGCCGAGGTTGCCGAGGACGAGGCCGAGCTGTTGGGCGGCGGCGACCGCGTTCTCGATCCAGACGGCGACCTGCCCGGTCTGGGCGGCGTTCGAGAGGAACGCGGCGAAGTTCCGGCCAGCGGCACCGATGGCCTCGCCAAGCCGGACGACGTACGGGGAGCCGGCGACGAACACCTCGGCGAAGGCGCGGCCGAGCGGGGCCAGCGCGGACGTGGCCGCGGTGACGCCGGCGGAAAGGTTCCCGAACGCGGATCGGACGTTGGAGACGGTGGAGGCGTCGTTAAGGAACCTGCCGAGGTCGGTGCTGGCACGGTTGAACGCGTCAGCGACGGACCCGAGGCTGGTCTGCAGGATCGGCAGGTAGTTGCTGCCGAGTTGTGAGATGACAGGGCCGAGCCCGGCGAACAGGCGCTGTTGCACGTCGAGGCGCAGCCCTTCCCATGCCGGGCGCAGACCCATGACGGCACGGGCGGCTTCCTGCGCCGCGGGAGCGAGGTCGCGGATCGCCTCGGCGAATGCCGCCGCGTCCCCTTCGGCGACCGCGGACATGGCCTCGCCGAAACCCTGGGTGCCGACGCGGAGGGCCCCGATCGCGAGCTGGACGGCGCCGATCGCGGCGGGCAGCACCGCGATGCCGCCGGCTAGCTGGGCGGCGCCAGCGGCGATGCCTGCGAGGCCGATCCCGAGCCCACCGGCAGCGGCTTGCGCGGCGACGGCGGCAAGGCCGAGCTGGGAGAGGCTGGCGCCGAGACGACCGATGCCGCTGAGCGCACCCGCGGCGCTCTGACCGATGCTCGCCAACCCGCGGCTCAGCCCGCGGTCCACGTCGACGTTCACATCGACGGTCGCGGTGCCGCGGGCGGCAGCGATCGCTGCCTGGATTCGTGCGGTGAGCCCTGCGGTGTCGACGTCGATGCCGACGTCGAACGGGGATGCGGCGGCGAGCGCCGCGCGGATCCGGTTGGCGATCTGCGAGACGTCGGCCTCGAGGTCGATGTTGAACGGCCCGGCTGAGGCGAGCGCGGCCCGGATGCGGGTGCTGATGCTGGCCGGGTCGGTGTCGAGCTGGACGTCGACCTGCCCGATCCGGCCGGCGGTAGCGCGGACGGCGTTGGCGAAGCGCCGCCCGACCCGCTCGCCGGCGCGGGCAGCGTCGGATTCCGCGCCGGCGGAGTCGAGCTCGACGCGCACGGATGCGGTGTCCAGGACGCGCGCTATGGCACGTCGTCACCTCGCATCCGGGGTCGGTGTCGCTGGGGGCGCGCCCACCATGCGCGGGCCCACGCCGGGCTCGCGACTGCCGCGAGTCCGCGACTCCACCCGCCGTCGGCTCCGCTCAGGTCGAGCGGTTGAGGCCGGCGGCCTTCGCCATCTGCGCCTGCTGGTCGGGCCGCAGCCCCCAGCTCTCCCGGTCGGGTGGCCGGATCTTCCAGATGAGCGGGTCGAACTTGCGGCGCCACTTCTCGAGCGCGTCGCTCGGGGTGTCGATGACGATCGTCATGAGGACGTCGAGGACCGTGCCGACCGGTGTGTCGGCGTCGACACCAGCGATGTGCAGGCGGCCGCGGAAGTATCCGGCGAGGTCGGACTCGCCGGTGGTCGTCGCTAGGAGCGCGACGACCTCGACGTAGGGCGCCCGTTGGCCGCCTCCGAGGTGAGGTACTCGAAGACCTGCATGATCTGCTCGAACTCGATCTCGACGTCGTCGTCGGCCTCCATCAGGTGCGCCCAGCGGCGGCGCGACGACCCGGCCTCAAACGCGGCGAACTTCTGGGCCTCGGCAAGCTCCACTTCGGTGCCGTCCGGGGCGACGACCTGCCCGTCGACGAGCTCGAGCTGCCACTTCGCCGGGGTGCCGTCGCTGTCGACAAGGCTGCGCCGGATCATGCGGTCGAGGAACGGCAGCGCGGACGCGTCCTTCTGGTTCTTGACCAGGCCGAGAGTGTCGGAGTAGGTGAAGCGGGGGCGGGCGGTGAACTCGTGGGTCTCCTCGACGCCGTCCCGGACGAACCCGACGGAGAACTCGACGGTGGGGGCCTGGGCGACCTTGCGGCTCGGCCCGATGTGCTTCTTCGATGCGCTCACGGCCGGAGAGCGTCGCGCCACCGGTGCCTGGGGCGCGATGCCCGCGAGTCCGCAAGTCGGCGACGTCGTGCTTCGTCTGCGCGAAGTAACGAGCTCGATCACCGCGTCGAGCACCGCGAGGTGATCAATGACTTCGTTGCCCAGCCGTTCCCGCTCTTCGCGATCGTCGTGGAACCAGATCGTGATGGCACTCAATCATTGATCGGGCGCGTCGTGGGATGGGAACGAACCGATGACAGCCATCACACGAGCGGTGTACTCGCTCCAGTCGTCACCGTTGGCTCGCGGACGTACGTGCCAGGGCTGCTCGACCACGTCACCTACGAGGAGTCCTGCGCGGAAGCAGAACGGCGCGCTCCCATCTTCGCCCAGGCCGTCCGCGATACCGAGAAGAAGCAGCGCAGGCGCCGCTGGTAACGCCTAACGGGCGGCGTCGAGGGCGCGGGTGAGGAAGTGCGAGCCGCGGGTGCCGGGGTGCTGCACACGGCTCGCGAAGCGGACCTGGCCGCCCGCGATGAACCGCAGCGCACGCCGGCGCCGAGGCCGGATGATGTGCGGGACGGTGCCGTCGTGCTCGTACCCGAGGTAGTCGGTGAGGCCGGGGACACCGGCGACGATGTCGATGTAGCGGCCGAGCGGGCCATAGCCCTCCTCGCGGCGGATCGACGTGAGCAGCGTGCCGGTGCGCACCCGCACGTAGGTGCGGGCTGCGGCGAGCACGCGGCGGGACCGGGCGTCGAGGTCCCGGTCCAGACCGCCGCTGCCGCGGCCGCCGACGATGTCCCGCACGATGCGGCGGGACGGGTTGTGCCCGAGGTAGCGGGCGTCGACCCGGGTGCTCACACCAGCTGCCCGACGGTGACGGCGAGGGAGCCCTCGTTGGCGGCGAACGCGCCCTCGGGGCCGAGTGTTTCGACCGCGCCGGGCGTCACCCGGGACCCGCCGGGCAGCCCGTCCTTGACCTTCGTGCAGATGTTGACCAGCGCCTGCGACAGCAGCCCGGCCTCGCGCATGAACACCAGACCGGCGTTCGTCAGGACGTCGTCGGGGGGTGGGCTGGTGCCGTCGCTGCTCTCCGGGACGCACCGCACGATCTGCACGGCGAACACGGCGTGCCGCATCCCGGTCGCGGAGATGGGGTTGCCTCGGCTGGCTGGGAGCCCTCCCTCGCCTGGGGCGGTGCCGATGCCGATGCCGGACATGGTGACGACGAGCTGCTCGCAGTCCCAGGCGATCAGCCGGGGGTTGCCGGGGGCGATGACGCGCCGCCGCGGCAGGGCGACCCGGTCGGCCGCCGCGCAGGCGGCGTTCACGGCGTCGAAGTGGTCGATGATGCCGTCGAGGATCGTGCGGGCGATGTCGGCGACGGCGAGCCCGAGCCCGTCCGCGGCCATCAGCCGGCCTCACGGATGCGGCCGATGAGGTCGGCGCGGGTCCCGCTGGTGTCGAGGCCGCGCTGCTCGGCGAGCGCGACGAGCTCGGGCTTCCGCATGGTGTCGAGCCCGGACGGCAGCCCCGCGCCGTCCTGCCGCGGGGCAGCCGCGTGGTGGTTCGGCCGGGAGTGCGGGGCGAAGGGGTCCCAGGCGCGCCGGTCGACGGTCACGGGGTCGTCCTCCTCGCTCGCGGGAGATCCGGGGACCAGACGCTCCCGGCGGCCGGGCGCGCGTACGGGTTCACCGACCGGATCCACAGGTCGACGGTGTAGAGGCCGGTCAGGCCCTCGGACAGGAACTCCATGTCGTCGAGCGCTGCGAAGGTGAGGCCCTGTCTGGTGACCGACTGGACGCGCTGCGGGAGGCGGCATGGCCGGTCGGGGTTGCTGGCGCTGGCGCGCCCGAACTCGACCGCGAGCTCGACGCAGGCCAGCCGGCCCGCCGATGGCGGGGTGCGCCCGTACAGGTAGGTGACGAGCGTCCGGTCGCGGCACGTCGGCCAGCCGCAGCCGTCAGTGCGGGTCAACCAGGACCCGTCGAGCCGCCACGCGTGGAACGCGACGTCGTCGACGGTGACGGCGACAACCTCGGTGACGTCCGGGTGCGGGAGCCGGATCCCGGTCGGCTCGACGTGGCCGCCGATCGGGTCGCGCCAGAGCAGCCCGGCGAGACCGGGGCCGCCGTAGCAGCGGCACGTCCCCCACGACCGGTGCCATGGCCACCCGCCGGCCTCCCCCGCGCGGGGAGGCTCCGGGCGCAGCAGGACCTCCGCGGCGAGGGACTGGCCTCGCCACCGACGGCCGGTGAGCGCCCAGAGGACGTCGGTGGCGAGCTCGAGGTAGGTGCACCACTCCGGTGGGGAGTGCATGCCGACTGCCGACGTGGGGATGTCGTCGACATCGGCCCACGCCGAGCAGCCGGCCGGGGTGGTCACGTCAGGACGCGTCCGCCGTCACGGGCACAAGTCCCTGGGTGAGGTCGGGGATCGCCGCGGCCCGCACGTACTGCCAGATGCGGTTGGTGGGGAAGTCGATGTCCCCGACCGGGCCGTCACCGAACATGGGGTTCTGCTCGAGGGTGGCGGTGAACGTGGGGGTGAGCGCGTCCTCGCCGTTCATCGTCATCGACTCCGACGGCCGCACCTTCGCCCGGGGCATGACCCAGTGGAAGTAGGGCAGCGTGGAGGCGAACGCGTTGTCGAGCACGGCGCGGGTCCACGCCTCGATGGCGACCCCGTTGGGGGTGGGGTCGACGTTGACCTCGGGGGCCTGGTACCCGATCACGTCCTCACCGTTCATGATCAGGTCGCCGCCGACGAGGAACTGCAGGATGTACGGGTCCGGGGTGCAGACCTGCATGTCCTCGATCGTGCCGCCGAGCAGCGTGGGCGGGGGCGCGTAGTAGACGCAGGTGACGCCGGCGCCGTTGCGCAGCTCGATCGGGTCCGGCTCCGAGTAGGTGTTGCCGAGGCCGAGGGTGACGAGGGCCTCGGTGGTGTAGCAGTTGTCGGGTCCGACGAGCGGGGCGCCGGACGGGTCGAGCTTGGTGAGGCGGAGGCCGAGCGCGAACAGCGACCCCGCACCGTCGTAAGCCATGATGTGTTTCTCCTGGTCAGAGGGTGATCTCGGTGGCGAGGTGCACGCACGGGTCGAACGTGGCGGCGAACAGGCGGGAGGCCCAGACGGTGCGGGTGTTCGTCGCGTGGTCCACCGCGGCTGCGCCGTCGATGAACGTGAGCGGCGAGGTGAGCACCGCGACCGGCGCGGTGGCGTACGCCCACACCGTCGCGCCCGCTGGCTGCCCGGCCGGGCCGCTGCCCGGGTAGCCGGCGTCGGCGACGACGACGTTCCCGGCTGCGGTGAGGAGCTGCTGCCCGACGCGGAACAGCGACGGGGCGAGCTGCCACGACACCGCGACGGGGACGTGCAGCATCACGGGCTGCCCGTGGGATGCCTCGAGCGCGGCCTGCTCGAGCTGGCCGAGCGCGACCAGCGCGGCCGCCGCACCGGTGTCGACGACCTCGGCGTCGGGGGACGCGAGGTAGGCGTTGGACTGCGGCGTACCGCCGGGTGGGGTGTACTGGTCGGTCTGGGTGAGCTCGCCGTCCCACAGCTCCCGCGCGATCACGTACGGGGTCTGCGCCTCCGCGACCCGCCGGACCCGGTCGAGGTCGACGGGGCCGTTGAGGGTGGAGCACTCGTCGGCGAACTGGGCCCCGACCGGCTGGTAGTACGCCGCCCCCGGCCGCGGGCCCGAGTAGCCGACCTCGGGCTCGTCGCACACCGGCACGAGGCGGTACTCGGTGCCGCACCGTTCGGGGATCCAGGCCAGCCCGGTTTCCCAGCGGTCCAGGTTCGGGCGCACCGCGGACGCCACCAGCCCGGAGGCCGGTGGCGCCGCGGGCACACCCGCTACGGGGGTGAACACCGTTCAGCCGTCCTGGGCCGTCAGGAGCAGGCGACTTCGACGGTGCCGGACGAGGAACCCGTCGGGCAGACGTCGAACACCGGCCGCAGCGCCTCGACCCCGCGGAACGCGACGCCCTCGAACGTCTCCGAGAACTGCTGGTAGCGGTTCCGCGAGTTGAGCTCGCTGTCGCGGACGAGGCCCAGGTCCAGGCTGCCGCCGTCGAGGAACAGGAAGGCGCCGGTGGTGAACAGCAGGCTGTCGAACGGCGTCGGGAACTGCGGGATCGTCCCGCCCGCCGCCACGTCCGCGTACACCTGCGACGGGATCGCCACCCCGTTCACGGTCTGCGCGGTCGGGTTCCCGTCGAGGAACCACACCGGGGCGATGCTGCGGCGGGAGAACCAGCCCGACAGCGTGGAGTCGGCGACGGCGAGCGCCTCGATCCAGTCGCCGGCCGCCATCTGGTAGGCGATGTCGGCGCGCATCAGGTCCCGCACCCACTGGGGGGCCAGCCAGGTCAGGGACACGTTGTCGTCGAGGCGGTGCCGGTCGCGGTAGTAGGCGATCAGCTTGTCCATCTCGCCGAGGATGTGGCGGGTGGCGCCGACGACCTGGTCGTTGGCCTGCACCAGCTTCGACAGGGCGGCCATCTGCGAGTACAGCTCGCGCTCCGCGAGGCGGGCGTGGGCGATCATGCCCTCGCGGACGTTCGCCGCGGTGGTCTCCGGGTCGAACCGCGACGAGATGTTCGAGAACTCCAGGCAGGAGTAGATCGCCTGGATCGTCGCGTCCTCGACGCCGGGGCAGTCGACGATGTAGCAGTCCTTCACGGCGCCACCCGAGCCGTCCGCGGCCTCGTCGTCGGCGACCGTCCACACCCCGGCACCGTTCACCGCCGAGGCGGCGGACAGGCCCGGACGGAACTGGATCCCGCCGCGCTCGACGGCGAACCGGGCCAGCGCGTCGCGGATCGGGCGCGCCGTGGAGCCGATGACCTCGACGTCGTACAGCGTCTCCAGCGGGGCGCACAGGCCACCGGCGGCGACGAGCGCGTTCGGCGACGTGACTTCGCGGATCTTCTCGAAGTTCGCCTCGATCGACGAGCCGAGGACCCGTGCCTCCGGGTACTCCACGTCGACCGTGAGGACCGGCATCCGCGTCCCGGGCCGGGCGGCCTGGTAGGCGCCCCGGAACTTGTCGTGGACCGCGCGGGCGACCTCGAGCTCGCTGGTCATCGGCCGGCCCTGCTCGGAGTGCGAGCCGAGGTAGACCTTCGCGGTGGCGACGTCGCGGCCCGGCTGGACAGCGGCCGGGGACACCCCCGGGCGGCCCGTTCGGCCGACCGGCTGCGCGGCGGGGGCCGGCGCGGTGGCCTGGGCGCGCAGGCCGTCGGCGATGCCGCGGGCGATCGCGTCGGCGAGACCAGACGCGGCGAGCGCCGGCTCCAGGACCTGCTCGGCCACCGGGGCCTCCTCCGTGGTGGCGGTGTCGGTGACCGCGTTGACGCCGGGACCACCGTCGGTGCCCTCGACGTTGTCGGTGTCGGTCTGCTCCGGCTCGGGGATGTCGAGGCCGTCGATCAGGTCGCGGGCCCGGTCGGCGTTCTGGGCGGCGGCCTGGACGCGGGTGTCCCGCTCGCCGACGACGACGTTGCGGACCTCGGCCAGCTCCTCGAGCTGGGCGACCAGCTCGGGGGTGGGGGCCTGCTCGCGGGCCTGGGCGACGTGCTCGCGGATCGCGGCGACGGCGCCCTGGATCTCCTCGTCGGGGACCTGGTCGGCGTTGTTCTGGAGCTTCTCGCGCAGCTGGCGGAGCTCGTCGAGCGTCATGCTCATCGCTGTGGTGCCTTCCGGCTCTCGTGGTGCGTGTCGGGGCGGGTGGGGACCCCGGCTAGGCCGGAAGACGACCGGGTGCGCTAGGCGCTGGGGCCGTTCCCCGTTCTCCTGATCACGCACATTCGGGGAGCCGGTCGAGCAGGAGGCGGGAGTCGCGTGTCGCAGATGAGCCGCTGGAAGGATCACCGTCGTGGAGAGCAGGTGGGAGTCCGACCAGCGCGTCCTGGCCGCAGTCGTGGAACGGTTCGAGCAGGACGGCCGGTTCGTGTCCCGCGAGGAGGTCCACGCCGCGGTCGATGACCTCGACCCACACACGGTCGACCAGGCGCTCCGGCGGCTTTCCACCACCGGCTACATCGCCGGGCGAGGGACGGCCCGCTCGGCCGTCGTCGCCATCGTGGGTGTGCCGGAGAAGGGGTTGCGCGCCGCTGGGTTCTGGCCCTCGCGGGACGAGGCGATCGACCGCATGCTGCGTGCACTCGAGGAGCAGGCCGAGAGCGAGACCGATCCTGCCCGGCGAACCAAGCTGCGGACGGTCCTGGCTTCGCTGCGAGAGGGAGGCCGAGAGGTCGTCATCGACGTCGCATCGGCCATGATCCAAGCTGGCGTCGGTCTCGGGTAACGGCCTCACGCCGCGACGTTCCGTGCTCCGATCCGGACGACCGGCCCGTCCCATGAGGCCGGCGCGCCGGTGCGCCAGGCGACACGGGGGACGGTGCGGGCTCGGCCAGCGAGGAGAGACGGCCCGTCGGCGTGGTCGACGAGGGACGGCCACGTGTACCGCACGGGCCGCTGCTGGTTGCGGTACCAGGCGCCGATGCGCTGGTCGTAGGGCAGCGTGCAGCGGCGCCCCCAGGCGAGCAGCGCCAGCAGGTCGGCTGCCGGGAGCACAGTGGCGACACCCCACAGGAGGGTGTTCGCCTCAAGCCAGGAGGCGCCTACCTCGTCGGCCTGGGCGACAGCGCGGGCAACCTGCTCGGGCCTCGGGCGGGTGCGGCCGACGTATAGCCCGATCGGCCCGTCCGGGTGGGCGTCGGTTGCGGCGGCGACGTGCTCGAGCAGCCCGGGCACGGGCACGGCGTCGTCCTGCACCACGAGGGCGTGCGAGGCGTCCTGCTCGGCAGCCCAGGCGAGCGCGCGGGCGTGGGTGGGCCACTCCCCCTGCTGGTGCTCGTCGACGACGAGGTGGGCGCCGAGGGTGGCGGCGAGCAGCTCGGCCGCCGCGAGGCGGGCCGGGTGGGCGACCACGGCGACGGCGAGGCTCACGCGAGGGCCTCGACCGCGCGGACGAACGCGTCGAGCTCGGGTCTCGGGTCGAGCTCGGCCGCGCGCTGCCGGGCGACGGCGGAGGCGGCCTCGTCGTCGTAGAGCTGGCGGATAGCCGCGGCCCAGGCGTCGACGTCGTCCCGGTCGAGGAAGGTGCCGGCGCCGGCGAGGGACTCGCGCAGCCCGGGTGTCGGGTGTGCGATGACGGGGATGCCGGAGTGCATGGCCTCGACGCCGACCATGCCCCACGACTCGTAGTCGGACGGCATGAGCAGCACGCGGGTGCGGGCCCACACGTCCCGGCGCATGTCCGCGGTGTGCGGCTGCCAGATGACGTTCGGGAGGTCGGGGCGGCGGATCTGCTCGTCGCGCTGGTATCCGCCCTCGACCGCGAGGAACTGGCTGTCGGGCATGCGCTCGGCGAGCGCGTAGAACGTAGCGGCGCCCTTCGCCGGGATCGGGTTGACCAGGGTGATCGCGTCGCCCCGCTGGGTGCGGTGCTGGTCGCCCCAGACGGGCGGGTGCACGACGAGGGAGCGGGCTCGGCGGCCGAGCTTCCGGTGCAGCCAATGCGTGTTGTAGACGACCAGCGCCGACCGGCTGGCTAGGAACCGGGTGGTGAGCCGGTTGGTGTTGTGCACGACCTGCACTGCGGGTCGGCGGTTGCGGTTGGCCCAGTCGAGGATCCGGCCGGTCTCCTTGTGGTGGCCGATGCCGACGTCGTAGGCCTCGGTGCGGAGCCGGTCGAGGTTCACGGCGCCCTGGTGCACGAGCACGCCGTCGAGCTGCACGGTGGGGCCGTCCTGCTCGGTGACGATCAGCTCCGCCGTGTGACCGGCGCGGGCGAGGGCGGCGAGCAGCTCGTGCAGCATCAGCTCCGACCCGCCCCGGTTGGTCGGGAGCCCGTAGTGGGCGACGGCGACGACCCGCACGTCAGCGCTCCGCGATGAGCTGCCGCATCCCGCGCGGGTTGCGGCGCAGGCCGCGATAGCGGTTCTGCCGGGCGATGTTCGTCCGGTACTGGCCGCTCCTGCGGTCCATCTCCGACGGGTGCCACAACCCGAAGAGCGTGCCGTCGTGCCGGACCGTCGGGCCGAGGAGCGCGTCGCAGGCGTGCCGGAACGCGACGTCCTCGCCGCCCCACCCGTGGAAGCCCTCGTCCTGGCCGCCGGCCTCCCAGTAGGCGTCGTGGTCGATGACGAGCACCCCGCCGACGCTGTTCGTGGTGACGAGGTCGGGCCTCCCGACGTCGTCCGGTGGCAGGTCCTGCAGCAGCACACGGAGCGTCTGCTCCCGGGTGAGCCCGGAGAAGATCGTGTAGGGCAGGTGCAGCAGCCCGTCGGCGGCCGCCTCGATCGCCGCCTCGACCGGTTCCCGCTCGGGCAGCGAGTCGGCGTCGCAGACCACGACGATCCCCTCGCCAGCCTCGCGGAGGCCGGCGTTGCGGGCGGCGGACCGGTTGAACGGCTGGTGGTCGGTGTCGGCCACGACGAGCCGAGCGGCAGGGAGGATGCGCTGCAGGTGCGCGTGGGTGTAGTCGAACGCGACGTCTCGGTCGACCTGGCCACCGCGGAACGGGACGACGACCGTCACGCGCATGCGGCGACGCTCCACAGGTAGTAGCCGAGGACGTCACCCTGCACGCTGTCGACGACACCGCGGCCGAGCTCCCGGAGCATCTCGTCGTGCTGCCAGTGGTCGCGGTGGATCTCGAACCAGTTCCCGCCGACTGCGTCCTGCGCGTGGTGCGCGAGCGGGATCGAGACCAGCAGGTTGTCGGTCCACGCCTGCAGGAGCCGCAGCACCGATCGGGCCTCCGGCTTGGCCATGTGCTCGAGGACGTCGCCGATGATGACGAGGTCGGGGGCGTACGCGATGGAGTGCAGGTCGATGTGTCGGACGTCGGCGACGATCACGTGGTCGTACTTCTGCCAGAGCCCGTGCTCGGTGATGTACGGGGCCCACGCCTCGACGGCCTTCCACGTCGCGCCCGGCGTGTGCGCGTGGGCGAGGTCGCTGTAGGTGCCGGCGCCGGGGCCGATGTCGACGACCATCTGCGGCCGTAGCTCGCGGATCTTGTCCAGGGCCCACTGCTTGTTCTCGGCGTCGGAGATCGGCACGGCGAGCAGGGTGATCGCGGTGAGCCGGTGGGCGCGCGGTAGACGCGAGTCACCGACCCTGGTGATCACCCCGTAACGCCCTTCGACTGCCCTTCGAGATCACCGGACGTGGCTTCTGGCTGTCGAGACTGCAACGCCTGCACCCGCCCTGGGATCTGGAAGTTGATGATCCTCATGTTCTGGACGTGGTGGGGGTGGATGTTCACCATGTGGCTGCGCCGCTGCCCCCAGTGCCGGCATGGCCTCGGCCGTCATGAGCGGCGCCGCGACGGCTCGTTCAAGGACTGAGCCGCGAAGTGAACAGTCCGGAGGAATGGGCGGCGATCGCCGCATGGGTGGGTGTGCTCGTAGCGGCGGTCGCAGCCGTCTACGCCGGCCTGCAGGCACGTCGAGCGAAGGAATCACTCCGATTCACCCGAGAATCGGCAGAGGCGGCGAAGGATCAAGCCCACCACGCGCGGATCAGCGCCGACGCCTCGAACAAGTCGGCACTCGCCGCCGTCGATCAAGCGGCGAGCGCCCGGGCTGCACTCGAGCTTGCTCGGCAGGAGCGTCTCCGCGCGGATCAGCCGAGCTTCGAGATCAAGTTGTCCGGGCCGAAGAACGACCGATGCCACGTCGTGGTTCGAATGGCCGACGGGCCTCCGGGGGTACACGCAACGCTCACGTGGATCAGCGAGTACTCGTGGCCCGTGAACTCCCGGGTTGCCCAGACGGAGATCGGCTTCGGTAATGGGCAAGGCCAATACGAGATGTTCAAGAACGCCGAGGTCGGCTTCGACGTCGACGTGAAGCCGAACGTCAAGAAGGTGTCCGTCCGGGTGATCGTCGAGTCGATCGATATGGCTGATCCCGAACGAACCTGGGAGTACGTCGAGATCGCGCGTTGGGAGGCTCTCCCCCCGCCACAGGTCTGGTAGCCACCCGAGGACGGAACGACCCAGCCGCTGAGGGGATAGCCGCCGGGTCGTCCCTACCTCGCGGCGCGTGTTGAAAGGGGCGTGCTCGCGCCGTGTCCGCGACGGTACGCACGAAGTGAGATCAGCGGAACGCGTTCTGTAACAGGATGCGCCGTTTGGACGAACCGTGTGTCGGCTCCGCGCGACGCGTGGAGCATCGCCGAGCAGGTCGGCGAGCGGCGGAGGACCGGCACTTCGGTCGCCCCCCGCGGGGGCCGGCCTCCGCCGCGCGACCAGCGATCAGGCGTCGGCGCCGTACGCGGAATCCCGGGCTCGACGCAGCGCCCGGATCATGCGGTTGATACCGGCCCGATCGAGGTGCACGAACCACCCCTCGAACGGCAGCGCGCTCTCACCCTCGGGCAGCGAGTCGTCGAGCTGCAGCGTGCTGTTCTCATTCACCGTGGCGACCTGCACGTAGCCGCAGTCATCGCCCGCGATGCCGCCCCACCCGACCTGCACGCGGAAACCGTCGGTGACCGCGTCGCGGATCAGCTCCTTGGGCATCACGCCCACCTCCATCACGGAGTCCAGCCGTCCCCTCGCGGGACGGACGAGACGACGCTGCACCCGGCAAGAGGTCGACAGCTGCGAGTCGCGAGTCGAGGTGTGCGCAGCTCGGTCCACAGCGACTTGAGTTGTACCTTCCTGCCATCGCCCGCTCGAGAGGGTGCGCCTTCCGCATGGCGCGCTCGCCAGGTAACGAACTCGCCCCCAGAACGACTGGGGAGATGACAGAGGTGACCCAGCCTTGGAGGCCCATTGTCTGGTCCGACGGATTCCGATTCGAACGACGATCCTGAGCAGGTCGAGAATGATGACAGTGATACCACCGACGCCGAAGCTCCCGAGGAACAGGCGATCCCGGTCGTAATCTCACCGGAATTCGCAGAGAGCGCGCGCCGAGCCTCCGAGCAGCTGGAGCGTCAACTACAGGACACGTTTGGCCGAATCGGACGGCAACTCAATCTCGATCTCCTCGATCAGCAGCTGAAGTTTCTACGCACCTCTGTCATGCCGCAGGTGGACCAGGTTTGGAAGCAGCAGGCTGAATTCGCGCGACGGTGGCATGACCAGATATTTACACGGGAATTTCAGCAAACCCTAGAGGGCCTGAGCCGCCTCCGCCGCTCCCTGCCAAAAGTCGATCTTGAGTTCTATCGTCAGGCCTACCTGAGAGCCTGCCCGCCGAACTGGATCGACCTCGGCGATGGGGCCGAGTTCGATCTCCTCCGACTCGCCGAGGCAGGACTGCCGACCGCTTGGGTTCCACGGGCCGACGTACTGCAGGAACTCCTGAAGGCACCCGAGGCCGAACGCGTGGCCATCTTCGCCGAGCGCCGGGCCGAGATCCTGACGGACTGCCGTGACGTGCTCAGCGGCGTTACCTCCACAGAGCTAACGGAGCAGGTTGAACTGCTCGAAGAGGCGCTCTTGGTCGCAGAGCAGAACAAGCTCGCGGCGGCACAGGCCCTCGCCGCGGCCATCGTGGACACCGTCATGCGGATCTCGATTGTCCCTGAGAAAATTCGGGGGTACTACAAGAAGGTCCAAGAGGAGATCGAGTCTCGACACGAGAACGCCACACTCCTTGAGTTGCGCTGGTGCGCAGTGCATCTGCCATTGACAAGAGCATTGGAGTACTTCGACCCAACCCAAGGGATCCCGATTCCTGAGAGGTTCAATCGTCACGCAAGCATTCACGCCGTTGGCCGCGTTCAGTACACGCCAGCGAACGCAATAATTGCGATCGCATTGGCCACGTCGCTCGTCAGAGAGGTCCACGAGCTAATCATCGATCAGCTCGACGAATGAGCTAGTTTCGATCACCGGGCCATAGCCCGGTCGCCGCGTGGTGGAGTTCGGCGCACATGCCGTCCCGCATCCGCGCCGGCACGCCGTGGGCGGTCGCCTGGGCGACGCACCGGCGGAAGTCCCCGGGGGTTCCCCACCGGATGCGGGCGGCAACCTCGCCGCGCAGGTA
The DNA here is from genome assembly GCF_042657305.1 of Pseudonocardia zijingensis. NCBI lineage: Bacteria > Bacillati > Actinomycetota > Actinomycetes > Pseudonocardiales > Pseudonocardiaceae > Pseudonocardia > Pseudonocardia zijingensis. The sequence continues at coordinate 196,916 of NZ_JBHSKO010000001.1, read as the reverse complement.
GGACTCGCGCAGCTGCGCCGGCATCTGGGAGGCGTAGTCGTCGTCCTCGTCGTCGAGGGCGACGAGCAGCTGGGCGGCGCGCTGCGGGGAGTCGTCGAGCTCGGCCAGGAGCGCGGCTGCCCGGTCGGGGCTGTCGTCGAGCTGCGCGAGGAGGGCGGCGTGGCGCGTGGACAGCTGCCCGGCCTGCTGCCGCTGCTCGAGTCTCTCGGCGATCGCGTCGGCGAGCGACGTGAGGTCGACCCGGCCGGGGTCGACTGCGGCGAGGCCCTGCATCTTGCCGACGTCGATGCTCTGGATCAGCTCGTTGCCGATCACGAGGCCGTGCGCCGCGGTCGTGGCCGACCTGAGTGCGCCGGCGGCGACCAGCGCGAGCGGTTCCCCTGATGCGACGCGGGCGCGCGGGATCGGGAAGCCGGGCACGTTCACCGCGAGGAGCGCGACGAGCTCGAGGCCGCCTCGGACGCGGCGCCAGTCCCCCGACAGCGCGGAGGCGCGGAGCCGGGCGGCGGTCTGCTCGTCGACGCTGGCGCGGAGTGCGCCGGCAACCCAGATGCCGTGGGCGTCCTCGCCGACCGCGACGTCGGCGACGACTGCACCGGTGTGGTCGTAGTGCGCGGCCGCGGCCTGGCGGGACATGCTCGTCGGGGCGTGGCCGGTGTCCATGGTGATGGACCCGACCGGCACCTGCTGGCCGTCGTCGGTGAGGACGGCGCCGGTGGTGAAGTAGGCGTAGCCGGACGTCGAGCGGGGCGCGGTGACGCACTGCTGCGGGAACCCGATGTGGCAGGCGCCCCAGGTGGCGGCGTGGCCACGGATGCGGCCGTCCTCGTCGATCGTGAGCGGGGTTGGGCCGTCGAGCTGCGGGTCGGTGAACCAGGCGGCGGGCGGTCGTGCCGCGGCGGCAGCGACGACGACCTCCTCGTCGAGGTCCTCGCCGTCGGGCTGCTCGATGTCGACGACCGCGGTGACCTCGTCGCCGTCGGCCGCGAGCCGGTCACGGGCGTCCTGCTCGTGCTCGTCGCACACCGGGGCGTAGGCGTCGCCGCCGCGGAACAGCAGCGACCGGACGGCAGGGTGGTCCCCCAGCTCGCAGGGCTGCGGCACGTCGGGCAGCCCGACCTCGTCGTCGGACTCGACCACCTGGTCGGGTATCGCGGCGGCCGCGACGATCGGTTCGTCGGGCTCGTCCTCGCCCGGCTCGTCATCGTCGGGGTCGTCGGCGCGGGGGTCGCCGAGGGGGAAGTCGTGGACCTCGTCGGCGAGCGCGACGCGGAGCCTGTCGAACTGCACCGGCCCGACGTACGACAGGTCGGCCGGGTCGAGCCCGTACCCGGCGGTGACGTGCGGGAGGAACACGGGGTGCTCGGACACGTCGAACGCGGCCGCCTCGCCCTTGAGCGCGGGCAACATGTCGCCGGTGACGAGGTAGACCGCGCACGGCTCGAAGTCGTTGGCGTCGCCGGGGTTGAACGCGGCGTGGCCCATCACCTCGGCCTCGACCCGCGGGGTGACGGCGGCGATCTGGCGGGCGCCGTCGAGCACGGCGGCGATCTGCTCGGCAGGCCAGCCGGTGACGTCGTCGCCGAGGTAGGCGAGGGTGAGGTGCAGCTCCTCGGCCGGGTCGCCGCCCTCGACGACCAGCGCGCCCGGGTCGGCGGGGACGAGCGCGATCATCCCGCCGGTGTGCGGCTCGTCGGCGGCCGCGGTGACGGCGGCGTCCGGCTCGTAACCGGGTGCAAGGACGTCGTCGGGATCTTCCTCGAGGTCGGCGGCCCAGTTGTCGGCGATGTGCTGCACGAGCGCGGTCGCGAGCTCTACGGCGTCGCGCTCCTCACCGGAGTCGATGACCTCCGTGAACTGCTCGACCGCGTCCTCCGGGATCCGGGCGACCATCCGCTCGCCGACGGCCGCGGCGAGGAGCCCGGCGAGGCACAGCCCGCATTCGTCGCCCACCTCGCTCGACCGCCAGGCGGGCACCGCGGCGGCGAGCAGCTCGTCGGGGAGGTCCTCGGGGGCGAGCGGCTCCCGCGGGCCGTCCTCGTCCTCCAGCTCCATGTAGGCGTCCCCGAACGCCGGGATGGGCACGAGGGTGGCGGCGGCGACCTCGGCGCCGTAGGTGACGAGCTGCCGCCGCGGGTTCGCCGGGGCGACGTCGAAGCCGTCCTCGCCGGCGATCTCGTAGTCCATGCCGGCCAGGTCGACGGAGACGCCGCGCAGGTAGCGGGGGCGCACGAGGTCACCGATGGTGGTGCCGCGCTCGTTGACGACGATCGTCGGGTTGAGCGCGCCGGTCGCTTGCCACACGAACGTGCCCTCGGGGAACGGCTCGCCGGTGCGGCGGGAGATCACCTCGGGGCCCGGGACGCGCTCCATGGTGTCGATGCGGCCGACCAGGATCGCGGGGCCCGGCTCGTCGCCGCCGTGCGCGGCCTCGGGCTGCGCGAGCAGCGACAGCGGCAGTGCCCGGTGGGTGAGCGCACCGGCCTCGATGAACCGTCCGTCCGAGGTGTCGAGGCCTTCGATGACGAGGACGGGGAAGCGGACGCGCATCTCCCCCGCCTGCTCGTCGACGACCTCCATGGTGGGCTCGTCCGTGACCGCCTCGACGACGGTCTCGATCGGTGCGGTCATGCCAGCGGCTCCTCTTCGACGCGCTCGGGCCAGTGCCAGGTGCCGCCGACGTTCTCGGTCTCGTCCTGCATGCACAGCTGGTTGAAGAACATCCCGGTCGGGTTCAGGACGACGAGCGACGCGAACACCTCGCCGGGCTCGTTGTCCTCCGGGTGCTCGTCAAGGCCTGCGATGATCGCCGCGCGGCACTGGGAGATGTACTCGCCGCCCGGCGTGCCATAGCTGACGTAGTGCACGATCCGGCCGATGCTCGGCTTCACGAGTCGTCCCCGTTCCTGTCGATGTACTCGCGTTCGAGGCGTTGCACGGCGTCGTGGATGCGGTCGCGGACCTCGACCTCCTGCTGCAGCGACGTTCCGACCCGGCCGGCCGCGTCGTCGTCGGCGGCGACCTGGGCGGCGAGCACGTTGCGCGGGTCGCCCTGCGCCTCGCGCAGCCGGCGGGCGACGATGCCGTCTTCCATGTCGGGGACGGCGTAGATCGGGACGGTGCGGCAGCGGCAGCCGTGGTGGTCGCCCGGGAAGTAGTACGGCCCGATCCACGCCGTCTCCGGGGCGGTGTCGAGCTTCGGGTCGGTGAAGGTGGCGAACCGGACCTTGTCCAGGCCGGTGTGCCACGGCGCGAACCGGTCCCCACGCTGGATGCCGAACCGGTACTGCCACTCCCAGCCGAGCAGCACCCCGCCCTCTTCGCCGACCAGCGCGGTGACGTCGGGGCCGGCGCCGAACCCGCCCGGCCCGGGGGTCTCCTCCAGCCGCGGCGCCCGGGTGTGGGAGGACTCCCGCCCGGGCTCGCGGATCGGCTGAGCACCACCGGCGACGCGGAGGACGTCCTCGACGTCCTGCGGGCGCAGAAGGGTGTCGACAGGCTCGCCTGGTGTCTCCTCGGGGACGAGCGGGTCGGGCCGGAACAGCGCCTCCTCCGCGGCGGCGTCGAGCCGCTCGGCGAGGGTCTGCCACGCCTGCCCGGTGCGGGCGGTGAGGCGGGTGCGGACGCGGGCGCGGAGTTCGTCGGCGCGGGGGCTGCGCGTCGGGATGCCGAGGAGGTCGAGGAGGATCTCCGCGACCTGGGCGGCGGCGTCGCCGAGCCACCGCTCGAACTGGCCCCGCAGGCGGGCGTAGCCGTCGGCGAGGAGGTCGGAGATCGAGACGAGCGCCTCGACCCGGGCCCGGCCGATCGTGGCCGGGACGAGGTGCGCGTCCAGGCCCTTGATGCTGGCGGCCAGCGCGCGGTCCTTCTGGGCCTGCGACCGGACGCGGGCGCCGGCGCGTTCGAGAACGCGGGCGAGCGCGGCGTCGGCGGCGACGAGGATGCGGTCGGCGAGCTCGGCGTCGACGTCGGCGAGTCGGCGAGGGGCGTCGATGTCGACGTGCAGCCCGTACGGGTCGGGCTCGGTGGCGGCGGCGACGATCGGCCCGGCCGGAGCGGGCGATGTGGCCGGCGCGGCACGCTCGGCGGCTGGCTGCTCCGGCGTGCCCCGGGCAGGTGTGGCCTCCCCATCCTGGATGACCGGCCGTTCCTGCTCGGCGGAGGGCAGCTCACGCGGCTCGGCGGGCTGGGCGTCGATCGTGACCGGCTGCGGCTGCTGCTGGGGGGCGAGGCCGAGCAGCGCGGCCGTCGCGTCGACGGGGAGCCGCCCGGAGAGGGCGAGGCGCCGCACGAGCTCGTCGTCGTCGGGGGCGTCTTCCTCTCCGAACCCGAGGGCCTCCCGCAGCGTCTCGTCCTTGATCGCGAACGCGGCGTGCGCGTCCCTCGCGTCCTGGCCGCGGTTGGGGTTCTCGGCGAGCGGGGACGGGTCGACGGCGATGGTGAGCTGGTCGATGTCCTCGGGCTTGTGGCCGAGGGACTCGAGCACGGGCCGCATGTAGGCCTGCATCATCGCGGCGGCGATGGTCTCCGCCGCGGGCTCGACCTGGTCCCTGATGGAGCGGGCGTCGATGATCCAGGCGCCCCAGTGGTTCATGCCGCCGACGCCTTCGACCTGCTCGGGCTGGATGTCGAGGCCCTTGAGCAGGCGCAGCAGTGCGGCGGACTGGCGGGCGATGAGCTCCTCGGAGTCGGCGCGCTGCACCGACAGATGCCGCACCTTGTCGAGGTCGTCGGGGTCGCCGCGGAGCACGATCGGGACGACGGCCTGCGCGTCTCCGTCGTCGCGGATCGGGGCGAGCATCGCCGCGGTCAGGTCGGCCATGAACGTGTCGGACATGACGGAGTCGTCGTGCTCGTCGTCCTGCCGCTGCGCGAGCATCGACAGGCCCGCGGGGATCAGCAGGAACCCGTTCGCGGCGACCCTGCTCCGGGCGGCGGCGCGCTGCTCCCGACCGGCGAGCACGACGTCCTCGCACACGTCGAGGCTGGTGCGCAGCGCCGAGTCGGCCAGCTGCCCCCACTCGGGGTGAGGCACCCAGCAGCGCAGCAGGTCCTCCCGCGCGGGGTCGATCACGCGGGTGGTGCCGGCGGTCGCGGTCGGCAGGGTCTGCAGGGTGACCCGGCCGTCCGGGGAGACAGCGATCTCGCTGACCGACCGCACGTGAAACTGCTCGGCGCCGTCGATGTGGACCCACACCTCGCCGGCGATCCCGAGGTTCTCGTCGAGGCGGGCGGTGAACCCGTCGGGCTCGTGGTCGAACGGGATGCGCTCGAAGTTGACGAGGGCGTCCGCGGCGAGCTGCGCGTCGAAGTCGTGGTCGTCGCCGTCGAGCGGGACCGGGTCCTCCGGCCACGGGCGGGCCTGGGCGATGTAGAAGCGGCAGCGGGCCACGGACTGGGCGCGCAGCCGCAGCGCGTACCGGAGCTCGCCGATCAGGTCGCGGTAGGCGTAGGCCTGGGACTGCCAGCCCTGCCTCGTTGCGACGAGCAGGGCGCCGGCGTCGCGCTTGGACAGATCGATGCGCTGCCCGTCGGCGCGGAGGACCTTGAGCTGGGCGCGCGGCGGCCGTTCGTCGGTGGTGGTGGACGCGCGACGACCCAGCACAGCCACGCGCGCACCCCTGTCCTCGGTTGACCTCGTCTGGCCAGTGACTGAGGTTCAGGGCGCCCCGGCGGCTAAGCCGACAAGTCGCGTGTCTCACGGCGCGTGGTTGACAGCTTCGGCCGACCACGCTTCGTTCCCCGCTGGGCCATGTATTCCTCGACGTTCGTTCGCGTGCTGAGCCACTGCCCAACCGGATCCTGAACAGCCTTCAACGCGCCACGCTGCGCTGCCGACCTCAGGGCAGAGTGGCTGATCTCGTCGTTGGCCAACGTCGCGATCGGAACAAGGCGAGCAGGCCCTGCCAGCTTGGGCAGCATCAGCCGGTTGAGGTTGTTCAGCACCGCTCTGGCAAGGAGCTCTGCGAGCGCACCAACATCCCCACCGTCGGCACGGCTGAGCGCGACAAGGTACCGATCCCTGTCCCTGTTGTAGATGATCGCCGGGGGCATCCCCAAGCGCACAAGGACGAGGTTCAGCAGCAGCCGCCCCGTCCTGCCGTTGCCGTCGATGAAGGGGTGGATGCGCTCGAACTCCGCATGAGAACTGGCGATCGCCTCGATGGGGTACCGGGCGTCGCACCGCAACGCGTTCACGCGGTCGAGCCAGTCCCTCATCTCGCCGTCTACGACGGTCCAGGTGGGTGGCTGCATGCCGCTGCTGAACCGCTCGATTTCCCGGCGGCGGAACTGACCTGGTCCCTCGCGCTCTGTGGCCTGTGGATGCGGGGCGACGGCCCACACCAGCGACATCGTCATGTCGTGCACGTGCCTGACGTCGGTCAAGGTCAACAGCTCACCGGTCGACCAGTCCCCGGCAGGGTCGATCCCCGTCTCGTACACCCAGTCGGCCGCGTTCGCGTAGCCCTGCACGATCAGGTACTCCGCGAGGTCCTTCCTCCGGGCGCCTGTCATACGGCGATCAAGCAGCTCGTCGACTTCACGTTGGACGAGCGTGTTCCCCTCGATGGCCGTGCTGTTGTGGACCTCTTCCCGCCAGATGTCACGCCAGATAGCCTCGGCCTCAAGGCGCGTCGGGAGGCCACCGAACCTGGCTTGCATGTCGTCGAGCGAGTGCCGGAGACGTTGATAGACCTCGGCCCTGGACGGCCGGCCTCGTCCACGCGGTGGCATGACATGAGTGTAACTAGATATCGAGCGGAGCAATTAGGTATGGCCTCTGCGCTCGACTTTCTGTTGACAAACCACCGTGCGCGTCGCCCTGACCTGCACAGACAGCACGGTGAGACCGGCTGCGTAGTCGAAGACCGCGGCGATGCAGGACGCGGGACGAGCGCACACGGGAAGACCCAGCCCGGGTCGCCGACCAAGATCGCGCCAAGCTCGGCGACGGCGCGCTGACGGATCCGGCCGCTCGAATGAGCGGGTCGATCAGCCCGGGACGCGGTCGATGCACTCCCCGCCCAGATGGTCGGCCGGTTGCCGTCTCAGGTGCGCGCCCGCGAGAGGTTGCACCGTCGGTGCGTGAGCCGCAGCTGTGCCGTCTGCCGGTGGTAGGTCTGCCAAACATCGCCGTGGTCGCGGTTCTGCAGCCGGCGTCCGGTTGCGCCGACCCACTCGATGACGAGCCGGTCCCAGCCTCCCAGGACCTCGGCGAAGCGCGAGGCGAGCTCGTCGAAGGTCGGCTCGTGGTGGTCGACGTGGACGTTGTCCGGAGTCATCAGCTGCTGACAGAGGCCGCAGGTCACGGTCCCGCCGGCGAGGTCGGCGGCGTGTACGTCGCGGAACGCGAGGATCTGGTCGTTGACCTCCCAACGCAGCGCCGCGCGCGCCTCCGCCTCGACGCTGGACTGACCGTCGAGGGCGGTGAGGTACGAGAAGTCGACGATGCTCCCGTCCCGTCGGACCAGCCAGAAGCCGCGTGTGCCGAACTCAGAGCGGCGGATCACGACGTCGACGACGCCCGGCCCGACCTTCTCGGCAGCCTCCGGGTGACGGCCCGCGTGAACCAGGAGCGAGACCAACTCAGCGTCCTCGCCACGTAGCGGGACGTTGTCGGGGTTGCTGTTCAGGATGCGCCGGAACTCGTCTCGGGCGGCCTTCTTCGATGGGTACCGGCGCGCGCCAAGCAGGTAGGGGGCCACGTCTGGAGTGTGGCGGCAGGGTCTGACACCTCGATCCGCCGCCGATCGTGACCCTCCCGTTACCTAGCTCCTTACACAATCTACTCCATTCCCGTGTTAGAGTAGTTCATGTAAGGCCAACAACTACAGAGAGGAGATCGGGTGACCGACTTCGGAGAGCAGGTCCTCGTAGCCCTGGCCGACCAGGGCTTTGGCCTGACGATCACGGAGGAGGAGGTGACCATCCTGACGCCCGACGGGCGCAGGAAGCACCGCATCCCCGCCGCCTACTTCGAGCGGAACGCGAGGGAGCACCTCGCATCGCTCATCGTGGTGGTGATTGGTCTGGAAGTGCTCGAAGGCTTCGTGCCTCCCGAGAGCTTCGATCCGGACCGCGAGTGATCGACGGGAGCCCCCTGCCAGGGAATGGCTGGCAGGGGGCTCCCCCTCCGAGGATACGGCCCGACCCTCCGCCATTACACCGAGACAAGCAATGTGACAGGATGCTCGTCATGAACTACTCCATCAACCTCGCGCTCCGGACCGACGTCCAGCTCGACGACGACCACGCGCGCGACGTCGCCGCCCGCTGGGCCCACAACGCCGGATTCGACCTCGGCATGACCTCCACGAGCCGCGACGAGCCGTGGCTACGCGTCTCCGGGCTCGTCTCCGCGCCGGCCGACCTCGACCCGGCCCAGCTCGTCGGCACAGCGGTGCGCAACCTGCAGATCGAGCTCAGCGAGGTCGGGGCGGTCGTCCGTGAGTGGGAGGCAATCGAGATCGTCAGCGAGGCCGAGCTGCGCCGGCGCGCCCAGCGGCCCGTCATTCCGCCGATGGTCAACGCCGAGCAGTTCGGCGAGCTGACCGGGCTCACCCGCCAGCGGATCTACCAGTACCTGAGCGACCGCCGGGCCGGGAAGCGCGACAACTTCCCCGACCAGGTCATCGACGGCTACTGGCTGCGCTCGACCGCCGAGCACTGGGCCCGCACCCGGCGGACGAACCCAGGGCCTGCGCCACGCAAGGCTGAGAACGGATCCGGAGGGACCAACCGTTGACCGCTCTCCCTGCCCTCCCGACGTTCCTGTACCGGCTGCGCGACTCGACCGGCAGGCTGCTCTACGTCGGCATCACAGACAACGTCCGCGCCCGAATGACCGCGCATGCCCGCACGCAGCCCTGGTGGTCGGACGTCGCCGACGTGGCGGTCGAGACGCACCCGTCGCGGCAGGCAGCCCTGCGCGCGGAAGCCGAGGCGATCCGCGACGAGGCCCCGCTCTGGAACATCGCCCGCGGACAGCGGGTGCCGATCGAGTATGACCTCGACGACCCGCGCGACTTCGCGGCCGCGCATGGGATGCGCCTCATGACCGACGAGGCCGGACTGACTCGCCTCTACGACGAGCACGGCAAGCTGGTGATGCTCACCGACGGCCGGAACCAGGAACGTCTGACCCGCACCGTCCGGCGGTGGGTGGTGCAGGCGTCAGCCTGAGAGTTGCGCGAGGTGCCCGGCCACCGCGGAGCCGGCGAGCACCCGTGCCACCCACGGCCACGCCCGCGGGAAGAGGAGCCGGGCCGCCACGACCCCACCCGCGATCCACACGCTGAGGCACCACGGGCACGAGGCGAGGTCAGCCCACCGGCTCTCGCCGACCCGGCGCAGGTAGGCCTCGCGCAGCTCGGGCATGGGCCACACCTCGTCGTCCTGCACGAGCCGGGTGAGCCGGTGCACGGCGAGCGCGTCGACCGTGGCCTCGACGGCGCTGCTCGGGCGCTCCGGCCTCACCGTGAGCCCCCACCGGCGAGGAGGCGGCCGAGCTGCGGCGAGTGCGTGGCTGCTGCGCCCTCGGTGGCCTGGCGGAGCATCTCGGCCAGCCGCGGTGTGCTCGGGGTGCCCTCGCAGGCGACCGTGCCGGAGTAGCGCATGCCGTCGGGCATGTGGATCGACACGAACACCATCGTCTCCGGGGTGTCCTCGTCGCCATCGTCGTCGAGGTCGGTGTGATCGATGTCGGTCTCGACCTTCACGCTGCGTCCTCCGGCTTGCTCCCGTCGGCCGGGTGCCAGCCGAACATGTAGGCGACGATGGCGCGGGCCTGCTCCTCGGTGAAGCCGTTGCGGCGGGTCGCGGCGACGAACCCCTTCGATCGTCTCCAGGAACGGGGCGATGCCATCGAGCGCCTCGTGACCGGCGAGCGCGGCCCGGCGCATCTGCTCCTCACTCACGGCCGCACCGCGACGTTCGTAGCCCAGGACGGTCCGGCCCAGCGGCCGAGCTGCCCGCACTTGCACTCGGTGCCGGGGGTGATGACGGCGACGGTGCCGTCGGTGAGTTGCACGTCGACCCCGGCCCGTGCTCGGCGGCCGGTGGGGATCTCGGCCTGCTGCAGCCAGTTGATGGGCGCGTGGAACTCAACCTGGTCGGGGCGCGTGTACACCCACATGCCGGCGTGCTCGCCGCCTTCGGCGAGGATCACGCGGGTCTTGCGGAGGGTGCGGCCGTCGGGGAGGACGACGCTGGCGGGGAACCAGCGGCCGCGGACCACGGTCGTGCTCATGGGGTGGGCTCCAGGGGGTCGAAGATGGCGGTGATGTCGGCGCGCCAGCTGGTGATCTGGCCGTCGAAGGTGGCGGTGTGCGGGTAGGCGTTGACGTCGAACCGGTAGGTGCGGCCGCCTGCGAAGGCGTCGAGGGTCTCGACGGCGCGCGCCCGGAGGGCGGTGAGGTCGCCGCCGGTGACCTCGAACTCCAGCCGGCTCGTCGGCTCGGGCACCGGCTCCAGCTCCGCAGCAACGGTCACCGTCGCTGGCGCAGCGGCGAGGCCGTGGAGCAGCGTCGCGGCGCGCGCCAGGGTGCGCGACGCCAGGGTCCACAGCTGGGTGCCGTCGCGGCTGCCGGACGCCATCTGCTGGATCAGCTCGTCACACTCGACGGCCGCCTGCCGGATCTGCTTGCGGTTCATCCGCGCCCCGTGCGGCTCGCGGGCGCGCGCGGCAGCGCCGACCCCTCCGCTGGCTGCTCGGCGCCTGTGACGTGCCGCGTGTTGTCACCCCACGGCAACACCAGCCCGTCACCTGCGGCTCTGGGGAGGTAATGGGCGTGCAGGTGCGTCACCGACTGCGTGGCCTCCGGCCCGGCGCTCGTGATCAGGTTGAAGGGGCGGCGCTGCTCGCGCGCGTACCGGGCGGCGAACCCGAACGTGATCGCGGTGACCGCCGGGTTCGTGGCGGCGTCCTCGACGTGCACGCGGGGGATCACGAGGACGTGGCCGTCGACGACCGGGCCGAGCGGCACGATCGCGAGCGCCTCGGGCCACTCGGCGACGACCGTGGCGGGCGCGCGGCCGGCGAGGATCTCGCAGAACACGCAGGCGGGTGGGCTGGTCACGGTCTCCTCCATTGGTGGTCGAGCAGGCTGATGGCGCGGGCGACGAGCGCCCCGAACACGGCGCCGACGACGAGCGCGGCGAACACGAACACCGTCATCGGGCCGGCCAGAGGCTGATCAGCAGGAAGGCGACAGCGGCGATGGTCGCGGTGTAGCCGAGCACCACGAGGCCGTCGCGGGTGTGGCGGTTCACGCTGACCTCTCCCCTCGGTCGGCGTGGTGCTCGACGTGCCGCGCGGTCATCGACGTGACCGTCGCGGGCTGTGGGTCGGGCTGTACTGGGTCCGGCCGGGCGGGGAGGCCCATGTCGATGCGGGCCTTCATCACGCGCTGTACGGCCTGCCGGTCTTCCGGGTACTTGTGGCCCTTCGGGGAGATCCACTTCGTGGAGTCGTCGGGGTCGAGGCGCCACTCGGTGGGGTCGTACACGTCGCAGCGGCGACGGGATCGGGCGGCGGGGCGGGAGCGGCGGTACGTCGGTACGGCAGCGTCGTACACGTGGCCGCGCCACTGGGAGTGCGCAGCCACCTGCGCCTCGACGAACCCGCGGCGCATCGCGGCGGCGAGCTCCCCGGGGGTGGAGGCGGCGGCGGCCCAGCCGGGTACGCGGGGTTGGGTGAGGCGCCAGCGGCCGTCGTCGAGCTGCGTGATGGTGACGGTGATCGCGCGGACCTGGCGGGGCACCCCGGGCGGCGGGCCCTGCAGGTCCCCGCCGGGGCGGCGGGCCTTCGTGGGGCCGTGGGCGCGGCGGCTGCTGGTGGAACGGGTGATCTGGGCGTTCAGCGTCTCGTGCTCCTCGTGATCCTCGATGCCCCGCTGTTGCGGGTGCCGGTCGAGCTGGTGGGGACCCGGTCCGTGGCGCGGCCGAGTCCGGGGTTGCCGCCGGTTGTGGCGAGGAGCTGCACGGCGTGCACGAGGGCGTCGACTCGGTCCGGGGAGTCCTGGCCCGGTGACCAGGTGGTGGCCTGGTGCTCGACGACCTGGTGTCGGCCGACCATGACGGCGCGGCCGGTTTCGAACGCGGGCGCGGCGAGTTGCATGCGCAGCTGCTTGGACCCGCGCGCCACGATGGGGCGCAGCCGCGGCCCGGCTGTGCCGAACGCGAGGATGTCGGCGACGTCGCCGGCGATTTCGGCGAGCCCGGCGGCGATCTGCTCCCGCGCCTCCGGGCTGTCGTCGCGACGGGCGAGGCGTTCGACCGCGGCCTGCTGGTCGCCTCCGGTCCGGTGGAGCGCGACCGCTTCGCGGTGCAGCTGCGCCCACGCTTCCCGGATCCGCTTCGGCAGCTGGGAGAGGGACTTCTCGTAGGCGAGGCTCGGCGCGGCCCGCCGAACGCAGGTGAGCAACGCGAGCCGCGCCCACCTGGCCACGGTCATCGCCGCGGACAGGTCGTCGAGGATGTACACCCGCCCGGTCTCGGCGTGGCTGGTGGCGAGGATGACCCCGGCCTCGTCACCGTCGCCCTCGTTGTCCGCCGGGTCCACCACGACCGTCGGGGGCAGGCAACCGGCCGGGGCCTCCTGCACCCGCCAGGTGTCGAACCACGCAGCCTTGAACACACCGCCCTCGAGCGGTGCCGGGCGGCCCTGGTACAGCGCGGCCCAGGTACGTTCGCCGACGGCCTTCCGCTTCTCGGCCCAGTCCGCATCGGTGCGGCCCCGCGCCGAGACGAGGTACTCCCCCACCGGGCGGTCGAGCGCGTCCGGGGTCTGACCGTCGGCCTGGGCGGGGATGTTCACGACAGGCCAGCCCTCGGCCTCCATGCGGCCGGCGAGGTCGTCCTCGTGCCATCTGGTCTGGACGACGATGATCGGCGCGCCCGGCGCGAGACGGGTCAGCGCGACCGACGACCACCACTCGTGCAGGTTGTCCCGGATCGTCGCGGAGTCCGCCTCCGCCTGCCCCTTCAACGGGTCGTCGACGACGAGCACATCGGACGGCTGCCCGGTCAGGCCCCCACCAACGCCGACCGCGCGGAGCCCACCGGCGTGGCCGGCGAGCTGCCAGTCCGACGCGTCAGCGTGGGAGCGGTCGACGGTGAGGCCAAGGTCGGCCCCGTAGGACTCGATGAGGCTCCGCACGATCCGCCCCGACGTCCGGGCCAGCGACGCCGCGTAGGAGGCGACGACGATCCGCCGCTCCGGGTCGTTGGCGAGCAACCACAACACCGCCCACCGCAACGTGCTGGAGTTGTGGGTGGCCACGAGGTCGCGGCCGGCCAGGAACAAGCCGTCTTCCCGATCGACGGTGATGCAGCGGACCGGCCGTGACTCCACAGGCTCGATCGAGGCGATGGACACCGCGCGCAGCTCGCCGCCGCGGGACTGCGGCGCCTGCATCCGGGCCGCCTTGCGGGGCAGCCGGAACGGGACGTGGCCGCCCTGCTCGGGAGTGAAACAGACCCTCCACCGCCGGCCCACCTCGCGACCGTCGAGCGTCGCCGCCGACTCGCGGATCGTGGCCCGCCAGCCCAGCGACCGAACCAGCTGCAGCACGCCCTCGGCCAACACCCGGCGACAGGCGGTGAACTCGACCCGGCTGGAGGTCTCGGTGCGGAAGATCGACCCGTCGGTGTCGAGGAGACCCTGCAGCAGCGCCAGCCGCTGCTCGGTGCCAGCAGCGAGGTACAGGTCTGGGATGTGCTTCTTGCCCCACAGGTTGAGAGCCGTGAGGGCCGTACGGAAGCTGGAGGTCTTCCGCCGGCGGCTGTCGAGGCTGAACCGGACTCGCCAGGCCGTGTGCGAGGGGCTGACCGATACTAGGCGCGCGCCGGATGCGTGGACCTGGCCGAGTATCTCGTCGAGGTCGCGGGCGCCGACGGTGAGCTGCGAACCGGTGCTGTCGCCGTCGCCGAGCCACGCTCCGAGCAGGTAGGGCTCGACGGGCAGGTCGACCGGCTTCGACACGATGGTGTGCTGAGCAGGGAGCATGAACCGGTAGGCGCGGTGCGCTGCACCGTTGGTTCGTCGCCCGTTCTCGGCGAGCAGGCCGCGTGCGAGGAGCTGCTCGGTCGTGAGGGTTTCCCACGGCGCCGGACGCCCGGTGCGGCCACCGCCGCGGCGACCACGGTCGCGGACGGTCCAGAGGTGCTCGGCGTCGGCGACGACGCTGCGCCCGTCGGTGGTGGTGACGCGGTAGCAGCGGCGATCGTGCATGACGGCGGAGACGCCGAGGACACGCGTCGGGTGGCCGTCGGGGTGGAACACCTCGTCGCCCTGCTGCAGCTCACCCATCGTCGACCAGCCCGCTGTCGTGAGGATCGGGGTGGCCGTGTCCAAGGCCTTCCCCTCCTGCGGGGGCAGCGACAGCACGAGCCGGCCGTCCCGCGACGTGGCGGCCTCGACGACTCGGCGGGCGATCAGTTCCAGCGCGGGGGTGCGGACGGTGCGGCGGTCGAATCTTGCCGCGAGGTCGAGCGGGGTGGGGCACTGGGCGAGCAGGCGGGCGCGCCGGTCGGCGAGCTCGCGCCGTCGGGCGGCCTCGCCGCGGTCCCCGATGCCTTCGAGCCGGTCGGCGGCGAGCGCGAGCGCCCGGTCGAGCACCGCGGTCACGCCGGCGCCTTCCGCAGCTCCCGTGCACCGGCGGCGCGCGCCTCGTCTGCGGCGGCCCCGGTGACGCCGGCGGTCGAGAGCGCGACGTCGATGGCGCGGAGCACGGCCTGCGCCTGCAGGTCGGTGATGCGGGCGAGGCGCTCGTCGATGTTGAGCTTGGCCATCGCGGTCAGCACGTGTGCGCACCGGTCCATGGCCCGCTCGAACAGCGATACCTCGGAGCGGAGCTGCTCGGCGCCGGTGGCGAACGACTCGTAGCGCAGCCGTCCCCCGGTGGCGCCGCACTGCTCGCAGGGGGCGTCCTCGACGAGCCGGTTCACGAGGTCGGCGAGCGCGTCCTTCCACGCGACGACCTGGCCGGCGACCTTCGCGAGCTCGGTGAAGGGGTCCTCGACGGCGGGCACCTCGAGGTCGGCGAGGAGCCGGCGCACCTGCTGTTCGACGACGCGCTGCGCTGCGGCGGCCCGCACCTGCGGGGCTGCGCCTCCGTGGAAGCGGCACACCTCGGCGCCGGGCACCGCGGGCTGGGTGCAGCGGTTGCCGGTGCTCTTCGCGGTGGCCTTGCACTGTGGGTTCGCCATGAGGTCGGCTACCTGGCCTGCCCGCCATCGGGTGACGAGGACGGGTTCTCCTGGCTGCGGGTGATGTGGGCTCCGTGGCAGCGTCGGCAGTGGTAGGCGTAGCGGCGGATGGTGTGGGGGCTGCCGGAGAGTGCTGCGCGGGCGCGGCGTTGGGCGAGGGTGGCTTGGGCGTCGCCGAGGCTTTCGAACCTCTCCTGGGGGCAGGTGGTCACCAGGGCATTCGGCACCTCGCGTCCGGGGTCGTGCGGTCTTGCGGAGACTCGCGTGTCTCGTGTCTTGCGAGACGATAGACGATCAACGGGGTCAGGCCCGGCAGCAGGTGTTGCTGCCGGGCCTGTGTCGTCTACGCGGTGGCGAGCTCGTTCGGCTGGGCGTCGGGCTGCGGGGTGGGGGGGTCGGCGGCGGCCGGGTTGTGGATGGCGTCGAGGAGGTCGGTGATGGGGATGGGGTGGGTGCGGAGTTCGGGTGGCGGCGGGCGCTGCTCGGGGGTGGGGGCGCCCCAGGTGTAGGCCATCAGCTGTCCTGGCGGGTGGGCCTGCGCCGCCGAGTGGCGCCGTGCGGGTGGCTGGTTTGGTCGCTGGCGGCTGTTTGGAGGTTGTCGAGGGTGGCCACCCGTGGCGTCTTGCGTCTCGCGGGTTGTGAGACGTTCTGGGCGCGCGAAGGGCGGCGAGGGCGGACGGTGCGGCGCCCCGGTGCGGGTGGGAGTGGCTGCAGGGCGAGCTCGATGCGGGGGTCGGGGTCGCCGAGCACGATCGCTGTGGTGGTGGAGGTGACGATGCCGGCGTGGTCGTCGTTGAGGATCCCGGCGCCGAGCTTCGCTGCCTTCGTCCGCTTCCGCGGGGTGCCGGCCTTCGTCGGTGCGCCTTTCGGGATCGCCGGCGCTGGTGGGGTGAGGGCGTCGATGACGGCCTTGGCCATCGGGTAGAGGCTGTCGCTGTCGCGGGTGCCGTGGTCGGGGGCGTACCAGGTGAGGGTGATCGCGACGCGGTCGAGGTGCGGGATGCGGGCATGCTTGACGATGGCGACGACGGCGTGGGCGACCTGGCGTTTCGCGATGTTCTGGTTGGACCAGTGCGCGGTAGAGCGGGCCTCGTTCGCGGTGATCGGCGGGCGGGTGAAGGGCAGCCGCAGCACGATCGCGGGCTCGGGGCGGGCGAGCGCGCGGACGGCGCGGAGGACGTCGTCGGTGTGCGCGTCGTCGGGGAGCCCGACGGCCTGGGCGATGTCGGCGAGGGTGGCCTCGGCCGGCGCGGTGGCAGGGCGGGCGACGATGGCGCTGGCGTCCGTCATCGCAGGTACTCCACGGCTGGGAACACGCCGCGGCGGCCGGGCTGGTCGCGCCGGCACTCCCAGCCCCAACCCTCCGCCTCGGCGTACGAGCCGGGCAGCGCGTTGATGATCCGCACCCACCTCTGCAGCGGATCGGGGAGGCAGATCTCCGCCCGTTCCTCGTCGGTCGCCTCGCCGAACAGCTCGTGCTCCACGATCGCCTCGCGGGCGAGTCGGTCGGCGAGCTCGACGTCGTGGGTGTGCTTCACCAGCACGCTGCCGCCGTCGAGGTACATCGCCTCCGGCTGCCGCTTCCTCACGCCGACCGCCCGGTCCCGGTCGGGGTGGTGTGGCCGAGGAGTCCGAGTTCCCAGCCTCGCTGCACGGCGGCCGCGCGGGTCGGTACTTCGAGGCGGGCGAGGAGGCGCCGGACGTGGGTCTTCACGGTGTCCTCGGTGAGGTGCAGTTCGGCGCCGATCTCGGCGTTGGACAGGCCGCGGGCGATCAGGGTGAGGACCTCGTGCAACCGGCCGTCGACCGCGGACAGGCGGACGATCGCCTTGTCGGGGGCGGGCCGGCCGCCGACAGCTGCGATGAACTGCCGCCACTCCTCGACGCTGAATCGCAGCGGCGGCTGCTGGGGGTTCTTGGAGTCGCGGAGCCGGACCCCGGTCGGGGTGAAGGCGACCTCGACGCAGTCGGCGCCGGAGCAGAAGCTGGAGCGGGTCCAGCTGGTCATGGGGTTCTCCTGGGTGGTGTTCGGGGTGAGGGCGGTGGCTACGCGGCCGAGCTGCGGCGGCGTGTCGGCCAGCCGGAGCGGTAGGCGCGGGCGACAGCGGCCTCGTGGCGGGCGCGCATCTCCTGCGGGCTGCGCGGCAGGATGGGGCGCTTCCGGCACGTGCAGTCGTCGAGGTAGGCGCCGCAGACGGACGTGGCGGGCGTCGGGGCGGGCTGGGTCATCGACGGCCACCGGTGATGATCAGGGCGGCGACGAGCAGGCAGGCGTGGTGGAGCGCCTGGTCGGCGAGGTACGGGCCGTGCAGCGGGAGCGGGGCCGGCGAGTGGTGCGTGAACTGCTCACCGAAGATCGCGCCGGGACGCACCATGCCGGACGGGATCTGCACGGTCTTCGACGCGGCGAACGCCCGGGAGCCCGTGTGCTCGAGGATCCAGGTGACCGGCCAGCGGCGGTCGATCAGGGCGTGGGTCGCGGCGGAGAAGGCGTGGCCCGCGATCACGCGCCGCCAGGACGGGCGCGAGCCGGTGAGGGCGTGCACCGCGGCGAGCGTGGCGGCGCAGGTGGCCTGGTAGCCGGCGACGTGCCCGGCCATCGCCCGCCAGCTGGCCGCCTTCCGGGCGGCCTGGTGGTCGGTCTGCACGAGGTGGTCGCCGACGGTGTGGCCGACGAGCAGCGCGGCGAGGGTGGCGGCGAAGGTGGCGGCGCGGTCAGGCACGGGGGCCCTCCTCGAAGTCGATCTCGATGCCGTGCTCGTCGAGGACCTCGACGAGTTGGGTGCGCTCGATGTCGATGCGGAGCCGGCCGTGGTAGTCGCGGATCGCGTCCGCGAGCACGGTGAGGCTCTCCTCGGCGCCGGTGTCAGCGCGCAGGCCAGACGCGAGGATGTGCTCGCACACGGCGGTCATGAGCGCGCGGTTGTTCGCGGGCACTTGCTCCCACGGCACCGCGGACTCGCGGCGGGTCTCGTAGCCGTGCTCGGGGGCGAGGCGCTCGTAGGTTTCGTGGAACAGCCGGGCGAGCCGCTCGGCGTCGGGGCTGGGCATGGTCGGGTCTCCGTTCAGTGGGTGGTGCGGGTGGGTCGGTCGGGGTCGGCGGCGAGTTCGCGCGGGTCGAGCGGGGCGTGGCGGACGCCGGCGGCGCGGAGGCGGGCGAGGTGCGCGGGCAGGTGCCGCAGCGGCTCGCCGGTGGAGAGGTTCCGGCAGAGCCGCCCGGCGATCTCGCCGCAGCCGTGCTCGTCGGCGGGTGGGCAGTCGACGCGGAGGGCGGCGTCCTGGTCGGCCTGGTCCTCGAGGTTCACGTGGTGTCCTTCCGGGCGCGCCGCTGGCCGAGGGCGTCGTGGCCGTCGGCCCAGTCGGCGGCGGCGAGGAGCGCCATCGCGAAGGAGCGGGCGGGTCCGCTGGCGAGTGCCTGCCAGTCGCCGTGGTAGGAGAAGTCGGCGCCCTCGATGAACACGGCCCCGGGCTCGCTGTCGACGGCGCGGACCGGCAAAGGGCTGCCTGGGACGAGCCAGATCGGGCCGGCGGCGTCCTCGCGGGCGCTGTCGAACCGGTCGGGCTTCGGCGGCGGCGCGTACCCGGTGACGGACTCGGCGAGCTCCTGCAGCTCGGCGCGGAGCTGCGCGATCGTGAACCGCGGGTTGCTCACGACGCCCGCTCCCGGCCCGTTTCCAGCCTGCTCGGGTGCACCTTGGCGAGGCGCACCCGGCCGGAGAGGCCCTGCCGGGTGCACGGCTCCGAGGGCTTCGCGCCGCAGTAGTCGCAGGCGTGTTGGAGCGCGGCGCGGCGGGCAGCGTCGCTGGGGTCGTCGGGGTCGTCGGTGATGGCTTGGAAGGCACCGTCGATGAGTTCGCGGAGCCGCTGCTGTCCGATCGGGTCGGGCACCGGCTGCGGCTGGCGCATGGCGCGGTCCTGCCGCTCGGCGCGGATGGCGCGGGTGACGTCTGCTGGCTGCAGGAAGTCGTTGGGGCCGCGGTTGGCGCCCCAGAGGTGGATCGCGCGGGCGGCCTCGGAGTAGGTCCAGCGGCCGAGGAGTGACTGGGCGGCCCAGATCTCGACGAGGGTCTTGTCGGGCTCGCGGCCGGTGTAGCCGACGACGAGGTCGAGCAGCCCGCCGATCTCGGCGGGGGTGAGCGGCGGGGGCGGTGCCGGGCGTTCTGGGCGGATGCGTTCGACGGGGTGGCCGTACCGGTCGATCTCGGTCACGCGTTCCCTCCGGTGATGGCTCGCAGGTCGGGGCGGAGAGCGGTGGCGCCGTCGGTGCCGAGGACTTGGGCTACGAGGCCGGGGACGGCGGCGCGCTTGTCGTCGGTGGTGCGGCGGCTGGGGCGGTGCGCGTGGGTCTGCTCCCACTCGCGGCGGGCCTTGAGGCGCAGCTGGGTGAACTTCTCGCGGAACGTCGGCATCGACAGGACGTTGGTGCGCCAGAACTCGTCGTTGGTGGCCCAGTCGGCGAGGCGCGTAGCGAGGCCGAGCGCGTCGGGTTCGCGGGCGAGGTCCTTGTCGAGGAGGAGCCGGGCGGAGTCGCGCCACCGCTGCGTGATGGTGGGGCGCTTGCCGGTGTTCGCCTCGACGCGGTCGGCGAGGTGAGAGCAGAGCTGCTCGACGTCCTCGCGGGGCGGCTGCTCGGCCCGGGTTGGGCGCTTCTTCGTGACCGCTGGGGCGGGGGCGGGATCGCCGTCGGGGATCGCGTCAGCGATCTCGGACGAAGAGAACTCCTTAGGTGAGTTACTCCCTACGTAAGACTCTCCCCTTCCCCTACCCCTACCCCATGGGGTTCCAGGAAGGGTCGTTGGAAGGGTTCCAAATGGGAGGGTTTCCGAAGGGTTGTTGGAAGGGTTCAAAGAAGGGTTCGAGCTGACGTCGGTGGACCCTTCGATCGGGAGGCCGGACGGGGGCGGCGGCAGCGCCGGATCGATCTCGTCGGCGACCGCGTGCGGGTCCGGGTAGACGAACATCCGCTTCGATCCGCCCTTCCCGGCGATCTCCCGCGGCGGGGGCGCAAGGGGCAGCTTCCGCAGCTCGGCGGCGAGCGCGCGCCGGATCGTCGGGGAGCGGATCTGGCGGGCCAGCTCGAGCGCGTTCCGCAGCACGTTCGGCTGGTCGGCCACGCCGTCGTTCCGGATGAACGTGCGCACCAGCAGCTCGTGGCGGTCGACGACGACGAACCGGCGCTCGACCAGCTCGCGGAGCGCCTCGCGCGCCTCCTCGGAGGTCATGCCGGCGTCGTCGGCCCACAGATCGATGCTGAGCCGGACCATCCCCGCCTGGTTCAGGGTCTCGTCCGACAGGATCGTCACGTACAGCCAGCGGGCGTCCTTCGACGTATCGTCGTGCCCTTCCTTGCGCCACATCCCGAACTGCAGCCGCACGTGTGATCGGGCCATTAGGCGACTCCTTCTTGCTGGCCCGGCCGGGGGTTGGGGAGCAAGCCGAGCTGCCCGCGGATGCGGGCTGTCGTGTAGGTGGTCTGGCGGGTGTGGCGGGCGATCCGTTCGTCGTCCCAGCCGAGGTCGTGGAGATCCATGACGAGGCGGCGCCGGTCGTCCGGGGTGAGGGCCTCGGCGGGCTCGTCGCCGTCCCAGGCGGCCCGGTACTGGATCGGGTGGTCGGCGAAGGACCGGAGGCGCGGCTGCGTGCGGGTGCGACGGTGGGCCCGCCAGTTCGCCATCTCGACGGCGTGGGCGTCGCAGCAGGCACCGCAGGGGACAGTGCCCTCGGCGATATGGCGTCGGTAGCCGGCCTCGGTGGCGAAGTCGACGTGTTGGCGGTGCATCACCGGGCCCCGTTCCGGCAGGCGCGGCAGCGGCCGTCGCGGATGTCGCGAGAGGCGCGAGTGCAGCGCGGGCAGCGGCGGGGCCGGTGCATGGGCGGCTCGATGGGGTCGAGGTCCGGGTCCCGGTGGCCCCGGCGAGGTTCCGGTGCGGTCACCTGGGCCTCCTGTCTTATGTCTTGCGGGACGTTAGACGTGATCATCAAAGCGAAGCGCCTGACGTGTCGGCCGAGCAGCTCCGGATGCTGTGGATGTGCCGGATCAGGTCGACGTAGCGGTCGTATCCGCTGGTTCGGAGCCACTGCTCGTGCCATGCCTTGTAGGCCGCCTTGCGGCGGATGACGGCCCGATGGCGGAGGTCGGTGTTGTCAGTCGTCCATCCGGCGGCACGCGCGGCTCGGATCTCCTCCGTCTGGTACTCGGCGATCAGCAGTGACTGCAGCGTCTTGACTGGGACCATGAGGGGTGGCCGACGGTCTGAGTACGGCGATGCCAGGAAGGCCGCCGTGAGTTCGTCCATGGAGGTTCGGCCGCACTCGATCTGGCCGAGGCGGGTGTTGCAGGGTGAGCAGAGGAGGCCGCGCACCCCCCAGTCGCCCAGCCTGTGGTCGTGGTCGATACAGAACTTCTCAACCGGCTCACCGCAGCGTTGGCACGCGAACCTTGCCGCCACGAGCAGGTCCTCGAACTGCTCGCAGGTCAGGTTGTAGCTCCGGTGCGTGCAGGTGGCGTGCCAGAGCGACATCTGGCCGGCCGAGGCTCGTGGAAGGGCCACGCGGTAGCGCTGGTGCTTGGCCAGTCGCTCGGCGATGTCGTCCGGCACTGCAACGCCGGGGATCGGGTCCCAGTGGCGGACCACAGTCACGTCGTCTCCTCCTGCCCGTGATTCGTCGGTACCGATGGTACCATCGGTACTGCACGTACCATTGAGGCCATGAAGGTGGGGAAACAGGTGACTGTTCGTGAGGCGCGGGACAATCTCGGCCGACTGCTCGACGCAGCCCACTACGCAGGCGAGGTCACCGTCGTGACCCGCCAAGGAAAACCCTGGGCGATCATCGGGCCGCTCACGCCCGAGCACCTCGCGGCGTTTGAGGCCGCCCAGCGAGATGAGGAAACGCCCGACTGAGTCCCCATGCACGCCGAAACCGCCGGCCTCTCTCTGGAGGCCGGCGGTTCGCTGTGTGCGGGCCGAGGTCACGACGCTCTCGGCCTGGTGTTGGGGGTTGGCGGGAACCCGGCGGGTCGCCACACCGGCAGCTCGGGCTGCGTGGCGATGGCGGCCCGGATGGGTGGCGTCTTCTTCGCTGGTGGCTTGCGTGGGCGGGTGGGGCGCTGGCCTCGTTCGCGTTCCTGCCGGCACTCGTTGCAGGCGCGGGGCCCGTCGGTGTCGGGGAGCTTGTGGCGGCCGGAGCGGCAGTGTGTGCGGCGTCCTTGGCCGGGGCGGTCGATGCCGGCGGCGGCGCAGGTTCTGGAGCAGAACCGGCGCTTCGCGAACGTGGAGCGGGCCTGCCCGATCATGCGGTGGTAGAGCTGCCCGCAGTGCTCGCAGGTGCGTGACTCGGCCGGCAGCCCGGACCGGGGGCCACGGGTGCCGGGCCGTGGGATGCCGCGGTGGGCGCACGCCTCGGAGCAGAACCTGCGCTTCGCGAACGCGGCCCGCGACCGGCGGGTGGAGCGGTGGAACTCGGCGCCGCAGTGGTCGCAGGTCTTCGTGTCGGGGTCGAGGCCGGGGATCGGGTCGGGCTGGTCGCCCTGCTCGGCCAGCTTGCGGGCGAGGTCGGGGGCGACGGTCACGCCGCTACCCCGCTCTCGCCCGCTGCTTCGGCTTCGCGCTTCTCGCGGCGTCGGAGGGCCTGCTGGATGGAATCGACCTTCACGCCGAGCCTCTCGGCGATCGCCTCCAGGGACAGGCCGAACGACAGGAGGTGGTCGACGTCGTCGAGGTACACCCGGCCAGCCGGGCGCTTCGGGACGGTCATGCCGTCACCGCCGCGCCCGTGATCCAGTGCTGGTCGTCGACCCAGTAGGCGGTACTCGGCTCGTCGCGGTGCACGAGCAGGAGGGGCCGAGCGTGGGTGATCCAGGCGGGATCGACGGGCTCGTTCGTCGTGGCCAGCGCGCCGACGAACACGAACAGTGGCCGCTCGGATCCAGTCACGTGCTCGGGCAGCGTGATCGCCAGGCACTCGGTGAAGGAGTGCTTCCCGCCGGGGTACTCGCCCGTGATCTCCCAGAGCGATTCCGGCTCGGCCGCCTCCCACGGGCGGGCCATCAGCATCTGCTGCTCGACGTGCTTGAGGTCGCGGTCCGTCGTCGGGCTCACCGGTCAGCCCTTCACACAGACGACGGTGCGGAGGCGGTGCACGACGTCGACGAGGTCGGTCTGCTGCGCCATCACGGACTCGAGGTCCTTGTAGGCGCCGGGGATCTCGTCGATCACCCCGGCGTCCTTGCGGCACTCGACGCCCTCGGTCTGGGCCTGCAGGTCCTCGATCGAGAACTGGCGCTTCGCTGCGCCGCGGGACATCCTGCGGCCGGCGCCGTGGGAGGCGGACCGGAACGCGGCCTCGTTGGCGAGCCCGCGGACGATGTAGGAGCCGGTGCCCATGGAGCCGGGGATGATCCCGAGCCTGCCGCTCTCGGTGGAGATCGCGCCCTTGCGGGTGACGATCAGGTCCAGGTCGTCGTAGGTCTCCTCGGACACGTAGTTGTGGTGGCAGGAGATCTCGGGCTGGTAGGCGACGTGGCGGCCGAGCGCCTTGGAGAATGCGGCCTTGACGAGGCCCATCATCACGGTGCGGTTCAGGCGGGCGTACTCCTGCGCCCAGTACAGGTCGGCGCGGTAGGCGTCCATCTCCGGGGTGCCGGCGAGGAACACGGCGAGGTCGCGGTCGGGGAGGTCCTGGTTGTGGTCGAGGGCCTGTGCGGCGGCGATGTGCTGGTCGGCGAGGACCTTGCCGATGTTGCGGCTGCCGGAGTGCAGCATCAGCCAGACGCGGTCGGTCTCGTCGAGGCACACCTCGATGAAGTGGTTGCCGCCGCCGAGGCTGCCGATCTGGTTGTGGGCGCGGGTGCGGAGCCGGTCGATGCTCGTCCATGTGATCTTGTCGTTCATGGCGTGGAGCTGGTCGAAGCGGGCCCAGAAGCCGTCCCAGTTGATCGTGCGGTCGAGGCCGATGCGGGTGAGGTTCGCGCCGTGCTGGTGCAGGTCCTTCCCGACGGGCACGTCCCGCTCGATCTGCGCGCGCGCCGGGGCGAGGCTGTCGGGCAGGTCGTTGGCGGTGAGGTCGGTTTTGACGGCGCTCATGCCGCAGCCGATGTCGACGCCGACGGCCGCGGGTGAGACGGCGTCGCGCATGGCGATGACGGAGCCGACGGTGGCGCCCTTGCCGTAGTGGACGTCCGGCATGACGGCCACGCCGTGGGTCCAGGGGAGGTTGGCGACGTTGCGGAGCTGGTCGAGGGCGGCGCTTTCGACGGTGGCCGGGTCGGCCCACATGCGGACGGGCGCGCGGGTGGACGTGAACGGCTGGCTGTAGGTGGTCATGCCGTGGCTGCCTTTCAGGGGTGTGGTTGGGTGCTGTGCCGGCCGGGCTGCCGTGGAGGACGGCGTGCCCGGCCGGCGCGGAACCGGCGGGTCAGTCCTCGACGAGGAACAGGCCGGGGCGGCCGGCCGGCTTCGGCGGTTCGGGCTGCTGCGGCTTCTGCAGGGCCTCGAGGACCTCGAGGTCGGGGGTGTGCACCTCGGCGTCGGGGCGACGCTCGTCGCCGTCGGGCTCGTACCGGGAGGGGACCATGACGCCGCGGTAGGTGCCGCCGATCTGCACGAGGATCGCTTCGGCCTGGTGGGTGCGGTACAGCTGCAGTGGGGCCTTGCGGGCGGTGGCGACCTTGAGGAACGCGTCGAGCTTCGAGGAGGGGTAGTCGGTGCGCGGGAGAGCCTCGACGAGTCGCCCGGCCTGGTTCTCGACGCGGTCGGCGGTCTCGCGGTTGAGGTTGCGGTACACGCCGGCGGCCGGGTAGTCGTCGACCGGCATCTGCGCGAACTGCAGCTTGAGCCCGTCGTCGAACAGGTTCGGGTCCTCGGCGATCGTGACGAGCGGGCCGTCGCGGGTGATGTCGACGGCGTGCATCTCGTCGGCCTTCGCGGAGGCCTTGAACACCGCGATCACCGACTTGACGTCGCGCAGCGCCCACAGCGTGGGCGTGCCGGAGAGCTGCCCGGCGCAGGCGGTGTAGGTGTGGCCGGCGATGAATCGGTCAGTGGAGGCGCCGACGAGGAGGTCAGTGCGGCCCGGCTCGTCGCCGATCTCGCCGCGGCCGGTGTGGAGCAGGATCCCGCCGATCGCGCCAGCATCGGGGTCCTTCGACGCGGTGTGGGCGAGATCGGCGAGCAGGGCGAGGAAGGAGCGGGTCTGGACACGGACGGGCATCGAGGTGGTCTTCCTGGTCGAGGGAGGTTCGTGACCGGGCCCGGCGGCGCGGCAGGCGCTGCCGCCGGGCCCGGTGGTCTGGGTCAGAAGGGCGGCTCGTCGTCGGCAGCCGGCCCGGATCCGGGCGGCGGCGCGGAGCCCCACGGGTCGTCGGCGGGGGCGCCGCGCCGGGGCGCCCCGGCGCTGTCGCGGGAGACCTTGGTGACCTTCGCGGTGGCGTAGCGGAGGCTCGGGCCAATCTCGTCGACCTCGAGCTCGACGACGGTGCGCTGCTGGCCGTCCTTCTCGTAGGACCGCTGCCGCAGCCGCCCGGACACCATCACGCGCATGCCGCGCGTGAGGGACTCGGCTACGTTCTCCGCGGCCTGCCGCCAGATGCTGCAGCGCAGGAACAGCGCGTCCCCGTCACGCCACTCCCCCGTCTGCCGGTCGAAGGTGCGCGGCGTGCTCGCGACGGTGAAGTTCGCGACGGCCGCGCCGGACGGGGTGAAACGCAGCTCCGGATCGGCGGTCAGGTTGCCGATCACGGTGATGACGGTCTCTCCGGCCATGCCGGTGTCTCCTTCGGTCAGGTGCCCGGCAGGAAGCGCAGGCGGGGGTCGTTGAGGTTGGGGCGTCCGCCGGGGCGGTGGGGCTCGTCGTGGCCGATGTGGAAGCCGGAGCCGGTGCAGGCGGGGTACGCGCGGAGGACGCCGGCGTTGCCGTGGCGGTCCCGCATCTGGCGAAGGACCTTCCGGGCGTTCCGCTTGGAGAACCAGCCGCGTTTCCCGCACTCGGCGCAGGTGAAGTCGGGGAGGACGTGGCTGCTCACCGCGCACCTCCGGAGAGCGCCGGGGCGGTGATCGCCGCCCCGGCATGCGCCCGGCTTGTCACTGCTCGCCGCGCAGCTTGTCGAGGTAGGCCCGCATGTCCGGCGCGCCCGCGACGTCGGCCGGGGTTCCGGCGAACTGCGCGAACTCGTGCTCGACCTTCTCGCTCGTCCAGTCCGCGGGGACGGTGCGCAGGATCTGTGCCCACAGGTCGTCCGGGTCGTCGGACGCGGCAGGTGCAGGCTCGCTCCGCGAGGTCGCCATCTCGGTGACGGCGTCCTGCTCCGTCTGCGGGGTGAGCTCGGCGGCGCGGGCCTGCAGCGCCTTGGCGACCGGACTGGCGACCGGCATGTGGAACCGGGCGGCAAGGTCGGTCCACATCGCGCGGACGGAGTCGATGTCGTCGGTGTCCTTGATCTGCGTGAGCAGCGTCTCCTCCTGCTCGGCGGTGAACGCCGGCTTGCCGCTGGGCTCCTCGGGCGCCCGAGCGGGCGCGGCCTCGATCGCGGCCGCGGCGGGTCCGCTTGCGCCGAGGGCTTCGCGCTGGGCCTGCGCGGCGAGCTGCTGGCCGCCCATGACGGATGCGCCGAGGACCTGCCCGGTGGTGATGCCGCGGAGCTCGATGACGATGACGGGGTACTGCTTCGTCTTGCCCTGCGCCTTCCGGGTGCGGTTCTCGATGCGCAGCCGGATCGGGATGACGGCGTCGGGGCCGACGGCGGAGCGGATGAGGTCGACGGCGCCGGCCATCTCCTGCGCGGCGTAGAACGAGTGGGTCTCGACCCGCCACACGCCGACGTCGGGCATCTCGGGGAGGAAGACGTTGAGGCGGGTGGTGGCGGAGCAGACGCTGCCCTTGGGCTGGGCGTGGAAGTCGTCGCCGTGCTCCGCGCGGCAGATGCAGGGCCGGTCGGAGAGGGTCTCGGTGATGCCGTCGCAGCGGCGTGCGCAGCCGCCGCCGGACCACAGCTCGTAGGCCTGCGACAGCGGGTCCCCGGGCGGAAGGATCGCGTCGAGTGCGGCCGCCTCGGTGATGGCGCGGTACTGCGGGGCTCCGCCGCCAAGGGGGTTCCAGCGCTCGACGGTGCCGCCCCATGCTTCGGCGGCGGCTGCGACGTAGCCCTCGCTGTGGCTGGTGATGACCCAGGTCTCGGACTTGACGGGGCGGGGCTTGCGGCCGCTGGTGTCGGTGTAGCCGGTGCGGAGCCGACCGAGTTCGCGGGCCTGGCGCTGCAGGGACAGGATTCGTCCGGCCATGAGGTGTGGTCCTTCCTGGTCAGGCTGCGCCGGCGAGCGGCGGGAGGTTGAGGACTGTGATGGCGCGCTTCGCGCGGCGGCGGGTCCAGCCGTAGGCGACGTCGCGGGCGGCGAGGAACGAGGCGTAGACGTCGTCAGAGGTGTCGGCCTGGTAGAGCCGGTAGCCGCCGGTCTTCTCGTGCACGTCGGGGCGGATGTGGACGACGACGGCGGCCTCGGTGGTGAGGGGCTCGACCTGGGTGCCGTCCTTGAGCCATCCGACGGTTGCGCGGCGGTAGGCGGACAGCTGGAGCGCGGCCTCGTCGTAGACCTTGCGGCCGGTCTTCCAGTCGCCCAGCAGAATCGCGGGCCCGAGCCGGGGGAGCTGCAGGCAGACGTCCAACTTGCCGGCCCACCCGTCGTCGGGATTCCCGACGACCATCTCTGCGGCGTGGAACTCGGGCTGGTGCTCGTCGCAGAACCTGTGGAATGCGTCGAGGAACGGGCGCTGCTCGTCGGTGGGGAGCGGTGCAGGGGCGCCGAGGACATGTGCCTCGACGGCGTCGTGGACGGCGGAGCCGAGGTCGGCGGCCTCGTCGCGCTTGCGCTCGGCGGCGCGGCGCAGCCACTGGTAGGCGTCCTCGCGGGCGGCTTCGCCGCGAAGCCGGGCGAGCTTCGGGATGGCGCTGATCGCGCAGCGGGCAACCTCGATCGCGGCCCAGTGGACAAGACCGGGCTTCGGGATGCCGTGCTCGATGATCGTGGTGACCGACATCAGGTGGGTGTCGTCGGGGAGCACGTAGTAGCCGTCGTCGTTGCGCTGCGGCGCGCGCGCGGCGACGGCGGCCGCTTCGGGGATGGTCGTCGATGCGCTCATGAGGCGCCCCGCATCGGCCAGTCGCGCTGCACGTCGTCGGGCTTGCCCTTGCTAGCGAGGTAGGCGCCGAAGCCGTCGGCCCACTCGCGGTGCCACCCGATCTGCCGGGTGTGCAGGTCGGCGAGCGGGACGCCGCCGATCTCGTCGGGGTAGGCGCGGGCGATCTTCCAGGCGAGCCGGGCGGCGGCGAGCGCGTCGGCGTCGGCGGAGTGGGCGTCCTCGTCGGTGAGGACGACGCCGTAGTGGCGGCAGACGTCGACGAGCTTCCGCGACCCGCGCCGGTACTTGTCGACCTTCCGGTCGATGACGAGCGGGTCCACGACCGGGCCAGTCATCGGCAGCGCGGTGCCGTGGTGGCGGTGCAGCTCCGCGGCGAGGATCGACAGGTCGAACCCGACGTTGTAGCCGATGAGCGGGCACCCGGCCGCCCAGTGCTCCAGCAGGATGCGGGTGACCTCGGCGACCACCTCGGCGGCCGGGCGGCCGTGCTCGCGTGCCTGCTCGGTGGTGATGCCGTGCACCGCCGCTGCGCCGTCGGGGATCTCGACGCCGGGGTCAGCGAGCCAGGACCGAACCTGCAGGTCGTGGCCGGGCGTCCAGATGATGACGGTGGCGGTGACGATGCGGTCGTTGTCGGTGTCGACGCCGGTGGTTTCGGTGTCGAACGCAACCCAGGGGCCGTCGGCCCAGGTACTCGGCGGCCGCGGGGTCTTGCCCTGCTCATCGCGGCAGTTGCAGCGGGTGGGGTCGTTGCTGCGCCACTGGGTGCAGCGTGTGTCGTGGTCGAGGCGGGGCGCGTCGGTCGTCATGCCGGGCCGCCGGCGTAGTCGACGATGTGGCGGGCGAGGGCGTGGATCTGGTCCCAGCCGAGGAGCGCGGCCGCCTCGGGCTGGTCGGCGGCGACCCGGCGGGCGAGGAGCCCGGCCGGGAGCGCGGCGGCGATCCGCTCGGCCGCCTTGTGCGTGAGCCAGCAGTCGCCGCGGTCCTCCCCTGCGGCGTTGTCGTAGGTGACGAACCGGCGGGCGGAGTGGAAGTCCGGGCTGTCGCCGCCGTCGTCACCGTCGTCGGGCGGGAGGAGTTCGGCGTCGACGGCGGCCGGGGGGACGCACAGGTGCGCGGCGAGCGTCACGATGGACCAGCGGGAGTCGCCGTCGGGCGGCGTGGGCAGCACCCCGGACGGCCGCGGGTGGCGGGCGGGCTCGCCGGTGATGGGGTCGAGGCCGCGGAGCGCGCGGGCGACCACCACGTAGGAGTCGTCCGGGAGGCTGCGGTCAGCGGCGGCAGCGTGGATCGCGGCGTCGCGGACGATCCGGTCGGGGGTGCTCACCGGGCACCACCCGTCGCACCGGTGACGGCCTTGATCACGGCGCCGTGCTTGTTCGCGCCGAGCTTGGTGCGGACGCGGACGACGGTGTCGCCGGGGATGCCCTGGGTGAGCATCTCGGCGAGCCGGGTGTGCAGTTCCTGCACGGTCATGCCGGCGCTGTCTTCGGCCTGGTAGGTGACGGTGATCTGCGAGCTCACGAGGTCGTTCCTCCGTGTCGGGGGCAGTGGGTGTGGCCGGGTGCCGGGGGGTCGGGGCATGGGGTGCGGCAGCCGCCGGCGCGGGAGACGAAGGCGCAGCGGGGCCGCGGTGCGCTGGTGGAGAGGGCGACGGCGAGGGCGTGCTCGTCGGCGGTGATCGCGCGGGCGGCCGGGAGCGACGGGGCGAGGAACCAGCGCCCGTCCGGGTCGTCCGGCGTGACGGTGGTGAGGTCGGTGACCCGCCAGGCGGTGCCGGAGCCTTCCTGCCGCTCGTAGTCGAACCGGCCGTCGGCGGAGCGCGCGTTCCACTGCTCGGTCTTCTGGGAGACGAGGTGGCGGCGCCGGACGGTGGCCGCGGTGGCGAGCGCGGTGCGCGGGGTGCCCATCACACGGCCGCCGTGGCGGGCAGGAGCGGGATGGGGATCTCGATGCGCAGCTCGGTGAGCGGCTGCGGGTAGGTGAGCAGCTGGGCGAGCTGGGCGCCGGCGCAGCAGCGGGCCACGGGGATGCGGTAGGTCCACGCGGACCCGGCGTGCCGGTAGGCGATCTCGGCTTCGGCGTCGTTCGGGGTGCCCTGGGTGTCGGGGCAGCCGTGGCAGCTGTCGAGCTGGGTGGGCTCGACGAACACGGTCTGGATCGCGGGGCGCTGGTGGGCGTCGTAGATGTCGCGAACCGCGGCCCAGTCGACGTGGGAACTGCCTACTGTCTCGCGAGTCGCGAGACAGGGTGGTGTCGGTGGGGTGCCGTAGAATGGCAACAGGTGGCCGTCCTTCCGAGGTGTGGCGGCTTGGAGCTTGGGCGCTCCCGACGTCCCGTTGAGTTGGCAGCTCGCGGGGCGTCGCCGTTTCTTGCGTCCACCCTACCGCTAGTTGCCTGAACTTTCCATCCGGGTTGCCTGATCGCGCCCACCGGGTTCTACCACCAGGCCACCCCGAAACGGCGACTGCCGCGCCCGCGAGTCACGGACACGGCAGTCGAGGGTCACGCGTGCGGGATCTGGCCGTCACGGATCCGAACCGTCCGGCCGACCAGCACAGCGACCAGCACGGCAACCCCGATCCACGCGGCGAGCGCCGACAAGACCATCACAACGTCGGCACCGCCACAGCAGCGCTGCGCTGCTCGTCGAGAACGTGCGCGAGGGCGCTCTCCCGCTCGCGCACTCGCCCGACCGCGGCCAGCGCCCGAGGGTGGCTGAGCTCGATGCCGCGAACCGCCTTGCCCGGCATCCGCACCTGGTAGTGCCACAGCCACCGGCGGCCGTCGTCGACCTTCTCGCTCCAGATCTTGACCTTCATCTCGCCGGTGCTCACTTCCACGCACCTCCTCGCCACCGCGCGCGCCGGATGGCGTGCCACAGCTTCTCGACCTGCTCGCTGAACCGGAGCAGCTGCTGCGGTGTCATCTCGCCGAGCAGGTCCTGCACCCGGTCCTCGTCGCTGCTCATTACGGCAAGGAGCGCGTCGGTCTCAACATGCGTCGTCTGGCTCACCGGTCCCGCCCTCTCGGCGGCGGCGCGGAACCGGGCCGCAACGTCGACCGGGGCGGGCGACTCGGGATGAAGGAGGTCGTCGGCAGTGCACGGCGCCGGGCAGTCCAGCCGGGAGCAGGTGACGTGCCCGCCCGCCCCGAGGAACAGCGACGTGCCGTGGCAGGACGGGCAGCGGCCAGCGACCCGCGGGCGGCGGCCCGCGTCCACGCGGGCGACTTCACGTGCGAGCTGCTCGCGGTGCGCGAGCATGAGCCCTCGCCCCGGGCAGCCCTCCGGCGTTCTGGCGAGCACCGCGTCGTACCGCGCGAGGTCCGCGGCCGGGTCGACCGGCTCACCGGGGCGCCGCTCGCGGGTGTGTCGATAGGTCGGCTCGGTGGCCGCGTCCACGCCCTCGGGGGCGGCGGCCTCCAGCTCGGCGGCACGCTGGTCGAGGTGATGTGCGGCCCCACGCTTAGAGCGCGACCGCCACGACGACCGGATCACCTGAGCGGCACGCCGCAGCTCAGAAGCCGCTAGCTGCGTGGTGGCCACGTCCGCGGTCGGGACGCCGGCCAGGGCGCGCATCCGCAGCACCTCGCGGGCGAGCACGCTCCCCTCCTGCATCTTCAGCGCGCGCTCCACGACCTCGGCGCGGTTGCGGGCGGTGGTCTCGTCGGTCATCGGACTTGTCCCTTGCGCTTGCGGGTCCACGTGGCGAGGGCGTCGTGGATCCGGACCGAGGCGACGATGAGCCCGCCGCCGAACGTCCACACCGCGGATGGGGCCGGGTCGCCGACCGGGCCGGGGCGCGGCGGCGTGTGCTGCTCAGCCACGGCGTTCCCCCCGCTGCTCAAGGACCTGCCCGAGGCGCGCCCAGAGCGCGCCGTAGAGCACGCACAGCAGGCCGAGCAGGATCATCGGGGTGGTCTGGCCCGGGACCGGTTCGCGGACCAGGCAGTCGACGCCGACCGCCACGGTGACCGCCACCGTGGCGAGCGCCCACCAGCCGAACCAGCGGCGCACGTTGCGGATCTCCTCCGTCGTCACGGCACAACCTCCGGCGCCACCTGGGCGGTCGGGGCGTTCGCCGGTGCCGCGGCGACCGGTGCGGTGGCGGCCACGACCGCGCCGGCGGCGAGCAGCACCATGAACATCAGCGTGATGATCGGCAGCGGCTCCGAGTCGCGCCTCATGCCGAGGCCGCCATCTCCGCTGCGAGAGCGGTACCGATCGGCGACATGTGCGGGAGGCCGTCGGCGGGGATCCACTCGATCCCCGCCACAACGATCGCCGTCTGCAGGTCGAACCCGCCGCAGCCAGGAACCCGCCCGGGCCGGTCGGCGACCGCCGGCTGCACCTCTACGGTCGACTCCTGCCCGCTCGACGGCTCGGCGGGTGCGGGCGGCGCCGCCGTGGTCTCGGCCTGCGCGGCCTCGGCGAGCTTCGGCTCCGGCTCGCCCTGCGGCGCCGCGGCCGGACCAGCCGTGGGGGTGATGCTCATGTCGAGGTGTTCCTTCCGGCAGTTGCTGTGCGGCATCACGCGGTGCCGCCGAGTTCGAAGAGGCCGCGCTGGTCGGCGATCGGGCGGTTCATCCACAGCACCTCGGTGCGGGCCGACCATGCGCCGCGCGCGGACTGGCCGGTGTGCGTGGGGATCTCCAGGCGGTGCCAGCCGGCGAGGGCGTCGTCGTAGAGCTGCGAGGGGTAGCCAGACAGCACGACGGAGGCACGGCAGCCTGCGAGGGCGTCGACGAGTTCGGCGTGCTCGTCGACGCCGCGCATCTCCAACCGGTAGTTCGCACCCCAGCCGCGCGTGGAGCCGAGGTACGGCGGGTCGACGTACAGGAGCACATCGGGGTGGCAGCCGTAGTCGGCGATGACGTCGAGCGCGGGGCGGCACTCGAGCGAGACGTGCTGCAGCCGTTCGAGGGCTGGGTGGATGCGGGCGACGTAGCCGCGCAGGTAGTCGGTGACGCTGGTGCCGCCGCTCGGCTTCTTGTAGTGCCGCCATCCGGTGTTGCGGAGCACCCCGCCGCGGCCCTGGGTGAGGTACACCCAGACGCGGCGGGCACGCTCGAGGTCGGTCAGAGTGTCGGGCCGGGTGCGTGCCGCCTCGAACTCGGCGCGCGAGTGCGGCGTCAGCGCGCACACTCGGGCGAGCTCGTCGGGCTGGTCGCGCAGGACCTGCCAGAACGTCATCAGGTCGCTGTCGAGGTCGTTCACGGTCTCGAAAGGCGATGGGGCCTTCGCGAGCAGCACGGCGAGGCTGCCGGCGAACGGCTCGACGTAGTGCCGATGCGGCGGGAACACCGCGGCGATCCGCGAGGCAAGGAGCTGCTTGCCGCCGAAGTAGGGGAACGGTGGAGCGGTCACGACGCCGCCGACGAGGACGAGTCACCGCACAGCGCGGCAGCCACCGCGGCGCCGAGCCACTGGGCGACGTTGCTCGACACGGCGTTGCCGGCCTGCATGGTGCGTTCGCCCTGGTTGCCGAGCACCACGTAGGACGGGTGGAACCGCTGGGCGGCGAGGTGCTCCTCCGGGGTGAGCATCCGGAACAGGCAGTCGTCGACGTCGAACCCGAGGTGCGCGAGGCCGTGCTGCTCGCGCGTGGCCACCGTGGACAGCGCAGTGTCGTCCGTGCCATGCGGGCGCGCGCCGCGGCGGAACGGGATCACGAGCGAGGTCGGGTCCTTCACGGTGATCGCGCCGAGCGGCTCACCGACCGAGCGCACGGTGTCCCGCGGCTGGGCGTAGCCCCCGTGGTTCTTCACGTAGAAGGCCTGGGCCACCTCTGGCGGCACCGTCAGGCCGTGGTGGCGGCCGCCGGCGGTGACAGTGGCCAGCGGGTCGAGCACTGGTCGCGCGACGCTGCCGCCGCCGCGCAGCTCGGCTACGAACGGTGGCACGACGAGCGCGTCGGTGTCGCGGGTGGTGCGCGCACCCATGGGCATATCTACCGGGCTGGCCTCGTCACGCCACGTACCGCCGGCGGGCACCGTCATCGGAGGGCAGGCCATCCCGTCGCCGATCCGCACGGTGCGCGCGGGCAGCGGCCCGGTGTGTGCCGGGTAGGCGCGACCGTCGGCGCCACCGTGGTTCACGCTGACCATGACCGGTGGCACCGCGACGCCCTTGGTCGACGTCGTAGTCCGTGCGGTGAGGGGCGCGTCGACGGCCGTGACGGGCTGGGCGAACATGCGCAGCCCGGCCTCGATTCGAGCGCGTGTCTTCGCGGCCAGCGGGCGCGCCCGGTCACCGACGCGGGTTCCGAGGTTCGACCAGTCGATCGCTGCCGCGGCGGGCAGCACGTACGGCTCGACGACGGCGTGCCGGCACTCGCGGCGAGGGCAGCGGTAGACGTACTGCTGCCGGTACTTGCCGATCCGTCGGCCGGGTCGCTTCCAGGACTGGATGGCGTGGACGTCCTCGCCGCACTCCTCGCACCACGCGAGCGGCCTCGGGTCGACGTCCGGGAGCGGTGCCCCCTGGCGGGTGAACACCATGTAGAGCCGGTCCCGCCACTGCGGGGCGTGCGGGTTCGTCGGGCCGCCGATGTGCGCCGAGCTGACCGACACGAACTGCACTGCGTATCCGAGGACGCGCATCCCCTCGAGCCAGTAGTCGAACAGCCCCCACTCGGTGGCGACGTCGACGACGTTCTCGACGATGACGGCCTGGTACCGGAACAGCTCGGTGGAGCGGATCACCTCCCAGAAGGTGGCGCGGGTGCGTTCCATCCCCTCCTTCGCGACGGGACCGAACAGCTCGAGCTCACCCTGGGCGCGCTGCCGGCGGCGACCGCCCGCGGGGCTGGCCTCGGTGCAGATCGGGGAGGCCCAGAGCACCTCGGCGGGCGGGGCGAGGCGCAGGTCGTAGTGGGTGAGGTCCGCGCACAGGTGCTCGGCGTCCGGGAAATTCGCGGAGTGGGTCTCGATCGCCCGCTGCCAGTGGTTCGCTGCGATGGCCAGCTCCATCCCGGCAGCTGTCATGCCGAGGCTCGACCCCCCGGCGCCGCAGAACCAGTCGTGGTAGCGCAGCCCGTTCGGCGCGTGGACGGACCACGCGTAGGCAGCGGGCAGACGCCGATCTCCGGCGCGATCGAGCTCGTAGGAGGTGGTCACCGGGCGGTCCTTGTGAGGCGGGCGAAGAGCCCAGCGCGGTGTCGGCCGCCGTGGTACTGGGGCGGGACGGGGACCAGCGCCGACACGGGTCTGCCGTTGGGTCGTTCGGCGCTGTGGCGGCCGTCGGCGTGGAGGGCGTGGCGCGCGTTGCGCTGAGGGGTCGAGCGATTGATCACCGAGGTGCCTCCTGTCTCACGAGATGCAGGACAGCGTGGGCATGCGTCTGCCCTGCGAGCAGCGGATGGACGGGTGGTTAGCGGCCGCGGATGACGCGGAGGCGGGCGCAGCCGCAGGCCTCGCGTTGGGCGCGGTCGTCGAGGCCCTGCACGTGGGCGTCGACGGCGGCGTCAGCGAACAGCCAGGAGCACTTGAATCCGGACTGGTGGCCGTGGAGGGCGCCGGAGCGGGCGAGGGCCCGGACGGTCGACGCGTCCTTGTGGATACGCTCGGCGGCCTGCTTGGCGGTGAGCCAGGCGACGCCGACGGTCGTGGCGGTCACGAGGCGGCCGCGAGGGCGATGTACGGGCGTAGCGCGGCCGGGTCGACACCGAGACGGTTCGCGATGACGCGAATCAGGCTGTCGTCGGGAAGCTCGGCGCCCCGTTCGATGCGGGCGAGCTGGCCAGGGGTGATGTCGATGGTGCGTGCGAGGCTGTCGCGGTCGATGCCGGCGGCGTCCCGGATGGTCCCAATGACAGGAAGCTGGCCGGTGAGGACCGCGACGGGGACGTCGAGGACGTGGGCGATCAGCGGGGCCTTCGAGGTGCCGGCACGGGTGCCGTGCTCGATGCGGGACAGATAGCTCGCGGTGACTCCGATGCGGTAGGCGAGCTCCTCGAGGCGAAGGCGCTTCACCTGGCGGAGGGCACGGATGGTGGCGCCGTTGGGGCGGCCAGGATCGTACCTGCGGGTCGCACTAACGGAGCGGGCAGTGTTCATAATATGGCAACTTACGGAAAGATGAGGCAAGTCGCAACCCCTGTCCAGGCAACTTGAGACCCGTCGGGGCAGGTCGTGCGCCGTGACCAGGCCGTGATCTTTCTCGAAGAATCCTCTTCCCGCCTGCGACTTTCCTGTTCTTTCCTGCCATGATGCTGCGCGTGAGCCTTGGAGACCGGATCCGCAGCGCGCGCGAAGCTGCGGGCAAGAGCAGGGAGGAGCTCGCCGACCAAGTCGGCGTCTCCGTCAAGACGATCGGAAACTGGGAGACCGACCGAGTCACCCCCAAGTCCAAGCTCGGCGCCCTCGAGCGCGTTCTCGGTGTCCAGCTGCGGGGCACCCGCGGCCGCCAGGGCGTCGACCTCGACGACGCAAGCGACGCACAGGTGCTCTCCAACATCGCCGGGCGCCTCGCCGAACGCGACGTGATGCGCGACCGGATACGCGAGCTGACCGCCGAGGTGCAGGCCCTTCGAGCCCAGCTCAGCAGCATCTCGCGCGGCGAGGAATCGCCAGCAGGCGCGCCTCAGCAACTCAGGCCCGGATACGAACGCGACCAGAGGCAGGAGCAGTGACGACCGACAGGCCCGATTCCCTGCCCGAGTACCTGCGCCAGCGCATGGACGAGCTCGGGATCTCGTCGATCCGGGCACTCGCCGCCCGCACCGGCGTCGCACCAGAGACGGCCCGACGACTTCTGACGCGGTCAAAGACCCCCGACGAGCAGACTCTCCGCAAGATCGCAGAGGGGCTGCCGGCGCCGATTCAGCGGCTGCGCGAGCTCGCGGGCCGCCCTCCCGGCGCGGCTACTCCTTTTGTGCTACCGCCTGTGGCTGATCAGCTCAACGAGCGGGAGCGAGACGTGATCTTGCAGATGGTGTTTGCGCTTCTCGATGCGTCCGGTCGGCTCGATCTTGCGTCCGATCGTGCAGATGCAAATGCAAGAGACTGATGCATTCTGATGCCTGGACCACTCAGGCGGCCTCACATCGGGGACCCAAATGGACGAGTAACGCCCACCCCCGTCGTCACGGAGCGTGGTATTGCCTGAACCTTCCTCGTCTTTCCCGGTACTTTCCACCACTTCGACGCCCGGAAGAGATCTGACCACTCCAGAATGTGGCCTCGTGCCCGAACGCTCCCTCAACCCACCTCCGCCCGCGCACCCGTCCTGGTGCTCGCTGGCACACTGCGAGCAGGTCGCCGTCGGCGACATCCGCCACTCCAGCGTGCCCACGCTCCTCACCACCAGCGAGGACGACGTCGAGGTCGCCGTCGCCGTCGTACGCGACGACGAGCTGGGACGCGCGGGCTACCGGGCCGCGGCCACCGGTGTCAGCGTCACCCTCCGGCATCTGGCCGGAGCATGGGCACGAGGCCACGACTCCGCCGACGTCATGCTCACCGCATCCGAAGCGCGTCGCCTCGCCGGGGACCTGGTGGCATTCGCCGCGATGGCCGAGCACACCGCGGTCGCCCGGCCCGCTGACCCGCCACCCCCGAAGAACGAGGCGGTCTGATCGGATGGCCTGGGCCGAGAAAATCCCCAGCAGCGGGAGATACCGCGGGCGGTACCGGGACTCCCGCGGCAACGTCCAAACCCTCAACGAGGGCCCGTTCACGCACAAGGCCGAGGCGGAGCGCCGGGCCGCCGTCGCCGAGGACGAAGCCCGCCGACGCCCCGGCCAACGCAACGCCAAGCTCGGGCGAGCCACCTGGGGAGGCTGGGTCGAGGCGTGGTGGCCGCAGCGAGCGAAGAAGGTCGAGCCCGGCACGCTGCAACGCGACCTCACTCGGCGCAGGAAGCACCTCGACCCGCGCTGGGAATCCACCCGCCTCGACAAGATCACCCGCGACGACGTGCAGGAGTGGGTCGACGAGCTCACCGACGACGCCGGCCTCGCACCCCGCTCCGTGATCCGCACCTACCACCTGTTCTCCGCCAGCATGAAGGCCGCCGTGGTCGACGGCCGGATCGCCTACTCGCCATGCATCGGGATCGACCTCCCGACCCCCGAACCCACCGACGAGCGCTACCTCACTCCCGAGGAAGTCGAGGCGCTCATCCACTTCCTGCCTCACGAGCGCGACCGGCTGATCGTGTGGGCCCTCGTAGGTACCGGCCTGCGGTGGGGCGAGCTCATCGGAGCGCACCTGCACCGCGTGCACCTCGAGCAGCGGCGCCTCGACGTCCACGAGGTGTACGACGACCGGGTCGGCGACATCAAGCCCTACCCGAAGTCGAAGCGGAAGCGGTCGGTGCCGCTGCCTCCGTGGCTGGTCGACATGCTGCGCCAGCACATCGAGAGCCTCCCCACCGCCGGCCGCTGCGGCAGCAAGCATCGAGGCCGTGGCCGCTGCCGGTCCGGGCTGCTGTTCCCCGGCAACCGTGGAGCCGCGATCGAGTACTCGTTCTGGCGGCGAGGGACCTGGGATCGCGCCGTCCGCCTCGCGGGCATCGGGGACTGCACCATCCACGACCTCCGCCACACCTACGCGAGCTGGCTCGTACAGGACGGGGTGTCGATGGAGCAGCTGCGGGACCTGCTCGGGCACTCCACAGTCATCGTCACGGAGCGCTACTCCCACCTCAAGGACACCCGCTGGGACGGCGTCCGGGACATCCTCACCGCCCGCACTGCCCCACTTCTGCCCCACCGCGATCTGGCCTTGATCCAAACAGGTACGGCCCCTGCCAGCGTTGCTGCTGGTCAGGGGCCGTACCCTCCTCCCGTGGCGGGTGAAGGATTCGAACCTTCGTAGGCTGAGCCGACGGATTTACAGTCCGCTCCCTTTGGCCACTCGGGCAACCCGCCCCGGTGCGCCTAGGCGCGTGGACGAGGATACGACAGCGACGAACCGGGTTTCGCAGGGGCCCGGTCGACGAGGAGGCACACGGTGGCAGACCCGTCGTTCGACGTGGTGAGCAAGGTCGACCGGCAGGAGGTCGACAACGCCCTCAACCAGGCCGCGCGGGAGCTCTCGCAGCGGTTCGACTTCCGCGGCACGGGCACGGGGATCTCCTGGGCGGGCGAGGAGGCCGTGACGATCGAGTCGGAGACCGAGGAGCGGGCCAAGGCCGCAGTCGAGGTCTTCAAGGAGAAGCTGATCAAGCGGAACATCTCGCTGAAGGCC
Source organism: Pseudonocardia zijingensis (assembly GCF_042657305.1). Classification (NCBI taxonomy): domain Bacteria; kingdom Bacillati; phylum Actinomycetota; class Actinomycetes; order Pseudonocardiales; family Pseudonocardiaceae; genus Pseudonocardia; species Pseudonocardia zijingensis. The sequence continues at coordinate 157,379 of NZ_JBHSKO010000001.1, read as the reverse complement.
TTCGAGGTGGGTGAGCCCGTGGTGTCGGGCAAGACCTACAAGATCAGCGGCAAGATCCTGCAAGGGATCGCGGCCGAGAAGGCCAAGGAGATCAGCAAGACGATCCGCGACGAGAAGTTCAAGGGTGTGCAGGCGCAGATCCAGGGCGACCAGCTGCGCGTCTCGGGCAAGAAGAAGGACGACCTGCAGGCCGTCATCGCGCTGCTGAAGAGCAAGGACTTCGGTATCGCGCTGCAGTTCACGAACTACCGCTGACGAGGCCCCGCGCGATCGGACGATCGCTGGCAGCAGCCATTGCACGTGAGTATCGTGAACGCTCCCCCGACCGGTGCGTGTCCGGATGGAGGAGGGCATGGAGGTCCCGGAGCCCGGTGTCAGAACCTCCCCCGACGATGCCGGGAGGGAGGCCGGGCTCCGCCGACTCGCGATGATGATCGCGCGCGGGGAACCACACCCGGCGGCGCTGCGGGCCGTCGCCGGGGAGGCCGCCCGGCAGTTCGCACCGGCCGCCGCCTGCGTCGTCATGTGCCGGTCCGACGGCAGCACCGCGCTCGCCGCCGAGAGCGAACCCGGGTGGGCGGACCGCCTGCCGATCGGCGTGACGGCCTCCGCCCTGAAGACGGGGCGGTTCACCGCGGCGGAAACGGGGACCGGCTACACGGCGGCCACCCCGGTGGAGGTCGGCGGGACGGTCTGGGGGCTGGTCGCCGTCGGGGCGGAGCAGGGCGGGCCACCACCCGACGCCGAGCGGCGGCTGGCCGAGTTCGCGGAGCTCGTCGCCACGGCGGTCGCGAACGAACGACGCCGCGCGGAGCACAGCGCGTCGCGCGCCCGCCTCGTGGCGGCGTCGGACGAGTCCCGGCGGCGGATCGAACGCGACCTGCACGACGGCGCGCAGCAGTTCGTCGTGACGGCGGTGCTGCGGCTGCGCAGCGTGGCGGAGATGCCCTCCCTGCCGCCGGAGGCACGCGCCGAGCTGGAGGACATCGCGGCCGAGCTCAACGGTGTGCTCGACGACCTGCGTGAGCTCTCCCGCGGCATCCACCCGGAGGTCCTGTCCAAGGGCGGGCTGCGCCCCGCGCTGCGTGCGCTCGCGCGGCGCTCGTCGGTGTCCGTGGTGCTGGACCTGCGGCTGCCCGACCGGCTACCCGAGCCGGTTGAGGTGGGCGCCTACTACCTGGTGTCGGAGGCGCTCGCCAACGCGACGAAGCACGCGAACGCCTCCACCGTGGAGGTGGCTGCCGAGACCTCCGGCGGCACGCTGCGCGTGTCCGTGCACGACGACGGGATCGGCGGCGCCGACATGGGCGGGGGTTCGGGGCTGACCGGCCTCAAGGACCGCATCGAGGCGCTCGGCGGCACGTTCGCGGTGGAGAGCCCGCGGGGTGGCGGCACGACGGTGCGCTGCGCGCTCCCCGTGCACGCCACCGTGGGCTGACGCCTCACGCGCTGACCGGGGCCTCCTGCGTGCGGCACGCCCGGGCGTAGGCGACCGGGGTGAGGCCGATGGCCGCGGTGAAGTCGCGGATGAAGTGGCTCTGGTCGAAGTACCCGAGCTCGGCCGCCACCTCCGCCCACGGCCGGTGCTGCTCCGCGGCGAGCACGGCGGCGGCCTCGTGGAGGCGGTAGCGGCGCAGCACCCACTTCGGGCTGACCCCGACGTAGCGCTGGAACAGCCGCTGCAGCGCGCGGGGGTTGATGCCGAACATCTCGCTGACGTCGTCGACGCGCGCGATGGTGCGGTCGTGCAGCAGCGCGGCGACGATCCGCTGGACGAGCTCCACCTGCGGGTCGGGCGGCGGCCACCGCTCGCGCAGGAAGCCCTCGACGAGCGCCACGAGCCGGTCGACGCCCCGGGCCGCGGCCATCCGCTCCGCCAGCGTGGTGGCGGCGGGCCCCCACAGCTGCTCGGCGGGCAGCACGGCCCCGGTGATGTCGGCCAGCGGCCTGCCGAGGAACGGCTGGAAGCCGCCCGGCCGGAACTTGACCCCGAAGACCTGGCCGGTGCCGCGGTAGATGTAGGTGAAGCGCTCGCGCCCGACGCCGGCCACGGCGAGCCTGCCCCCGTCGAGCACGAGGTTGACGCACGGGTGGGGCAGCAGGGTGACCGAGCCCTCCCGGCCCGGCGGGAGCTGCCACGACACCACCCAGTGGCGCTCGACGAGACCGGACAGGTCGGCGGCCGCGGGGTAGCGGTCCAGCGAGTGGCGTGCGTCGACGGGGTGCGCCTCGAACCCCGCGCGCACCCCGAGCACTCCGTACTCGCTGGTGGTGGCGATGCGCGGGTCGGTCACGGGTCCAGGATGCCTCGTGGGTCCGACGGTCACCGCCGCTGCAGGTGCATCTCCTCCAGCCGCCGGATCCGCTCCTGGAGCGGCGGGTGGGTGGAGAACAGGCGCGTGAGCTGCTCCCCCGACCGGAACGGGCTGGCGATCATCAGGTGCGACTGCGACACCAGCTGCGGGTCGGGCGGCAGCGGGGCCAGCTGCGTGCCGCGCTCGAGCTTGCGCAGGGCGGACGCCAGCGCGAGCGGGTCGCCCGTGAGCGCGGCGCCGCTCTCGTCGGCCTGGAACTCCCGCGACCGGCTCACGGCCATCTGCACCACGCCGGCCGCGACCGGCCCGAGCAGCGCGATGAGCAGCACGGCGATCGGGTTGGGGCGGTCCTCGTCGCCGCCGCCGAACAAGCCGGCGAACATCGCGATGTTGGCCAGGAAGCTCACCATCGAGGCGAGCGCACCCGCCACGGACGAGATGAGGATGTCGCGGTTGTAGACGTGGGACAGCTCGTGGCCCAACACCGCGCGCAGCTCCCGCTCGTCGAGCATCTGCAGCAGGCCCGTGGTGGCGCACACCGCGGCGTGGCGCGGGCTGCGGCCGGTGGCGAACGCGTTGGGCGCCGCCGTGGGGCTCACGTAGAGGCGGGGCATCGGCTGGCGCGCGGCCCGCGACAGCTCCCGCACGATCCGGTACATCACCGGGTGTTCGGGCTCGGTGATCGGCCGAGCGTGCATCGCACGCAGGGCGAGCTTGTCCGAGTTGAAGTACGCGTAGCCGTTGATCCCCAGCGCGACGAACAAGGCGATCACGAGCCCCGTACGTCCGCCGAGGAGCGAACCGACGAACAGGACGAGGGCCGAGAGCCCGCCCAGCAACACGGCTGTCTTCAGCCCGTTCATCGACTTGTGCACGTCCGGGTCCTTCCTCCCCCGGCTGCTTCAACGAGCGACCGCGGGACCGTGTTCCGCGCGGGTGAGCGTGAGGGACGCCTCGCCGCGCCACTGCTCCGTCCGGGGCAGGATGCGGGCATGGCCACCGACGTCCGCACCACCACCACCGACGGCGTCGCCGTCCTCACGCTGTCCTACCCGGAGCGCCGCAACGCGCTGAACATCGAGCTGTCCGGCAAGCTCGCCGACGCCGTGCGCGCCGCCACCGCCGACGACGAGGTCGGCGCGATCGTCGTGACCGGGGAGGACCCGGCGTTCTGCGCCGGCGGCGACCTGGCCGAGCTCGCCACCGCCGACCCGGCCCGGCTGCACACCGTCTACGCGGGCTTCCTCGCCGTGGCGGAGTGCCCGCTGCCGACGATCGCGGCCGTCAACGGCGCCGCCGTGGGTGCCGGCCTCAACCTCGCGCTGGCCTGCGACCTGCGCCTGGCCGGGCCGCGGGCGCGGTTCGAGTCGCGGTTCCTCGCGCTGGGTCTGCACCCCGGCGGCGGCTACACGTGGATGGCGCAGCGCGTGCTCGGACCGCAGGGGGCGGCCGCGCTCACCCTCTTCGGCGAGGTCGTCGACGCCGCCGAGGCCGACCGGATCGGCCTCGTGCACCGGGTGGCCGACGACGTCGTGGGGGCCGCCGTGGAGCTCGCGGCGCGGGCGGCGAGCGCCCCGCGCGACCTCGTGCGCACCACGAAGGCCACCATGCGGCTCACGGCGGGCACCACCACCCAGGCCGAGGCCGTGGAGGTGGAGGTGCGGGCGCAGGCGGAGTCGGTGCGCTCCCCGGAGTTCCGCGAACGCCTCGACGCACTGCAGAGGACGATCAGCAGGTCGGGCCGGTAACGCGGCGGTCCCACCAGGCGAGAGGATCCGGGTGTGACGTGGGACGGGTGGCAACGACACCCCGACTCAGGGCGAGCTAACGTGGAAGGTCCAGACAAAGCACGCCCCGTCGACCCGAGGACCGACCTCGAATGACTTCTGACACCGCCGTCGACCAGCTCCCGGCATCCTCCGGCGGCGGACGCGAGGTGGTGGAGCGAGACCGCGTCGTCATCCGCTTCGCCGGCGACTCCGGCGACGGCATGCAGCTCACCGGTGACCGCTTCACCTCCGAGACCGCGGCGTTCGGCAACGACCTGTCCACCCTCCCGAACTTCCCCGCGGAGATCCGGGCGCCTGCGGGCACCCTGCCCGGTGTGTCGTCGTTCCAGCTGCACTTCGCCAACTACGACATCCTCACGCCGGGCGACCGCCCCGACGTGCTGGTGGCGATGAACCCGGCCGCGCTCAAGGCCAACATCGGCGACCTGCCCGCGGGCGGCATCCTGATCGTCAACACCGACGAGTTCACCAAGCGCAACCTCACGAAGGTCGGCTACGAGGCCAACCCGCTCGAGGACGGCTCGCTGGAGCGGTACGCGGTCTACCCGGTGGCGATGGCCACGCTCACGCGGGGTGCGCTCGAGGACACCGGCCTGTCCAAGAAGGACGCGGAGCGGGCGAAGAACATGTTCGCGCTCGGCCTGCTGTCCTGGATGTACAACCGGCCCCACGAGGGCACCGAGCGGTTCCTGCGGGAGAAGTTCGCCCGCCGCCCCGACCTCGCCGAGGCCAACATCCTCGCGTTCCGGGCGGGCCACGCGTACGGCGAGACCACGGAGTCCTTCGCCGTCACCTACGAGGTGGCCCCGGCCAAGCTGGACGTCGGCACGTACCGCCAGATCACCGGCAACACCGCGCTGGCCTACGGCATCGTCACGGCCGGGCAGGTCACGGGCCTGCCGGTGTTCCTCGGCTCGTACCCGATCACCCCGGCGTCGGACATCCTGCACGAGCTGTCCAAGCACAAGGCCTTCGGCGTCACCACGTTCCAGGCCGAGGACGAGATCGCCGGCGTCGGCGCGGCGCTGGGTGCGGCGTTCGGCGGCGCGCTGGGCGTCACCACCACGTCGGGCCCGGGCATCTCGCTGAAGTCCGAGACCATCGGTCTCGCGGTGGCGCTCGAGCTGCCCCTGCTCGTCGTCGACGTGCAGCGCGGTGGCCCGTCCACGGGCCTGCCCACCAAGACCGAGCAGGCCGACCTCCTGCAGGCCCTGCACGGCCGCAACGGCGAGGCACCCCTGCCGGTCATCGCGCCCCGCTCGCCGGGCGACTGCTTCGACGCCGTGCTGGAGGCCGTGCGGATGGCGGTCACCTACCGCACGCCGGTGATCCTGCTGTCCGACGGCTCGCTGGCCAACGGGTCGGAGCCGTGGAAGGTGCCCGACGCGGCCACGCTGCCCACGTTCGACCCGGGCTTCGCCACCGCACCCAACGCGCCCGACGGGTCCGGCGAGTTCTGGCCGTACCTGCGCGACGCCGACACGCTCGCCCGGCCGTGGGCGGTGCCGGGCACGGCGGGGCTGGAGCACCGCATCGGCGGCCTGGAGAAGGCCGACGGCCGCGGCGGCATCTCCTACGACCCGGACAACCACGACCGGATGGTCCGGCTGCGCGCGGCGAAGATCGACGGCATCACGGTGCCGGACATCGAGGTCGACGACCCCGACGGCGACGCCGAGCTGCTCGTGCTCGGCTGGGGCTCCACCTACGGCCCGATCGGCGCCGGGGCCCGCCGGGTCCGCGCGCTCGGCCGGAAGGTGGCGCAGGCACACCTGCGGCACCTCAACCCGCTGCCCGCCAACCTGGGCGAGGTGCTCGCCCGCTACCGCACCGTGGTGGTGCCCGAGATGAACCTCGGGCAGCTCGCCACGGTGCTGCGGGCCCGCTACCTCGTCGACGTCAAGAGCTACACCAAGGTCGCCGGCCTGCCGTTCCGGGCCGAAGAGCTGCAGGACCTGTTCCTGGACTACCTCAACGGGGTGCGTGCATGACTGCCATCGACCTCGGGCTGCCCTCCCTGGGCGGGCTCGACGGGGTCCCTACCACCGACGAGAAGCAGACCGCCAAGGACTTCACGTCCGACCAGGAGGTGCGCTGGTGCCCGGGCTGCGGCGACTACGCCGTGCTCGCCGCCGTGCGCCAGTTCCTGCCGACGCTGGGCATCAAGCGCGAGAACACCGTGTTCGTGTCCGGGATCGGCTGCAGCTCCCGGTTCCCGTACTACCTCAACACCTACGGGATGCACTCGATCCACGGGCGTGCTCCCGCCATCGCCACCGGGCTTGCCACGTCGCGTCCCGACCTGTCGGTCTGGGTCGTCACGGGCGACGGCGACGCCCTCTCCATCGGCGGCAACCACCTGATCCACGCCCTGCGGCGCAACGTCAACCTCAAGATCCTGCTGTTCAACAACCGGATCTACGGCCTGACGAAGGGCCAGTACTCGCCCACCAGCGAGGAGGGCAAGGTCACGAAGTCCACGCCGATGGGCTCGCTCGACCACCCGTTCAACCCGATCTCGCTCGCACTCGGCGCCGAGGCCACGTTCATCGGGCGTGCCCTCGACTCCGACCGCAAGGGCCTCACCGAGGTGCTCGGCGCCGCCGCAGCCCACCGCGGCAGCGCGCTCGTCGAGATCTTCCAGGACTGCCCGATCTTCAACGACGGCAGCTTCGACGTCCTGCGCAAGGGCGAGGAGGCCGAGGAGCGGGTCATCCCGGTCCGCCACGGCGAGCCCATCCGCTTCGGCCCGGCGGCCGACGACGGGCTGGGCAGCTACGCCGTCGTGCGCGAGGGCTTCGGGCTCGCCGTCGCGAAGATGAACGAGGTCGACGCCGAGCAGGTCGTCGTCCACGACGCCTCCGACATCAACCTGGCGTTCGCGCTGTCCCGGCTCTCCGACCAGGACCTCAACCACACCGTCACCGGCATCTTCCGCAACGCCGACCGCGTCACCTACGACGACGCGGTCCGCGCCCAGGTGGCCGAGGCCACGGAGAAGGGCAACGCGGATCTGCAGGCCCTGCTCAACGGCCGCGACACCTGGACGATCGCGGGCTGACCCACCGCACACGCCGAACGGGCCCCGCCGGAGTTCCGGCGGGGCCCGTTCGCGTTGCGGGCGCTGCTCAGCCGAACAGCGACGCCACCAGCGACTCGATCAGGCCGAGCGGACCGGCGGAGGGCGCCTCCTCGACCGGAGCCGGCTCGGTCTCCACCGGCTCGGTCTCCTCGTCCACCTCGGGCTCCGTGGTGGCGTCCGACTCGTCCGACGTCGAGTCCTCGTCCGTGCCCTCGTCGGTGCCCGACGTCGAGTCCGACTCGCTGTCGGAGGTGGAGTCGGACTCCGGCTCCGAGGTCGCGTCGGTGTCGGACGTGGACTCCTCGTCCTCCTCCGGCTCCGGCGCGGTGGTGGACTCGGGGGCGGCAGGCGCCGCGAGCGGGGGGAGCGGAACGATCTGCGCGCTGTTCGCCTCGGACGCCTCGGCGATGCCGGCCGAAGCCAGGATCGCGAGGACGACCGTCGTACCAGCAGTCAGAACCTTCTTCAGCATCGTTTCCTCACCATCGCGGACGGGGATCCGCGATTGGGTTGTTCACCTGTTCGGGGGAGTGGGGAGCCGCCGGTGAGGCTAGGGGCCCGTCGCAGGTCGTGACACCCGCGCCACTCGATCGTGTGGTGATCCGAAACTGAAGAGGATCTTGCTTCGTTTACGGTGCGGCGCGGCCTACCGGGCGTCCCACGCCGTGAAACCCGCCGCGCGGGCCTCCTCCGCCGAGCGGAACCAGACGTCGCCGCGAGTGCGCTGGTAAAAGGGCGAATCGGGCGTGTGGTAGCGGTGCGAACCCTCGTGCGCCTTCACCTGGTGTTCCGGGGAGGGGTTCGAGCCGTCCACGGCCGGGAGCAGCGAGCCGGGGTACGGCCCCGGGCGGGCGGTCGCGGCCGTCACCGCCGCCGCGGCCGCCGTGAACGTGCTCGCCGGGCCGACGAGGCCGGAGTCGAGCGCCGCGAGCGCCGAGCCCGCGGAGTCGGGCCGGCGCGGTGCGGGAGGCGCGTCCGCGTCTGCGTCCGCCTCCGGGGGCGCGGTCGGCTGCAGCTCCTCGCGCGGTGCCGGGATCTGCGGCGCGGGAGCGTGTTCCTCCGCATCGTCCGCTGGTTTCTGCTCGGTCGACCCGCCTGCCGCCGTGGTGGCTATCCCGGTGTCCGACGAGGAGGGCGTCCCGCCCCGCCTGCGCCTGCCGGCGATCAGGGCCACCGCGACGAGCAGCGCGACGACCACGACGGCCAGTACCACCAACCACCAGTTCTGCCCCACGACCAGTCCCTTCGCGCGTGCGGACGGACCGGTGCATACCACGATGGACACCCGCTGCGCAGGGCCTTGCCGCTCCGACCACCCGGCCGGATGTCCTGATCACCTGCTGTCGCCGTCGGCTGGTTCGTCGACGGGGCCCGGCTGGGCTGGGATGTCGGAGGGCTTCGCGGCGCGTGACCCGCCTGCCACGCCGAGGCGATCCAGCGCACCGGCCGCGGACGGCCCGGACCGCCGTGGGGTGCGATCGGTGCGATGGGTGTCGAGGTGGGCGAGGGCAGGTTCCGCGGGCGTGGGCGGCTCCGGTGGGGCCTTCCGCTCGGGCCGGGGCAGGCCCGGTGCGCGGCGGCCCCGCGGCGGCGCGGGCGGGAAGAGCGGGTGGGAGAGGCGCCGCGGGCGTCTGCGGACGAACAGCAGCCACGTCACCGCAGAACCCGCGGCGAACGCGACCGCACAGAGGAAGCAGACCTGCACGAACGTCTCGACCATGGCACCCTCCCGCGCACGACCTACCCGACGTGATCTCGCCCCGTCTGCTCTCCTCCGCGGTGGTCAGGGGACGGCCGGCACCACCCATGCCGGCGCGAGGGCCGCCAGGAGTGCCGGCACCGCCACCAGCGCAGCGCACCACCACAGACGGCTTCGCGTCACGGCCACCCCTCACCCTCCGCAGTCGTCCCCTTACGGTGACACGACTCCGGGCTCCAGGGCCAGCAGTGGCGCTCCGCGGGCACTGATCAAGGGGAAATGGGCGCTAGATGATCTTCAAGAGCGACCATTTCCCCTTGATCACGCAGAACCCTCGCCTCCAGAGCCTGTTCCAGGGCAGACCGCCACCAGGAGGCCAGCCGCTGGGACCATGATCGCCGCTCTGGCGCGCAACCCGACACCTCACGTCGGGAAACGCACCAGAACGCTGATCACCTCGGCTAGGCCGTGCGGTCCACCACGTAGTTCGTGAGGGACGCCAGCGCCTCGGTGGCGGGGCAGGGGGGGAGCTTGCCCAGCTCGGCGCGGGCCGTGGCGGCCTGGTCGGCGAGGACGTCGCGGGCCCGGGCCAGGCCGCGGCCGTTGCGCAGCAGCGTGAGCGCCTCGTCCACCTCCGCGTCGTCGGTGATCGGACGGGAGATCAGCACGCCGAGGCGGTGGACGTCCGGCCCGTTGTCCTGCAGGGCGTAGAGCATGGGGAGGGTGTGGATGCCCTCCCGCAGGTCGGTGCCCGGGGTCTTGCCGGAGCTGTCGGACGGCGACGCGATGTCGATGATGTCGTCGGAGATCTGGAAGGCGGTACCGATGGTGGCGCCGAAGCGGCGCAGCGCCTCCACGTGCTCGGGTGCGCAGCCGGAGAACATGCCGCCGTACTGGCCGGAGGTGGCGATCAGCGAGCCCGTCTTCTCGGCGATCACGGCCAGGTAGTGCTGCACCGGGTCCTCGTCCGGGCGGGGGCCGCGGGTCTCACGCATCTGGCCGGTGACGAGCGCCGCGAACGTCTCGGCGATGATCCGCACCGCCGCCGGCCCGAGGTCGGCCACGAGCCGCGAGGCGTGGGCGAACAGGAAGTCGCCGGTGAGGATGGCGACGCTGTTGTCCCACCGCGAGTTGGCGCTCTCCGCCCCGCGGCGCATCGTGGCCGAGTCCATGACGTCGTCGTGGTAGAGCGTGGCGAGGTGGATCATCTCGACCACGGCCGCGGCGGTGAACACGTCGTCGTGCGTGGGCCGCGGCCCGACCTGCGCCGCGAGCAGCGTGAAGAGGGGGCGGAACCGTTTGCCGCCTGCATCGATCAGATGCAGCGACGTCTCGGTGACGAACTGGTAGTCGCTGTGCACCTCCCGGTGCAGCAGCTCCTCCACGCGGGAGAGTCCCTCCTCCGCGGCGGCTGCGAGCCCCGGGTCTGCGAGCTCGACGCCCGCGATCGCGTTCGCGTTCACATGCCCCAGCTTTTCACGCTCGTCACCCCACGAAGCCGCCGCCCGCTGCCCAGTTGAGCGCCAGCGTCGGCGCGATCCCGAGCAGCAACGTGACGATCACACCGAGTGTGATCGCCGCCGTGGTGAAGGCGCCGGGAACCGTGACGGTCGGGCCGTCGGCTGCCGGCTCGCTGAAGTACATCAGCACGATCACCCGGATGTAGAAGAAGGCCGCCACGGCGCTGGCCACCAGCGCGATGACCACCAGCGGCGCCATGCCGTCGCCGAGGGCCGCTGCGAACACCGCGAACTTGGCGGTGAACCCGCTGGTGAGCGGGATGCCGGCGAGGGCGAGCAGCAGGAACGTCATCACGCCCGCGACGATCGGGGAGCGCTTCGCGAGCCCCGCCCACTGCGAGAGGTGGGTGGCCTCGCCGTCGGCGTTGCGGACCAGGCTGATCACCCCGAACACGGCGATCGTGGTGAAGCCGTAGGCCAGCAGGTAGAACAGCGTGCTCGACACGCCCGCCTCGGTGATGGCCATCGTGCCCAGCAGCAGGAAGCCGGCGTGGGCCACGGACGAGTACGCGATCATGCGCTTGATGTCGGTCTGGGTGAGACCGAGCACGGCACCGATCGCCATCGACGCGATCGCGACGGCCCACAGAACGCCGCGCCACTCCCAGCGCATGTCGCCGAACGCGACCTGCAGCACGCGCAGGATCGCCCCGAAGGCCGCGACCTTGGTGCAGGCCGCCATGAATGCGGTGACGGGGGTGGGGGCGCCCTGGTAGACGTCCGGGGTCCAGGTGTGGAACGGGCCCACCGAGCCCTTGAACATCAGGCCGACCACCAGCAGCGCGAGCCCGCCGAGCAGCAGCGCGTCGGACGCCGGGGAGCCCACGGCGGCGTTCGCGATCTCGGTGAACCGCACCGACCCGGCGTAGCCGTAGATCAGCGCGAGCCCGTAGAGGAAGAACGCCGACGCGAACGCGCCCAGCAGGAAGTACTTGACGGCCGCCTCCTGCGAGAGCAGCCTGCGGCGCCGGGCGAGCCCGCACATGAGGTACAGCGGCAGCGACAGCACCTCGAGGGCCACGAACATCGTGAGCAGGTCGTTCGCCGCGACGAACGTCATCATCCCGCCGAGCGCGAAGAGCGTGAACGGGAAGACCTCGGTCTGCATGGTGGGCGCGAGCCCCGGGGCACCGTAGGAGCGGTCCTCCGGCAGCTCGGTGGACCCGCCACCGCCACCGACCGCGGCCCGGGTGGCCGACGACGCCAGGATGGCACCGCCGGGCTCCACCGACCGGTCGGCGATCAGCAGCAGGCCGGCCAGCCCGAGGGCCAGCAGCGCGCCCCACAGGAACAGCGTGGGCCGGTCGACGGCGAGGGCGTCGGCGATCGTGGTGACGCCCTCGGGGGCGCTGCTGCCCGCGTACAGCCCCAGCGCGAGGCCTGCGCCGCCGAGCGCCACGATCGAGAGGGCGACCTGCGCGGGCCACCGCTGGTGGCGGGGCAGGAACGCCTCGACGAGCACGGCGATGCACGCCGCGCCGAGCACGATCAGCAGTGGCGCGACCGCGGCGTAGTCGATGGGGGGCGCGCTGAGCATGCCCTGGGCGAGCGTGGTCAGCGCAGAGGGCTCGCTCACTGGATTCCTCCCACCGGGTCGGTGAGGCCCACCTCGTTCAGGGTGGCCACGACCGACGGGTTGATGACGTCGAGCACCGGCCCGGGGAAGAAGCCGAGCGCGATGATCAGCACGATCAGCGGCGTGAGCACGGCGAGCTCACGGCCGGACAGGTCCGGGAAGGCACCCTTCTTCGCCGCGGCCTCCGGGGCGATCATGGTGCCGGGGCCGCCCGCGCGCTCCAGCGCGCCGAGCACGGCCGCGCCGCGCACCGGGCCCTGCATGGTCTGCTGGTAGACCCACAGCACGTACAGGGCGGCGAAGATGATCCCGACCGTGGCCAGGATCGTGTAGACGGGCTCCCGCGGGAACGAGCCGAGCAGCACCAGGAACTCGCTGACGAACGAGTTGGTGCCCGGCAGCGCGAGCGAGGCGAGCCCGGCCAGCAGGAACGTGCCCGCCAGCAGCGGGGCGAGCTTGTGCACGCCGCCGTAGTCGCCGATGAGCCGCGACCCGCCGCGGGAGATCAGGAAGCCGATCACGATGAACAGCATCCCGGTGGTGATGCCGTGGTTGACCATGTAGAGCGTGGCGCCGGCGAACGCCTGGCTCGAGAAGGCGAAGATGCCCAGCGCGATGAAGCCGAAGTGCGCGATCGAGGTGTAGGACACGAACCGCTTCAGGTCCGTCTGCACCACCGCCAGCAGCGCGGCGTACAGCACCCCGATCACGGCGAGCGTGAGCACGAGCGGCGCGAGCCGCTGCGAGGCCAGCGGGAACAGGGGCAGGCAGTAGCGCAGGAACCCGAACGTGCCGACCTTGTCCAGCACACCGACGAGCAGCACACCGGCCCCGATCGGGGCCTCGGCACCGGCGTCGGGCAGCCAGGTGTGGAACGGCACCAGCGGAGCCTTGATCGCGAACGCGACGAAGAACCCGAGGAAGAGCCAGATCTGCGTGGACTCCGGCACGGTGGCGGCGATCGACTGCAACTCCACCCAGGAGAAGGTCGCCTCGCCCAGTGCCGTGCCGCTCACGACGTACAGCCCGATCACCGAAGCCAGCATGATCAGCCCGCCGAGCAGCGAGTACAGGAAGAACTTCACCGCCGCGTACTGCCTGCGCGGGCCGCCGAAGCGCCCGATCAGGAAGTACATCGGGATCAGCATGGCCTCGAAGAACACGTAGAACAGGAACACGTCGGTGGCCGCGAACACCCCGACCAGCAGGCCCTGGGTGGCCAGCAGCAGCGCGAAGAAGCCCGACTCCGTGCGTCCCTCCGGGATCTCCTGGTTCCAGGAGAAGCCCATGACGATCGGCATCAGCACGGCGATCAGCGCGAGCATCACGAGCGCGATGCCGTCGACGCCGAGCGCGAACGACGTGCCGAACGCCGGGATCCACGGCACGGACAGCTCGAGCTGGAACCGCGACCCGTTCTCGACGGCCGACGGCGAGTACGCCAGCCACGTGATGACCGTGAGCACCAGCGAGGCCAGTGCGAACGCCATCGCGGTGACCTTGGCGCCGCGCGCGTTGCCCGTCATCGGCGCCACGACCAGCGCGCCGACGAGCGGCAGCACCAGCAGGATCAGGAGCAACACACTTCCCCCAGTCATGCGAACCGCACCGCGAGGAGCGCCGCGACGACGAGCACGCCGCCGCCGAGCATGGACAGCGCGTACGAGCGGACGAACCCGGTCTGCAGCCTGCGCAGCCGGCCGGAGCTGCCACCGAGCAGGGCGGCGGTGCCGTTGACCACGCCGTCGACGCCGCGGTTGTCGAAGTAGACCAGCGCCCGCGCGAGCCAGGTGCCCGGCCGCGCGATGAGCGCCTCGTTGATCGCGTTGGCGTACAGGTCCTTGCGGGCCGCGCGCACCGGCAGCGACACCGGCTCTGGCCGCTCCACCGGCGTGGGCCTGCGCCCGACGGTGAGCCAGGCGATCAGCACGCCCAGCGCGGAGAAGCCGACGACGAGGAACGGCACGTACTCGTGGGCGAGCACGCCCCCGTGCGGCTCCTCCAGCTCACCCAGCGTGGGAGCGAGCCAGTCGACCAGGACGTGGTTGTAGTTGAGCAGGAAGCCCGCGCCGACCGAGCCGATCGCCAACACGATCATCGGGATCGTCATGACGGACGGCGACTCGTGCGGGTGGTAGTCGTGGCCGTCGGAGCTCTTGAGCTTCTCCCAGCGCTTCTCGCCGAAGAAGGTCATGAACATCAGCCGGGTCATGTAGAACGCGGTGAGCCCCGCCGCGAGCGTGGCCGCACCGCCGAACACCCAGCCCTGCCAGCCCGGCTGGCCGAAGGCCGCGCCGATGATCTCGTCCTTCGAGTAGTACCCGGACAGGAACGGGAAGCCGATCAGCGCGAGGTAGCCCAGGCCGAACGTCACGAACGTGATCGGCATGTAGCGGGCGAGCCCGCCGAACCGGCGCATGTCCACGTCGTCGTTCATCGCGTGCATCACCGAACCGGCGCCGAGGAAGAGCCCCGCCTTGAAGAAGCCGTGGGTGAGCAGGTGGAAGATGCCCAGCGCATATCCGGCCGGGCCCAGCCCCACCGCGAGGATCATGTAGCCGATCTGGCTCACGGTGGAGTAGGCGAGCACCTTCTTGATGTCGTCGTACGCGCAGCCGATGATCGCCCCGATCAGCAGGGTGATCACGCCGATCAGCGCGACGACCAGTCGCCCGCTCTCGGTGAGGTTGTAGATCGGGTTCATGCGCGCGATGAGGTAGACGCCCGCGGTGACCATGGTGGCCGCGTGGATCAGCGCCGACACCGGCGTGGGGCCCTCCATGGCGTCCGGGAGCCACGCCTGCAGCGGGAACTGGCCGGACTTGCCGCACGCGCCGAGCAGGAGCAGCAGGGTGATCGCCAGGATCGTGCCCGGGGAGAGCTCGCCGATCCGCTCGAACACCTCGGTGTACTGCAGCGTGCCGAGGTTGGCCCACAGCAGGAAGATCGCGATCGCGAGGCCGACGTCGCCGACGCGGTTCATCAGGAACGCCTTCTTCGCCGCGGTGGCGGCCGACGGGCGGTCCTGGTAGTAGCCGATCAGCAGGTAGGACGCCAGACCGACGCCCTCCCAGCCGAGGTAGAGCATCACGAAGTTGTTGCCGAGCACCAGCAGCAGCATCGCCGCGACGAACAGGTTCAGCTGCGCGAAGAAGCGCCTGCGGCCCGGGTCGTGGCTCATGTAGCCCACCGAGTACAGGTGGATCAGACCACCGACACCGGTGATGAGCAGCACGAACGTGAGCGACAGCGGGTCGAGCCGCAGCCCGAAGTCGACCGAGAGGTCACCGACGCTGATCCACTCGTAGAGCGACAGCTCCCGGGTGCGCTCCTCGGGTGCGAGGTTCGTGGTCTCCAGGAAGATCAGCAGGCCGATGACGAACGACGCCACCACCGTGAGCAGACCCAGCCAGTGGCCCCACGCGTCAGCGCGCCGTCCCGCGACGAACAGGACGAGCGCTCCCGCCGCGGGGAGCACGAACAGCAACCAGGCCAGCGATGCGGTGCCGGTGGCCGCCACGACGTGGGGCAGCTCGGCGGCGTACACGGCGTTCACCAGGTCACCTCGAACCGCCGGCAGTGGCGTTGGCTGAACACGGGGAGCACTCCTTGGTTCTGCACTTCGGGGCCTAGTACTTCAGCAGGTTCGCGTCGTCGATCGACGCGGTCCGGCGGGTACGGAAGATCGACATGATGATCGCGAGACCGACGACGACCTCGGCCGCGGCGACGACCATCACGAAGAACGCCATCACCTGCCCGTCGAGCGCACCGTTGATGCGCGCGAACGTGACGAGCGAGAGGTTGACGGCGTTCAGCATCAGCTCGATGCACATGAACACGACGATCGCGTTGCGGCGCACCAGCACGCCCACCGCGCCGATCGAGAACAGCAGCGCGGAGAGCAGCAGGTAGTACGTGGGGGTCACTTGGGCTCCTGGGCGTTCTCGTCACGACCGCCGGTGAGTGCGCGCGCGTCGTGCCCCGCCTCGTCCTCGATCTCGCGGATCGGGGTGGCGTCGATGATCGACGAGATCGACTCCGGCGCGATCGAGCCGTCGGGCAGCACGGCCGGCACCGCCACCGAGTTGCCGGTGGCGTAGACACCCGGGCCGGGCAGTGGGGAGATCCGGTCGTGCTCACCGCGCAGCCGCGCCTCGACGGTGGCCCGCTGGCCCCGCTTGGTGTGGCTGCGCCCCTGCGCGAAGGCGAGCACCATCGCCCCGAGCGCGGCCGTGATGAGCAGCGCCGAGGTGAGCTCGAAGGCGAACAGGTAGTCGGTGAAGATCAGCGCGCCCAGCCCCGTGACGTTGCCGGAGTAGCCCGGCCCGTCGGGGGCCAGGCCCACGGCGGTGACGGAGACGAGCGCGCGCCCGACCGCGGCCACCAGCAGCGCCGCCAGCCCGACGCCGAGCGCGAGCGCGGCGAGCCGCTGCCCCCGCAGCACCTCGACGACGGAGTCGGAGCTGTCCCGGCCGACCAGCATGATCACGAACAGGAACAGCATCATGATCGCGCCGGTGTACACGATGATCTGCACGAAGCCGAGGAACGGCGCCTGCTGCACGATGTAGAACACCGCGAGGCTGAACATCGTGCCCACCAGCGCGAGCGCGGAGTGCACGGCGTTGCGGGCGAACACCATGCCGAGCGCGCCGAGCAGCGACAGCGGGCCGAGGATCCAGAAGACGACGGCCTCGCCGGTGCTGACGGCGCCCGGGTCCGGCGCGGCCTGCGCGAGGAGATCGAGAGTCACTTGACCTGCTCCCCCACCGGGTCGTTCTCGGCGCCCTTGCGTGCGAGAACGGGCCCCTGCACGTAGTAGTCCTGCTCGTCGTCGCCGAGCCGCATCGGGTGCGGTGGCTGCTCCATGCCGGGCAGCAGCGGCGCGAGCAGCTGCTCCTTGGTGTAGATCAGGTCCTGCCGGTTGTCGTCGGCCAGCTCGTAGAAGTTGGTCATCGTGAGCGACCGGGTGGGGCAGGCCTCGATGCACAGGCCGCAGCCGATGCAGCGCAGGTAGTTGATCTGGTAGATCGCACCGTAGCGCTCACCGGGCGAGTAGCGCTCCTCCTCGGTGTTGTCGCCACCCTCGACGTAGATCGCGTCGGCCGGGCAGGCCCAGGCGCACAGCTCGCAGCCGACGCACTTCTCGAGTCCGTCCGGGTGCCGGTTGAGCTGGTGGCGGCCGTGGTAGCGCGGCGCGGCCGGCGGGAAGTTCTCGGGGTACTCCTCGGTGACGACCTTCTTGAACATCGTCCCGAAGGTGACGCCGAAGCCCTTGAAGAAGTCGAACATCTACTCGGTCTCCTTGCCACTGAGCGCGGGCGTGCGCTCCGGCTCGACGGCGCTCTCCACCCGACGGCGGCGCAGCTTGTGCCGGGGCGGCTTGGGCACCTCCAGGTCCAGCGGGGGCACCGGGTAGTTCGAGGCCGGCTCCACCGGCGCGGGCCCCTCGACCTTGCGGTCGGGCACCAGGAACGCCACCAGCAGCACCACAGCCAGCGCGATCCCCAGCCCGATCAGCAGGGCCGACACCTGGCCACCGCTGGTGCGCCACGTGCGGATCGCGAAGATCGCCAGGATCCACAGCAGCGAGCCGGGCACCAGCACCTTCCAGCCCAGCCGCATGAACTGGTCGTAGCGCAGTCGCGGCAGCGTGCCCCGCAGCCAGATGAAGATGAACAGGAACACGAACGTCTTGATCAGGAACGCGACGAGCTGCAGCCAGCCGTTGGAGTTGAGGAACGACAGCGGCCACGGCCACATCCCGCCACCGAGGAACAGGGTGGTGGCCATCGCCGAGACCGTCACCATGTTCACGTACTCGGCGAGGAAGAACAGCGCGAACTTCAGCGACGAGTACTCGGTGTGGAACCCGCCGACGAGCTCCGACTCCGCCTCCGGCAGGTCGAACGGGGCGCGGTTGGTCTCCCCCACCATCGAGATGACGAACACCACGAAGCTCGGCGCCAGCAGCAGCAGGTACCAGCCGCTGGCCTGGGCGGCCACGATGTCGGCGGTGGACAGCGACCCGGCGTAGAGGATCACGCCGACGATCGACAGCCCGAGCGCGATCTCGTAGGAGATGACCTGCGCCGCGCTGCGCAGCGCCGCGAGCAGCGGGTACGGCGACCCGGACGCCCAGCCGCCGAGCACGATCCCGTAGACCCCGATCGAGGAGCAGGCGAGCACCACCAGCACTCCGACCGGCAGGTCGACCAGCTGCAGCACCGTCGGCTCGCCGAAGATCGACACCTCGCCGCCGAACGGGATCACCGAGAACGCCACGAACGCGGGGATCGTGGAGATGACCGGCGCGATGAAGTACACGCGCTTGTCGGCCATCGTGGGCATGATGTCTTCCTTGAAGGCCAGCTTCAGCCCGTCCGCGAGGGACTGCAGCCAGCCGCCAGGGCCTGTGCGGTTCGGGCCGGGACGCTGCTGCATCCGGCCCACCACCTTGCGCTCCCAGTTGATCATGAACAGCGTCATGACCACACCGAGCGCGAAGAGGCCGACCACCTTGACCAGGATCAGCCAGAGCGGATCGTCCGCCAGCAGCTGCTGCGTGGGCGTCAGCCCCTGGGCCAGCACCTCGGCGTTCACGCCGTCACCCCCACCAGATCGCCGTGCCCCACACCGAGCACGGTGCGGACGCGGGAGTCACCGGAGTTGCCCGGCAGCCACACGACGCCGTCGGGCAGGTCGGCCAGCGCCACCGGGAGCGTGATCTCGCCCCGCTCGGTGCGCACGGTGGCGGGAGCGCCCTCGGTGAGGCCGAGCACCCCGGCCGTGGCGGCGTTGACCCGCACGTAGGCCGGGCGCGCCGTGCCCGCCAGCGCGGGCTCGTCCACCGTGAGCGTCGAGTGGTCGAGCAGCTGGCGCCAGCTCGCGAGCACCGCCTGCCCGTACCCGGGCCGCAGCGGCTCGCCGGGCGCCGTCGCGGGCGCTGCCGGCGCCGCGCCCGCCCACCGGCCGAGCCGGTCGAACTCGCCCGCCGCGGCCGCCGGCGTCTGCGTGAACAGGTCGGCATCCATCTCGACGGCGAGGGTGTCGAGCACCCGGCAGTCCGGCAGGACCCCGCTCGCGTCGAGGGCCGGGCCGAACTCGCAGCGCCGCCCCTCCCAGTTCAGGTAGCTGCCCGCGCGCTGCGCGTCCGGGGCCACCGGCAGCACCACGTCGGCCAGCTCGGTGACGGCCGAGGTGTGCAGCTCCAGGCTCACGAGGAAGCCGACCTCGCGCAGGGCGGCCAGCGCCGACTCCGGGTCGGCCAGGTCGTAGGGGTCGACACCGCCCACCACCAGCGCGGCCAGCTCACCGGACGCGGCGGCGGCGAGGATCTCGTCGGTGTCGCGGCCCGGCTGCGCAGGCAGCGCGCCGGCCTCCAGGCCCCACGCCTGCTCGACCTCGGCCCGTGCGGCGGCGTCGGTGACCGGGCGGCCACCGGGCAGCAGCGTGGGCACGGCGCCCGCGTCGAGCGCGCCGCGGTCGCCCGCGCGCCGCGGCACCCAGCCGATCGCCGCACCGGTGCGCTCGCCGAGCGCCGCCACCGCGGAGTAGAGCCCGGGCACCTCGGCGGCCCGCTCCCCGACGAGGACCACGCCCCCGCCGCGCAGCGCCTCGACGACGTGCTCCGGCAGATCCGCGAGCACCGCGGCCTCCGCGCCCGGCACAGCCGGGATCAGGTTGTCCTTGGCGGCCGGTGCGGCGGCGCCGGTCTCCAGCGACGTGCGCTCGACCGCCGGAGTGGTCCACTGACCGAGGTGGAAGACGCGCTGCCCGTGCTTGCGGGCCGCCTTGCGCAGCCGGAGGTAGACGATCGGCGCCTCCTCCTCCGGCTCCAGGGCCACGCAGAGCACGGCGGGAGCGGCCTCGAGGCGGGTGTAGCTGAGGGTCTCGGGGCCCTTCCCCACCACGTGCGAGGCCAGGAAGTCCAGCTCCTCGGCCGAGTTGGCGCGGGCGCGGAAGTCGATGTCGTTGGTGCGGGCCGCGACGCGGGCGAACTTGGCGTACGCGTAGGCGTCCTCGACGGTGAGCCGGCCACCGGCCAGCACCCCGATCCCGCCGTCACGGGCGGCGAGCAGGCCCTCCGCCGCGACGCGCAACGCCTCGGTCCAAGACTCCTCGTGCAGCTGCCCGTCGGCGCCGCGCACGAGCGGGCGCGTGATGCGCCCCTTCGACTTGAGGTACCGGAACCCGAACCGGGCCTTGTCGTCGATCCACTCCTCGTTGACCTCCGGGTCGTTGCCCGAGAGGCGACGCATCACGGTGCCACGGCGGGTGTCGATGCGCAGTGCCGCGCCGCTCGCGGTGTGCTCGTCGACGCCCGGCGTGGACACCAGGTCGAACGGGCGGGAGCGGAACCGGTACGCGGCGCTGGTGAGCGCACCCACCGGGCAGATCTGGATCGTGTTGCCCGAGAAGTAGCTCTGGAACGGCTTGTCCTGCGCCACCCCGATCTGCTGCTGCGCGCCGCGCTCCAGCAGGTCGATGAACGGGTCGCCCGCGATCTCCTCGGAGAACCGGGTGCAGCGCTGGCACAGCACGCAGCGCTCCCGGTCCAGCAGCACCTGCGTGGAGATCGGGAGCGGCTTCGGGAACGTGCGCTTCTGGTCGACGAACCGGGAGTCGGTGCGCCCGGTGCTCATCGCCTGGTTCTGCAGGGGGCACTCGCCGCCCTTGTCGCAGATCGGGCAGTCGAGCGGGTGGTTGATGAGCAGCAGCTCCATCACCCCCTCCTGGGCCTTCTTGGCCACCGGAGAGGAGTGCTGGGTCTTCACGACCATGCCGTCGGCCACCGTCATGGTGCAGCTGGCCTGCGGCTTCGGCATCGGCCGGCCGCCCATCTCCACCTCGACCAGGCACTGGCGGCACGCGCCCGCCGGGTCGAGCAGCGGGTGGTCGCAGAACCGCGGCACGATGATCCCGAGCCGCTCGCACGTGCGGATCAGGATCTCGCCCTTGGGGGCGTCGACCTCGATCCCGTCGATCGTGAGGCGGACGTGGCCCTCGGGGACGGGCCGCGCCTCCTTCTTCTCCTCGGGGGCGATCGTCATGCCTGGGCTCCAACCAGATCGTCCAGCTGCTCCGGACGCTGCACGGAGGGCTGCTCCGCGATCAGGTCCAGGAACTCCTGGCGGAAGTACTTGATGGCGCTCGTGATCGGGCTGGTGGCACCGTCACCGAGGGCGCAGAACGAGCGGCCGAGGATGTTGTCGCAGATGTCGAGCATGGTCTCGACGTCGGCCTCGGTGCCCTCGCCGTGCACCATCCGTTCGAGGATCTGCACCAGCCAGAACGTGCCCTCGCGGCACGGCGTGCACTTGCCGCACGACTCGTGCTTGTAGAACTCGGTCCACTTCATGACCGCCCACGGCACCGACACGGTCTCGTTGAAGACCTGCACCGCGGTGGTGCCCAGCATCGAGCCGGCTGCCGCAGCGCCCTCGAAGTCGAGCGGGACGTCCAGGTGCTCGGCCGTGAAGATCGGGGTGGACGAGCCGCCCGGCGTCCAGAACTTCAGCGGGATGCCGTCCTTCATGCCGCCCGCCAGCTCGAGGAGCTGCCGCAGGGTGGTGCCGAGCGGGGCCTCGTACTGGCCGGGGCGCTCGACGTGCCCGGACACCGAGTAGATCTTCGGGCCGGGGCTCTTCTCCGAGCCCATCGAGCGGAACCACTCGCTGCCGCCCATCACGATGGCGGGAACCGAGGCGATGGTCTCGACGTTGTTCACCACTGTCGGGGAGGCGTAGAGCCCCGACGTGGCCGGGAAGGGAGGCTTGAGGCGAGGTTGCCCGCGACGACCCTCGAGCGAGTCGAGCAGCGCCGTCTCCTCGCCGCAGATGTAGGCGCCCGCGCCGGCGTGCACCACGATCTCGAGGTCGAACCCGGAGCCGAGGATGTTCGTGCCGAGGTAGCCCTTGGCCCGCGCCTCCTCCACGGCCCGGCGCACCCGGCGGATGCAGTGCAGGGCCTCGCCGCGCACGTAGATCGCGCAGAAGTTCGCGCGGATCGCGAAGCACGTGATGATGCAGCCCTCGATGAGCGAGTGCGGGTCCGCCATCATCGTGGGGATGTCCTTGCAGGTGCCCGGCTCGCCCTCGTCGGCGTTCACCACGAGGTACTTGGGCTTCGCGCCCGGGCCGGTGGGCCCCTGCGGGATGAAGCCCCACTTCATGCCGGTGGGGAAGCCCGCGCCGCCGCGTCCGCGCAGGCCGGAGTCCTTCACCAGCTGGATGAGCTGGTCGGGGTGGGCCGTCAGGGCGTGGCGCAGGGCCTGGTAGCCCTCGAGCTGCTCGTAGGTGTCGATCGACCACGAGCGCGGCGACTGCCAGCGCCGGGTGAGCACCGGTGTCAGTTGGTCCACCATGGCTACTTCTTCTCCGGAAGAGCGGGGAACGCGGGCGGGGTGTCGGGCATCGGCGGGGCCACCCAGCCGCGCTCCGAGGCGATCTGGGCGCCGCGCACCGACTCCGGTGCCACCGACGGCCCCTCCACGCTCGCGGCGAGGTCCGGGAAGATGCCGGCGAGCTCCAGCTCCACCGTGCGGAAGTCGGTGAGCGGGGCACCCCGGGTGGGGTGGGGCTTCTCGCCCCGCTGCAGCGCCGACACCAGCTCGTCGGCCGACTCCGGCGTCTGGTTGTCGTAGTACTCGTAGTTGACCTGCAGCACCGGCGCGAGGTCGCACGCCGCGAGGCACTCGGCGTGCTCGAGGGTGATCGAGCCGGTCGTGCCCGGCTCGCCCGCGGTCTCCTCGTGGCCGACGCCGAGCTTCTCCGACAGCCGCTCGTAGATGTCGTCGCCGCCCAGCGCCGCGCACAGCGTGTTGGTGCAGACGCTCACCAGGTGCTCACCGCACGGCCTGCGCTTGTACATCGTGTAGAAGGTGGCGACGGCCGAGACCTCGGCGGTGGTCAGCTCCAGCGCCTCGGCGCAGTAGCGGATCCCGTCCTGGCTGACGTGGCCCTCCACCGACTGCACCAGGTGCAGCAGCGGCAGCAGCGCCGACCGCGACTGCGGGTAGCGGGCGATGATCTCCTTGGTGCGCTGCCGCGTCAGCTCGTCGAACTTCTCGACGACAGGCCCGGCGTCCTCCACCACGGGCTCGAACACCACTTCCTCCGGCCCGGTGATCGGGCCGGACGACTCCGGGGTTCCCTCCGGCAGTGTCATCGGGCGCCTCCGCTGCGCTCCGGTCGACGTGTCACCGGTCAACACCTCCCATGACGGGGTCGATCGAGGCGACGGCCGCGATGACGTCCGCGACCATGCCGCCCTCGCTCATCGCCGGCATCGTCTGCAGGTTCACGAAGCTGGGGTCCCGCACGTGGACGCGTACCGGCCTCGTGCCACCGTCGGACACCAGGTGGTAGCCCAGCTCGCCGCGCGGCGACTCGATGGCGGTGTACACCTGGCCCGCAGGCACCGAGAAGCCCTCGGTGACCAGCTTGAAGTGGTGGATCAGGGACTCCATCGACTGGCCCATGATCTTGCGGACGTGCTCGAGGCTGTTGCCCATGCCGTCGGACGCGATGGACAGCTGCGCCGGCCAGGCGATCTTGCGGTCCTCGATCATCACCGGGCCCGGTTCCATCTTCTCGACGGCCTGCTCGATGATCCGCAGCGACTGGCGGATCTCCTCGACCCGCAGCCGGTAGCGCGCGTAGCAGTCGGCCTCGGTGGCCACCGGGACGTCGAACTCGTACTCCTCGTAGCCGCAGTACGGCTCCACCTTGCGCAGGTCCCAGGGCAGCCCGGCCGCGCGCAGGATCGGCCCGGTGGCGCCGAGCGCGAGGCACCCGTCCACCGGCAGGTAGCCGACGTTCTCCAGGCGCTGGCGCCAGATCGGCTGCCCGGTGAGGAGGTTGTCGTAGTCCGGCAGCCGCTTGCGCATGACCGCGACGAACTCGGTGACCCGCTCCTCCCAGCCGTCCGGGAGGTCCTGGGCGAGCCCACCCGGCCGCACGAACGCGTGGTTCATGCGCAGACCGGTGAGGAACTCCAGCAGGTGGAGCACCTCCTCGCGCTCGCGGAACCCGGCCGTCATGCCGGTGAGCGCGCCGAGCTCCATGCCGCCGGTGGCGAGGCACACCAGGTGCGAGCCGATGCGGTTGATCTCCATCAGCAGCACGCGGGCCACCTGCGCGCGCCGCGGCGCCTCGACGCCCAGCAGCTTCTCCACGGCCAGGCAGTAGCCGACCTCGTTGAAGATCGGTGCGAGGTAGTCCATGCGCGTCACGAACGTGACGCCCTGGGTCCAGGTGCGGTACTCGCAGTTCTTCTCGATGCCGGTGTGCAGGTAGCCGATCACCGACCGGGCCTGCTGCACCGTCTCGCCCTCGAGCTCCAGCACCAGCCGCAGCACGCCGTGCGTGGACGGGTGCTGCGGGCCCATGTTGATGACGATGCGGTCGTCGTGCTCCTCGTCGAGGAACGTGTCCCAGTCGCCGCCCGTGACGGTGTAAACAGTGCCTTCGGTGGTCTCCCGCTCAGGTGCGACAGAGTCGATGCGCGCTCCGCGTTCGCTCCGCGCGGTGTCTTCCCTGATCTCAGTCACGTGTAGGACCGCCTCTGATCCGGGGGCGGAATTTCCGCGCCCTTGTACTCCACCGGGATCCCGCCGAGCGGGTAGTCCTTGCGCTGCGGGTGGCCGTCCCAGTCGTCCGGCATGAGGATGCGGGTGAGCGCCGGGTGGCCGTCGAAGACGATGCCGAACATGTCCCACGTCTCGCGCTCGTGCCAGTCGGCCGTGGGGTAGACCTCCACGACGCTCGGCAGGTGCGCGTCGTCGACGTCGAGCGACACCTCGAGGCGGATGCGGCGCCGGTAGGTCATCGACGTCAGGTGGTAGACGACGTGCAGCCGCTGCGGCACGTCCACGCCGTAGTCGACGCCCGAGATCGAGGAGCACAGCTCGAAGCGCAGGCCGTCCTCGTCGCGCAGGGTGCGGCAGATGTCGAGGAGCGACTCGCGCCGCACGTAGAAGGTGATCTCACCGCGGTCGATCGTGATCTGCTGCACCGCACCGCGGGGGATGCCGTGCTCGTCGAGCGCCTCGCCGAAATCGTCGGCGAAGTCGTCGAACCAGCCACCGAAGGGCCGCTCGGCCGGGGCGGGCACGTGCGCGGGCAGCCGCAGGCCGCCGAACCCGGAGGTGTCGCCCGCGTCGGAGACGCCGAACATGCCGCGCCGCTCGCGGGTGGGCCCGATGCGGGTGCCGCCCTCCGGGGTGGTCTGCTCGGAGTCGACGGCCGTGGGGGCGTCGGCGGGGGCGGAGGTCTGCTCGACCTCACCGCCCTCGGCGTCCTGCGCGCCGCGCGCCCGCTGCTCGGCGGCGTCGGAACCGCTCTGCTGCGCCGAGGACTGCGGTGCGCCGGTGCGCTCCGCGCCGTCCTTCGAGGTGCCGGTGTTCTCGTCAGCCATGGCGCGTCACTTCTTCTTCGCGTACTTGATCGACGAGGGCACGAGCTCCGTCTTGTGGCCGCTCGCGGCCAGCTCGGCGGCCCTGCGGTGGCCGAGCGGCTCGTCCATGATCTTGGCGTGGATCTTGAGGATCGCGTCCATCAGCATCTCCGGCCGCGGCGGGCAGCCCGGCAGGTACATGTCGACGGGCACGACGTGGTCGACGCCCTGCACGATCGCGTAGTTGTTGAACATCCCGCCGGACGAGGCGCACACGCCCATCGCGAGCACCCAGCGCGGCTCGGGCATCTGGTCGTAGATCTGGCGCAGGACCGGCGCCATCTTGTTGCTCACCCGGCCGGCGACGATCATCAGATCGGCCTGGCGCGGCGAGGCCCGGAAGACCTCCATGCCGAAGCGGGCGAGGTCGTAGCGGGGCGCGCCGGTGGTCATCATCTCGATGGCGCAACAGGCGAGCCCGAACGTGGCGGGCCACAGCGACGACTTGCGCGTCCAGTTGACCAGCTTCTCGACGCTGGTCAGCAGTACGCCGCTGGGCAGGTGCTCTTCGAGACCCATCTCAGTTCCAATCCAGCCCGCCGCGTCGCCACACGTAGACGTACGCGAAGCCGACCGTGACGATGAACAGCACGATCTCCACGAGCCCGAACAGGCCGAGCGCGTCGGCGCTCACCGCGAACGGGTAGAGGAAGACCATCTCGATGTCGAACAGGATGAACAGCATCGCCGTGAGGTAGTAGGCGACCGGCATCCGGCCGCCGCCCACCACCGGCTCCGGCGAGGGCTCGATGCCGCACTCGTAGGCGTCGAGCTTGGCGCGGTTGTAGCGGCGCGGGCCGACGTACGGCGCCGCTGTCACCGAGAACAGGGCGAACGCACCTGCCAGGGCGAACAGCAGCACCAGCGGGAGGTAGGGATCGAGCATCCGTTCACCCTCGTCGTGTCGTCGTGTGCAGTCTTGTCGATTGATGTTGTGCTTTATTGATTCCGCCGGGGACCCTAGGTCGGACGCGGTGTCCGATCGGACCCAGGCAAGCCTTACTACAAGCTCGGTGTGAGCCTGGTCATCGCGGTGATGACGCGGTCGCTGACCGCGCCGTCCCTGGGGTCGTACAGGTTGGCGAGCAGCTTCAGGATGAAGCGCATGAGCGTGACACGCGGGAGGCCGTACTTCGTGGCCATCCCCATGATCGTCGGGTTGCCGATCAGCTTGGAGAACAGGTTGCCGATCCGGTAGTAGCTCCCCAGCGCCTGGCTCATGGCCACCGGGTAGCCGCCGAGCGCCGCCTCGGCCGACGAACCGCTGCGCGCGTGGGCCTGCACCGCGCAGCGGGCCGCGATGGACGCCGACTCCATCGCGTAGGCGATGCCCTCCCCGTTGAACGGGTTGACCATGCCGCCCGCGTCACCCACCAGCAGCAGGCCCGGCCGGTAGTGCGGGGTGCGGTTGAAGCCCATCGGCAACGCGGCGCCACCGACGGTGCCGAGCGCGTTCTCGTCCCGGTACCCCCACTCCTCCGGCGTGCCGTCGAGCCACGACTTGAGCAGTGCGCGGTAGTCGGTGTTGCCGTAGGCCTTGGAGGTGGACAGGATCCCGAGCCCCACGTTCGACGTGCCGTCGCCCATGCCGAAGATCCAGCCGTAGCCGGGCAGCAGCTTGGGGTTGGCCGGGTCGGAGCGGTCCCACAGCTCGAGGTGGCTCTCGAGGTGGTCGTCGTGGGTGCGCGGCGAGGTGTAGTAGCGGCGCACGGCCACGCCCATGGGCCGGTCCTCGCGCTTGGCCATGCCGAGCGAGAGCGCCAGCCGGGCGCTCACCCCGTCGCAGGCCAGCGTGAGCGGCGCGCGGTAGGAGACGGGCCGCTTGTCCTTGCCCTTCCCGACCGTGCCCCGCACACCGACGACCCGCCCGGTGCGCTCGTCGGTGACCGCCTCGGTGACGGTGGTGTCCTCCTGCAACCGGGCACCCAGCTTCTCGGCGTGCCGCACGAGCAGCTCGTCGAAGTCCTGGCGGGGACGCACGGCGCCGAAGTCGGGGAAGTTCGCGAGCGTGGGCCAGGCCAGTTCGAGGGTGACCCCGCCGCCGACGACCCGCAGGCCCTTGTTGTGCAGCCAGCCGTTCTCCTCGGAGCAGTCGATCCCGAGGTCGATGAGCTGCTTCATCCCACGCGGCGTGAAGCCGTCGCCGCAGACCTTCGGCCGCGGGAACGTGGACTTCTCCAGCAGCAGTACGTCCAGACCGGCCCTGGCGAGGTACGCCGCTGCCGTGGATCCGGCGGGACCCGCGCCGACGACGATGACGTCGGCGTCCGATGTGGTGGGTTCGGGCGCGGCCATGCGGCTCCTTGTGAACGGATTCACGAAGTCGCCCCTGAGTCTAAGCACCCTGGTCGAGCGACGCCCGCGCAGGTGGTCAGAGGAGCTGTCCGGCGCCCCTCAGCCGCGGACGGCACGGTGCAGCGCCACCGCGCCGAGGGCGAGGTTGCGCCACCCCACACCCGTCCAGCCGGCCGCTGCGATGCGGGCGGCGAGCTCCGGCTGGGCCGGCCAGTCGCGGATCGACTCGCCCAGGTAGACGTACGCCTCCGGGTTGCTGGACACCCGGCGCGCGATCGCGGGCAGCACGTGCTCGAGCCCCGCGTAGTAGACCGCCCGGAACGGCGCGACGGTCGGCCTGCCGAACTCGCACACCACCAGCCGCCCGCCCGGCCGCGTCACCCGCGCGAGCTCGGCGAGCGCGGCGTCCGTGTCGGCGATGTTGCGCAGCCCGAAGGAGATCGTGACGGCGTCGAACGCGCCGTCGCGGAACGGCAGGTGCAGCGCGTCGGCGGCCACCTTCGGCACCGGCCGGTGCGCGCCCGCCCGCAGCATGCCGAGCGAGAAGTCCGCAGCCACGCACCACGCCCCCGAGCGGCGCAGCTCCACCGTCGAGACCGCGGTGCCCGCGGCGAGGTCCAGCACCCGCTCGCCGGGGCGCAGCCCGAGCGCCTCCCGCGTGAGGCGCCGCCAGCGCCGGTCCTGACCCGCCGTGAGCACGGTGTTCGTCAGGTCGTAGCGGCGCGCGACGCCGTCGAACATCGTGGCGACGGCGTGCGGGTCCTTGTCGAGCTCGGCCCTGCTCACGGCCGGGAACGCTACCCGCAGGTCATCGTCCGGCCGTCGGCGGTGAGCATGTCCGTCCCGCCCGGCCCGGTCGCCCCGCGCACCGGTTGTCGCTCCGGCACACCGGCTGCAACCGATGCGCGAGCGGCAATGCCGATGTGCGAGCGGCGGCGTGGCCGGCTCGGCGGCCTCCCACACCAGATGTCGCGCTGACACACCGATTGCAGTCGGTGTGCCAGCACCAACACCGATGTGCGAGCGGCGGCGCGGGCACCCTCGGCGGCCTCCCACACCAGATGTCGTGCCGACACACCGATTGCAGTCGGTGTGCCAGCACCAACACCGATGTGCGAACGGCGGCGCGGGCACCCTCGGCGGCCTCCCACACCAGATGTCGTGCCGACACACCGATTGCAGTCGGTGTGCCAGCACCAACACCGATGTGCGACCCGCGACGCGCCCAGCCCCGACGGCCCCACACACCGGTTGTCGCGCCGACACACCGGTTGCAGTCGGTGTGCGAGCGCGACTGGTGGTGCGTGAGCGCCATCACCGACGTGCGAGCGATCGCCGGGGACGCGGGTCACGCGGCGGGGTGCAGCAGGTCCTCCAGCCCGATGCGCCGGTAGAAGTCGGCGCGGATGCGGTCGCCGTGGTCGAAGACCTCCTCGGCGCCGTCGTGCGCGGGGTCGACGTGCACGCGGAGCGGGCGCTCCCCCTTGGGGAGGCCGACCACGCGCGCGATCTGGCGGGCCACCTCGGCCGGGTCGGCGTCGGCGGGCACGAGCGCGGCGAGGCGCTGCGCCACCTGGTCGAGGAGGCCCGCGTAGCGCTCCTCGTAGGCGGCCACGACGTCCGCGTCCTGCGGGTGGCCGGCGTGGGCGAAGTGGTTCGTCCCCCTCGTGAAGGCACCCGGCACGACGATCGTCGTGTCGATGCCGAACCGGGCGACCTCGGCCGCGTAGCTCACGGCCAGCGCGTCGCCCGCGGCCTTGGCCGCGAAGTAGGGCGCCAGGTAGGGCGGGGTGCCGCCGCGGCTGCTGCTGGAGCCGACCCACACGAGCAGGCCGTCGCCCTGTGCGCGCAGGTGCGGCAGAGCCGCGCGGTTGACGCGCTGGGTCGACAGCACGTTGGCGTCGTAGACGGCCGCGAGCTGCTCGGACGTGAACGCCTCGGCGGGCCCCAGCACCATGTGGCCCGCGTTGTGCACGACGACGTCGAGCCTTCCGGTGTCGGCGACGACGCGCGCGATCGCCGCGTCGACCGAGGCCTGGTCGGCGACGTCCATCTCGACGGCCCGCAGGTCGACGTCGTGCTCGGCCGCGTACTCGCGCAGCGCGGTGACGGCGGGGGCGTTGCGGCCCGCGGTCTCCCGCATGCCGGCGTACACGGTGTGCCCCGCCCCGGCGAGGGCCCGCGCGGTCAGCGCGCCGAACCCGCTGGACGCGCCGGTGACGACGATGTTCTTCGACATGGTTCCCGCCCCTCAGATGATTCCGCCGTTGGCGTGGACGACCTGCCCGTTGATCCACCGGGCCGGGCCGGCGAGGAAGGAGACGGCCTCGGCGATGTCGTCGGGCGTCCCGAGTCGCTCGAGCGGCGCCATCGACGCCATGTGGTCGACCACCGACTGCTCCTTGCCCTCCAGGAACAGCGGGGTGGCGGTGGGCCCGGGGGCCACGGCGTTCACGGTGATGTCGCGGCCGCGCAGCTCCCTGGCGAGGATCAGGGTCATCGCGTCCACCGCGCCCTTGCTGGCGGCGTAGGCGGCGTAGGTCGGTAGAGCGATCCTGGTGACCGACGTGGAGAAGTTGATGATCGCGCCGCCGCGCCGCACGCGGCGGGCCGCTTCCCGGTCGACCACGAACGTGCCGCGGATGTTGGTGCGGTGCATCCGGTCGAGGTCGTCGAGGTCGAGCTCGGCGAGCGGGGACAGCAGCATGATCCCGGCCGTGTGCACGACGACGTCGACGCCGCCGTAGCGCTGTTCCGCCTCGTCGAAGAGGGCTGCCACCTCGTGCTCGTCGGCCACGTCGGCCCGGGCGGCGGTGGCCGTGCCGCCGGCGGCGACGATCGCCTGCACCGTCTCCTCGGCACGTGCGGGGTTGCCCGCGTAGTGCACGAGGACGGTCATCCCGTCGGCGGCGAGCCGCTCGGCGACGGCCCGCCCGATCCCGCCGGAGCCGCCGGTCACGATCGCGACGCGGGGAGTGCTCTGGGTCATGATCCCGCTCCTTCGTAACGTTGTTCCGTTCGTTCGAGAACGACGCTAACCTCGCCGTCGTAACCTCGCTACGGTTTCCAAGGATCGACGCTATGACGTGCGTAACACCGATATCTCTCAGCGTTAGTGGCGCTACGATGGCCGCGTGGACATGCGCACGCGGATGCTCGACGCCGCCGAGGAACTCCTGGACGCCTCACCGGACCGCGACATCGCCACCCGGGCGGTGTGCGACAAGGTCGGAGTCGGGGCGCCCGTCCTGTACCGCCTCTTCGGCGACAAGAACGGCCTGCTCAGCGCGCTCGTCGACTACGGGTTCGACCGCTACCTGGCCACGAAGCGCGCCGCCGCGCCGTCGGCCGACCCGGTGGTCGACCTGCGCAACGGGTGGGACACCCACGTCGAGTTCGCCATGGCGCACCCGGCCGTCTACCGGCTGATGTTCTCCCCGGGCTTCGCCACCGTCCCGTCGGCGGCCCAGGAGGCGATGCGCCTGCTGCGCGAGGTCCTCGACCGCTGCGCGGCCGCGGGCGTGCTGCGCGTCGACCCGGAGACCGCGGCCCAGATGATCATGTCGGCGAACATCGGGGTGGCGCTCAACCTGGTCACCCAGCCCGAGAACTACCCCGACCCGGAGCTGTCGCGGCGGGTGCGCGACGCCGTCCACGCCGCCTTGCTCGTGCCGGAGCGCGCCGCCGACGCCCCCACCCCCGGCGACCGGGACCCGCTCGTGGTGGCCGCGCTGCAGCTGTCCGCCGTGCTGCGCGACCGCCCGGCCGAGCTCGGTGAGCCCGAGACCGCGCTCCTGCTGCACTGGCTGGACACCCTCGCCGGGCAGCCCCGATAGGCGCGCGGCGTCAAGACGCGGCCAGTGTGCCCAGCATCCCGGCCACCGCGGCCGGCCAGCCGAACTGCTCGGCGCGCGCCCGGGCCGCAGCGCGGCGGGCCGCCTCGTCGGCCGCGAGCAGCGTGGTGACGCCCGCGGCGAACGCCTCGGGCCGGTCGGGTGCGGCGGCGCCCGACGGGCCGACGATCTCCGGCAGCGCCGAGGACGCCGACACCACCACCGGCGTGCCGCTGGCGAGCGCCTCCAGCGCCGACAGCCCGAACGTCTCGTGCGGGCCGGGGGCGAGCGACACGTCGGCCGATGCCAGCAGCCGGGCGAGCTGCCCGCGGTGGCGCACGAACCCGACGAACGTCACCGGCAGCCCGGCGGCCCGCCGCTCGAGCGCGGCCCGGCGCGGACCGTCCCCCGCCACCACCAGCCGCACCCGGTGACCCGCCGCCCGCAGCGCGGCGACGGTGTCGATGCTGCGCTCCGGGTGCTTCTCCGGCGAGAGCCGGCCGCAGTGCACGAGGAGGGTGTCGGCGCCCGCGGCCAGCCCGGACCGCAGGCCGGGGTCGTGGTGCAGCGGCGAGAACGCCACCAGGTCGACGCCGAGCGGCACCTGGGCGACGTTGCGCGCCCCGATCCGGTCGAACTCGGCCCGCGCGAACGACGTGGTGCAGACGACCGTGTCGTACGCGGCGGCCATGCGCGCGTTCGCCACGTCGGCGACGCGCCGGGCGGCCGCGGCGGGGAGCAGGAACTGCGCGAGCAGCCGGTCGAGCCGCTCGTGCGACAGCACCACGCTCGGCACGCCGTGGCGGGCGGACCACGCGCCGAGCCCGCGTAGCGTCAACCGGTCGGACACCTCGATCGCGTCCGGTCGCAGCCGTTCGAGCAGCCGCTGCACCCGCCACGGGTCGACGGCCCGGTAGCCGCCGGTGCCGGGCAGGCGGGGCGCCGCCACGGTGATGCGCCGGATCCCGGAGGGCAGGAGCTCGTCGGCACCCCGCGGACCCGGCACCACCAGCACGACCTCGTGCCCCCGGGCCCGGTAGCCCGCGCCGAGGTGGTGCAGCGCGGTGCGCAGCCCGCCGGAGCGCGGGCCGTAGAAGTTGGCCAGCTGGACGATCCGCAACCAGGCCCCCGGCTATGCGGCCGCTGCCGCGCGCCCGCCGATGACCTCGGCGTAGTGCACGAGCAGCTCGTCGCAGACGGCCGACCACGTGCGGCGCAGCACCGAGCGGCGCGCGGCCTCCCCGAACCGGCGGCGCAGCTGCGGGTCGGCGAGCGCCGCCACGGCGGCTCGCAGTTCGGAGTCCGCGGCCCGCGCCACCGGGTCGTCCGCCGAGGCACCTTCGGGGTGTGGTGGCACCAGGAAGCCGGTGCGGCCGGGCAGCACGAGGTCGCGCGGGCCACCCGCGTCCGGCGCCACCACGGGCAGGCCGGACGCGAGCGCCTCCTGCACGGCCTGGCAGAACGTCTCCGACGGCCCGGTGTGCACGAACACGTCCAGCGACGCGTAGATGCTGGCGAGCTCGTCGCCCTCCCGGAAGCCGAGGAACGCCGCCTCGGGCAGGGCCGCGCGCAGTCGCTCCTCGCTCGGCCCGCCGCCCACCACCACGAGCCGCGTGCCGGGCTGCCCGCGCAGCGTGGCGAGGCGCTCCACCTGCTTCTCCGGCGCCAGCCGCCCCACGTACCCCACCAGCAGCTCACCGCCAGGGGCCAACTCGGCGCGCAGCCCCTCGTCGCGCTTCGACGGGGTGAAGCGCCGGGTGTCGACGCCGCGCGCCCACCGGTGCACCCGCGGCACGCCGCGCGCCCGCAGCGCCGCGGTGGCCCAGCTCGACGGGGCGAGCGTGCGGTCGGCCAGGCCGTGCAGCCGGCACGTCCAGCGCCACGCCGCGCGGGCGGTGAGGCCGAGGCCGTAGGAGGCGGCGAAGCCCGCCACGTCGGTCTGGTAGACCGCGACCGTCGGGATGCCCAGCCTGCGCGCCGCAGCGAGCCCCCGGTAGCCGACGACGAACGGCGCCGCGAGGTGGACGACGTCCGGCCCGAACTCGCGCAGGGCCGTCAGCACGCGCCTGCTCGGCACGCCGACCGGCATCGACGAGACCACCGGGAGGTTCATCTCCCGGATCCGCACGACCGGCGCGCCCGCGTACTCGGTGGGGCCGTCCGCGCCGGGGGCCACGACGAGAACGTCGTGGCCCGCGGCGGTGAGGTGCTCCACGACCCGGAGCACCGAGTTCGTGACGCCGTTGACCACTGGGAGGAAGCATTCGGAGACGATCGCGACGCGCACGGTGGCACCGTGCTCCGGCCGGGGATCTCCCCGGTGGCATCGCCCCGAACGGGGGGCCAATTCCCCGTGTCCGGCACACAGTTGGCCGGGTGCTGGCCGGCACGTCACCTGCGGGACGCACCGGGGACACCGGAGCCGGTGACGCTCGGGCCACATGACCGTCCAGCAGGATCCGGGAGCGCCCCCGGCCCCGCTCCCGGTGGAGGCGGGACTGCTGTCCCACGCCCTCGAGGTGGCGGGGCGGCTCGCCAACGACGCGGCCGAGGTGATCACGGCCACCGCCGGCCGGGAGCGCCCCGACGGGACCGCGCCCGCGGCCAACCCCTTCGACTGGGTCACCGACACCGACCGGACCCTGGAGCGGCACACCCGCCGCGTGCTCGCCGCCGAGTTCCCGGGCGTGCCCGTGGTCGGCGAGGAGTACGGCGCTCTCACCGAGGGCGCCGATCCCGGCGCGCACCGCGCCCCGTACCGGTGGGTGGTGGACCCGGTGGACGGCACCGCGAATTACGTCGCGGGATTTCCGTGGTGCGCCTACAGTCTCGCGCTGGTGGACGCCTCCGGGCCGGTCGTGGGGGTGATCGCCGACCCGAGCCGGGCCCAGATCTACGCCGCCGCCCGCGGTCGAGGGGTGCGGGCGAACGGCGTGCCGGTCCGGGTCGTGCCCCGTGCCCCCGCTGGCGGGCTGATCTGCGCCGAGCTCGGCCCCGACCGCACGGCCGGCTTCACGCGGCAGGCCGCCGCGGGCCACGCCGGGATCCGCTCGCTGGGCTCGTCCGCGCTCGCGGTCACCCAGGTGGCCCTCGGGCACGCCGTGGCGGCGGTGCTGGAGGGCCACCGCGAGTGGGACGTGGCGGGCGCCGCCTGCCTCGCGGCCGAGGCGGGCGCCGTGGTCGTCGACGGGGACGGGCGGCCCGACCCGCTGCCCCGCGACACGATGATCGTGGCGGTGCCGGGCGCGCTCGACGCCGTGCTCGGCTGGTGGCGCGCGGCCACCGGGTAGCCCCCGCTCAGCCGGCCGCGGCGCGGCGACGGCGGCGCAGCCACAGCGCGATCGGACCCAGCACCGCCCACACCGCGAGGAGCGCGAGCAGGAGCGGGACGGCCTCGCTGAACGCGTTGCTCCCGGCCACCCGGACGAGCTCGGGGTTGCCGAGGTCGTACTCGACCGCCACCGAATCGCCCACCTGGAGGCCGGAGGGGTAGAAGACCCCCTTCTCCGGCACCACGATCTCGCCGCTGGCCACGGTGAACCGGACGACCGTGCGCGCGAAGGTGGACCCCTCCAGCACCTCGGCCTGGGCGTAGCCCGGGTTGGCCGAGATGGCGCGGTCGTCAGCGGCCGCACCGGCCACGACGAGCAGGCCGAGCACGGTGGCGAGCACAGCGACACCTGCGACGATCTCGGCGGACCGGGTGGAGGCGAACTGCGCGACCGGGCGGAGCAGCGATGCCAGCTCGTCGACCGCGCGGGGGCGCCGGCCGCCTGTCGTCTGCGTGCCACTCGTCACGTCCCCCATCGTATGAGGCCTGGTTGA
The DNA here is from genome assembly GCF_042657305.1 of Pseudonocardia zijingensis. NCBI lineage: Bacteria > Bacillati > Actinomycetota > Actinomycetes > Pseudonocardiales > Pseudonocardiaceae > Pseudonocardia > Pseudonocardia zijingensis. The sequence goes on along the minus strand of NZ_JBHSKO010000001.1, from coordinate 121,983 downwards.
CGGCCCGGTGTGGCCGGTACCTCCCGGGTCGGGCGCACACGAGCGCCAACGGCCTCCTACCCTCGGATTCGTGACGATCGCCCCGCTACCTACCGGGTTGGGCGTGCGAACCAGGCTCGTCGGCAACCCGGGCGGCTTGCTCGAGCTGCTTCCCGACGACCGCAACCCGCTGTCGTGGGTCCGTGGACCCGACGGCCTCGTCGGCTGGGGCGAGGTCGCCCGGCTGACGGTCTCGGGTGAGAACCGGTTCGCCGAAGCCGACGCCTGGTGGCGCTCCTTCCGCGCGGGGCTGCAGGTCAGCGACGAGGTCGGCCTGCCGGGCACCGGCCCGGTGGCGTTCGTCAGCTTCACCTTCAGCGACGCCTCGCCGGGCTCGGTGCTCGTGGTCCCGCGCGTGCTGGTCGGCCGCCGCGACGGCGTCGCGTGGATCACCGAGTTCTCGCCCGGCGACGGTCCGCCCGCCGTACGGGCCGTCACCCCGGTCCGCCCGAGCGGTGCTCTGCGGTTCGCCGACGGCAAGCTGCCCGTGGCCGGCTACCGGCAGGCGGTGGCCGAGGCGGTGCGCCGGATGCGGGCGGGCGAGCTGGACAAGGCCGCGCTCGCGCACGACCTGCTCGCGGTGGCCGACGCCCCGCTCGACCCGCGGTTCCTGCTCGCCGGTCTCGCGCGGCGCTACCCCACCTGCTGGTCGTACTCCGTGGACGGGCTCGTCGGCGCCACGCCCGAGCTGCTGGTGCGCCGTGCCGAGGGCACCGTCTCGTCCCGGGTGCTGGCCGGCACGATCTGGCCCGGCGAGACCGACGACCTGCCCGGACGGTTGCTCGGATCGGCCAAGGACCGGCACGAGCACGCGCTGGCCGTCGACTCGCTCGCCGACGCGCTGCGCCCGATGTGCAGCACTCTCGACGTGCCGGAGACGCCGTCGGTGATCGCGTTGCGCAACGTGTCGCACCTGTCCAGCGACGTGCACGGCAAGCTCGACCCGCAGTCGCCCGCCTCGCTGCTGCAGCTCGCCGCCGCCGTGCACCCCACGGCCGCTGTGGGCGGCACCCCCCGCGACGCGGCGCTCGACCTCATCGCCGAGCTGGAGGGCATGGACCGGGGCCGCTACGCGGGTCCGGTCGGCTGGATGGACGGCGAGGGCGACGGCGAGCTCGGCATCGCCCTGCGCTGCGCCCAGCTGGACGGTCCGGTCGCGCGCCTGTTCGCCGGCTGCGGGATCGTGGCCGACTCGGATCCGGACACCGAGGTGCGCGAGGCCGCGGCGAAGATGGTCGCGGTGCGCGACGCCCTGGAGGACACCCCGCAGGGCTGAGCCCGCGGCGGGAGCCGCGCGGACCCGTCACCCCCCGCGACGGGCCCGCGCGACGAACCAGACGTTCCAGCCGATCAGAGCGGCGAACGTCACGACGGTGAGGACGGTCCCCAGGCCGACCATCACCGGAACCGGCAGCAGGTAGATCAGCGGCACCCGCACCACCGCGAGCGCGAGCAGCCCGCCACCCCAGACCGCCGAGCTGACCCGCACCCCGCGGCGCACCTCGGGGCTCGAGCGGAAGGCCTCGGTGAGCGCCTCGGCCTTGTGCGGGCTGAAGCTCTGCATCGCGGCGAGCGTCAGCGGGGTGCCCCACCTGCTGGTCACCAGGAACACGAGCGCCACCCCGGCCAGGGTGATCGAGTCCTGGACGAGCAGGAACCGCTCGTCGCCGCTCACCAACGTGAGCACCAGGCCCACGCCGAACACCACGAGCATGAGCGAGGCGAACGGGTTCAGCCTGCGGCGGCGCACGACCTCCCAGCCGATCCGCAGCGCGGCCACCCCCGTGGCCGCCAGCAACGCGGGCCAGTCCGCCACCCCGGCGAGGTGCAGCGCGTAGTACGTGGCCAGCGGCAGGCCGATGTCCAACCCGAGCCCGCGGATCATCGCCGCGGGCCGGAACTCGACGGCGTCCCGGTTCTCCTCCGTGGCGGCGGCGCTCACCGCGGCGCCAGGTCGGCGTCGTCGATCCAGGACCCGTGGAAGCCGGACGGCACACCGCGCGGCAGCTCCACGGCGGCCACCGGTGGACCGGCCACGTCGGTGGCGTCGAGCACGAGCAGCTGCGACGCGCTGCCGTCGCGGCGGGTGGTGATCGACAGCAGCCAGCCGTCGTCCTCCGTCCGGTCCGGCGCGCCGGACGGCACGAACACGGCCTCGCCCGCCACCGCGTCGCTGCCCAGGTCGTGCTCCGCGCGCGTGCCGTGGGCGGCGTCGAACTTGACGATCCCGGCGCGGCCCCGCGAGTCGGCCACCGCATACCGGTAGCGGGCCTCCCGGCCGACGCGCTCGTCGTCGACGGTGGGGAACTCCACGGCGCGGTCGTCGAGCGGGCTCTCGGTGACGGCCCCGGTGGCGGGGTCGAGCACCCAGCGGTGCAGGCGGGCGGACCCGGTGGCGGCGGCGTCGGCCGCGAGGCCCGCGGGATCGGTGCCGAGCCCGTCCCACATGGCAACGGCGTCGGCGGCGGCGTAGCGGGCGGCGTCGAGGACGACCCGGCCCGCCGCGTCGGTGTGGGCGTTGCCGACGTGGAAGACGTAGTTCGGCTCCACGTCGAACCAGCGGACGGTGCCCGGCCGGTCCAGCGGCATCACGCCGATGCGCGCGCCGTAGCGGTCGTCCCAGCCGTACGGCATGCCCCGGCCGAGCCGTTCGAGCTGGAACGTCATCGGCAGGTCGAGGAACACCGCGTGCCGGTCGGTGATGGCGAAGTCGTGCATCATCGTGGGGCCCGGCACCTCGATCTCGGCGCTCTCCACGAGCTCGCCGCCCGCCGACAGCCGGTGGTAGGTCAGGTACGGCGGGCGCATCCCGTAACCGAAGAAGTGCAGCTCACCGGTCACCGGGTCGGTCTTCGGGTGCGCCGTCATCGCCGTGGTGAGCCGGCCGTCGAAGTCGCAGGTGCCGACGGTGTCCAGCTCCGGTGTGAGCACGTACGGGAAGCTGCTCTCCACCAGCGCCATGATCCGGCCCGCGTGCTCGATGACGTGCGTGTTCGCGTGCCCGACCCCGTGGTCGATCGTGCCGTCGGCGCGCACCAGCGACTCGCCGGCCAGCGCCCGCGTGCGCACCCAGCGGTTGCGGTACCACTCCGCGCGCCCGTGGCGCAGCCGCACCCCGTGCACCATGCCGTGCCCGGTGAACCAGTGCGCGGAGGGCTCACCGGGCAGCGGGTTGGGCCCGTTGCGCAGGTACCGCCCCACCAGCTCGGGCGGGATCGCGCCCTGCACCGGGAGGTCGATCCCGTCGATCTCGTCGGCGACGGGCGCGAGGTGGCCGGTGACGTGCAGGGGCGGGGTGCTGGTCACGGCGAGGAGGATGCACCTGTCGAACTCGACATGTCAATACTGTCGTGCCACTTTTGACATGTAAGCTTCCGGCATGTCGCTGTCGCACGCGCTGCTCGGGCTGCTCGCCGTCCAACCGCGCAGCGGGTACGAGCTCACCAAGGCCTTCGCCGCCGATCTCGGCCGCTACGCGTGGCAGGCCGGCCACACGAGCATCTACCCGGAGCTGGCCCGCCTCGCCGAGCGCGGCCACGTCACCGTCACCGAGGAGGGTGCGCGCGGCAGCCGCACCTACTCGGTCACCCCGGAGGGCTACGCCGAACTGCGGGAGTGGGTGCTCACGCCGCGACGACGGGGGAAGGTGCGCAACGAGGAGGTGCTGCGCATGTTCCTGCTCTCCGCGCTCGAACCGGCCGATGCCCTGGTCGTGCTGCGCCGGATCGTCGAGCACGCGGCCGAGGAGGGCACCCGGCTGCGCAAGATCATGGACGACGTCCCCGCCGCGATCCCCCCGGGCGCCGACGGGTTCGGCTACCTCGCCGCCGAGTTCGGCGCCCGCCAGTTCGAGGCCGTGCACGGCTGGGCGCAGTGGGCGATCGGCAAGCTGGAGGCCGCCGAGGCCGAGTCGGCCTGACCCCTCCCCGGGCTCAGAGGGCCTCGGCCACCGCAGCCTCGACGGCGGCGCGCAGCTGCGCGTGCCCCTGTCGCAGCTCGGCACGGTTCGCCCGCACCTCCACCACCCGCACCCCGGGTGCCGGTGCGAGCGCCGCGGCGACGTCGGGCACGTCCACCCGCACGTGCCCCGCGCCGGCGGCGGCGCACAGCGCGGCCACGTCGACGCCGTGCGGGGTGCCGAACACCCGCTCGAACGACGCGGCGTGCTCCGGGGCGCCCTGCTCGAGCAGCCCGAAGATGCCGCCGCCGTCGTCGTTGAGCACGACGATCGTGAGGTCGGGGCGCGGCTCGTCCGGCCCGATCACCAGGCCGGTGGTGTCGTGCAGCAGCGTGAGGTCGCCGAGCAGCGCGTAGGCGGGCCCGTCGTGCACCAGCGCGGCGCCCACGGCGGTGGAGACCGTGCCGTCGATGCCTGCGACGCCCCGGTTGGCCAGCAGCGTGAGCCCCGGGCGGGGGACGGCGGCGAGCGCCACGTCCCGCACCGGGTTGGACGAGCCGAGCACCAGCTGCGCCCCGGGCGGCAGCGCGGCCACCAGCTCCCGGGCGAGGCGGAGCCCACCCGGTGCCGCGGGGTCGTCGAGGGCCTTGTCGAGCGCTTCGGCGGCGGCGGCGTCCGCAGCCTGCCAGCGGTCGGTCCACGACCGGTCCGGGCGCAGCGGCGGCAGGCTCCCCACCGCCCGGGCGCTGCCCGCGACGTCCGGCCAGGGCATGCCGCGCGGGTCGGCCAGCACGTGGACAGCGACCTCCGGGTCGGCGAGCAGGCGCTGCACGGGCCGGTGCAGCGTGGGACGGCCCGCCACCACCACCTGCGCCGGCCGCAATCCCGGCGCCGCGCCGAGCAGCCACGGCCCGGTGCGCACCGCGGCGGGCCACGCCGACGACCCGGGCTCGGCCACCACCGGAACCGGGAGGTCCAGCAGGCCCTCCGGTGCCCCGTGACCGGTGATCACCAGCGTGGGTGCCACCGGGTCGAGCGGCAGCGGGCCCGTCTGCCGGGCGACCGGCGCCACCCGCGTCCACGGCTCGTCCCCCGGCCGGCCCACGGAGCCCGCACCGGCGTCGTCGGGCACCAGCGGGTCGGCGAAGGGCAGGTTCAGGTGCACCGGGCCGGGCGGGCCGCCGGTGACGCCAGTGGCCGCCGCGACGAGCCGGGCGATCGACGCCCGCCTGCGCCCGGCCGCGTCGTCGAGACCCGCGTTCACGGCCAGCCGCACGGCACCGCCGAACAACCCCACCTGGTCGATCGTCTGGCTGGCCCCGGTGCCGATCAGCTCCGGCTGCCGGTCGGCGCTCAGCACCAGCAGCGGCACCCCGGCGTGCGACGCCTCCAGCACCGCCGGGTGCAGGTTCGCCACGGCCGTGCCCGACGTCGTGCACACCGGCACCGGGCGCCCCGACCGCAGCGCGAGCCCCAGCGCGAGGAAACCCGCCGTGCGCTCGTCGATCCGGACGTGCAGCCGCACCCGGCCCGCCGCGTCGGCGGCGTGCAGCGCGAACGCCAGCGGCGCGTTGCGCGAGCCGGGGCAGAGCACCGCGTCCGTGACGCCGCACCGCACCAGCTCGTCGACGACCAACCGCGCGTGCTCGGTCGACGGGTTCACGAGGCCGAGCCTATGTCTCGATGACCTGGAAGGCCGTGGCGAGGCGGGAACCGGGGAGCCGGGCGGCCGCCTCCTCCGCGGCACGGCGCAGGAACTGCTCCGGGTCGGCCATCGGCCCGCCGAGCGCCTCCAGGTACGCCTTGTGCGCCTGCAGCGACGCCACCCCGCGCGGGAACGCCTCCTCGACGTCGACCGCGTGCCCGCTCAGCGGCGAGGCCAGCACGAGCACCTGCCGCACCCCGGCCCACGGCTCCCCGGCCTCGGGGAACAGCCACCGGTTCGCCGCATCCCGCACGGCGTCGATGGCGGCCTGCCCCACCGCCCGGTGGTCGGCCATGTTGAGGTGCCCGCCCGGGAAGGTGTCGTGGTGGTTCACGGTGATCACGACCTCCGGCCGGTGCCTGCGGATCGCGGCCGCGATGTCTCGGCGCAGCTGCGGGCCGTAGGTGATCAACCCGTCCGGGTGGTCGAGGAACTCCACGACGTCGACCCCCACCTCGGCCGCGGCGGCCCGCTGCTCGGCCTCCCGCAACGGACCGCACTCCTCGGGCGGCAGCGAGTCGATGCCGGCCTCACCACGGCTGGCCAGCAGGTAGGCGATCGAGCATCCCTGCGCCGTCCACCGCGCGATCGCGGCCGCACCGCCGTACTCCAGGTCATCCGGATGGGCGACGACCGCGAGCCCGCTCGTGAAGTCCTCCGGGAACGTGACGTAGGTCTCGGTCATGCTGGGATCCTGCCCTCCCGGCGCCCCGGCAGGTGCGCGGCGTAGCGTCGGCTCGACCGCGGTGGGCACCACCAGGTGCCCGGACCAGGAGTTCCATCCATGCCCAGCTCCCCGCCCGCCACGGACCGTCCTGGCGAGACCACGCTCGACCACCTGCTCACCGTGCTCGCCGCCCCGGCCGAGCTGCTCTCCGACCCGGACGGGCAGGTCCGCGCCGACGGCGCGCAGGGTCTCTACGTCGGCGACACGCGCTTCTGCAACCGGCTCGAACTCGGCGTCGACGGCGTCGAGATGCGCGCCACGACGGCCGGCCTCCACGGGGCCGGCCGCGCGTCGTTCGAAGCCGGGTGGCCCGGCGTGCGGCTGCGCCGCGAACGGCAGCTCGCCGACCGCACCGCGGTCGAGGAGATCACCCTGCACAGCACCGCCGACGCACCTGTCACCCTGCGGCTCACCCTGCACGCCCGCAGCGACCTCGCCCCCACCCCGGTCGTGAAGTCCGGGGTGCCGCTCGCCGACGTGCCGCCCACCGTCCACGGTGGCGGGGTGCGCTGGACCGGCGACGGGGTGTCCGCCACGCTCACCGCCACCCCAGCCGCGGGCGAGGCCGTAGTCGACGGGCCGGACGCGGTGCTCGCCTGGCCGGTGTCGCTCGCGCCGGGTGAGCGCTGGACGCTGCGGCTCGTCCTCACCCCGTCCGACCCCGGGCCCGAGGACTTCCGGCCGGCCGCGCCGATCCCGTGGGAGGCGGACGCGCAGGCCGCAGGCGGGCCGCGCGCGGCGCTGGTGCGGCGCAGCCTGGACGACCTCGACGGCCTCCTGCTCGCCGACCCGCACGCGCCGGACGACCGCTTCGCCGCCGCCGGCAGCCCGTGGTTCTGCACGCTGTTCGGGCGCGACTCGCTGTGGACAGCGCGGATGGCGCTGCCGCTGTCCACCGAGCTGGCGGGCGGCACGCTGCGCGTGCTCGCCCGGCGGCAGGGCCAGGTGGACGACCCACGGGGCGAGGAGGAACCCGGCAAGATCATCCACGAGTTCCGGCCCGGCGGGCTGCGCGCGGGCGGCCTGGACCTGCCGCCGCGCTACTACGGCACGGTCGACGCCACCCCGCTCTGGTGCTGCCTGCTGCACGACGCGTGGCGCGCCGGGCTTGCCGACGACGAGGTGGTGGAGCTCATCCCGCACCTGGAGGCCGCCCTCGGGTGGATCCGGCGCACCGCGGGCGACGACGGGTTCCTCAGCTACCGCGGCTCCTCCGGCGGCGGCCTGGCCAACCAGGGCTGGAAGGACTCCCAGGGCGCCGTCCGGTGGGCCGACGGCACGATCGCCGGCCAGCCGCTCGCCCTGTGCGAGGTGCAGGGCTACGCGTACGCGGCCGCCGCGGGGGGGTGCCGAACTGCTCGCGAAGTTCGACCGCCCGGGCGCCGACGAGTGGCGCGACTGGGCCGAGCGGATGGCCCACCGCTTCCGCGAGAACTTCTGGATCGACGACCCGGACGGCCGCTACCCCGCCATCGCCCTCGACGGGCACGGCCGCGCCGTCACCGGGCCCGCGTCGAACATGGCACACCTGCTCAGCACCGGCATCCTCTCGCCGCACGAGGCCCACCTCGTGGCCGACCGGCTCGCGCGCCCCGACCTCGACGGCGGCCGCGGCCTGCGCACGCTGTCGAGCACCACCGGCGGCTACGACCCGCTGACCTACCACCGCGGCTCCGTCTGGCCGCACGACACCGCGATCGCCGTGCTCGGCCTCGCGGGGGTCGGCCGCCACGACGTCGCCCGCTCCCTGGGCGAGGGCCTGGTCACGGCGGCGGCCGCGTTCGACGATCGGCTGCCCGAGCTCTACGCCGAGATCGACGGCGAGGCCCGCAGCTACCCCACGGCCTGCCGCCCCCAGGCCTGGGCCGCCGCGGGCGCCGTCGCGGTGGTCTCCTACCTCGACTCCGGCCTCCTCCCCGCCTGGGCCGTCCCCCAGTAGCCGCCGGCGGCCTACGCATCGCGCAACTCGCGCCTCCGAACGGGAGACTCGCCACCAAGAGGGCGAGTCTCCCGTTTCGCGGGCCGTGTTGCGCGCTCAGCGCGGGGTGCCGAGGCGGGCGTCGACGGCGGCGGGGGCGAACACCTCGTCGACCACCAGCTCCACCGTGCCCCGCACGGCCGCGCGGTCGCCCGACGGCGTGCTCACGACGCGCAGGTGGCGGGTGGCCCGCGGCAGGGAGCGCTGGTAGATCACCTCGCGCATGCCCGTGACGAAGTACTCGTTGGTCTCGGCCATCTCGCCCGCGAGCACGAGGATCTCCGGGTTCAGCACGGAGACGACGGTGGTGAGCACCTCACCCACCAGCTGCCCCGCGGTGCGGACGGCGGCGATCGCGTCGGGATCACCCTCGTGCACGAGCCGGCGCACGTCGGCGACGCCGCGGACGTCCTTGCCGAGCGCGGCGAGCGTGCGCGCGAGCGCGTCCCCGGAGGCCACGGCGGCCAGGCAGCCCGTCGCGCCGCAGGCGCAGCGCTCCTCGTGCCCGTACATCCGGATGTGGCCGATGTCGCCCGCCCCGCCGTCGATGCCGCGGTACAGCCTCCCGTCGATCACGATCCCGGCGCCGATGCCGCTGCCGACCGTGACGAGCAGCAGTGACGGGACGTCCGGCCAGTGCGCCCGCTGCTCGCCGAGGGCCATGAGGTTGGCGTCGTTCTCGACGAAGACCGGCACGCCGAGCCGTTCGGCGAGCTGGTCGCGCACGGGGTGGTCGTGCCAGCCCGGCATCACGGGCGGCTGCATGACGCGGCCGACGGCGACGTCCACCGGCCCGGGCACCCCCACCCCGAGTGCCACGGTGCGGTCGGGGTCGAGTTCGGCGTCGGCGACGAGCGCATCCAGCCCGGCCTCCACCGCGTCGAGGACCGGTTCCGGCCCGGCCGCGACGGGCACGGTGAGCGCGCTGCGGTGCAGTTCGCGACCGCCGAGGTCGACGGCGGCGAGCTCGACGCCGTCGCGGTGGATTCCTGCGACGAGCACGTGCCCGGAGGACTCGTCGAACGCGAGGGTGCCCGCCGGGCGGCCCCGGCCCTCGGCCGGACCCGCCGACTCGCGCAGCAGGCCGGCGCCGAGCAGCGCGTCCACCCGCTGGGTCACGGTGGAGCGCGACAGCCCGGTGACCCGGATCAGGTCGCGCCGGGTGGTGGCGATGCCGCGCCGGACGAGCAGCAGCAGCCGGCCCGCCGACACCGGGTTGCCGGGCCCGACCCGGTCCGGGTCGTCCACCGACATCCCTGCCCCTACCCCTTCTCCGCGCCTGCCGTGAGCCCTTCGGTGAGCAGTCTCTCGCTGGCGAAGAACACGACGACGACCGGGATCGTGACGATGACCGAGCCGGCCATCAGCACGGTGGTGGGGATCTCGATGCTGCCGGCGAGCTGGGACAGGCCCAGCGACACGGTCCACCGGTCGCGTTCCTCGATGAGGAACAGCAGCGCGAACAGGAACTCGTTCCACGCGATCATGAAGATGAACAGGGCGTTCGCGATGATCGCCGGCATCGCCAGCGGCAGGCTGATCCGCCGCAGCACGCCCAGCCGCGTGCACCCGTCGATGGCGGCGGCTTCCTCGAGGCTCACCGGGACGGTGTCGAAGTAGTTGCGCAGCATGTAGATCGACACCGCGACGACCTGCGAGACGTACACGATCAACAGCCCGACGAGCGTGCCGCGCAGCCCCACCTGCGTGAAGAACACGAAGAGCGGCACGGCGAGCAGGATGGGCGGGAACAGGTAGACGGCCAGGAACAGCACGCCCACCTGCCGGTGGCCGAAGAACCGCAGGCGGCTCACCGCGTACGCCCCGGGCAGCGCGATCAGCAGCGTGACGGCCACGGTGCCGAGCGCCACGAGCGCGCTGTTGACGATGAAGCCCAGGAAACCCTGCCCGCCCGCGCTCGGCGGCGCCACCACGCTGCCGTAGCTGCTCAGGTCCAGCTCGGACGGCGGGACCCACAGCGCACCCGGGTCCTGCAGCACCCGGTCCAACGGACGCAGCGACAGCAGGCCGGTGTAGTAGAACGGGAAGATCGTGATGGCCAGCAGGAACACGATCGTGACGACCCGCAGCACCCCGAACACGCGGGTCTCCACGGCGTCGCGGCTCATCGTCGCCATCACGCACCCTCCTCGCGGGGGGCGAACCGCCAGAGGTAGAGCCCGATGAGCGCGGCGAGGATCGCGGCGAGCGCGAGGGCCTGCCCCGCGGCCCCGCCGATGTCCCCGCGTGCGGTGAGCGCGTTGAACACCGAGACGGCCACGACCTCGGTGCCCGCCCCGCCACCGGTGAGCAGGTAGATGTCGTCGAAGTTGTTGAACGTCCAGATGAACCGCAGCACGGCGAGCACGGCGATCGTGGGCATCAACTGCGGGAGCACCACGTACCGGAAGCGCTGGGTGAGGGTGGCGCCGTCCACGGTGGCCGCCTCCTCCAGCGTGGCCGGCACCGCCTGCAGCCGTGCCGTCAGGAACAGGAAGGCGAACGGGAACGAGCGCCACGCCTCGAAGGCGATCACGGTGAACAGTGCGGTCGGCACGCCGATCGTCATGCCGAGCACCGATACCTCGCTGCTGCGCTGGGACAGGAACGCGATCGGCTCGTCCCAGCCGAGCAGGCGGGTGCCCCAGTGGTTCACGACGCCGAACTGCGGGTTGAGCATCGTGGTCCACGCGAAGGTGGCCGCGACGATCGGCGCCACGTAGGGCAGCAGCATCACCGCGCGCACGAGCCCGCGGCCGCGGAAGGGCCTGCGCAGGGCGAGCGCCGCCACGAGACCGAGCCCGATCGCGCCCGCCGTGCCGAGCACGGAGTAGGTCAGGGTGGTGGCGAGCGCGCTCCAGAACCCCGGCGCGGCGAAGACGTTGTCGAAGTTGCCGAGCGTGAACTCGCCGAAGAGCCCCGAGCTGCGCAGGTTGAGCAGCCGCAGCCGCTGGAACGCCAGCAGCACCGTCCAGAGGATGGGGACGACCACCATCACGAGGACGACGACCAGCGTCGGCGAGATCAGCGCGACTCCGGCGCGCGCGTCGGCGTGGGCGAGCGTGCGGCCGGCACTGCGCTCCTCGACGGGAGCGGTGCCGGGCGGGCGCACCCCGGTGCCGGTGCTCATGCCGCGCCCGTCACCGCAGGCCGTCCTGGATCGCGCGGAGGGCGTCGGCGGCCTGCGTGGCGGCGCCCTGGGCGTCGGTGCCGCCGCTGGTCACGGCCGCCACGGCGGCGGGCACCGGCAGCTCGCCGAGCGAGGCGCCGATCAGGTCACCCTGCCCCTGGGTGATGCCCCAGCGGGTGAAGGCCTCTGGGCCGGTGGCGAGCGCCTCGAGCACGTCCTGCGGGTAGAACTGGTCGAGCGGCCCCTCGGTGTCGACGCCCACCGGGAGCGTCTCCCAGGTGTCGACGAAGTCGGTGGCGCCCGGCGCGCTGCCGGTGCGGGCCGGGAACTTGCCCTCCGGGGCGAACGCGAGCCAGTCGACGTAGCCGTCGCTCATCATGAACCGCACGAACCGCTGCGCGGGTTCGGCGCTCGCCTCGGCCGTGATCGCCCACGAGATCACCTCGCCGAACTGGGCGGGCTCGGTGCCGTCGGGCCCCTGCAGCGCGGTGACGATGCCGGTGTTCGTGGCGAGGAACGTCGGGTCGGCCGCGCACTCGGGGCAGGTGGGCTTCGCGTCGTTGCGCAGGCCGGCGAGCTCGTCGAGCAGGAACGTGGACCAGATCGCCATCGCCGCCTGGCCCGCGAAGTAGTTCGACCGCACGCTGTCGACGTCCTGGGCGCCTTGCACCGAGTAGTCGGTGATCAGCTCCCGGTAGAAGTCGAACGCCGCGACGCACTGCGGGCTGTCCATGGTGATCTCGCCCGCCGCGTCCACCATCTGGCACCCGTTGGCAAGGGCGATGTGCTCGAACGTCTGCTGGGTGAAGGCGTCGCCGGGGGCGGTGGCGCCGACGAAGCCCACCACCGGCGGAGAGTGGAGCGTGCGTGCCGCGTTCAGGATCGCGTCGTAGCTGGTGGGCGCGGGGAGCCCGGCCGCATCGAACAGGTCGCGCCGGTAGTACAGCAGCTGCGACCAGGCCTCGCTGGGCACCGACAGCTGTTCGTCGCCCTCGCGCGTGAGCTCTAGCGCCGTGCGGTTCCAGGTGTCGGGGCCCAGCTCGTTCACCACCGCGGCCGCGGACTCCGTGTCGACCAGGTCGTTCGTGGCGAGCGTGCGCACGGACGACAGCGGGATCGAGCCGATCACGTCCGGCAGGTCCCCGGCGGCCGCCGACGCCGTGAGGGTCTGGATGAACTGGTCCTCCTCGACCCCGACGAGCTCGACCTGGATGCCGGTCTCCGCGGTGAACCGATCGATGATCGCCTGCGTGGCGGCGACGCGGTCGGGCAGCGTGTCGGCGGTCCAGACCGTGATCGTGTTCGGATCACCTCCGCCGTCGTCCCCTCCGCCCCCACAGGCGGTCACCGCCATGGCGGTGACGAGCCCGAGGGCGATTCCGGCGCGGCGGGTCACGGTCCTCATCACTGCCCCCCGATCGACGCTGGTCGCGCCCAGTGAACCGGGTCCGCGCGGCGATCTTCAACCGCCGACCGGGTCATTTTTGCATGATGTTCAGGCGTATTTGCGCAGTGCTAGCGTCATAAATATGAGGTTCACCCGTGCGTGACGCCGAACTGCGCCGACGGGCCATCGCCGTGCTGCACGGCAACTGGGAACGCGGCCACACCGTGCCGTCACGGCGTCTCTACCCGCACCAGTGGAGCTGGGACTCCGCGTTCATCGCGATCGGGTGGGCGCACGCCTCGCCCGGGCGCGGCCGCCGGGAGCTGGAGTCGCTCTTCGCCGCGCAGTGGGCCGACGGGCGCGTGCCGCAGATCGTGTTCAACCCGGCCGTCGCCCGTGACGCCTACTTCCCCGGCCCCGACTTCTGGCGCTCCCGCGAGGCGCCCGGTGCCCCGCGGCGGGAGACGTCCGGGATCGTGCAGCCGCCGGTGCACGCGGTGGCCGCGCTCGAGGTGCACCGCGCGGCCCCCACCCTCGGGCGGCGCTTCCTGCGCCACCTCTACCCCGGTCTGAAGGCCCAGCACGACCACCTGCTGCGCGCTCGTTCCGACGGCCACGGCCTCGTGACGATCGCGCACCCGTGGGAGTCGGGCCAGGACAACTCACCCGCGTGGGACGCCGAGCTGGCGCGCGTGCCCGCCGACGTCGAGGCGCTGGCGGGGCACCGGCGCCGCGACCTCGACCACGTCGACGCCGCCGAGCGCCCCACGGCCACCGACTACTCGCGCTACGTCGCGATCGTGGAGACCTACCGCGACCACGGCTACCGCGACGAACCCGGCGCGCACCTCTTCACCGCGGTCGACCCGCTGTTCAACGCGCTCCTGGCCTGGTCGGAGGAGGCCCTCGCGGAGATCGCGGACGTCGTCGGCGAACCGTCCGAGCTGCACCGCGCACGCGCCGCCGCCCTCCGCGACGCCCTGCTCGCCCGCTGCTGGGACCCCGCGGCCGGGCACTTCTTCGCACTCGACCGCCACGGCGAACAGGTCTCCGCGCACTGCGTCGGCGGCCTCGCCCCGCTCGTGCTCGACCTGCCCGACGGCGTCGTCGACGCGCTGGTGGCCGGCGTGACCGGCCCGCGGTTCGCGCTGAACGACCGCGTCCCGCTGCCCAGCTACGACCTCACCGGCCCTGCCTTCGACACCACCCGCTACTGGCGCGGCCCGGCCTGGATCAACACGAGCTGGCTCGTGCTGCGCGGGCTGGAACGCCACGGCAGGCACGCGGAGGCCACCGCGCTGCGGGCCGCGATGCTGAGCGCCGTGCGCCAGGAGGGCTTCCGGGAGTACTTCGACCCGCGCACGGGAGAAGGCCGCGGCGTGCAGGACTTCAGCTGGTCGGCGGCGCTCACGCTGGACCTGCTGGCGGGCTGAGGCGCGCGGCCAGCCACGTGCGCAGCGCCGTGGCCAGCACCACCGGGGTGTCGAGCTGGATCAGGTGCCCCGCCCCCTCGACCCGGGTGAAGCCGGCACCGGGGATCGCGGCGGCCAGCCGCTCCCCGGTGGTGATCGGGATCCAGGTGTCCTCCACGCCCCAGACGACGTTCACCGGGATGTCGATCCGGCCCAGCAGCGCCTCGTTCTCCACCAGATAGCGCTCGTCGTACGCGGCGATCTGGCGGTAGAAGGCGGGCTGCCCCTCCTCGCCGAGCCAGGGCGTGACGAGTGCGGCGAGGTCGTCCTCGCGCAGCTCGCGGTGGCTCGCATCGGCGATGTAGGCCCGGACGAGCGCCTCGTGGATGTAGGGCGGCACCCGCGACAGCACGTCGGGGTGTTGCTGCACGAGCCGGAAGAACGGCGAGCCCGCGGGCGGGATCGCCACGACGTCGGTGAGCAGCAACGACGCGTAGGCCACACCGTGCACCAGGTGCGCGCGCAGCGACACGGCGCCGCCGTAGTCGTGGGCCACGACGTGCGGCCGGTCGAGGCCCCAGTGGTCGAGCAGCGCCGTGAACGCGGCGGCCTGCGCCTCGAAGTCGACGGTGTGGCCGGCGTCCTTCGAGGAACGCCCGTAGCCCGGCATGTCCCAGAGGTACACGGTGAACTCCGTGCTCAACGCCTCGGCGAACGGGCGCCACAGCCACGACGACCAGGGCGTCCCGTGGCAGAACACCACCGCGGGCCCGGACCCCGCGCGACCCCACGCGATCCTGCGCCCCTCCCACGAGAACGTCCCGTCGAGATCCATGTCGGGCACAGTAGCCCCGGCGACGATCACGCACTGGCACACTGCAAGGCATGGCAGCGATCGCGAGACTGCGTGCCGTTGTGCTCGACTGCCCCGACCCTCGGGCGCTGGCCGAGTTCTACCGCGGGTTGCTCGGCGGCGAGATCACCTACGCCGACGACGAGTGGGTGTCGCTGCGCGGCGAGCCCGACCTCAAGCTGAGCTTCCAGCGCGCCGACGGCTACCAGCCGCCTGCCTGGCCGCCCCGCGACGACAGGCCCCAGCAGTTCCACATCGACGTCACCGTCGACGACGTCGACGAGGCCGAGCGCCAGATCCTGGCCATCGGGGCGGGCAAGCCGGAGCACCAGCCCGGCGAGGACGAGAACTGGCGGGTCTACCTCGACCCGGTCGGCCACCCCTTCTGCCTCTGCTGGGACTGAGCCCGCGGCGCCGGGTCGGGCAGGCCGATCGCGTCGAGGAACTCCTCCACCGCCACGACGATCCGGCCGAGCACCTCGATCGTGCCGATCGGCGGACCGGGCACCTGCATGCCGTGGTCTGCGCCCTCGACCTCCAGCACGTGCGGTGTGAGATCGCGCGCCGCCGCGCCGTCCCACAACCGGTCGGCGCTGCCGCCCACGAGCAGGAACGGCGCCGTGGCGCGGCGCAGCGCGGCCACGACCCACGGCGTCGTCAGGACCGGGGTGAGCCACACCGCAGGCAGTCCGCGATCCGCGGCGAGCGCGGCGGCGTTCGTGCCGAGGGACTTCGCGATCAGCAGGGGGCTGCCGCCGATCTCGTCGAGGACGGGCGCGACCTCGTCGCAGACCCAGCCCTCGATCCCGGGCTCGAAGGGGTCCGGCGGCTCCAGCGACCAGCAGTGGCGGTGGACAGTGGCCCCGCGCATGCCGGCGACCTCCCCCGCGTACCACAGGAGGCCGGCCGCGGGCCCGAACCGGCCGCCCGGGAGCACGAGGGCATCGGCCATGCCCACGACCCTAGCCACGACGAAAGCCGGTCGCGGCGGCAAGTAGCGTTGACGCCGAGATGAGCGCCACGATCAACGCCACCGGGCTCGCCGCCGGTCACGGCGCCCGCGTCCTGTTCTCCGGGCTCGACCTGGTCGTCGCCCCCGGTGACGTCGTCGGCCTCGTCGGCGCGAACGGCGCCGGGAAGTCCACGCTGCTGCGACTGCTCGCGGGCGAGCAGGACCCGGAGGACGGCAAGGTCCTGGTCAGCCCGCCCGACGCCACGGTCGGGCACCTCCCGCAGGAGCCGGACCGGCGCCCCGGCGAGACGGTGGCCGCGTTCCTCGCCCGGCGCACGGGCGTCGCCGACGCACAGGCCGCGATGGACGCGGCCGCGGAGGCACTCGGCTCGGGTGCGCCGGGGGCGGACGACCGCTACGCCGCCGCCCTCGACCGCTGGCTCTCCCTCGGAGGCGCCGACCTGGAGGAGCGGGCCGCGGAGGTCGCCGCCGAGGTCGGGCTCGGCACCGGGCTCGACGCCGAGATGACCTCCCTGTCGGGCGGCCAGGCGGCGCGGGCCGGGCTCACCGCGCTGCTGCTCTCGCGCTACGACGTGCTGCTGCTCGACGAGCCCACCAACGACCTCGACCTCGACGGCCTGGAGCGCCTCGAGCGGTTCGTGCAGGGCCTGCGCAGCCCGGCGGTGATCGTCAGCCACGACCGGGAGTTCCTCTCCCGCACCGTCAACCGCGTGGTGGAGCTGGACCTCGTCCAGCAGCAGGTCGGGGTGTACGACGGCGGCTACGATGCCTACCTCGTCGAACGCGAGGTGGCGCGCCGGCACGCCCGCGAGGCGTACGAGGAGTACGACGACAAGCTCGCCGGCCTCAAGGATCGCGCGCAGATGCAGCGCAACTGGATGGCCCAGGGTGTGCGCAACGCGCGGCGCAAGTCCACCGACAACGACAAGATCGGCCGCAAGATGCGGGCCGAGGCGAGCGAGAAGCAGGCCGCGAAGGCCCGGCAGACACAGCGGATGATCGAGCGGCTCGAGGTGGTGGAGGAGCCGCGCAAGGAGTGGCAGCTGCGGATGACCATCGCCACCGCGCCGCGCTCGGGCGCTGTGGTGGCGTCGATGACGGGCGCGGTGGTGCGCCGCGGGTCGTTCGTGCTCGGTCCGGTGGACGCCCAGGTCGACTGGGCCGACCGCGTGATCATCACCGGGGCCAACGGCTCCGGCAAGTCCACCCTGCTCGGGGCCCTGCTGGGGCACATTCCCGTGGACGAGGGCAGCGCG
Source organism: Pseudonocardia zijingensis (assembly GCF_042657305.1). Lineage (NCBI taxonomy): Bacteria > Bacillati > Actinomycetota > Actinomycetes > Pseudonocardiales > Pseudonocardiaceae > Pseudonocardia > Pseudonocardia zijingensis. Next base: position 104,625 of record NZ_JBHSKO010000001.1, on the reverse strand, counting down.
GGCCTCGGCTCGGGCGTACGGGTCGGCGAGGTCGACCAGGCACGCGGGCTGTTCCTCGGCCCCGAGCCGCTGGTGCGCGCGTTCGGCAAGGCCGTGCCCGACTGGGCCGAGTCGGACGTCCGCACGCTGCTCGCCAAATTCGGGCTCACCGCCGAGCACGTGCCGCGCCCCGCCGCCTCCCTCTCGCCGGGCGAACGCACCCGCGCCGCCCTGGCCCTCCTGCAGGCCCGCGAGGTGAACCTCCTCGTGCTCGACGAGCCGACGAACCACCTCGACCTGCCCGCGATCGAACAGCTGGAGCAGGCCGTGGACTCCTTCCCCGGCACGGTCCTGCTGGTCACCCACGACCGGCGCATGCTGGAGTCGATGCGCAGCACCCGGCGCTGGCGGGTGGAGGCGGGCCGGCTCACGGAGCTCTGAGGCCCCGCCACCCCACCCCCTTGTGCCAGCAAGGTGGCTTTACTGGCGCAATGTGCCAGTAAAGCCACCATGCTGGCGTTCGGCGCCTCCGGGGGAGAGGGCCTCACCGCGGGCGTTCGCCACGGCGTGACGGTCGGCGACGTTCACCGCGGCCCGGACGAACGCGGCCGCCGCACGTGACGTGCTCCCCTCCGGCCACGCCACGTGCAGCGCGACGGTCGGCGCGTCGCACAGTGGCACCGCGGCCAGGTCCTGACCCAGCCGGCTCCGGATCGACTCGGGCAGCACGGCCACCACGCGCCCCAGCGCGACCAGCTGCACCAGCTGCCCGCTGTCGCGAACCGGCAGCTCCCCGCCCCCGCCGACGACCTGCTCGCCCGCGAGGTCGGCCAGCCGCAGCGCGGCCCGCGCGGCAAGGGGGTGGCCGACGGGCAGCACCGCGACCTGCCGTTCGACGAGGAGCTCGTGGCTGTCGAGGCCGGTCCGATCGGTCCGCTCCGTCACGTGCAGCAGGGCGACGTCGCCGCGCCCGGCGCGCAGCAGCCCGGCCTGCTCCCCCATACCGCACATCAGCATCTCCGCGAGCGCTGCGTCCGGGTCTTCTTCGTAGGCGGCCAGCACGTCCGGCAGGAGGCCGCCGTCCCCGCTGGGCTTGACCACCACGACCAGGCCGCGCTGCCCGGCCCGCCGCGTGCGCCGCTCCGCGGCCGTGACGCGCTCCAGCACCGCGCGCCCCTCCGCGAGCAGCACCTCGCCCGCAGCGGTGAGCTCGACCCGGCGGCTCGTGCGGACCAGCAGCGACACTCCCAGCCGCCGCTCCAGCCGCTGGACGGCCCGCGACAGCGGGGGCTGCGCGATGCCGAGCCGCTCGGCCGCCCGGCCGAAGTGCAGCTCCTCCGCGACGGTCACGAAGTACCGCAACTCGCGGGTCTCCAGCTCACCCATACCGCGAGGGTATCGATCAGCGACGAACCGGTCTTTCCCTTCGCGCGGGCTCCGCTGATGTTCTGGTCCCATGACCATCGCCCTCGTCACCGGCGCCAACAAGGGGATCGGCCGGGAGATCGCCGCTCGCCTCGCCACGCTCGACGCCACCGTCCTGCTCGCTGCCCGCGACGCCGGCCGACGCGAGGAGGCCGTGTCGGCGCTGCAGGCCGCCGGCGGCGACGTCCATCCGCTCGCCCTCGACGTCACCGACCCGGCGAGCGTGACCGCCGCCGCGGTGGAGGTCGAGCGCCGGTTCGGCCGCCTCGACGTGCTCGTCAACAACGCCGGCATCTCCGGGAGCCAGGCTGCACAGGTACCCGGCGGCACCGATATCGATGTGGTCCGGGCGGTGTTCGAGACGAACGTCTTCGGGGTGATCGCCGTGATCGAGGCGTTCCTCCCGCTGCTGCGCCGGTCGACCGCGGCGCGGATCGTCAACATGTCCTCGAGCGTCGGGTCGCTGGCCCGGATGAGCGACCCCGCCCACTACTTCGCCCGTATGCCCGGCTGGCTGGGCTACTCACCGTCGAAGAGCGCCCTCAACCAGATCACCGTGCAATACGCGAAGCAGCTGCGGCCGGAGGGGATCCTGGTCAACGCCGCCGACCCCGGCCCCTGCGTCACCGACTTCACCGCCGGCATCCCCGGCGTCACGCGCACGGCCGCCGACGGAGCCGCGATCGCCGTACAGCTGGCCACCCTGCCCGGCGACGGGCCGACCGGCGCCTACCTCGCGGAGTCCGGGCCTGTCCCGTGGTGAGCCGACCCGCCCCCCGATGCCAGGGTGCGCGGGGCCTCAGCTGGGGCGCGTCGAGGGCGACTGCGTCTTCGCCGGGTCGGTCTCCACGCGGTCGCCCAGGGCCTCGTCGATGCGCTTCAGGACGTCGGGCTCCAGGCGCACGCCGCTGGCCTTGACGTTGTCCGTGACCTGCTCGGGGCGGCTCGCACCGATGATCGCGGACGCGACGTTGGCGTTCTGCAGCACCCAGGCCACGGCGAGCTGGGCCATCGAGAGGCCCAGGTCGGACGCGATCGGCGCGAGCGCCTGGATGCGGGTGAGCGTCTCGTCGTCCATCCAGCGCTGGATCATGGTCGCCCCACCCTTCTCGTCGGTGGCGCGGGATCCCGCGGGCGGCGCGGCGCCCGGCCGGTACTTCCCGGTGAGGGCGCCCTGCGCGATCGGCGAGAAGACGATCTGGCTGATGCCCAGCTCCTCGGAGGCGGGAACGACCTCGGCCTCGATCACCCGCCAGAGCATCGAGTACTGCGGCTGGTTGGACACGAGCGAGAAGCCGAGCTCCTTGGCGAGCGCCTGGCCGTCCCGCAGCTGCTGGGCGGTCCACTCGCTCACGCCGATGTAGAGCGCCTTGCCGGACCGGACGACGTCGGCGAACGCCTGGATCGTCTCCTCGAGCGGCGTCTCGTGGTCGAAGCGGTGGGCCTGGTAGAGGTCGACGTAGTCGGTCTGCAGGCGCCGCAGGCTGCCCTCGATCGACTCCATGATGTGCTTGCGCGACAGGCCCGAATCGTTGGGTCCCTTCGGCCCGGTGGGCCAGTAGACCTTGGTGAGGATCTCCAGCGAGGCCCGGCGCTCGCCCTTCAGCGCCTCGCCGAGAACCGTCTCGGCGGCGCCGCCTGCGTACGCGTCAGCCGTGTCGAACGTGCTGATCCCGGCGTCGAGGGCGGCGCGCACGCAGGCGGCCGCTGCGTCGTTCTCGACCTGGGAGCCGTGGGTGAGCCAGTTGCCGTAGGTGATCTCGGAGACCTTCAGGCCTGAACGGCCGAGGTAGCGGTGTTCCACAACCGAACACTACCTGTCTGATGAGTTGCGGACGTACGACGGCGGGCGGCCCGCATCGGGCCGCCCGCCGTCGGGTCGGGTGTGGTCAGGCCTCCGGCTGGTCCTGCACGCCGATCGCGAAGCGCAGCTCCTGGCCCCCGTCGGGGCCGGCAACCGGCTGCACGTCCAGCACCTTGTCGTCGAGCACTTGGGCGACCACCGGCTCGAGGAACACGCTCACTCCGTCGCCTGCGAGGACGACGTCGTCCGTGTTCGGCTGCCCGGCGAGCGAGAGCTCCAGGCCCTGCTCGGGGTCGGGGGCCGAGATGCGCAGCCCGCCCCCGTCCGGCAGCTGAGCGTCGGTGGTCAGGGTCTTGATGGCTTCGGCCGCCGTATCGGTGATTGCCAACATGCCGCGCCAGGGTAGGCGTGCAATGCCGGGCCCGCAGTGTGGGGCGGGTCAGCCGAACGTGTCGGGGTCCGGGCCGAGGCGGGTGCCGGAGTCCAGCTCGTCGATCGTGGCGACGTCGTCGGCGCTGAGCTCGAAGTCGAACACGTCGATGTTCTCGCGGATCCGCGAGGGCGTGACCGACTTCGGGAACACGATGTTGTCCTGCTGGATGTGCCAGCGCAGCACCACCTGGGCGGGGCTCTTGCCGTACTTCTCCCCGAGCGCGACGATCCGCTCGTCCCGCAGCAGGTCGCCGCCCTTGCCGATGGGGCTCCACGCCTCGGTCGCGATGCCGTGCTCGCGGTGGTAGGCCTTCAGCTCGCGCTGGGCGAGCCACGGGTGCAGCTCGATCTGGTTGACGGCCGGCACCGTGTCGGTCTCGGCGGCGAGCCGCTCGAGGTGCGGCACCTGGAAGTTGGAGACGCCGATCGAGCGGGCCTTGCCGTCCGAGAGGATCTTCTCGAACGCCCGCCACGTCTCGACGTAGCGGTCGGCGTGCGGCCGCGGCCAATGGATCAGGTAGAGGTCGACGTGGTCGAGGCCCAGCTTCCGCAGGCTCTCGTCGAGCGCGGCGATGGCCTCGTCGTAGCCGTGGCGGTTGTTGTCGAGCTTGGTGGTCACGAAGATCTCGTCACGCGGGATCCCGGACTCACGGACCGCCTGCCCGACCCCCTCCTCGTTGCCGTACCCCTGTGCCGTGTCGATGTGCCGGTATCCGGCGTCGAGAGCCGTGCGCACGGCCTCCGCCGTCCTCGCCGGCTCGATCTGGAAGACGCCGAACCCGAACTGCGGGATCTGAACGCCGTTGTTGAGGCGGATGTTGGGTACCTGCGACATGACTTCTGTTTACCCCCACCGGGGCGCGCCTACCGGCGATCCCCATCACCCACCCGTTGCCACGCGCCGGCCACCTCGGCGGCCGCGTTCGCGGCCTGGGCCCGCCCGGCGCGCGCGGCGGCCGCGCGGCGGGCCGGATCGAGCACGTTGCGCCCGATCGCCGCCACCGCCGCGGCGTCGGGGCTCACGAGCGCCACCCGCGCTCCCTCGGCCCGCAGCGCCGTCACCTGCGGCGCGACCCCGATCATCGGACCGATCGCGCGCACGGTCGGCGCCAGCACCACGACCCGGTCGTACCCGGCTGCGAGGTCGGCGTTGGTGTGCGAGCGCAGGCCACCGTCGACGAGCAACCGCCCGCCCGTGCTGACGGGCGCCCAGACGCCGGGCACGGCGCAGCTCGCCGCCACCGCCTCCACCAGTGGCGCACCCGAGTGCCGGTCGAGCACGACGAACTCGCCGCTGTGCGCGTCCACGGCGGTGATCCGCAGGTCGCGCTGCGGCCACTCGTGCACCGGGAGCCGCCGTCCGATCACCTCGATCCGCTCCGACGCGGGGCCGGTCCGGGCGCGCAGGGCGAACCGCCCGATGCGTGCCCGCACCCGCTGCGGATCCCGGCCGCCGGCCAGCGCGGCGAGGGCGAGCCGCGCCACCGTGCCGGCGCCGAGCGCGGCGGCGACCTCACCGTCCGGCGGCACGACCTGGGCGGCGTAGCGCTCCTCGGGATCAACGCCGGTGGCGAGCTGGGTGCCCACGATCGCCCCCGCCGAGGTGCCGACGATCAGGTCGGCGCCTGCAAGGTCGATGCCGCGTTCGCGCAGGCCGCACAGCATCCCGAGCTCCCACGCGACCCCGGTGATCCCGCCGCCGCCCAGCACGAGCGCTCTCCGCATGGGCGGAACCCTATGGTGCGGTCCCCGAGGTTCAGGAACGCCACGTTCCTGTCCTCCAGGTTCAGGAACGTGGCGTTCCTGAACCGTCGGCGGGGGGCTTCGCAGCGGGCGGCTTCGGGGTCGGCGAATCGTGCCCATGCCCATGCCCGTGCCCATGCCCGTGGCCGTGGCCGGGCACCGGGTCGCCCGCCCTCAGTGGCGCGCCGTGGAACCGGCCCTCGTGCGCGATGATCGGCCGCTGGTCACCGGCCAGCTCCGGGTGCTTCGCCTCCAGCCGCTGCCGCTTGTCCCACTGCCGACGCAGGCCGGTGACGTACTCGCGGTCGCCGTTGTAGGTGCCACGCCACGTCTGGGGCATCTGCTCCTTCGCGAGGCCCGTGCCTGCCTGGCCGAGCAGGCTCGGGCCTGCGGGGATCTTCTGCGGGGTGCCGCCGCAGGCCGGGCATCCCGGGGCCGGCGCGTCGAGCCCGACGAGCCGTTCGAAGCGTTCGCCGCAGTCGCACCGGTAGACGTAGATCGGCACGGCGTCTCACCAGTTCTCGACGGATTTGGTGAGGATGTCGGCGATGTCGTCCTCCGTGGGCGTCTTCGGGCAGGTGGCGAGCAGACGCTGCTGCTTCATCGTGCCGGGCACGAGGTCGGGCACGTCCGCCTCCGTGTAGCCGACGCCACCGATCCCGTTGGGGATCCCGATGTCGCGCATGAGGGAGATCAGCACGGACGGGAGCTGCTCGCGCGGGTGGTTGACCTTGTCCGCGCGGGGGTCCAGCATCTCGGCGGCCCGCAGGTGCCGTTCCGGGGCGCTCTCGAAGGAGAACCGGAACGCCTCGGGCGCCGTGAGCGACACGGACTGGCCGTGCGGCACCATCGGCTCCTCCTGCGGGTAGCCCGCGGGCCGGTAGTCCTTCACCATCCCGGCGATCGGGTAGGCGTTGGCGTGCGGGATGTGCACGCCGGAGTTGCCGAAGCCCATCCCGGCGAACGTGGCCGCCATCATCATGTTCGACCGCGCCTCGACGTCGTCGGCGCCCCGGTGCACCGCGTCGCGGAACGACTGCGCGAGCAGCGCGAGGGACTTCTCGCACCACAGGTCGGACACCGGGTTCGAGCCGCAGTACGTCACCCGCTCCTCGGGCTTCTTGCGGTCGAACGTGGTGTACCAGCGCGCGGTGTAGGACTCCAGCGCGTGGCAGACGATGTCCATCCCGGACGCCGCGGTGACCTCGGGCGGCAGGGTCATCGTGAGCAGCGGGTCGATCACGGCCAGGGTGGGCCGCAGCCGCCAGTGGCTGATCCCGGTCTTGACCTTCATGGACAGGATGTCCAGCACGCACATGGCCGTGGACTCGGAGCCGGTGCCCGCGGTGGTGGGGATCGCGATGAGCGGCTTGAGCTGCCCCGGTGGCGTCTTCGCGGCCCCGATCGGCTTGTTGACGTAGTCCATCAGCTCACCGGGGTGGGTGGTGAGCAGGTTGATGGCCTTGGCGGTGTCGATGGCCGACCCGCCCCCGACCGCGACGAAGCCGTCCCACGGGCCCTGCACGCGGGCGTACTCGGTGGCCTTGTTCATCGAGTCGTCGGTGGGCTCGACGTGCACGCCGTCGAAGATCTCCGACTCGATGTCGTAGCGGCGCAGGTTGTCGGCGATCCGCTGCGGGATGCCGAGGCCGTTGATCCCGTGGTCGGTGATGATCAGGACGCGCCGCACCCCGTAACCCGACATCTCGAAGCCGACCTCGTCCGACGCGCCCGCGCCGAACTTCAGGGGCGGCGCCCCCCAGGTGAAGATCGTCTCCTCGGACAGGTCCGCTGCCGTCATGTGTACGAGCCCTCCGGTGCCGTGCGCAGCTGGTGGATCTGTTCGGCGTCGTGGCCGAAGACCATCTGGGCTCCGGTCCGTTCCTGGATCCCGCGCAGCTTCTCCACCGACGCGTAGAAGTCTTCGAGGTTGTTGACGATCGCGGCCGGCGTGGCGGGCGGCCCGTAGCTCTCGCCCATGTACACGGCGTCCGACGTGAAGATCATCGTGCCGGTGTCGGGCAGGTCGACCTGCATCGACATGGTGCCGACGGTGTGGCCCGGTGTCTCGATCAGTGTGACGCCGGGCAGGAATTCGGTGTCACCGCTGACGGTCTGGAACTCGAGGCCCTCGTAGTCGGTCTTGAGGTGCGCGCCGGTGAACAGTCCGTCGAACCCGAACGCGAAGTCCTTCTCCCGCTGGTTGCACACGAGCTTCGCGGGGGTGTTCTTGAACATCTGGGCGTTGCCGGCGTGGTCGAAGTGCAGGTGCGACAGCACGACGTAGTCGATCTCGTCGAGGCCCACGCCCAGCTGGTTCAAGCGGGAGTCGAGGTACTCCTCCTCGCTCACGTTGTCGTAGGGGAAGAAGTCCTGCAGGCCGGTGGGGCCCCACCGCTCCTCCCAGTCCCGCGGGCAGCTGGTGTCCCACAGCAGCTTGCCCTCGTCGGTCTCGACGAGCACGCAGTGGCTGGGCACGTCGACCCACGGCGGGGGTGCGTCCCGGTGGTGGCGATCGGTGATCGACCGGCCCGGCTTGAGCAACAGCCAGGTCAGGTCGGCGGTCATCGCTCCACAGGGGATCACGGTCACCTTGTTCGCGGTCGCCATCATGATCCTCTCGACGCCGAGGGACAGGATTTCCCGACAGTTGCACCCGGGGTGTCACGCGTCAATCCGGAGGCACTGATCGATGGATCAGGTGGACCCGCCGGGGTGCCGGATCCCCTGGATCGGGCCCGGCGCACCCCTTACGCTGCGGCCTGACCGGACCGGCTCCTCGCGCTCGCCCCGCACGGGGGTCCCCGAGCGAGCACCGAGGGGGCACGGATGGAGGCACACCTGCCGGGGTCACCACCCGGGAGCGACTCGGGCGAACCCTGGCACGAGGCTCTGCTCGAGCTGCTCGACCGGTCCAACCTGCTCACCGGCGACCGCATCGCGGGCACGCTCGACGAGGTGCTGGCACCGCTGCAGCTGCGCCCGGACGTCTACCTGGTGGACCACGAGCAGGTCGTGCTGCGCCCGCTGCGCTCCACCGGCGCCCAGCCGGTGCGGGTGGACGGCACCCTGCCCGGCCGGGCCTACCAGCTGGGATCGGTGCTGGAGGGCCGCGAGGACGACCGCCGCGTGCTCTGGGTGCCGCTGGTCGACGGCGTGGAGCGGTTCGGGCTGATGCGGGTGCTCGTCCCGCCCGGCTCACCCGCGGCCGCCGACCCGCGGCTCGGCGAGTGGTGCACGATCATCTGCGGGACGCTGGCCCACGTGCTCGCGTCCAAGCTGCGCCAGAGCGACCACCTCATGACGGCCCGGCGCACCAAGCCGATGTCGGTGGCGGGCGAGCTGCTCTGGCAGCTGCTCCCGCCGCTCACCGTCGGCAACGAGTCGCTGGCGATCGCCGCCGTCCTCGAACCGGCCTACGCGGTCAGCGGCGACGCCTTCGACTACGCGATCGGGGCCACCGACGCGTACTTCGCGATCTTCGACGCGTCCGGGCACGACCTCACCGCGGGTCTCACCACCTCCGTCGCCCTGGCCGCCGCGCGCACCGGCAGGCGCGAGGGCCTCGGCCTCGCCGCGCTCGCCGAGCGCATCGACTCCGCGCTCATCGAGCAGTTCCCCGACTTCCGCTTCGTCACCGGCGTGCTGGCCCGCCTCGACCTCGCCACCGGCCGCCTGAGCTACCTCGTGGCCGGGCACCCGGCTCCGGTGCTGGTCCGCAGCGGGCGGGCGGTGCGGACGCTCAGCGGCTCCCGCCGCACGCCCTTCGGGCGGATCGCGACGCTCGCCCCGCAGGTCAACGACCCGGCCGAGGAGTACCTGGAACCCGGGGACCTGCTGCTCCTGCACAGCGACGGCGTGGTGGAGGCGCGGGACGCGACGGGCGCCGAGTTCGGCATCAAGCGCCTCGTCGAGTACACCGAGCGCGCGGCGGCCGACCGCCTGCCCGCCCCGGAGACCCTGCGCAGGCTCACCCTCGCCGTGCGCGAGCACCGCGGGGGCAAGCTGCGCGACGACGCCACGCTCGTGCTCGTCGAGTGGTCGGGCGGCGCCGCCGCCCGGTTGGTCCCGCGCGTCGCCCGGTGAACCGGCGGCCGCGAGGTCCACGTCCGGCGTCGGCATAGGGTTGGCGTCGTGGATCCCGCCTCGCCGTCCGAGCTGTTCGACCCCTCCGCGTGGCGCCCGGTCGAGGGCTTCGACTTCGCCGACATCACCTACCACCGGGCCGTGGACACCGGAGCCGTGCGGATCGCGTTCGACCGCCCCGACGTCCGCAACGCGTTCCGCCCCGGCACCGTCGACGAGCTCTACCGGGCCCTCGACCACGCGCGGCAGACCCCCGACGTCGGGTGCGTGCTGCTCACCGGCAACGGGCCGTCCTCACGCGACGGCGGGTGGGCGTTCTGCTCGGGCGGCGACCAGCGGATCCGCGGGCGCACCGGCTACCAGTACGCCTCCGGCGAGACCGCCGAGACGGTCGACCCGGCCCGGGCCGGGCGGCTGCACATCCTCGAGTGCCAGCGGCTCATCCGGTTCATGCCGAAGATCGTGATCGCGGTCGTGCCCGGCTGGGCGGCGGGCGGCGGGCACTCGCTGCACGTCACCTGCGACATGACGCTCGCGAGCGCCGAGCACGCCCGGTTCAAGCAGACCGACGCCGACGTCGGCTCCTTCGACGGCGGCTTCGGCTCGGCCTACCTCGCGCGGCAGGTGGGCCAGAAGTTCGCCCGCGAGATCTTCTTCCTCGGCCGCGCGTACACCGCGGAGGAGGCCCACCGCATGGGCATGGTCAACGCCGTGGTGCCGCACGCCGACCTGGAGAAGGTGGCGCTGGAGTGGGCGCGGGAGGTCAACGGCAAGTCGCCCACGGCGCAGCGGATGCTGAAGTACGCGTTCAACCTGATCGACGACGGACTGGTCGGCCAGCAGCTGTTCGCGGGTGAGGCCACCCGGCTGGCCTACATGACCGACGAGGCCGTCGAGGGCCGGGACGCGTTCCTGCAGAAGCGGGACCCGGACTGGTCCGCCTACCCGTGGCACTACTGACGCGGGGAACGGCGCGATGAGCGGGCTGCGGGCCGTGCCCGTCGACGGTTCGCCGGGCGCCGTCCGCGCACTCGCCGACGCCCTGCGCGCCGCGCTCGACGGGGGCCCCGCGGTGCTGCCCGTCGCGCCGGGGGACGCCGCCGCCGCGGGCGAGCCGGGCGAGGGGGCCGCGGTCGTGATCGCGACCTCCGGGTCGACGGGCGCCGCCAAGCACGTCGTGCTCTCCGCGGCCGCGCTGCGGGCGTCCGCGCAAGCCACGGCCACACGGCTCGGCGGCACCGCACGGTGGCTGCTCGCGCTGCCCGCCCAGCACGTGGCCGGCGTACAGGTGGTGGTCCGCGCCCTGCTCGCGGGTGCCCCGCCCGTGGTGCAGGACCTGCGCGGCGGCTTCCGCCCGGACGCGTTCGCCGCCGCCACGCGCGAGCTCGGCGCGGGCCGCCGCTGCACGAGCCTCGTGCCCACCCAGCTGGGCAGGCTCCTCGACGCCGGTGGCGCCGCCCTCGACGCGCTCCGCGGCTACTCCGCCGTGCTCGTCGGCGGGGCGGCCCTCGCGCCGCGGCTGCGCGAGCGGGCCCTCGCCGCGGGCGTGCCGGTCGTCACGACCTACGGGATGAGCGAGACCGCGGGCGGCTGCGTCTACGACGGCGTCCCGCTCGACGGCGTGCAGGTCGACCTGGAGACCGACGGGCGAATCCGGCTCGGCGGCCCCACCCTCGCCACCGGCTACCTCGGTGATCCCGCGCTCACCGCGGCCGCGTTCGGCGGCGGGTGGTTCCGCACGGGCGACCTCGGCCGCTGGCGCGATGGGCGCCTGGAGGTGCTCGGGCGTGCCGATGACGTCATCCTCACGGGCGGCGAGAACGTGGCCCCGGCCGCCGTCGAGCGGGTCCTCGTGGCGCAGGACGGGGTGACCGCCGCCTGCGTCGTCGGGCTGCCCGACGCCGAGTGGGGGCAGCTCGTCGCGGCGGCCGTGGTGGCCGACGGTCCGCTGGACCTGGCGCGCGCCGAGCGGCTGCGGGACGCGGTGCGCGCCGAGCTCGGCCGGGCCGCGGTGCCCCGGGTGCTGCGCGCCGTCCCGGCGATCCCGCTGCGGGGCATCGGCAAGCCCGATCGGGCGGCCACGGCCGCGCTGCTCACCGCCGACACCGGCGGTGCCCGAACCGGTGGCTCGCCACACCCCCGGAACGGGTGACCTCCGCCTACACCCCTTCGGGCTCGTCACGCTGGGTTGATTGACGACCGCCGATCGGATTCGGTCTCCTGCCACGTGGGACACACCCGTCACACGAGCACCAGGGGGCGAGACATGAAGTGGGGCGTCGCCACCGCGCTGCTCGGCCTCGCGAGCAGCCTCGCGCTCGCCCCCACCGCCGCCGCCGAACCCGACCCGCCCGCGACGTCCTGGACCGCTGACCTGCACAGCGGCGAGTCCGCGGGCGTCGTGCTCGACGGGGACGAGGCCCGGATCGACCCCGCCACCGCGTTCGTCGCCGTCACCGAGGACGCCCCCACCGGCGCCACCGCCCAGCCGACCGGCCTGCTGACCTTCCCCGCCCGCACGCTCCCGGCCGCCACCGACCACGTCGCCGTCACCGTCACCGGGCGGGTGCCCGCGGGCACCACCGCCACCGTCGACGTCCGGGCGCGGCGCCCCGGCGGCGGGTGGACGGAGTGGGTCCCGGCCGCGCCGGCACCCAGCGGCCCGGCGGTGCCGCTGCCGGTGGCGAGCGCCGAGGTGCAGGCCCGGCTCGTGCTCGCAGGCGACCCGGCGGACGGGCCGGCCGTGCGCGAGGTCACCCTCACCGCCGTCCCGGCCCCACCCGGGCGTGCCGAGTCCGACGAGCGGGAGAGCGCACTCTCCTACCACGTGTTCGCCACCCGTGAGGGGCTCGTCGGCGGCCGCACCGCCAACGGGCACGTGATCGCGGAGCGCGACCACTTCGTCGCGCTCCCGTCCCGCCGAGCCCTGTCGCCACGCGGCAAGAGCGACTACTCGGTGCGGGTGTGCGCGCGGGGCCGGTGCGCGTTCGCCCCCGTCTGGGACGTCGGGCCGTGGAACACCCGCGACGACTACTGGAACCCGAGCTCGAAGCGCCAGGAGTGGCGGGACCTGCCGCAGGGGAAGCCGCAGGCCCAGGCCGCCCACCAGGACGGGTACAACGGCGGGCGCGACCAGTACGACCGCAAGGTCGCCAACCCGGCAGGCATCGACCTCGCCGACGGGCTCTTCTGGGACGCGCTCGGGTTGAAGAACAACGCCTGGGTGGACGTCGAGTACCTGTGGACCGGCGCCGAGCACCTGGCCCGGGTGCGGGACGCCACGGACGTCCACGCCGCCCCGGACCCGGCGGCCGAGGTCGTCGGGTTCGCGGCGGGCCGGGCGTCGGTACCCGTGCAGTGCGCGCGGGACGGCTGGCTGCGCGTCGGCCCCGGCCAGTACGTGGCGGCCGCCGCGGTGCCGGACCCGCCGCAGGTCGGCGACTGCCCCCGCACCGCGCCCTGACGGACGCGGCACTCGCCCACTGAGACGGGAGACTCGCCCCACCGAGACGGGGGACTCGCCCACCCCCGGCGCGAGTCCCCCACCTCAGCGGGCGAGTCTCGCGTCGCGCGAGCCGAGGAGCGCGTTCGGATGCCCCTACCGGGGCCGATAACGTGAACGGGTGGCCACGATCGCGCAGTGGGTGGAGGGTGCCCGACCACGCACCCTGCCCACCGCCCTCTCCCCCGTCATCGCAGGCACCGGAGCGGCGATCGGGCACGGCGTCGTCGCGCCGGGACGCGCGTTGCTGGCGCTGGTCGTCGCGGTCTCGCTGATGATCGGTGTGAACTACGCCAACGACTACTCCGACGGCATCCGCGGCACCGACGACGAGCGGGTGGGCCCGCTGCGGCTGGTGGGGTCGCAGCTGGCGGCTCCGGCGACGGTCCGCACCGCGGCCTTCTTCGCGTTCGGGTTGGCCGGGGTGGCCGGGCTCACGCTGATCTCGCTCAGCGGGCAGTGGTGGCTGATCGCCGTGGGCGTGCTGTGCATCGTGGCGGCCTGGTACTACACCGGCGGCTCCCGCCCCTACGGCTACCTGGGCTTCGGGGAGATCGCGGTCTTCGTCTTCTACGGCCTCGTCGGCGTCCTCGGCACGGTGCTGACGCAGAGCGGCCCGCCGGGGGCGCTCGCCGTGGTCACCGCGATCGGTGTCGGGATGCTCACGAGCGCCGTGCTGGTGGCCAACAACCTGCGCGACATCCCCACCGACGCCGCGGTGGGCAAGCGCACGCTCGCCGTGCGGATGGGCGATCGGGACACCCGCCGCCTCTACGCGGCGCTGATGCTGCTGCCGTTCCTGCTGTCGATCGGCGCCGCGCTGCGGAGCTGGCCGATGCTGCTGGCGCTGCTGGCCCTGCCGTTCGCGGTGCTGCCGATCCGGGACGTCCTGGGCGGCGCGGAGGGCAAGAAGCTCATCCGCGTGCTGGCCCAGACCGGAGTGCTGCTGCTGGCCTGGTCACTGCTGACCGCGATCGGCCTCGCGGCCGGCCGGTTCGTCTGACGCGACGAGCGGTTCCTCCGCCGTCGGCTCGGCCAGAGCGTCACCGCGGAGCTTGGCCCGGAGGGCTTCCCGTTCCCGGGCCCTGCGCTCCCGCGTGGCGTTCAGCGCCGCGTCCAGCCGCCCGCGCAGACCGCGGAACAGCACCATCGACAGCGGCAGCGCCACGATCAGGGCCACGAGCAGCGCGATCAGGAACGGGACGCCGGCCACCAGCAGCAGCGCCGTGACGAGAGCCACCAGCCCGACGCGCGCGGCCGTGTAGAGCCCCACGGTGGCGGCCAGCCCCGGCTGCCGGTCCGTGGGTGTCGGCGACGTCGTCATACTCCGAGCGTACGACCGGTGCGCGAGACTGTCCCGGGCAGCCACGCCTGTCCGGTTCGTCCTTGAAGAGCCCTTTACCTACGGACAACCGTTCGAGTACCTGGGGTCCGAGGTGTCACGATGGCCCGGAAGCACTGCCTTCTGGGAGGTCATGGATGTCGATCACGGCGCACACCGGCAACAACGAGCGTCTGCTCACCCCCGGTGAGGTGGCGGCGCTCTTCCGGGTCGACCCCAAGACGGTCACCCGCTGGGCGTCCGCGGGGCGGATCGGCTCGATCCGCACGCCGGGCGGCCACCGCCGGTTCCGCGAGTCCGAGGTGCGCAGCATGCTTGCCGACCTCACGAGCGAGGCCACCCTGCCCCCCGCCCGCCCCTGAGCGCGCCCCGCTCACAGCACTTCACGCCCACACCGCGCGTCCTCGGCTAACCTCGGCGGCGGAGGTGGTTCGACAATGCTTTTCCTCATCGCATTCGTCGGCGCCGCGATCATCGCTCTGGTGCTGTGGAAGGCGATGAACTCCGGTGCCGTCGAGTTCCCGCAGCCGCAGCGGCGCGGGCTGGTCGCGAGGCCGTCCCGGACGCCCCGGGTGAGCGGCCCGGACGACGATCCCGACTTCCTGCGTCAACTCGACGAGAAGGTCCGCAGGCGCGACGAGCCGCCCGGCGCCTGATCCGGTCGGCCTCCGGCCCTCAGGCCGGTGGCCCCTCGAAGGCGTCGGCCACTTCGGCCGCCAGCTCCAGCAGCGCGAGCCGGGTGGCCGGCTCGAGCCGGTCGAGATCCACCTCGGCGCCCTCTTCGAGGTGGGCGTCGAACGGGATCCGCGCCACCGTGCGGCAGCGGGCCGCGAAGTGCTCGGCCACCTTCGCGAGGTCCACCCCGCCCGCTGACCGGTGCACGCAGTTGATCACGGCGACGGAGTTCTTCACCAGGTCGCCGTGGCCGTGGGCGTCGAGCCAGTCCATGGTGGCCGAGGCGCTGCGCGCCCCGTCGATCGAACCGGACGACACGATGATCAGCTGGTCGGCGAGGCCGAGCACGCCGTACATCGCCGAGTGCATGAGCCCGGTGCCGCAGTCGGTGAGCACGATGTTGTAGAAGTGCTCGAGCAGTGTGACGGTGCGCCGGTAGTCGTCCTCGCTGAACGCCTCCGACACAGCCGGGTCCTGCTCGCTGGCCAGCACCTCCAGCCGCGACGGACCCTGTGACGTGTACGCGCGCACGTCGCTGTAGCGGCGCACCCGCTGGGCGTCGCGCAGGAGGTTGCGCACGGTGGCGCTGGTCTCCAGCGGGATCTTCTGGCTCAGCGTGCCCCGGTCCGGGTTGGCGTCGACCGCCACCACGCGGTCGCCCCGCAGGGAGGCGAACGTGGCGCCGAGCGTGGCCGTGACGGTGGTCTTGCCGACGCCGCCCTTGAGGCTGAGGATCGCGATCTTGTAGCAGCCGAGCAGCGGGCGGTTGACGCGCGCGGTGAGCTCGCGCCTGCGGACGTCGGCGGGGCTCTCACCCGGATTGATCAGCCGGCCGGACAGCAGGTAGACCAGCCGCCGCCACCCCGACTGCGGCGGCCTGCGGGTGGGCGCCAGCACCCGTGCGGTGGCCAGGTCGGGGCGCGCGGCGCGGCTGCTGCGCGCCTGCTGCGCCTCCTGGGCCGCCACGGCGCCCGGGTCGGTCCAGCGCGCGGTGCCGCGCGGCGGGGTGCGGGGGCCTGCGGGCGGCGGTGCCGCGGGCGCTTCCGGCGCGGGTGGATCGGTCCTCAGCTGCTGCGGCATCGTGGCGTCGCCCGCGCCGGTGTCGGCCGGCTGCGCCACGTCGGAGTCGGGGTCGGGGCGGGGTGCGGGCGGCTCCGGTGGAGCGACGGGCGCCGATGCGGCCCGCGATCCGGTGGCGCCCCAACGTTCACGGACGTACCGGCCCACGGATCCGTCCGGGTAGTCCCGATCGTCACCGGTTTGACGCTCTGTCATCAGTACATCCCGCCGAGCGCGTTGAGTCGACCGTTGAACCCCCACACGGACGCCGACGGTAGTCGGCCGACTCCCCGGGGTCGAGTCGCGGTCGGGTGGAGCCGTGTCACTCGGCGTCAGCCCACCCCGGCGTACGAGTGCAGACCGGCGACGACCATGTTGATGAAGAAGAGGTTGAAGACGATCGTAGCGAAGCCGGCGACGTTCACCCACGCCGCCCGACCGGTGCGCCAGCCTGCGGTGGCCCGCGCGTGCAGGTACGCCGCGTAGATCACCCAGGAGACGAACGCGACGGTCTCCTTCGGGTCCCAGCCCCAGAACCGGCCCCAGGCCGCCTCGGCCCAGATGGCGCCGGTGATGATCGCGAACGTGAACAGCGGGAACGCGATGATCGTGACGCGGTAGGCGAGCCGGTCGAGCGCATCGGCCGCGGGCAGCTTCGCGGCCGCCTCGGGCAGCAGGCCGGACCGCCGCAGCAGGAACAGCAGGCTCACGACACCCGCCACCACCAGCAGGCCGGACGAGATGCTGATCGTGCTGACGTGGATGCTCATCCAGTACGAGCGCAGCGGGGGTACGACCGGGCCGGCGGGCACGTAGAGCACCGAGCCGGCCAGCGCCATCAGCACGAGCACGGGGAACAGCACGAACGGGCCGGCGGGGCGCACCGCGGGCGAGCGGCGCAGCACCACCAGCCACGTCACCACCGCGGCGAGGCAGATCGCGGAGATGAACTCGTACATGTTGCCCATCGGCCACCGCTCGGCGGCCAGCCCGCGGGTGGCGAGGGACACGAGGTGCAAGGCGGCGCCGAGCAGGGTGACCGCGACGGCCATCCGGCCGAACCGCTCGGGCCGGGCGCTTGCCGGAGCCTCGGCCGGTGCCTCCTCCTCCGGCCCGCCCGCGCCCACCAGCACGGGCGAGGTGGCCCGCGCCGCGGCGAACTCCACGGCGTGGAGGATCATGGCCAGTGCGAAGACCCCCGCGGCCGCCACGAAGAGGCGATCGCTGAAGGTCGCGAGTTCGACGAGCACTAACTCTCCTCCTGTGGTGCGTCCAGCAGATCCGCCCGCAAGCGGTCGAACTCCTCGCCGTAGCCCGCGCGATCGGTGCGCGCGAGCCCACCGATCTCGACGACGGTGCGGGCGCCGTCGTCGACCGGGGTGAGCCGGGCCCAGAACCTGCGCCTGCGGATCGTCAGCGACAACCCGAGGCCCGCCAGCAGGAGCACGGCGAAGACCAGCACGGCCTCCTGGCCGGGGTCGTGGCTGATCTGCAGGTACGCCCAGTTCTGCACGCCGTCGAAGCGGACCACGGTGCCGTCGTCGAGGGTGAGCGACTGGCCCGGCACGAGGTTGGCGCGCGCCACCCGGACCAGCGCGCCCGAGTCGACCATCCGCTCGTCGACCTGGAAGATCGACTGGCCGCGGCCGTCGTCCAGCCCGAGGTCGCCGCGCAGCACGTCGACCGCGACCTCCGGGGCGAGCAGCGCCGGGAACACCGAGGTGACGACGGTGCCGCCGGAGGACGTGGGGGCGAACAGCCCGGTGACGGCCAGCTGGGACGTGCGCCGCCGCTCCTCGTCGGTGACGCCGGGCGGCTCGAACTTGGTCGCGCCCTCGGACAGCAGGGTGGCCTGGTCGACCGGCCGCCACTGGATCTCGCCGGTGCGCTGCTGCCCGTCCGGCCAGGTGACCGTGAACCGCGGCGCGTACCCGTGGCCGAGCAGGTAGACCCGGTTGCCGTCGACCCGCAGGGGGTGGTTGACCTCGAGCTGGTGGGTGCGCCACTGCTCGACACCCGCCTCGACGTCCTCCGCGCTCTGGTAGGCGAGCGTGCCGCGGAAGCTCTCCGCCTGCCCGTTCGGCTGGAAGTCGGCCTGGAAGTCGTCGAGACGCACGCAGAACGGCGTGAGGTCGGTGCCGTCGACGCGCAGCCCGGCCCGGAACGTGTCGTAGCCGAGGATGCCGGTGTTGCAGAACTGGCCACCGCCCGCCATGACGATGACCTGGCCCTCGTAGCCGAAGAGCTTTCCGGCGCCGAACCCGAGGAGCAGCCCGATCAGGCTGAGGTGGAACAGCAGGTTGCCCGCCTCGCGCAGGTAGCCCTTCTCCGCGGAGACCGTGCGCGTGGCCCCGTCCTCCCGCTCGGCCCGCCGCCAGCCGCGCAGCAGGGAGCGGACGCGTTCGGCCGCCTCGTCGACGCCGACGTCGAGGGTGGCGCTCGCGTGGTGCGGCATCCGCGCGAGGTTGCGCGGGGTGACCACCGGCGCCGCCCGCATCGCACCCGCGTGCTCGACGGTGCGCGGCAGCACGCAGCCGATCAGCGAGATCATCAGCAGCAGGTAGATCGCGGCGAACCAGGGTGCGGCGAAGACGTCGAAGAACCCGAGGCGGTCGAGCGTGGGAGCGAGCCACGGGTAGTCGGCGAAGTACTGGTCGACGAGCTGCTGGTTGAGCGATCGCTGCGGCAGCAGCGCTCCGGGCAGCGCGGCGAGCGCGAGGAGGAACAGCAGCACGAGCGCCGTGCGCATGGAGGTGAGCCCACGCCAGGTGTTGCGCAGCAGCGCCCACGCCCCCGCGAGTGGCGGTGGCCGGTCCCCCGAGCCGCGCTCCGGGCGCGCGCGGGTGGGGCTGTCGGTGGACGTCGGCATCTAGAGCACCGGGACGAAACCGGCGACGGACACCTGCAGCCGGGCGAGCAGGACGCCCCACACGCCGGTGACGAGCAGGACCCCGACCAGCACCATCAGCGACCCGCCCGCGAGCTGGATCGCGCGGGTGTGGCGGCGCAGCCAGCCCAGCGCGCGCACGGCCCGCGACGCGCCGAGCGCGATGAGGACGAACGGCAGCCCGAGGCCCGCGCAGTAGGCCACGGTGAGCACCACACCGCGCAGGGAGCCCCCACCGGTGCCCGCGGCGACGGCCACGACGCCCGCGAGCGTGGGCCCGATGCACGGCACCCAGCCGAGACCGAACACCGCGCCGAGCAGCGGAGCACCCCACACGCCCGCACGCGGCACCCAGTGCACCCGCTTCTCCCGCTGGAGCACCGGCACGAGGCCGACGAACGCCAGCCCCATCGCGATCATCACGACGCCGCCCACGCGCTGCAGCACGGCCTCGTTGGCCACGAGCGCGTCGGCGAGCCAGACGACGCCCGTGAGGATCGCGCCGAACACGGCCGTGAAGCCCGCGACGAACAGCGTCGCGGCCCCGGCCACCCGGAACCGGCCGGAACGGCGCTCACCCGCCTCGGTGAGCGTGGCGGGCGGCGCGTCCGCGCCGACGAGACCGGCGAGGTAGGCGAGGTAGCCCGGCACCAGCGGCACCACGCACGGCGACGCGAAGCTCACCGCGCCGGCCAGCACGGCCACGGCGGCAGCGAGCAGCAGCGGTCCGGAGACCGCGAGCGTCGTCGAGGGGTCCATCACCCATGAGGGTAGGCCGCGTGCTAATGGGCCCGCGCACCGGGTTCTACGACTTGTAGTGGAAAGCCGACGAAGCTCAGGCGGTCGGGGGCGGCTCCGCCTGCAGGCGCTGGACCAGCGGCATCAGTTCGGGCACGCGGACCTGCGTGAGGAACACGGCGGCCACGCGGTGCTGCTCGTCGAGCACGAGCGTGGACGGCACGGTGTTGCGCGGGTAGCCGCTGAGACGGGCCAGCACCCGGCCGGGCGGGTCGAAGATCGAGTCGAAGGTGATCCCGCGGTCCCGGACGAAGTCGGCGGCGGCCTGGCGCTCGTCGCGGACGTCGATCCCGAGCACGGCGGCGCCGGTCTGGTCCTGCACGAACTGCAGGCCCGGCATCTCCTCCCGGCACGGGCCGCACCACGAGCCCCAGATGTTGACGATCACGACCTTGCCCCGGTGGTCGTCCAGGCCCACCGTGGCGCCGTCGCGCTGCAGGCTCTCCCCCGAGAAACGGGGCACCGTGCCGCGGCTCTCCGGCGGGTCGTAGAGGATCGTGGTCTGCCCGCCCGGCGCGACGAACTGGAACTCCCCACCGGTGGCGACCGCGTCCTTGGTGGCGGAGCACCCCGCCAGCAGGAGCGCGGCCAGCACAGCGGCGAGCAGGCGGATCATGCGCCCGTCTGCGCGGGGTCGCTGGCCCCCGCGGGCTCCGTGTAGCGCACCTGCGTGATCTCGGTGCCGGTGAACACCAGCGAGGTGAGCGACGCCAGCGCGCACTGCCTGCGCCGCGGGTCGTGCCACAGCCGCTGCCCGGTGACGAACCGCCGCAACGTCCAGATCGGCAGCTGGTGCGACACGCACACCGCCTCGTGGCCCTCCGCCAGCTCGCGCGCCCGGTGCACGGCGGCCAGCATGCGATGTGCGATCTGCAGGTACGGCTCGCCCCACGAGGGCGTGAACGGGTCGCGCAGCAGCGGCCAGTGGCGCGGGCTGCGCAGCGCACCGCCCCCGACCGAGACGGTCTGGCCCTCGAACCGGTTGTCGGCCTCGATCAGCGCCTCGTCGGTGCGCACCTCCAGGCCGTGGAGCGCCGCCACCGGGGCCGCGGTCTCCTGCGCCCGCTCGAGCGGGGAGGCGATCACGGCCGTGATGTCGGCGTCGGCCAGCGCCTTCGCGACGATCTCCGCCTGGTTGCGGCCGTTCTCCGAGAGGTGGAAGCCCGGCAGCCGCCCGTAGAGGATGCCGGTGGGGTTGTGCACCTCGCCGTGGCGCAACAAGTGGACGACCGTGCGTGGGCCGCTCACTGCGCGGCCTCCGCGGGCGCGGTGGCCGTGGCCGCCGCCTTCGCCGCCGCCGGGAGCGCGTCCGCGATCGCCTGCCACGTGTCGTCGTCGAGGGCGGCGGAGACGAACCACGCCTCGAACGCGCTCGGCGGCGGGTACACGCCGCGGGCGAGCAGCGCGTGGAAGAAGGCGGGGAACCGCCACGTGGCCGCGGCCTGCGCACCCGCGTAGTCGTGCACCTCGTCCTCGGTGAAGAACACCGACAGCAGGTTCCCGGCGAACTGGACGCGGTGGGGCACGCCCTCGGCGCTCAGCGCGCCACCGATCAGACCGCCCAGCCGCGCGGCATTCGCGTCGAGCGCGGCGTAGACGTCGGCGTCGGCGTGCCGCAGGGTCGCGAGGCCCGCGGCGACGGCGACGGGATTCCCGGACAGCGTGCCGGCCTGGTAGACCGGCCCGGCCGGGGCCAGGTGGGCCATGTGCGCCGCAGGCCCGCCGAACGCCGCGGCGGGCAGGCCGCCGGACATGACCTTGCCGAACGTGTAGAGGTCGCCCGCCACCCCGTCGAGCCCGAACCAGCCGGACGCCGACACCCGGAAGCCGGTCATCACCTCGTCGACCACCAGCAGCGCGCCCGCCTCGTGGCAGAGCTCCCGCAGGCCCGCGTTGAAGCCGGGCCGCGGGGCGATCGCGCCCATGTTGCCCGCGGCGGCCTCGGTGATCACGCAGGCGATCTCGGACCCGCGTTCGGCGAACACCGCGCGCACCGCGTCGAGGTCGTTGTACGGGAGCACGATCGTGTCGGCGGCCTGCGCTCCGGTGACGCCGGGGCTGGTGGGCAGGCCGAGCGTGGCCACCCCGGAACCGGCCTGGGCGAGCAGCGCGTCGACGTGTCCGTGGTAGCAGCCCGCGAACTTGACGACGGCGCGGCGACCGGTGATCCCCCGGGCGAGGCGGATCGCGCTCATGGTGGCCTCGGTGCCGGAGTTGACCAGGCGCACCTGGTCGACGGGCTCGACGCGGCCGATGATCTCCTCGGCCAGCTCCACCTCGGCGGGCGTCGGCGCCCCGAAGGACAGGCCCTGCCCCGCGGCGGCGCGCACGGCGTCGACGACGGCCGGGTGCGCGTGCCCGAGGATCATGGGGCCCCACGAGCTGACGAGGTCGACGTAGCGGTTGCCGTCGGCGTCGGTGAGCCACGGCCCGGACGCGGACACGATGAACCGCGGGGTGCCCCCGACCGCGGAGAACGCCCGGACCGGGGAGTTCACCCCGCCCGGGATCGCGGCGGACGCCCTGTCGAACAGCCGACGCGAGGTCTCGGTGCGCGCGGCGGTCTCGGGGCCGGACTGGATCGGCGAGCTGGCCACGGGTGCCAGTCTCACATCCGCTCGTGCGCGGGTGCGGGCCGGGACCGGCTCGTCAGCGCCGGCTCGCGAACCAGCGGCTCGGCTCCGGCAGGAAGGTGATCACGGTGCCACCGACCGACAACGCCGCGATGACCAGCAGGAACACCAGGCTCCCGATGTCGGCGGCAGCGCCGGTGAACATGCTGGCGAGCAGGAGGAGGGTGTACCCGACCGTCATGATCGTCAGCACGATCCGCGCCCAGTTGCGGCCGAGGAACGTGAGCACGGCGAACAGGACGTAGAGCGCCGCCATCAGGAGGATGAAGCCCGCGGCGCCCCGCAGCGCCGTGACGACCGTGTCGCGGGTGAGGCCGGCCTGCGCGAGCTGCTCGTCGATCCCCGGTGGGAGCGCGCCGGCATCGATCGGCATGGCCAGCATCACGGCCCCGACCGCGAGGAACGGCAACGTGCTGAGGATCAGCATCACGAGCGAGAGGACCATGAGGCCGGGCCGCGAGACCCGCCCGCCGTCCGGCTCCCCGAGGCCGGCCACCTCCCCGCCGAGCGGCGTGGCGCCGTACTGGCCGGGCTGCCCGTAGGGGTTGTACTGCTGCTGCGGCTGGCCGTACTGGCCCGGCTGCCCGTACTGACCGGGCTGCCCGCCGTACTGCTGGCCGGGCTGGCCGCCGTACTGCTGCCCGGGCTGCCCGTACTGGGGCTGGCCCTGCTGCGCGTACGGGTTGTACGGGGGCGCCTGGCCGTACTGCGGCTGTGCCGGCTGGCCGTACTGCCCCGGCTGCCCGTACTGACCCGGCTGGGCGTACGGCTGCTGCCCCGGTTGGGGGTAGGGCTGCTGCCCGTACTGGCCGGGCTGGCCGTAGGGCTGCTGAGGGTACTGGCCCGGTTGCCCGGACTGGTCCGGTTGCCCGGACTGGCCCGGTTGCCCGGACTGGCCCGGTTGCTGCCCGGCAGCACCCGTCTGCGCCGACCCGTCGCCCGCGGGAGCGGCGCCCGGCTGCTCCTCAGGCTGTTGTGCCCCGCTGCGCGGGTCGGAGGGTGTGCTCACGGCGTCACCGTAGGTCTGCGCGTCTGCGCCTGTCCACGGGCCATCAGTCCTTGCGGTTGTGGATGTCCTCGGACATCCGCACCACGGCGTAGAAGAACTCCAGCGTGACCCGGAAGAAGATCAAGTAGAAGAGCAGCGCGATGCCGCCGCCGATCAGGGTGACCAGACCGACGCCCACACCCTGGACGAAGCCCGAGATGAGCACCCCGATGTACACCAGGCCCAGCAGGACCATGCCCACGATGTAGAGGATCTTCACCACGGCCGGGGTGGCGAAGCTCTTGAACTCGAAGTCGAAGAGGGCCGCGAACGGGTTGCTGCCCTGCCCCTGCTGCTGCGCACCGGGCTGCCCTGGCGGCGGGCCGTAGGCGCCGGGCTGCTGCTGCCCGGGCGGCGGGTAGCCGCCCCAGGCCGGCGGGGACTGCTGCTGCTGGCCGAACCCGCTCGGGTAGGGGGGCGGCTGCTGCTGGCCGCCCTGCCAACCCTGCTGGCCGGGCTGGTACTCGCCGGGATTCCCCGGGTCGTTGCTCATCGCAGTTCCTCCACCTGATCAATGGGGCCGTGATCGTAACCCTTGATCGCGCATCGCGCCGGAGCCCCGCACGAACAAGCGGTTGCGAACGGGTCACAGCCGGGCGGCGACCTCCGTGGCCCAGTACGTCAACACGATGTCGGCACCCGCCCTGTGGATACCGGTGAGCGTCTCGAGAACGGCCCGGTCGCGCTCGATCCACCCGTTCGCCGCGGCCGCCTCGACCATCGCGTACTCGCCGGAGACCTGGTACGCGGCCACCGGCACGTCGGACACCTCCGCGACCGCGCGCAGTACGTCGAGGTAGGCCATCGCCGGCTTGACCATCACCATGTCGGCGCCCTCCTCGAGGTCGAGGGCGAGCTCGCGCAGCGCCTCGCGCACGTTGGCGCCGTCCTGCTGGTAGGTCCGGCGGTCGCCGGACAGCTGCGACTCGACGGCCTGCCGGAACGGCCCGTAGAACGCGGACGTGTACTTCGCGGTGTAGGCGAGGATGGCGGCGTCGGTGTGGCCCGCGGCGTCGAGCGCCTCCCGGATCACCCCGACCTGGCCGTCCATCATCCCGCTCGGCGCCACCACGTGGGCGCCGGCCTCGACCTGCGCCACCGCCATGTCGGCGTACACGGCGAGGGTGGCGTCGTTGTCCACCCGCCCCCGGTCGTCGAGCACCCCGCAGTGGCCGTGGTCGGTGAACTCGTCGAGGCAGGTGTCGGCCATCACCACGGAGGCGTCGCCCACCTCGGCGCGCACGTCGCGCAGCGCGACGTTCAGGACGCCGTCCGGGTCGATGCCGGCCGAGCCCGTGGCGTCGTGGCTGGTGGGCACGCCGAACAGCATCAGCCCACCGACACCTGCCTCGACCGCCTCCGCGGCCGCCTTGCGCAACGAGTCGCGCGTGTGCTGCACGACCCCAGGCATCGACGGGATCGGCACCGGCTCCGCGGCACCCTCCTTGACGAACATCGGCAGCACCAGGTGCCGCGGCCGCAGGTCCGTCTCGGCGACGAGCCGCCGGAGCGCCGCGGTGGTGCGCAGGCGCCGGGGCCGGTGGGTGGGAAACGCCATGCGCGCCAGCCTACGACCGAACCCGTGAGTGGATACGAGTGCTCCAGCACTCGTATCCACTCACGGGGGGTCGAGCCTCAGCGGCGGCGGGCCTTCACCTTCCGCGGCGGCGGGAGGGCACCCTCGGCGCGGAGCTTGGCCGCGTGGGCCGCCAGCGCGTCGACCAGCGCGGGAACCCGCGGCTCCGCAGGCTGCACGTCGACCCGCAGGCCGAACTCGCGGGCGGTCTCGGCCGTCTGCGGGCCGATGCAGGCCACGATCGTGCGTGCGTGCGGCTTGCCCGCGATGCCGACGAGGTTGCGCACCGTGGACGACGAGGTGAAGCACACCGCGTCGAACCCGCCGGTCTTGATGGCCTCGCGGATCGGGGCGGGCGGCGGCGCGGCACGCACCGTGCGGTACGCGGTGACGTCGTCGATCTCCCAGCCGCGCTCGCGCAGGCCCGCGGCGAGGGTCTCGGTGGCGATGTCGGCGCGCGGCAGCAGCACGCGGTCGACCGGGTCGAGCACGTCGTCGTAGGGCGGGAAGATCGCCAGCAGCCCCTCGGAGGACGACTCCTGGCCCTCGTTGATCGAGGGGACGAGCTCGGGGTTGATGCCGAACCCGCGCACCTTCTCCGCGGTGGCCTCGCCGACGCAGGCGATCTTCACGCCGGAGAAGGCCCGGGCGTCGAGCCCGAACTCGGCGAACTTCTCCCACACCGCGCGCACCGCGTTGGTGGAGGTGAACACCACCCACTGGTAGCGGCCGTCGACGAGGCCCTTCACCGCGCGCTCCATCTGCGTGGGCGAACGCGGCGGCTCGACGGCGATGGTGGGCACCTCCTCCGCGGTGGCGCCGTGCACCGCGAGGCGGTCGCTCATCGCGCCGGCCTGGTCCTTGGTGCGCGGCACGAGCACGCGCCAGCCGTAGAGGGCCCGCGACTCCCACCAGGACAGCTCGGCGCGCAGCCCGACCTCGGCACCGATGGTGACGATCAGCGGCCCCTCGAACTCCGCGGCGTCGGACGCGAGCGTGGCGAGCGTGCCCTGCACGGTCTTCTGCGTGGTGTGCGTGCCGTTGACCGTGACGGCCACCGGGGTCTGCGCGGGCACGCCGTGCTCGGTGAGCGACGCGGCGACCTCGGGCAGGTGCGACGCGGTGGCGTGCAGCACGTACGTGCCGGGGGCGGCGGCGAGCCGCGGCCAGTCGACGCCCGCGCGCACGTCGGCCTCGAGGTGCGCGGACCCGAGCGGCACGCCGGCGTACGCCGGCACCGCGGTGGCCGCGGGCACGCCCGGGACGACGTCGAACGGCACACCGGCGGCGGCGACCGCGATGGCCTCCTGCACGACCGAGTCGACGGTGAGCGGGTCACCGCTGACCAGCCGCGTGACGCTGCGGCCGGAACGCACCTCGGAGACGAGGTCCTCGGCGATGTCGGCGGGCTGGCCGACGGCCGGGCGCACCTCCGCGCCGTCGGCGGCGAGCGCGAGCAGCTGGTCGGGCACGTCCGAGTCGGTGACGACGAGCGGAGCGCCCGCGAGGGCCTCCCTCGCGCGGACGGTCAGCAGGCCCGGGTCGCCGGGGCCACTGCCCACGAAGGCGACCCGTCCCGGGTTGGGCGAAGGTGTCATCTCGGAACTCCCGATCCAGCGTTTCTCGGAAGGGCATCGAGGCCCCCCATGTCGAGCAGCTCCGCGGCCAGCGCCGCGCCGAGCTTCTCGGCGTCGTCCATGTCTCCGGTGACGGAGGCGCGCAGCAACGCCCCGTCGGTCGTGCCGACCACCGCCCGCAACGAGATGCGGTCGACGGCCTTCCCGTCGTCGTCCAGATCGGAGACGACATCAGCCAGCGCACCGACGGGCGCGCTGCAGCCCGCCTCGAGGGTGGCCAGCACCGCGCGCTCGGCGACCACCGCGGCCCGGGTGGTCTCGTCGTCGAGGACGGCGGTGAGCGCCTTGCCGAGCTCGACGTCCTGCGCCCGGCACTCCACCGCGAGCGCACCCTGAGCGGGCGCGGGCAGCATCTGCAGCGGGTCGAGCAGCTCGGTGGCCTCGGCGAGGCGCCCCAGCCGGGTGAGCCCCGCGGCCGCGACGACCACACCGTCGAGCTCGCCCGAGCGGACCTTGCCGATCCGCGTGTCGACGTTGCCGCGGATCGGGACGACCTCGAGCCCCAGGCCCAGCGCGTCGAGCTGCGCGATGCGCCGAGCCGCGCCGGTGCCGATCCGCGAGCCGGGCGGGAGCTCGCCGAGCACCATCCCGTCGCGGGCCACCAGTGCGTCGCGGGGGTCCTCCCGCCCCGGCACGGCCGCGAGGTGCAGCCGCGGGTCGGGCGCCGTGGGGAGGTCCTTGTAGGAGTGCACCGCGACGTCGACGTCGCCGCGGGCCAACGCGTCGCGCAGCGCCGACACGAAGACGCCGACGCCCAGCTCGGCGACCGGCGCCGACGAGCGGTCGCCGGACGTGCGGATCCCCACCAGCTCGCACTCGTGGCCCGCCGCGCGCAGCCGGTCGGCGATGATGCCGGTCTGGGCCATGGCGAGCGCGCTCGGCCGGGTGCCGATACGCAGCTTCATGCGTCCTGCCCCTCGGGGGAGTCGGTGCGGGCCTCCAATGCGGCGAGCACGTCGCCGCTGCGCTGGACCGCCACGGCTGCCGGCGTCTGCGGGTCGAGCTCGAACAGCGCCCGGAGCGCGGCCGCGTAGCTGTCGCCGTCGGGCCCCTCGGCCAGCTTCTTGACCTGCACGGTGGGGGTGTGCAGGAGTTTGTCGACGACCCGGCGGACGCTGCGGCCGAACTCCTCGCGCACCTTGGGTTCGAGGTCCGGCAGCCGCGAGTCGAGCCGCAGCAGCTCGGCGTCGATCACCTCGGAGGCGCGCCTGCGCAGCGCGGTGACGGTGGGGGTGACCTCGGCGGAGCGCTGCGCGGCCAGGTAGGCCTGCGCCTCCTCGGCCACCAGCTCCTGGGCGGCGGCCACGGCGGCGCCCCGCGTGCCGGCCGCGAGCCTGCGCTGCAGCGCGGCGAGGTCGACCACGGCGACGCCGGGCAGCTCGGCCACGCGCGCGTCGACGTCGCGGGGCAGCCCGAGGTCGCAGATCGCGAGCTGCCGCCCGGACCGGCCCGCCACCGCAGCGGCCACCACGTCGAACTCGACGACGGTGCCGACGGCGCCGGTGCAGGCGATCAGGAGATCGGCGGCGGCGAGCTCGGGAACGAGGTCGCCGAACCCACCGGCGCGCGCCGGCGTGCCCTGCGCGCGCGTGTTCTCGGCCAGCCGCTCGGCCCGGTCGGCGGAGCGGTTGAGCACGGCGATCTCCGCGACGCCCGCGCGCCTCAGGTGCGCGGCCGCGAGCGAGCCCATGGCTCCGGCCCCGACGACGACGGCGCGCCGCCCGCCGAGGTCGCCGCCCAGGCCGGCGGCGGCGTCCGCGAGCGCCTCCGACACGACGGACGCGCCTGCCGTGTCGATCCCGGTGCTCGCGTGCACCCGCTTGCCGACGCGCAGCGCGTGCTGCGCGAGCTCGTGGAGGGTGCGCCCGACGGTGCCCGCCTCGTCGGCGGTGGCGTACGCGGAACGGAGCTGGCCGAGGATCTGGGCCTCACCGACCACCATCGAGTCGAGCCCCGCCGCCACCGCGAACAGGTGCTGCACGGCCGAGCCCGCGTAGTGCACGAAGACGTGGTCGGTGAGCTCGGTGAGCGACATCCCGGAGTGGCGGGCGAGCACGGCGGAGACGTCGGAGAGACCGCCGTGGAAGGCGTCGACGACGGCGACGACCTCGATGCGGTTGCACGTGGAGAGCAGCACGGCCTCCGACACGTGCTGCCCGCGCAGCAGCTCCTCCAGCAGCTTCGGCACCTCGGCGGCACCGACCGCGGCCCGCTCCAGCACCTGCACCGGCGCACTGCGGTGGGACAGCCCCACGACCAGCACACTCATGGGACAAGCCTCCCCGCCCCGTTGACCGGGTGGCCGTTGACCACCCCGGTCTGCTCGGCTGCCGCCACGTGCTTGCGCGCCACGTGGAAGGCCAGGATCTGCAGCTCCACCGCGAGGTCGACCTTGCGCACCTCGACCTCGTCGGGCACCTGCAGCACGGCGGGCGCGAAGTTGAGGATGCAGCGCACGCCGGCGTCGACGAGGAGGTCGCAGACGGCCTGCGCGCCCTGCGCGGGGGTGGCGATCATCCCGATCGTGACCCCGCGCTCGGCGCACACCCGGGGGATCTCGCGGATGTGCTCCACGAGGATGCCGTTGATGTGGATGCCGACGAGGTCGGGGTCGACGTCGAACAGTGCGGCGACCGGGAAGCCGCGCCCCCCGAAGCCGCTGTAGCCCGCGAGCGCGTGGCCGAGGTTGCCGATGCCGACGAGCGCGACGGCCTGCCGGTGGTTGAGCCCGAGGGTGCGCTCGAGCTGGTGCACCAGCGCGGCCACCTCGTAGCCGACGCCGCGGATGCCGTACGAGCCGATGTAGGAGAGGTCCTTGCGCAGCTTCGCCGGGTTGACGCCGGTGGCGGCGGCGAGCTCGTCGCTGGACACCGTGTCGGCGCCCTCCTCGGCGAGCTCGCCGAGCTTGCGCAGGTAGACCGCGAGCCGGGCGACACTGGCCTCGGGGATGGACCGCAGCCGGGCGGCCGCACCCTCGGAGCCGGCATGCGGCGGCTTCGTCACGCTCAACGTCTCCTCGATGCTGCTGGGCCCGGTGCTGCCGGCGACGGCGGCCGACCGCGTCGCCTGATGCATTCCAGCCGAAAACCCCGGGTCCGGGTGTTGACGGCGACTGGATTACACGGTAGTCGCTTGTGAAGGCACGCACAAAGTTGCGATCTTGAACGCGATCGTGCTCGAACCCGCCTCCCGCCACGCCCGACCGATGGTCGCCCCGCGGTTGCCGCTCGTCGCGGGCGCGCCGCCGAGGCAGGTCACCCGCGCCGGTCGGCCCGCAGGCGGCCGGAGGCCCCCGGCGGGACGTGACCACCGCCACCGGACCCGAGGTCATCCGCGGTGTCGGCGCAGCCACGCCACCCGCGGGCCGCCGCGTCCGGGCCCACCGCGCGACCACGCACCCTGCGGGGCACCCGCCGATCGACGATCGGCAGTTCCGGCCCGTCGAACGGCTCGGTGAACGGTTCAGCGCACGTCTCAGCGAGCGTCTCAGTCGAGCGAGAACGACACGTCCGGCCACCCGGTGGCGCCGTCGGGGACGGTGTCGGCCACCACGCCGGTCTGCACCACCCCGTCGGCCGAGGTCGCCCGGCTCCGCACGTCGTGGCCACCCGGCCCGAGGTCGAACTCGGCCCGCCACATCCGCCACGTGTCCCCGCTCACCTCGGTGGCGAGCTCCGCGTCCTGCCACGGCCCGCCGTCGACGCTCACCTCGACGCGCCCGACCCCCGTCGGCTGCGACCACGCGATCCCGGCCACCGTGACGCGGCCCGCAGGCAGCACGGCGAACGCCCGAGGGTGGTCGATCCGCGACTGGGTCTTGATCGGACCCCGCTCCGCCCATCCCCGTTGCAACCAGAAGCCCTTCTTGGCGGAGAACGTCGTGAGCTCGAGGTCGGTGACCCACTTGGTGGCCGAGACGAACCCGTACAGCCCGGGGACGACCATCCGCACCGGGAAGCCGTGCTCGAACGGCAGGGCCTCGCCGTTCATGCCGAACGCGAGCATCGCCCCGCGCCCCGGCTCCATCAGGACCTCGACCGGCGTGCCGGTGTACCAGCCGTCCACGCTCGTGGAGAAGGCCTGGTCGGCGCCGGGCCGCACGCCCACCTCCAGCAGCAGCTCGCGCAGGTCCACGCCGGTGAACATCGCGGTGGAGATCAGGTCACCGCCCACCGGGTTGGACACGCACGTGAGCGTGACCGGGCGCTCGACCAGCGGCCGCGCCAGCAGGTCGTCGAACGTGATCGTCCGCTCCGCGTCGACCATCCCGTGGATGCGCAGCGACCAGTCCTCCGCGGCCAGCACCGGCACCCGCAGCGCCGTGTCGATCCGGTAGAAGTCGGCGTTCGGTGTGAGGAACGGCGGGGTGCCCTGCTGGGGGAAGGCCGCCGTGGCCGGGATCGCAGGCGCCGGCTCGGCGAGCCGCGCGGACGCCACCCGCGTGGTGACCGCACCGCGCAGGTCCCCCGTGCCGCGGCCGAGCCACAGGCCCGCACCGCCTCCGGCCAGGGACGCCACGCCCACCGCGGCCGCCGAGCGCACCAGCAGCGCCCGCCTGCCGGGGTCGCCGGGGGCGTCGGGCCCCTGCGCGGCGTCGAGCGCGAGCGCGTGCAGCTTGCGCATCACCGCGACGCCCACCACGAGCGCCGCGGTCGGGGCCAGCACGTCCAGTGGGGCGAAGGTCGGCTGGAACAGCACCGCCGCGAACCCGAGCACGCCCAGCACGATCACCACCACGACACCCGGCACCGGACTCCGCCGGGACGCGAGGCCGCCCGCCGCCGCGACGACCGCGGTCACCAGGCCCGTGCCTGCCAGCAGCACGGGCTTGTCCGCGGTGCCGAACGCGGCCTTGGCGAACTCGACGAGCCCCTGCGGGGCCAGGCGCACGACCGCGTCGCCCACGGCGAGGTACGGCGACGACGCGGGGGCGACCAGGCCCGCCACCAGCTGCCCGGCCGCCACCGCCGCGGCGACCGACAGCACGCCGACGAGCGCCGCCCACCCCGACGGGATCTCCGGTGCGGCGGGCCCCTCGGCCCGGCGCGGTGCCTCCGTGGTGCTCACGCAGACCAGTCTCGCCCCGCGCGGGCCCCGGGAATGTGACGATCCGGGGACGCCTCGGATTCGGCGCCCGAAGTTCAGGATCGCCACGTTCCTGAACCTGGAGGACAGCAACGTGGCGTTCCTGAACCTCCCCGGGGCCGGTTACGCGAGGGCCGCCCGCAGGCGGTCCTCCTCCACCTGCCAGAAGCCGTGCTCACGGCCGTCGACCTCGATCACGGGCACGCGGTCGCCGTACTCCGCGCGCAGCTCCGGGTCGGAGTCGACGTCGACGGTGGTCCAGCCGGCGCCCACGTCGGTGCAGATCCGCTCGACGTCCGCCACCGCGGCCGCGCACGCGCCGCAGTCGACGCGCGTGTAGACGGTGACGCGGGCGGCGGTCACGACCGCCCCGCCAGCTGACGGCGCGCCACCTTGCCGGTGGGGGTGCGCGGGAGCGCGTCGGTGAATTCGATCGTGGACGGCACCTTGAACCGGGCCAGCCGGTCCGTGCAGTGCGCCAGGACCTCCTCCTCCGTGAGCTGCACGCCCTCGGCCCGCACCAGCACGGCCTTGACGGCCTCGCCGGTCTTCTCGTCGGGCACGCCCACGACGGCGGCCTCGGCCACCCCCGGCAGCTCCGCGAGCACCGCCTCCACCTCCCGCGGGTAGACGTTGAAACCGTTGACGATCACGAGGTCCGACGAGCGGTCGACGAGGTGCAGGTCGCCGTCGTGGTCGAGGAAGCCGACGTCGGCGGTGCGGAACCAGCCCTCGGCGTCGGGACCGCCGTCGCCGTCGGGCCAGTAGCCGGAGAAGAGGTTGGGCCCGCGCACGGCGACCAGCCCGGTGTCGTGCGCCGGGTCGGAGACGTCCTCGTCGATGTCCTCGGGGTCGGGGGCGGCCGCCACCTCGATCGGCCTGCCGTCGGCGTCGACCAGCCGCAGCTCGACGCCGGGCAGGGCGCGGCCGACCGACCCGGGCTTCGGCGGGCCGCCGATCGGGTTCATCGTGAGCACCGGCCCGGCCTCGGTCAGCCCGTAGCCCTCGTAGATCGGCATTCCGGTGACCGTGCGGAACTCGTCGAGCCACTGCGGCGGCAGGGGCGCGCCGCCGGACGTGCACAGGCGCAGGCCGCCGGTGGCCGCGCGCAGCTCGTCGGGCGGGAGTTCGAGCAGCGCGCGGAACATCGACGGCACCCCGGCCATCCCGCTCACGCGCTCGCGCACGAGCACCTCGGCGACGTGCGCCGGGTCGAAGCGCTCGGTGAGCACGACGGTGGCGCCCGCCCAGCAGACCTGCAGGAGCCCGGCCGCGAGCCCGAAGACGTGGAACAGCGGGATGGACAGCAGGATCCGGTCCACCGGGAGCACGGGCGCGGGGCGCAGGGCGGCGGTCTGCTCGCGGTTGGCCAGCACCGCCCGGTGCGACAGCTGCACGCCGCGGGGGCGGCCCGTGGTGCCGGACGTGTAGATCAGGAGGGCGATGTCCTCGTCGCCGCCGACCGCCTCCACCGCGGGTGCCGCGGGGTCGGCGCGGAGGTCGGGCGGCGGCAGCAAGGCGGCCCCGCGCCCCGGACCGCAGCTGCGTGCCGCGTCGTCACCCTCCGCAGCAACGATCACGGTGGGCCCGCAGTCGTCGAGCACGATCTCCAGCTCCCGCACCACCCCGACCGGCCCGAGCGGCACGCAGACGGCGCCCGCGCGCATCGCGCCGAGCACCGACGCGCAGAACGCGGCGCCGTTGCCGAGCCGCACGAGCACCCGGTCGCCCACGCCTGCGCCCGCCTCCCGCAGGCGCGCGGCCTCGGCGTTGACGACGGCGTCGAAATCGGCCCACGTGAGCGAGATCCCGCTGGTCACGTCCACGATCGCGGTCTGGTCGGGGCTGCGGTGCGCGGCCCGCGCGACGAGGTCGGACACGTGGTGCGGCGTCCCGTCATGGGGGCTGCCGGGGGGACTGTCCACGGTTCTCCCAACGATCGGCGCTGCGCCGGATGGCCTCGACCGCGAGTCTGGCACGAACGGGGCGTCCCGGCGGCCACGACGGGCGCCTGCCGGTCGGCGCACGGAGGCCGCGACGACACGCGGGAACCGGTGACACTGACCGCGCGTAGTCGGCCGCTCACCGGATCCCGGGCGCTGCGAACGGTGGTGCGTGCTTCGCCACACCGGCCCGCCCGTATGCTCCGCCGCTAACACCTCAACGGCCGACTCACGAGATCGTCGCGAAGCTCACCCGAGGGAGTGGCATGCTGCCTGTCGTCGCCGGCGCACCGCGGGCTGACCCGACGGACGCCCGTGCGTTGTGCAGACGCTCGGCCCGACGTCCCGACCACCGACTCCGTCCCAGGGCCTGCCGGGAGCCATGACCCGTCCCGCGCGACAGCCTCGGCTGCTCCCCACCGAGACCACCCGATCCCCAGCGGGTGAAGAGGTACAGATGCCCCCCACCGCAGCTCCCCGCGTGGGTTCGGCCGGTCCGCCACCCCCAGCGACCACCACCCGGACTCCGCTTCCCCTCCCACGCCGCCACAGCCCCGGCGAGCACGCGCCCGCCGCCGACAACGCCGCCCGCCGCCCCGAGGCGGTGGACGCGGCGCAGCCCGAGGAGACGGGCGGCGCGTGGGCACTGGTCAAGGCCGCGCAGGAAGGCGACATGGTCGCTTTCGGCGACCTGTTCGACCGCTACTACGACGTGGTCTTCCGCTACGTGCTCTTCCGCACCGGCGACCGGAGCCTGGCCGAGGACCTCACCCAGGAGACGTTCGTCCGGGCGCTGCGCCGCATCTCCTCGGTCAGCTACCAGGGCCGCGACATCGGTGCGTGGTTCGTCACGATCGCGCGGAACCTGATCTTCGACCACGTCAAGTCCAGCCGGTACCGGCTGGAGCAGACGACGAACGAGATCATCGAGCTGTCGCCGAGCACGGGTGGCCCCGAGCAGGAGGTGCTCGACGGCGCCACGAACGACGAGCTGCTCCGTTGCGTCCGGAAACTCAACCCTGACCAGCAGGAATGCATCCAGCTCCGGTTCCTGCAAGGCCTGTCCGTGGCCGAAACGGCGGAGATCATGGACCGCAACGAGGGCGCCGTCAAGGCCCTGCAGCACCGAGCGGTCCGACGGCTCGCCCAGCTGCTTCCGGAGGGTCTCCGATGATCAGCAGCGATATCGCATCGACCGCCCGTCGCGTTACAGGTGCGACGAACGAACGACTCAATGCGGTGAACGGTCTTGGAGCCGTAACCCCCGGCCGTTCCGCTCGTTGTAGGGCTGACAGCCGCGCCGCGCACGCCCGCGGCACCGGTACTGACAGCGCGAGGACGCAGTGAGGACGGCCAACATGCCCGCCGGACAGGGCAAGGACGCAGAGCGGTTCGCCGCCGCCGTGGAGTCGGGGACACCCCTCGGCGCCGCGGGCGACGCCGATCTCGCGCGGGATCTCGAGATCGTGGCCATGTTGCGGTCCCGGGGTGAGGCGTACGCGCCGGACCCCGACGCGAAGGCGCGCGCCAGGCAACGCCTCATGGCCGTGCTCGCCGCCGAGCAGGCCGGCCCGCGCCAGCCGCGCCACGCCGCCGCGGAACCGCCCGCCGAGGCGGAGCTCACCGCGCCGCTCGGCAGGCCGGTCGAGCGCGCCGACGTGGACCCCACCGCCGAGACGGCCGTGATGCGGCCGGTGGCCGACGTCGACCCCGAGCCCGAGGAGTCGGGCACGCTGGTCGAGCCGATCCCGCTGCACGGCGAC
The DNA here is from genome assembly GCF_042657305.1 of Pseudonocardia zijingensis. Lineage (NCBI taxonomy): Bacteria > Bacillati > Actinomycetota > Actinomycetes > Pseudonocardiales > Pseudonocardiaceae > Pseudonocardia > Pseudonocardia zijingensis. The sequence continues at coordinate 69,208 of NZ_JBHSKO010000001.1, read as the reverse complement.
CGTCCGGGCCGCAAGGCCCGCCACACGCTCGGTGGGCGCGCGGCGCGGCGCTCCGGCCGGCGCGAGGGCGGGCGCGGGCTGCCCCGCCGGGTCGTGCTGGTCAGCTCGGCCGCCGCCGCCACGATGATCGCGCTCGCCGCCGGCAGCGTGCTCGCCAGCGGCAATTCGCTGCCCGGCGACACCCTCTACCCGGTCAAGCGCGTGGCCGAGTCCGCGGGCCTCGCGCTCACCTTCGACGAGGAGGGCCGCGCGCGGCGCCACCTGGAGATCGCCGCGACCCGGCTGTCCGAGGTGGAGCAGCTCGCACGCGAGGCCGAGACGCCGCCCGCGCCCGAGGTGTTCACCTCGGCGATGGACGACTTCGACTCCGCCACCAACGAGGGCTCGCAGCTGCTGCTGTCCGCCGCCCAGGCGGAGGAGGAGCGCACCGCGGCCGAGGACCTGCGCAAGTGGGCCTCCGAGCAGTCCGACCGGCTCGCCGAGCTGGAGCCGGCGCTGCCGGAGTCGGCCGACGCCGACACCTCCCGCGAGCTGCTCGAGCGGCTGCTCGGCCAGACCCAGCGGCTCGAGGCCGACGAGAAGTGCGAGCAGGGCGACTGCGCCTCCCGCCGCACGTCCGGGGAGAGCACCGCGGAATCGGAACCGGGCGAGGACTCCGACGAGGACACCACCACCACGCCCGACGGGGACTCGTCGAAGAGCAGCGAGACGGATCGGCCGTCGCGCACCCCGGACTCCAGCACCGATCGCGAGAACCCGCGGCTGCTGCCCGACCTCGTCCCGGACGCGAACAAGGACGACGAGAAGAGCAGCAAGTCGGCCGAGAAGGACGAGGACAGCGAGTCGTCGTCGGAGAAGGACTCGGACGACGAGAAGGGGGGCGGCAACGTCTCGGTGCCGCTGCCGCTGCTGCCCCCGGTCACGCTGCCGCCGTTGCTGCCCGGCATGCCCGGGATCACCATCGGCTGAGCCGGAACGCCACGAAGGCCGCCGCGGGGCGCACGTCTCCCGCGGCGGCCTTTGCGACGTGCGGGACGTCACGGTCAGCGAGGTCCTGGTCACCGAACCCGCCTCGTCCGTCCGCCCGGCGCCAGTAGGCTGGGGCGACGAAGACCCACGGAGGCCAGTAGGTGGTTGAACAAGATCCGCGCGAACCGCTGACCCCCACCGGCGACGGGGAGCTGAGCGGGGCCACCGAGACGCCGGGGGTGGTCGAATCGGCCACTTCCACCGACCCCGCGATCCGGGCGGGTGAGGCCGCCGCGGCCGCGGCGGTCGCCGCAGGCGACAGCGGCCCGGCCGACGTCCCCCTCACCGACCTCACCGCCGCCGCGTTCTTCGACGTCGACAACACGATGATGGTCGGCGCCTCGATCTTCCACTTCGCCCGCGGGCTCGCCGCGCGGAAGTTCTTCACCACGGCTGACCTCATCGGCTTCGCCTGGCAGCAGCTGAAGTTCCGCATCGGCGGCCGGGAGACCACGTACTCCACCACCACCGGCCGCGACACCGCCCTGTCGTTCGTGGCGGGCCGGCCGGTCGCGGAGATCACCGCGCTCGGCGAGGAGATCTACGACGAGCTCATGGCCGACCGCATCTGGGCGGGCACCCGCGCCCTCGCCCAGATGCACATGGACGCGGGGCAGCGCGTGTGGCTCGTCACCGCCACCCCCGTCGAGCTGGCCCTCATCATCGCGCGCAGGCTCGGGCTCACCGGGGCGCTCGGCACGGTGGCCGAGAGCGTCGACGGCCTCTACACCGGGCGGCTGGTCGGCGAGATCCTGCACGGGCCCGCCAAGGCCCACGCCGTCCGGGCGCTGGCCGCCACCGAAGGCCTCGACCTGCGCCGTTGCACGGCCTACTCCGATTCCGTCAACGACGTGCCGATGCTCTCCGCCGTCGGCACCGCGGTGGCCGTCAACCCCGACTCCGAGCTGCGCGACATCGCGAAGGAGCGGGGCTGGCAGGTCCGCGACTTCCGCACCGGCCGCAAGGCCGCCAGGATCGGCGTGCCCTCCGTGCTGGGCGCGGGCGCCATCGCCGGGGCCGTCGCGGCGGGCCTCGCCGCCCGCAAGCGCTGACCCGCCCGCGAGCGGGCCTCAGCCCAGGAACGTGCTCCTGCGCTGGCTCAGCAGGCGGTAGAGGGTGTGCTGGATGGTCTCGCGCACCTGGTCGGTGAGGTTGAACACCGTCATCGGGTCGTCGGCGTCGGCGGGGTCGATCTCGTCGGTGCGGATCGGCTCGCCGAACTCGATGTACCACTTCGACGGCAACGGCACGAGGCCCAACGGCCCGAGCGCGGGGAACAGCGGCGTGATCGGGAAGTACGGTGCCCCGAACAGCCGGGCGAGCGGCTTGATGTCGCCGATCTTCGGGTAGATCTCCTCGGCGCCGACGATCGCGCACGGGATGATCGGCACCCCGCAGCGCAGCGCGGCCGAGACGAATCCACCCCGCCCGAACCGCTGCAGCTTGTACCGGTCGCGGAAGGGCTTGCCGATGCCCTTGAACCCCTCCGGCCACACCCCCACGAGCTCGCCGGACGACATGAGCCGCACCGCGTCCGGCGTGCACGCCAGCGTGCTGCCCTGCTTGCGGGCCAGCGCACCCACCACGGGCAGCCGGAACATGAGGTCGGCCCCGAGCATCCGCAGGTGCCGCTGCGCGGGGTGGTCGTCGTGCAGCGCCACCGCGGTCATGAGCGAATCCAGCGGGAACGTGCCCGAGTGGTTCGCCACCACCAGTGCGCCGCCCACGTCCGGCACGTGGTCCATGCCGATCGTCTCCACCCGGAACCAGCTGCGGTACAGCGGCCGCAGCGCCGGGAGGATGACGTGCTCGGTGAGGTCGGCGTCGAAGCCGAACTCGTCGACGGGATAGTCGCCCTCCAGCCGCCTGCGCAGGAACGCGAGCAGGTCGGCCAGCGCCTCCTCCCACTCGGGCGCGGCGGCCTGCTCCTCGTCGGTGCCGAACGCTTCGTCGGCATCGTCCCGGCTGCGCAACGGGATCACCTGCGCTTCCGTGGTGCCGACCGGCTCCTCCTGGGCCCGAGGGGCGGCAGAGCTGTGCGTGGCGCGACGGCGTGGCGTCATCGCAGCGTCCTCATCCCTGTTCCTCGTTCCTGGTCACGCGCGTTCCTGGTCATCCACGTTCCTGGCGCCCGCCGCGAGGTCACCGCAGCACCCTCGCGGCGGCGAGCACTCCCCGTTCCAGCGTTTCGAACCGCTCCGGGTCCACCACGGGACGCAGCGCGCGCCCGCGAACGTAGTCGTCGAAGGCCTGCACGGTGGTCCAGCGCGGGGTGAACCCGAACTGCCTGCGCAGCCTGCTGTTGTCCACGACCCGGCCGAAGTTGAGCAGCCGCATCTGCTCCGGGGAGAAGTCGACGAGCCCCGCGCTGCGGAACAGCCTGCTCACCGTGCCCACTGCCGGGCTCGGCACGGGGATCGGGACGCGGCCGGCCCGGCGGATGGCCTGGGACAGCATCAGCACGCCGTCGGCGGCGACGTTGAAGACACCCGGGAGGTCCTCGCTCGCCGCCTTCTCCAGGACCGCCAGCCCGTCCTCCTCGTGCAGCAGCTGCACGCGCGCGTCGTAGCCGAGCACGATCGGGACAGCGGGCAGCGCGAAGTACCGGGTGAACACGGTGTCGATGCGCGGGCCGATGAAGTTCGAGAACCGCAGCGTGGTGACCGAGACGTCGGGCCGCCTGCGGGCGAAACCGCGCAGGTAGCCCTCGATCTCCACCGCGTCCTTGGCGTACCCGCCCGACGGCAGGTCCTTCGGCGTCATGGTCTCGTCGAAGAGCGCGGGGTCGCGCGGGCTGGCGCCGTACACCGCGGTGGTGGACTTGAGCACCATGCGCCGCACCGACGGCGCCTTCTGGCAGGCCGCGAGCAGCTGCATCGTGCCGATGACGTTCATCTCCTTCATCGCCAGCCGTCCCCCGGACGAACCCGGGTTGGCAGAGAGCGATGCGTGGACGACGGTGTCGACCGACGCGGTGGAGATGACCTTCGAAATCAGCGGGTTGCGGATGTCGGCGCGGACGAACTCCGCGCGCCCCATCCGGCGGAGGAGGTCTCGCGGGGGCGGGACGGTGTCCACGCCGAGCACGCGGTCGATGTCCGGGTTCTGCGCGAGACGAGCGGCGAGGTGTCCACCGAGGAAGCGGCTGACCCCGGTGACGAGCACGACGGATGGCGGCACGGGCCTACCCCAGGAACGCGGACGGATGCGGTGGGTGACCGATGGTAGACCGACCGGCCGGGCAGCGCGCCTACGACGTCTAGGGAGTGAGCGGACGCACCGCAGGTAAACGCCATCCCGGGCGCGCGCCGTGCCGCGCCCGGGATGCGGGGGTCACTTGCCGAGCTTACGCCGCTGCACGCGGGTCCGGCGGAGGAGCTTGCGGTGCTTCTTCTTCGACATCCGCTTGCGGCGCTTCTTGATGACGGAGCCCATGCGTGGCGGCCCTTCCTGTCGGGACGCGGCCCGGTGCGGGCCACTGGTCGTGCGGTGGAGGTGCAGCCGGCCGGGCGCGACGCGACGGGGCGTGCGCGGCCGGGCGATGACCGGTGGCCCACTCTACCGGGGGTTTCTCGGGCCGGGAGCGCCCCCCGGGGGTTCGGCGGCGCGGTGGAGGCGATGGGCCTCGGCTCAGCCCGCGTCGAAGTAGGCGCTGCGCAGGTAGTCCTCCACCGCGTTCTTCGGCACCCGGAACGAGCGCCCGACGCGCGCCGCGGGCAGCTCCCCGCCGTGCACGAGCCGGTACACGGTCATCTTCGACACCCGCATCATGGCCGCGACCTCGGCGACCGTCAGGAACTGCACCTGCGAGAGGTGAATCTCCGAAGGCTCGGACGGCATCCGATCACCGCTTTCGTGGTCGCACCGGCCGCCCCGTGGTCGGTAGGCCGGGACGCCGCCGATGTTCCGGATGAGCTTAGCGGTGCGGGTGTGACGTCATCGAGGGGAGTGCTGCGCAGGAGAGTGGCGCAACGCGGCGCGTCCGGGTGATTCTGCTGCCCTGATCGGGTCAGCGGGCCGCCTTCCCCAACTCCACCGACCGATCCCGGGCCGCTTCGATGGCCGCGATCAGGGCCGCCCGCACCCCGTGGCGCTCGAGTTCCCGGATGGCGGCGATCGTCGTGCCCGCGGGCGAGGTGACCGCCTCCCGCAGGAGCACCGGGTGGTCGCTGGACTCGCGCAGCATCCTCGCGGCCCCGAACGCCGACTGCACGATGAGGTCCGCGGCCACCGTGCGGGGCAGGCCGAGCAGTATCCCCGCATCGATCATCGCCTCGACGAGGAAGAAGAAGTAGGCGGGCCCGGACCCGGACAGCGCCGTGACCGCGTCCTGCTGCGACTCCGGCACCCGGACCACCCGCCCCACCGAGGCGAGCATCTTCTCCACCGCGGTGAGGTGCTCGTCGGTGGCGTGCGTGCCCGGCGAGATCGCGCTCATCGCCTCCCCCACGAGCATGGGGGTGTTCGGCATCACCCGGATGACGGGCGTGCCCTCCGGGAGGGCGCCCTCGAACAGGGCCGTGGGCAGCCCGGCGCAGAGCGACACCACCAGGGTGCCGGGGCGCAGCACGGGAGCGAGCTCGGTGAGAACCGGTGAGATGTCCTGCGGCTTGACGGCGAACACCACGACGTCCGCACGCTCGGCCGCGGTGGCAACGTCGACGGCCTCGACGCCGAGCCGGGCGGAGAGCTCGGCGGCCCGCTCCGGGTGCCGCTCGGTGAACAGCAGGTCGTCGGCGGACCGGCCGCCGGCGAGCAGCCCCGCCAGCAGCGCCTCACCGATCTTCCCCGCCCCGAGCACAGCGATCCGTGTCATGGCTGAGAACGGTAGTCGCCCGCTCAGCCCTCGAGCGGGGACAGGGCCAGTTGACGGGCCTGGCAGACGAGCCGGCCCGCCGCGTCGACGACGGTGATGTCCTCGTCGAACCAGTCGCCCGCCACCGCGACCGACCGCGCCTCGATCCGCAACCACCCCGGGTCCGGCCGCCCGCGCAGCAGGGCCGTGAGCTGCACCGTGGGCGCCCAGCCGATCCGCCCGCCGAGGTTGAACACGGTGGGCGCCAGGATGTCGCCCGAGAGCAGGGCGAACAGGACGTCGGTGGGTTCCCCGGCGGGGCGGGCCCAGCCGCGCAGGAGCGGCGGGCCCTGCTCCCCGCGCGCGAAGGCGAACGTCGCCGGGTCGTAGCGCAACTCGCAGGCACCGGCCACGCCGTTCGCGACGCCCCGCTCCCGGGGGTCCACCGCGTCGGGCGGGGGCGCGGCGGCCATGTCGGGCAGGTCGCTCCACCGCACCCCGTCGTCGGGCAGCCGCCCCGCCGTGACACTGGCGGCGAGCACGAGCCGACCGGCCTGGCGCATCCGCACCGACACCACCGAGACCGTCCGGCCCTGCTTGAGCACCTCGGTGTCCAGCTCCACGGGGCCCGGGTCGGGAGCGCGGAGGTAGTCGGCGGACACGGCGAGCGGGTCGGGCGCCGCGCCGGGGGCGTCGGCCTCGATGCGGGCGAGCCCTGCGCGGGCCAGCAGCACCATCAACAGGCCGCCGTGCGCCTTGGGGCCGATGGTGAAGCGGGTGCCCAGCTCGGCGCCGTAGCGGCCCCCGCCGAACGCGGTCAGGCCGATCGCATCGCGGAACGGCGTGTCGGCATCGGTGCTCGTGGCGATCGGACGCACCACACAGGCGTATCACCCGGCGCGCCGCCACGCGCCCCGATGTGATCTGCGTCTATCGCGCGGGGACCGGCGCGGGGCGCGCCGTGGGCTGCAGGTGGAGGCGGGCGAACAGCAGCGACTCGGCGAGCAGCGCCGCGCGCTCCGGCCGGGTGCGGCAGCGCCGCGTGCTGACCTCGACGACGACCACGCCCGGGAAACCGGACGCGGTGAGGCGCTCGCACACCTCGGCGCACGGCTGGCCACCGCGCCCCGGCACGAGGTGCTCGTCGCGCGGAGCGCCGCTGCCGTCGGCGAGGTGGACGTGGGTGAGCGCCGATCCCATCCGGTCGAGCAGGGCGAGCGCGTCGATCCCGGAGGCCGCGGTGTGCGAGAGGTCGAGCGTGTAGTGGTCGTGCCCGACCGCCGTGGGGTCGAAGCCCGGGCTGTACGGCACGGTGCGCACCCCGGACCGCATGATCGGGAACATGTTCTCGACGGCGAGCGCCACGCCGTCGTGCTCGCCCGCCCGGGCCACCTCGTCGGCGAACTGCGCGGCGTAGCGGCGCTGCCACCGGAACGGCGGGTGCAGCACGACCGTGCGGCAGTCGAGCTCGGCCGCGGCCGCCACCGAGCGCCGGATCCGGCCGATCGGGTCGGCGGTCCACACCCGCTGCGTGACGGCCAGGCAGGGGGCGTGCACAGCCAGGACGGGCACTCCGTAGCGCTCCGCGAGCCGCGCGACCCCGCTGACGTCCTGGCTGATCGGGTCGATCCAGACCATCAGCTCGACGCCGTCGTACCCGAGCTCGGCGGCGAGCTCGAAGGCCACCCGGGCCGACTCGGGGTAGACCGAGGCGGTGGAGAGCGCGACCGGCGGCGCCGGTGACTGCCCGGGCGACATCGGGGTCATCTCCCGAGCAACACGAGGATGGCCGGGGAGACGGTGAGCAGCAGGCCGACCAGCACCGCGAACAGCGTGGTGCGCAGGTCGCTGCTCCGCAGCAGCGCACGGACCACCACGACGAGGCCGACGGTGACGAGCACCGCCGCCGCCAGCGCCACGACCGGCAGGTCGCGCCACAGGAAGCGGAAGCCGACCCACAGCGCGGCACCACCGATGGCGCCCGCGATCCACTGCGCGATCACGGCCGCCCAGGCCGGGCCGCCGCTCGCCTCCTCCTTGGCCTCCGTCTGGGCGGACCGCCGCCGCGGCGGGGCGTCGTCCTCGGCGCCGCCCGCGGCGAAGATCCCGGTGGGTTCCTCACCGACGCCGGGCCGGTCGAGCCCGGCCGGGTAGTCGGCGCGGTAGTAGTCGTCGTCCTCGTCGTCCTCGTCGTCGAAGGCCATCGGCGCCGACGCCTGCGTGGGCGGGCCGCCGTCGTCACCGCGACGTCGCGCGTCGGTGCGGTTGCGGTGCCACGCCTCCGCGCCAGCGGGCGGGGCCCCGACCATCGTGGACGGGCCGTCGTCCGGCTCCATGTCGTCGTCCGGCTCGGGCGGGCGCCGCCTGCCCTGGACGCGGTTGCGGTGCCAGTCCTCCGCACCGACCGGCGCCGCGCCGACCATCGTGGACGGGCCGGCGTCCTCGTCGAGCTCGTCGGGCTCCGGCTCCGGGTGCCTGCGCTGCTGCTGGATCCGGCTGGTGGCTGCGGGGTCGACCGGCCGCGCGCCCCGGACGTGCGGCATCTGCTCGGTGGGGATCTCGGGCGGGACGCCCTGCGCGGCGGCGGGCGGGGCCGCCCGGCCCGGCGCGACGTCCGGCACCGGCGCGTCCCAGGACCGCGGCGAGCGGGTGCGGGGCTCGGGCCCGCGCGGGTCGCGGCCGTCGAGGTCGGGCTCGGGCTCCGCGCCGCGCGGGCCCCACGCCGCGGGTGCCCCGCGTTCGCGCGACCGGCGGGGCGGCGGCGGCTCCTCGGGCGCGCCCCACGGCGGGGCCGCGGCCTCCCGCGCCTCCCAGGGCGCCTCGCGCTCCTCGGCGGCCCGCCGGGCACGCCGGGGCGGCACCTCCCGCGGCGGCTCGGGGTCGGCGTAGCGCGCATCGGGCTCCGGCTCCGCGTAGCGCGGGTCGGGCTCGGCGTAACGGGGTTCTGGCTCGGCGTAGCGGGGTTCGCGCGCCGGGGCGGCGTACTGCTCGGGCGCCTGGCGGGCCTCGTACGCCGGGGCCTCCCGCTGCCGGCCCCCGTCCCACGAGCCCTGGTCCTCCCACTGGCCGCCGTCCCAGCGCTCGGACGCCCAGTCGTCGGCGCCCGGCTCGTCGGCGCCCCACGGATCGGCCGCCCGCCGCTCGGGCGCCCTCCGTTCGGGTGCGTGCTGCTCGGGTGCGCGCTGATCGGCACCCCATCCGGGCTCACCGCCCGCCCGGCGCCTGCCTCCGGGCTCGCGCGCGACCGGCGGCGGAGGAGCCGGGTCCGGTGCGGCCCTGCGCGGCTCCCTCGGCGGCGCCTGCTGCCACTCCGACGGGTCGGCGGCCGGGGCGCCGTAGGCCCCCTCGTCCGGCTCGTCGGCGTCCCTGCGGCGCCTACGACGACCGCCGGACACGTTGCCGTCGCCGTGTGCGGCGAGCAGCTCGGCGACTGTGCGCTGGCGGGGGTGGTCGGTCTCGGAGCTCATCCAGTACACCGTGCCTCGTACGTCGTCAAGCGTCCAAGCCGTTCGGGCGCGTCCTGCGCTGAGCGGTCGATCTGGGCCGTCCCATCGAGCGTGTCGAGCCTTCTCAGGATGACTCCTTCCCGGTGACCACCACGATGTCCGTCCACCCTGCGGGGGTGAACGGCGTGGGAACCGACGTCGAGCACACCGAGATGCACGGCCCCAGGCTACTGGGCCGACGTGACGCTCTCGTGACCTAGCCGGTGCCGATCCGGCGGAAACGCGCCCCCACCTGCATCGATACCGAAGTTGTCCACATCCCACACACTTGTCCACAACCCCCACCGCGATCCCCCCACCCGGCCGCCCCGTCTGGGACGATCAGCGCATGGCCGAGGACGACGAGATCGAACGCCGCGTGCGCAAGCTCGCCGTGGAGCACGCCGAGACGCGGTGGCTCGCCCTCCGCCTCGACGACGACGTCAAGGAGTTCCGCCAGGACCTGCGCACGATGCGCACCGAGAACAACGCCCGCTTCGACGCGATCGACCGCGAGCTCGACCACCACGGCCGGGTTCTCGAGGAGCACAGCCGGGTTCTCGAGGAGCACAGCCGAGTTCTCGAGCACCACGGCAGCCTGCTCGAGCGCAACGGGGTGGAGCTGCAGGAGCACACCGGCCGGTTCGACTCGGTCGAGGCCCAGCTCCGCACGCTCACGCAGATGGTGGGCCAGGTGCTGGAACGGCTCCCCGGGGAGCGCTGATCCCGGGGGCCTACGACTCGAACTTGTAGCCCAGGCCGCGCACGGTCACGAGGTGGCGGGGAGCCGAGGGATCGGCCTCCACCTTCGAGCGCAGGCGCTTGACGTGCACGTCGAGGGTCTTGGTGTCGCCCACGTAGTCGGCGCCCCACACGCGGTCGATCAGCTGCCCGCGGGTGAGCACGCGCCCGACGTTGCGCAGCAGGTACTCCAGCAGGTCGAACTCCTTGAGCGGCAGCGCGACGTCGGCGCCGTTCACGGACACGACGTGCCGTTCGACGTCCATGCGCACCGGGCCGGCCTCGAGCACGCCGGGCTGCCCGTCGGTCTCGGCACCGACCTCGCCGCCGCGGCGCAGCACCGCGCGCACGCGGGCGATCAGCTCGCGGGCCGAGTAGGGCTTCGTCACGTAGTCGTCGGCGCCCAGCTCGAGCCCGACCACCTTGTCGATCTCACTGTCGCGCGCCGTCACCATGATCACCGGGACGGCGGAGCGGGTGCGGAGCGCCTTGCAGACGTCGGTGCCGCTCATGCCGGGGAGCATGAGGTCGAGCAGCACGATGTCGGCGCCGTTGCGGTCGAACTCGTCCAGCGCGTCCTGCCCGGTGGTGGCGACGGCCGTGGTGAACCCCTCTTTGCGCAGCAGGAACGCCAGCGGGTCGGCGAAGGACTCCTCGTCCTCGACGATGAGCACCCTTGTCATGGATCTCCTCATCTCACCCGACGCGGTCGGGTACGTCGACGGGCCGGCTCGAGGCGCCGCCCCGCTCGGGGTCGGACTCTGCGGCAGGGGCGGGTTCAATGGGCGCCGCGCCCGGTTCGACGTGCACGGGGAGCCGCATCGTGAACGTCGACCCGGTGCCCGGGCTGCTCCACAGCCGCACCTCGCCGCCGTGGTTGGCGAGCACGTGCTTGACGATCGCCAGGCCCAGGCCGGTGCCACCGGTGGCGCGGGAGCGGGCCGGGTCGACGCGGAAGAAGCGCTCGAACACCCGCTTCTGGTGCTCGGGCGCGATGCCGATGCCGCGGTCGGTCACGGCGACCTCCACCCAGTCGCCGCACCGCCTGCGCGACACCGAGACCGCCGAGTCGGCGGGCGAGTACGCGATCGCGTTCTCCACCAGGTTGGACAGGGCGGTGACCAGAAGCGTGAGGTCGCCGTCGACCTCGAGCCCGGTGGGCCGGTCGACGATGATCTCGATGCCCGCCGACTCCGCCGACAGCCGCGACCGGGCAAGGGCCTCCTGCACGACCTCGTCGACGTCCACCACCTGCAGCTCCGGCAGCCGCTCCGCGCCCGTGAGGCGGGACAGCGCGATCAGCTCGGTGACGAGGTTGCCCAGCCGGGTGGCCTCGTTGAGGATCTTCGTGCCGAACCGGCGGACCTCGGCCGGGTCGTCGGCGGCGTCGAGCACCGCCTCGGCGAGCAGGCCCACGGCGCCCACCGGTGTCTTCAGCTCGTGGCTGACGTTCGCCACGAAGTCGCGCCGGGTGGCCTCCAGCCGCACCGCCTCGGACGTGTCGGCTGCCTCCACCATGCTGTAGCCGTCGCCGAGCGGGCGCACGTGGGCCAGCACGGCCGCGGGTTGACGCCCGCGGTGGTCGAGCGGCGAGAGATCGACGTCCACGGTGGTGCCCGAGCGCAGCACCTGCTGGCTCGCGGTGGCGGCGCGCGCGTCGGGCAGCCCGCCGCTCACCACCCCGAGTTCGGCGGCGCGCGGGTTGTGCAGCACCACGTCGCCGCCGCTGTCGAGCACGGCGAGGCCCTCGTCGGTGGCCCGGAAGACCCGCTGCAACAGGTCGGCCACCGGCGGTCCGGGCGCCGGCTCGGCGGGCTCCGGCTCGGGCGCCTCGCGCCGGCGCCCCCAGCGGAGCCCGATCATGAGGCCGAGCACGAGCGCGCCGGCCACGAGCGCCACGCAGAACAGCGCGTCCACGAGCGCATCGTAGGCAGGCCGACCACCGATCCGGCCAGCTCGATAGGCCGGTCGTGACGCTCCTGACGTCGAGGAACGGGTGAATTCCTCGGCCGTTCACCCCGCGTTCACCCGAGAGGGTGCCCGCGGTCGCGAAGCGGCGTCAGCGCCCCTGCGCCGCCACGGCCGCGGCCGCGGCGACGGCAGCCTCCGGGTCGAGGTACTCGCCGCCGGCCACAGTGGGCCGCAGGTCCTCGTCCAGCTCGTAGCGCAGCGGGATGCCGGTGGGGATGTTCAGCCCCACGATGTCCTCGTCGGAGATCCGGTCGAGGTGCTTCACCAGTGCGCGCAGCGAGTTGCCGTGCGCGGCGAGCAGCACCGTCTTCCCGGCACGCAGGTCGGGCACGATCGCCGACTCCCAGTACGGCAGGAACCGCGCGACGACGTCGGCGAGGCACTCGGTGCGCGGCACCTCACCCGGCGCGTACCGCGGGTCGCCCTCCTGGTCGTACTCGGACCCGGGCTCGATCGGCGGCGGCGGCACGTCGTACGAGCGGCGCCACTCCATGAACTGCGCCTCGCCGAACTCCTCCAGCGTCTGCTTCTTGTTCTTGCCCTGCAACGCCCCGTAGTGCCGCTCGTTGAGCCGCCAGTCGCGCCGCACGGGGATCCAGTGCCGGTCGCAGGCGTCGAGCGCGATGTTCGCGGTGGAGATGGCGCGGCGCAGCACCGACGTGTGCACCACGTCCGGCAGGATGCCCGCCTCGCCCATCAGGTCGCCCCCGCGCCGGGCCTCCTGCTCGCCGGTCTCGGACAGCGGCACGTCCACCCACCCGGTGAACAGGTTCTCCGCGTTCCACACGCTCTGCCCGTGCCGCAGCAGCACCAGTGTTCCCATGGCCGCAACTCTGCCAGGCATGCCGGTGCCGTCAGATGGCCACCGCCAGGCTGCGCAGTGACGTCTCGTACACCGGTCCGTACGGGTCCCACGTGTCGGCGAGCGCGGTGCCGGTGACAACCACGGTTTCGGTGGTGCCGTGCAGCGCCACGAGCTGGAGGTTGCGCAGCACGAGACCGCTGCGCGGATCGCGGTAGGTGCCGCCGAGCATGTGCGCGGGCGAGCCGTCGGGCAGTGTGACGGGCTCGTCGGCGGTGGGCCGGTAGTCGGCGAGGGAGCGGACCTCCTGCCGCGCCCCCGTCACGATCCCGGGCAGGGCGCCACGCGCGGGCACGACCACCACGTTGACGCTCGCGCGGAACCGGCCGGAGGGCGACTCGGACACCTGCGGGTCGACGAAGACCACCGCGGTGCTCTCGACGCCGCTGGTGTCCACGGTCCAGCCGGGTGGGGGCACCAGGTCGAAGCGGCCGAGGGCGTCGCGGAACACGGGGCCCGGGGGCCGGGTGGACGGGGCCGGGCGGGCGATCCCGGCCGGGTCGGCGGCCGGAGCGCCGGGAACGGCCACCGTGCAACCGGCCACGATCGCCGCGCCGGCCAGCGCGGCCGCGATACCCGCCACCCGGATGCCCATGCCGCCTCCTCCGCGAGGCCTCCGCGGGGCCTGCGCGGTCAGCCTGGCAGCATGCCGCGCGCGTCGCCGTCGGCGACACCCAGTCCGCTGAGGACCGCCCGCGTGATCTCGTGCAGCTGCTGGACCTGCTCGGGGGTCAGCCGGTCGAACAGGTGCCTGCGGACCGCGCAGACGTGGCCGGGCGCCGCGGCCGCGAGCGCGGCGTAGCCCTCCTCGGTGAGCTGCGCGAACGTGCTGCGCCGGTCGATGCTGCACGGCGTGCGCCGCACCCACCCCCTGCTCTCCAGGCGGGCGACGGCGTGCGAGAGCCGGCTCTGCGAGCTCTGGGTGATGGCGGCCAGTGCGCTCATGCGCAGGCTGCGGCCCGGGGCGTCGGAGAGCATGGCCAGGATCTGGTAGTAGGCCAGCGGCATCCCGGCGTCGCGCTGCAATTGGCGGTCGAGCGCCCCGTCCAGGAGGCTGGTGGCGGCGACGTAGGAGAGCCACGTCTCCAGCTCGTCGGGCTCCAGCCACCTGGTCTCGTCACCGCTCACGGTTCCAGGATAACCCGGATAACTTGAACATTCATGAGTCCGCGCTTACTATGAAGTTGAGCTCTCAATCACTGGAGGGGCCATGCCGGTCCAACGACTCAACCACGCTGTCCTGTACGTGCGCGACATCGACCGCAGCGTCGCGTTCTACACCGAGGCGATGGGCTTCCGGGTCGTCCACTCGATGCCAGGCCGCGGGGCGTTCCTGCAGGCCGCGGGCTCCACGAACGACCACGACCTCGCGCTCTTCGCGATCGGCTCCGACGCGGGTGACTCGGAGGCGGGCCGGTCGACGGTGGGCCTGTACCACCTCGCCTGGGAGGTCGACACGCTCGCCGAGCTGCGCCGCCTCGCCGGCGTCCTGCGCGAGCACGGCGCGCTCGTCGGCGCGTCCGACCACGGCACCACGAAGGCGCTGTACGCGCACGACCCCGACGGCCTCGAGTTCGAGGTGTGCTGGCTCGTGCCCGCCGACCGGATCGAGCCCGAAGCGGAGATGAAGACCGCCCCGCTCGACCTGGACGCGGCCATCGCCGAGTACGGCGAGCAGACCCGCGGCGGCGTGGGCGTGTCCGTCTGAGCGCTCCTGGACGAGCAGGTCCGAAATCGATCAGTGGTCGAGATCGGTGAGTCCACGGGCCGGCGGCCGCGGACGACCTCCTGATGGCGATCAACGAGGACTCCCCAGCCCATGATCGGTGAACCGGCGCGTTTCCCGACGGAACGCGGGAACGCGTCGGGTTTCGCGCCGACACGACGATCATGCTCCCGGGCGGGCGTCCCATGCCGCGTGTGATCAGCGCGAGCCGCACACCGCGGATGTCACAGCCGCCGTGAGGTCCTGCTCGGGCGGGTTGGTCGAACCGGGAAGCACATCCCAGCGGGCACGGCGACAGCCTCGTGCTGCCCGAGCCCCCGAGGACCGGACGCCGCTCCGTGCTGACCGACGATCGGGTGGGGAATCGCTCGTCTAAGGCGCGATGTCCATCTGGTAGCCCTCGCGGGCGGAGAAGCGCGCCGTGATGCTGAAGCGGTCGGCGCGCACCAGCGTGTGGCGCCACTCCACCGGCTGGTCGCCCGCGCAGCCCAGCCGGTCGATGGCGAACGCGGCCACCCCGTCGGGCACGGCCAGCAGCTCCCGCTCGGCCGGGCCGGGCACCAGGGCACGCACGTGCTCGCTGCCTCCGGTGACGCGCACACCGCAGCGGGTCTCGTACACCGTGTAGAGCGCGGTGCGCCCGAAGTCGACGTCGAGCAGCGGGGCCGCCAGCCGCTCCGGCAGCCACACGCGGTCGACGGCGATCGGCGCCCCGTCGGCGAGGCGCAGCCGCTCCAGGTGCACCAGCGGCGTGGACTCCTCCAGACCGAGCCGGGCCGCCACCACGCCGTCGGCCCGCACGTCGAGCGTGCGGACCACGCTGCGCTGGACCTGGCCGGCGGCCTCGACCGCCGAGAACAGGCTGAAGATCTCCCCGAGCGGCTGCTCGATCTCGGCGGGCTCCGCGCGGCGCGGCGTGCGCCCGCGGCCCGCGATCACCAGGCCCTCCTCGCGGAGACGGCGCACCGCCTCTCGCACGGTGTGCCTGCTGACGCCGTACTCGGCGACGAGGGCCAGCTCGCCGGGGAAGCTCGCGGCGAACTCGTCCTGGTCGAGCCGCCTGCGCAGGTCGGCGAGCAGCTGGGCCCAGAGCGGCTCGACGGCGAGGCGGTCGAGAACGGTGGCGGTCATCGGTGGAGCACTCCCGAGCGGTCCGGAACGGCGGTGGGCGCGAAGGCCCGCCGCGGGCCGCGGGGTGAACGCGGCGTCAGCGGGCCGTGCGGCGGCGACACCGGCGGTCGTCGACGGAGAGCTGGTCGGCCCCGATGAGGCACACGCAGAACGCGAAGCGCTGCGAGGAGAGCCTCGGGACCATGCGATCAGTGCACCAGAGCCGCCCGGCACGGGCAACCCGGTGTGGCGCACACCCCGCCGGCCGCGCTACCCGGTGACGGCGCGGGGCCGGTCGCCGAGGATCTCCCGGATCTCCGCGGTGTCCTCGTCGGGGTACCGGTCGAGCGTGGCCGCGAGGTCGACGAGCTCGGCGTGGCTGGTGTACCCGCTCAACTCGGCCACGAGGCGGTCGTCCCGATCCAACGCGCCGGCGAGCGCGCGCACCGTGACCGAGAACGAGATCCGCGCCGACACGTGCACGTGCTCCGATCGGAACGACGCACGGGACGCCACGCTGAACCGGGCCATGCCCCCACTGTGCGCCCGGTCACACCCCGACACAAGCGGTAGGGTGACCCGGTGATCGCCGGAAGGGTGAGGTGGCGCGGCCCGGCCGCATGACGGCCCTGCCCATCGGATGCGGAGCCGTCTCCGGACGGTTGCTCGGTCCACCGACCGGAGGCCGCTCCCGGAAACCGGGATCCCTCCAGTGCACGAGAACCCACCTGCTGTCTCCTGGCGCGAAGGCGGCGTCGCGCGGCGAGCCCGCTGGCTCACCGCGAACGATCGCCGTCCGCCCACGCACATCCTGGTCGTCACCGATGGCCTGACCGCCGACGACGCCTGCCGGCTCGCCGCCGGAGGCACCGGCCTGCTGTGGCGCGGTGACTTCCCCAACGCCCGCGCGCTGCTCGCCGCGATGGCGCGCCGCATCGACCGCTCCGCCGCCCGGCGCCGCCCGCTGCCGCCCGCCGCCGAGTTCCACCGGCAGCGCCGGCACCGCGCCCACCGCGCCCGGCTGCTGGGCGCCGTGCTCGTCGAGCTGGGCCCGGGCCACGTCCTCGGCCTGCGCCGGGCCCCGGACGTGGCCGCCGCCTGCCACGAGGTCTACGGCCCCTCCGCCACCCCGGCGGTGCTGGCGCTGCGCGAGCTGATCGGCGTGCTGAGCGCGCACGAGTGGCGCCGGACGGGCATCCCGATCCCGGCGCTCGGCGCTCGTATCCACCCGCACCACGGCGTCTTCGCGCCCACGCGCACCGACTACGTCGCGCTGGTCGCGCAGGCGCCGCTCGGCCCGGTGCGCAGGGCGTTCGACATCGGCACAGGCACCGGCGTGCTGGCCGCCGTCCTGCTCCACCGCGGCGTCCCCGCCGTCGTGGCCACCGACGTGGAGCCGTGCGCGGTGGCCTGCGCCCGCGAGAACCTGCAGCGCCTCGGGTTCGCCGACCGGTCCACCGTGCTGCGGCGCAACCTGTTCCCACCCGGGCGCGCGGACCTCGTGGTGTGCAACCCGCCCTGGATGCCGGGCACCCCGGCGTCGCCGCTCGAGGCGGGCATCTACGACCGGCGGGGCGCGACGCTGGCCGCGTTCGTCCGCGGGCTGCCCGACCACCTCACCGGCCGAGGCGAGGCGTGGCTCGTGGTGTCGGACCTGCCGGAGCTGCTCGGGCTGCGCGACCCCGGCGCGCTGCCCGCGCTGGTCGCGGAGGCGGGGCTGGCGGTCCGGGAACGGCTCACGGCGCCGCCGAGCACCCGCCCGCAGCCCACCGACGACGCGCTCGCCCGGCTGCGGAGCCGCGAGACGATCGCGCTGTGGCGCCTCGGCCGGGCCGAACCGTCGGTGCCCGCTGGTACCACGGCACCATGTCGCAGAACACCCCGTCGGAGCACACCGACGTCGCGCGGGAACCCGAGGACCTGAGCCGGCTGTTCCTGCGCCGCGTCAACGCGGGCGACGTCGACGGCCTGGTGGCGCTGTACGAGTCCGACGCCGTGCTGGCCACACCCGACGGCGGCGAGGTGCGCGGCGAGGCCGGGATCCGCGCGTTCTACGCGGCCCTCGTCGCCTCGGCACCGCGGTTCGCGCCCGGCGAGCAGCACCCCGCCCTGCGGGTCGGGGATCTCGCGCTCACCTCCACCCGGCTGCCGGGCGGCGCCGGCGCAACGGCGGAGGTCGCACGGCAGCAGCCCGACGGCACTTGGCGCTGGATATTGGATCGGCCCAACGTCCTCTGATCGCTAGCCTGCCGGGCGTGCCGGAGCCCTTCGTCACCCGCGCCGACCTGCGGGCCGACCTCGAACGGCTCGGGCTGCGCCCGGGCGACCACGTGATGGCGCACGGTGCGCTGAGCAAGGTGGGCCGGCTGCTCAACGGGCCGGACGCGGTCATCGGCGCGCTCCTCGACGCGGTGTCCCCCGGCGGCACCGTCCTCGCCTACACCGACTGGGACGCCCGCTACGACGAACTGCTCGACGCCCACGGCCGCGTGCCCGACCGGTGGCGGCCGCACATCCCCCCGTTCGACGCCCGCGCGTCGCGGGCGATCCGCGACAACGGCGCGCTGCCCGAGTTCCTGCGCACCACACCGGGGGCCTTGCGCAGCGGCAACCCCGGCGCGTCGGTGGCCGCGCTCGGCGCACGGGCCGGGTGGTTCACCGCCGACCACCCGCTGGACTACGGCTACGGCGCCGGCTCCCCGCTGGCCAAGCTGGTGGAGGCGGGCGGCAAGGCCGTGCTGATCGGCGCACCGCTGGACACGATCACCCTCCTGCACCACGCCGAGCACCTCGCCGACCTGCGGGGCAAGCGCGTGATCCGCTACGAGGTGCCCTTCGCCACCGATCACGGCGTCGAGTGGCGCAGCCTGGAGGAGTTCGACACGGGCGACCCCGTCGTCGACGGGTTCGCCGACGACTACTTCGCCGAGATCGTCACCGACTTCCTCGCCACCGGGGAGGGCGCCCGCGGCCACGTCGGGAAGGCCGACAGCGTGCTCGTCGACGCGCGGGCGGTGTGCGCCTTCGCGGTGGCGTGGATGGAGCGGCGTCAGTCGCCGGTGAGCCGCCCGTAGCCCGGGCCGAGGACGTTGCCGACGAGCCTGATCCCCGACGTGCCGTCGGTCTGCTGGATCGCCTTGCGGCCGCTGCCCGCGAAGTGGTTGCCCTGGATGACCGTGTTGTGGACGTCGCGCAGCGCGATGGTCTGGTTCGCGTGGCAGGCGAAGTAGTTGCCCGCCACCACCCAGTTCGCGGTGACGCCCGCGCCGCCACCACCGCCGTCGGTCGAACCCGGCCCCTCCACCATCAGGCACTGCCGGAAGTCGGCGTCGTCGCAGTGGTTCCCCTGGATCACCACACCGGAGCTGGCGCCCGTCTCCGAACCGGCCCACGTCTGCATGCAGTCCAGGTGCGAGTCGCGCTTGGGGCCCTTGAGGATGTTCGTGAACGTGTTGCGCAGGATCCAGGTGCCGTCGCCGAAGAACCGCAGCCCGTCGATGTCGTCGCCGTCGTGGTACACCTGCGAGATCCGGTTGTCCTGCACGACGTTGCCGGTGCCCTTCACCCAGACGCAATGCGATGCGCAGTTGGTGAAGTTGAAGTTCTGCACGGTGACGTGGTCGGCGTTCACGGTGATCCCGACCGACGAGAACCCGCGCCCGTCGACGACCAGGTTCGGCGTGGTGACCTCGATCCGGGTCGTCGAGTCGGCGGTCATGCACACGACGTTCGGGGCCGAGCAGTTCACCGGGGGCGTCGGCGGCTCGGCCACGGCGGTGGCGGCCCACGACGACGGCAGGAGCAGGCCCACCGCCGTCAGCACGGCGATCACGGCCGCCTGCCACCCGTGGCGCGGCTCGTCAGCCATCCCCTCACCCCTGGCAGCGTCGCGACCGAGTCCCTGCCAGGAAGTCTGCCACCTGCACGCGCCGGCGCTCGCGACGTGTACCCGATATCGCGATACCGTGGGCGATATCGCCACCCCTCCGGATCAGGGAGCCGCCGTGACCACTGCCGACCCGAGCCCCACTGATGAGACGAGCCCGGCCCAGCTCCTGCTCGACGCCGTCGACGCGCTCCCTGCCCGCGACCGCAACCGCGTCCTGCTCTGGCTGCTCGACCCCGCGTCGGCCGGGCCGCGGGCGGGCCGCACCCTGAACAGCTACTCGCAGGCCCTGCTCGCCCGGGTGCCCGAGCTCAGCCCCACCGCGAGCGAGCACATCCACGAACGCTGGTCCGCGCCCCGCACCGAGGACACCGGCGACGAGCGGATGCACGTCGTGCCGATCCGGCTGGGCGGCAGCCAGTACCGCAGGCTGCGCAGCTGGTGCACCCAGCACAACTTCTCCATGGCCACCGTCGTGCGGGGGCTCGTCGACCAGTTCCTCGACCGGCAGGACCCGCAGCCGCGAGTGCCGGAACACGTGGGGAACTGATCCACTAGCGTGATCGTCCGTGGCGCACGGACGCGCGATGGACCTGGCCAGGGCCGAACGAGGCGATCTGGCCGACCTGCTCGCCACGCTCACACCCGCCCAGTGGGAAGCGCCGTCGTTGTGCGCCGGGTGGCGGGTCCGCGACGTCGTGGCCCACGTGTTCAGCTACGACGAACTCGGCCCGGCCGCGCTCGTCGGCCGGTTCCTGCGCGGCGGCATCCTGCTGAGGCGGGTCAACGCCGTCGGCGTCGCGGCCCACACCGAGCACAGCACCGAGGACCTGCTGGCACTGGCGCGCAGGCACCAGCAGCCACGGGGCCTCACCACCGCGTTCGGCGGGAAGGTCGCGCTCACCGACGCCACAATCCACCACCAGGACATCCGCCGCCCGCTGGGTCTGCCGCGCGACATCCCGCCCGATCGCCTGCACGTCGTCCTGGACTTCGCCCTCACGGCGCCACCCCTCGGCGCCGCGAAACGGATTCGGGGACTGACGCTCGTCGCCACGGACCTCGACTGGACCGCAGGCACGGGCCCGGTCGTCGAAGGCCCGGCGGAGGCGCTCCTCATGGCCCTCGCCGGGCGCCCCGGGGTGGTGGGCGAGCTGACCGGCGACGGTCAGCCGACCCTGGCCGGACGCATCGGGAGCTGATCGCCCCGGAGGGCTCATGATCATCGATCTGGCGCATTCCCGACGCGGGGTGTCGGAAAACGCGCCGGGCCGACGATCATGCCTCGCGGGCGGCCGGTCAGACCACGGAGCCGGCCGGCCCCGCCACCACCGTGACGCCTGCCGACGCGAAATTGGCCAGGTCGGCCCTCGTCGCCTGACCCTCCGGTCCCCCCGTGCCCACCTGGTAGGCCTCCTCGGACTCGTACTCCATCACCGCCACCAGGTGGTACGGGGGCGGGCTGCCGTCCGGGCCCGCCCCCGGCCTCGTCACCGTGTAGCGCTGCAGGCCGGGGATCGTGGCGGCCAGCGGCGCGTGGACCCCGTCGTAGTGCTCGTCGAACCGGGCGGGATCCTCAGGGTGGTTGTAGAGCACGGTGACCTGGAACACGAGTCCTCCTCGTCGTCGGGGCCGATCAGGAGCGTCAGGCCCGCTGCGCCTCCCGGGCGCGCAGGTCCTTGCGCAGGATCTTGCCCGACGCCGACTTCGGGATCTGGTCGATGAACTCGACCACCCGCACCTTCTTGTGCGGGGCGATCCGCTCGGCGACGAACGTCATCACGTCCTCGGCCGTGAGGTCCGGCGCGCTCTCCTGGCGCACGACGAACGCCTTCGGCACCTCCTCGCCCTCCGCGTCGCGCACGCCGATGACCGCGGCGTCGGCGATCCCGTCGTGGGTCAGCAGCAACGCCTCGAGCTCGGCGGGCGGCACCTGGTAGCCCTTGTACTTGATCAGCTCCTTGACGCGGTCGACGATCGTGAACACGCCGTCCTCGGTGACGGTGGCGACGTCGCCGGTGTGCAGGTAGCCCTCGTCGTCGAGCGTGATCGCGGTGGCCTCGGGGTTGTTGAGGTAACCGGACATCACGTTCGGCCCCTTGACCCACAGCTCGCCGCGCTCCCCGGGGCCGACCTCCTGGCCGGTCTCCGGGTCGACGAGCGTGCAGACCACGTTGGGGATGGCGAACCCGCAGCTGTTGAGGTCCAGGTCGGGGCGGTCGTCCGGCATGCAGTGGCTCACCGGGGAGAGCTCGGTCATGCCGTAGCCCTGCAGCACCGTGCACCCGAGCCGCTTGGCGACCGCGTGGCCGAGCTCGGCGTCGAGCGGCGCGGCGCCGGAGAAGATCACGTCGATGCAGGACAGGTCGTACTGGTCGACGATCGGGTGCTTGGCCAGCGCCACCGCGACCGGAGGCGCGATGTACACCCGCCCCACCCGGTACTCGGAGATGACCCGGAGGAACTCCTGCAGGTCGAAGCGGGGCATCGTGACCACGGTGGACCGCTTGTGCAGGCCCTGGTTCATCATCACGGTCATGCCGTAGATGTGGAAGAACGGCAGCACCGCGAGGATCTTGGTGTCGTCGCCGACCTCACCCATCGCCGAGATCTGCTGCAGGTTCGCCACGAGGTTGCGGTGTGTGAGGATCACGCCCTTTGCCCGGCCGGTGGTGCCGGAGGAGTAGGGCAGCACCGCGGTGTCAGCGCCCGTCACCGTCTGGGCGGGCGGCTGCGCGGTGGTGGCGAGCAGGTCGCCCAGGCTCTCGTGGCCGTCCGCCCCGTCCAGCACGATGACGGACTCGGGCGGAATACCCACCTCCGCGATCGCCGCGCCGACGCGGTCGAGGAACGGCGACACCGTGAACACCAGCTTCGCGCCGGAGTCGCCGAGCTGGTGGGCGAGCTCCGTGGGCGTGTAGAGCGAGTTGACGCTGGTGACGATCGCGTTGGCGCGCAGGATCCCGTGGAACACGGCCACGTAGTGCGGGGAGTTCGGCGCGAAGAGCGCCACGACGTCGCCCGCGCCGACGCCCCGTTCCGCCAGGGCCGCGGCGATCTTGCCGACCATGGCTTCCAGCTCGCCGAAGGTGATCGTCGCGCCCGACGAGCCGTCGATCAACGCGGCCGCGTCCGCCTTGTCGCCGAACCCGGTGAAGAGGAAGTCGTAGAGCGATTCGTCGGGGATCTCGACATCCGGATAGGGACTGCGGATGGGCATGTGCCTCGCTCCTTTGCGGGTGACGGTAGCGGGACTCTACCCACGAGTAGATCGGAATGGTCCAGACCGGATGTGCGCTCCGACCGGCGGCTTTCACTCGAATGGCCTAACTCGGAAGGGTTGTCTTGATCGTCACTGCCTGCCATCGTGAGCGCGCCGGCCCTGGCGAGCCCCACTCGCCCGGCCGGTCCGGAGCGGCGTCCCCTCGCCACCCCGGTTGCCACTGGCGCGCGGTGCCCCCGATCGCGCGGCCGTCGTGGCGGTTCCAGCGGAGTGGCCCGAGTTCATGACTCCCCCTCAGATCCCGGGCCGCTCCGCCCACCAACTCCCACCGGCGCGGGCATGCGACGGACGCGCAGCATGCGGCGACCGGCCCACCACAGGGCCACCGCCGCACCGAGCACCGGGGCGAACGGCAGCAGGAACCCGACCACCGTCGCCGCCGCCGCCCCGATGGCGCGCAGCCCCGCCCAGCCCGCCGCGAGACCGTCGAGGAAGCCGGGAGCGGGCACTTCGGCCGGGGGCGGCGGCACCGCGGCCGGGCCGCGCAGGTCCAGCGTCAACGTCGACAGCGCCACCTGGTCCCGCAGGGCGGCGAGCCGGCGCGTGAGGGAGTCGAGCTCGGCCTCCCGCTGGGCGAGCTCCGACTCGATCGAGATCACGTCGCCGAGGTCCGCCGCCTCGGACAGGAGGGTGCGAACCCGGGCCACGCTCGCGGTCTGGCTGGCCACCCGCGAGTCGAGGTCCACGAGCTGCTCCGTCGCGTCCACCACCTGGCTGTGGCGCTGGGTCACCCGGCCGTAGCCCGCGATCTCGTCGATCAGCCGGTCGAGCGCGTCCGCAGGCACCCGCAGCACCATGCGGCTGCCGGAGTCGCCCGACTGCTCCTCGGTGACGAAGCCGCCCGCCACGGTGGTGGCCGTGCGGACCTGGCGGACCGCTGCCACCGGCTCGGGCACCTCGACCGTGAGCTGCGCGGTGCGCACGAGGTCGCGTTGCACGCCCCCGACCGGGACGCCCGGGGCCCCGTCGCTCGCCCGCGCATCGGAGCCTGCCCCGCCCTTCTCCTGCGCCCCGCTCGACTCACCGATCGCGGGCATCGGCCGTGCCGGGGCGACGGCCGCGGAGTCGCTCGTCTCGCTGCTCGACCCGTCCAGCACGATCGCGAACGCACCCACGAGCACCGCGAGCACGATCCCCACCCCGACCAGCACCGACCGACGCCCGAATCTCATCCGCACCACCGCCACCGCCTCTCCCTCGTCGTCTGCGGTCAAGACGGCGGGCGGCGGCTCGGGGGTTGGCCGCCGCAGGTCACGATCAGGTGACGGCCTCGCGGACGTGCGGTACGCCCGCGGGAACGGGCAACTCGCGCCGTCGAACGCGAGACTCGCGGGACCCTGGAACGCGACATTCGCGCCGCGAAACGGGGGACTCGCGCCGTCAGACGGGGGACTCGCGGGCGTCAGGTGAAGAGGTGCTCGAAGGCGCGGAGGTTGGCCAGGCTTTCGCCGCGGTCCTGGCGCCAGGCGTACTCGCGGCGGATCGACGTTGCGAAGCCGAGCTCCAGCAGGGTGTTGAAGTCGCCGTCGGCGGCCTCCAGCACCTGCCCGAGGACGCGGTCGAGCTCCTCCGCCGTGACCGCGTGCAGGCCGATCCGGCCGATCAGGTGGATGTCGCCGACGCGGTCGAGGGCGTAGTGCACGCCGTAGAGCCGTGCATTGCGCTGCAGCAGGAACCGGTAGACCGCGTCGTGGGCCTCGTCGGGCTGCCGGCAGACGAACGCCTGGACGAACAGCGCGTGCTCGCGCACGACCAGCCAGCAGTGGGTCTGGAGACGGTTGGTGCCGGGCAGCGTCACCAGGTACTGGCCGGGCTCGCGGCGGTGGTGGTCGACGCCGAGCTCGGCCAGCGCGGCACCGATGGTGGCGTCGACGTCGGACTCGTTCCCCGCGGTCACCGCTCGATCATCCCGGCCGCCAGCCCGGCCCGCATGGCCTGCCGCCTGCGCTCGGCGAACTCGGCGGCGGCACCTGCGTAGGTGTCCAGGAGCGCGTCGGTGGTGCGGTCCCAGGAGAACCGGTGGGCGTGCTCCACGGTGCGGGCGGCCAGTTCGGCCCTGCGGTCGGGTGCCAGCACGACCGCGGCCAGCGCGTCGGCCCACTCCTCGTCGCGGTGCCCGTCGACGAGCAGCCCGGACCGGCCGTCGGCCACCGCGACGGGCAACCCGCCCACCCGGGCCGCGACCACCGGGGTGCCGCACGCCTGCGCCTCCAGCGCCACCAGGCCGAACGACTCGTTGTAGCTCGGCACGGCGACGGCGTCGGCCGCCCGGTAGACGTCGACGAGGCCGTCGCGGGTCTGGGGCGGCAGGAAGCGCAGGTGGTCGCTGATGCCGAGGGCCGCGCCCAGCCCCTGCAGGGCCGTGGGCTCGGCGAGACCGCTGCCGGACGGTCCACCCGCCACCAGCACGACGAGCCGGGACCGCAGACCGGGCTCGCGGCGCAGCAGCTCGGCCGCGGCGCGCAGCAGGACGTGCGGCGCCTTGAGCGGCTGGATGCGCCCCGCGAACGCGAGCACGACCGCATCGGGGGCGAGCCCGAGCGCGCGGCGGGCGGCGGCCCGGTCGCCGGGGGTGAACCGGGCGAGGTCGACGCCGGGTGGGATCGCGACGGTGCGGCCCGGGTCGGCACCGTAGAGCTCGACGAGCTGGCGGGTCTCCTCGTCGGTGTTGCCGATCAGCCGGTCGGCCTCGGCCACGACCTGGTCCTCACCGATGACGCGCACCATCGGCTCCGGGGTGTCTCCCGCGGCGAGCGCCGTGTTCTTGACCTTGGCCAGCGTGTGGGCGCTGTGCACGAGCGGCACGCCCCACCGGTCGCGGGCCAGCCATCCGACCTGACCGGACAGCCAGTAGTGGGAGTGGACGACGTCGTAGTAGCCGGGCTCCTGGCGGGCCTCGGTGCGCAGCACGCCCGCGGTGAAGGCGCACAGCTGGCCGGGCAGGTCGTGCTTGCCGAGCCCCTCGAACGGCCCGGCGACGACGTGCCGCACGAGCACGCCGGGCGCCAGCTCCACCACGGGCGGGAGATCCGACGAGGTCGCGCGGGTGAAGACCTCGACGGCGACGCCGCGGCCGGCCATCCGGGTGGCGGTCTCGACGATGTAGACGTTCATGCCGCCTGCGTCGCCCGTGCCGGGCTGCTCCAGTGGCGAGGTGTGGACGGACAGCAGGCACACCCGGTGAGGTCGCCGCGATGCGCCGGTACGGGCGGAGGTCACGACCCTGTGTAGCACGCGCGCGGCGTGCTCAACCGCCCGAGTGGCCCCGGTCGATCTCCTGGTCGATCTCCTCGGCGATCGTTCCGAGCAGCGCGTGCACGGGGTCGCTCGCGTGCCACCTCCCGGATCCGTCGCGCCAGGCGGGCACCCGGTGGCGGCCGGAGCCGGGGCGGCGCAGCCGTACCCACAGCTCGTCGTGGAGGGTGAGCCGGCCGTCGGGCACCGGGGTGGCGAGCGTGTGGCACGCCACGACGACGTCGGCGAGCTCGGCCCACCGCACCTCGCGGCCCTGCCCCTCGACCTCGGCGTCGACCACGTCGGACGCGAGCGGGAGGTCGAGCAGTTCTGCGAGCGCCGCCGGGTCGCCGCCGACGGCCAGTTCGCCCGCGGGCAGCACGGCGGCGAGCCAGGGATGGTCGAGCACCACGGCGACGTCCACGTCGGCGACGGAGCCGTCGAGCGCCCGCACGCGTTCGGGCAGCTCCAGGTCGTCCGGGTCGGCGCGACCGTCGGCCACGGCCTCGGCGAGCTCGGCGTACGCCTCGGCCGCGAGCGCGACGTCCGGTGTGCGGTCGGGGTCGCCCAGCCGGGCCAGCAGGTCGGCGGCCGTGCGCGTGTCGGGCACGCGCAGGTCGGCGCGCACGCCGATCGCGGCGAGGACGTCCTCGTCGGGGACCCCGTCGCCGGGCGGCGGGTCGTAGAGCGGCGCCAGGTCGGTGGCGCTGGGCAGGCGCCAGTGCGACGGGCGCCTGCCGCCGAGCCGGGCGTGCCGGGCGAGCCACCACCCCGTGTACGCGCCGGGGGCCGTGAGCGCGGCGCGGGTGTCCCGGTCGCCCGCGAGGAGGGTGAGCGCGGCGGGCCACGCGTCGTCGGCCACCAGGTCGAGATCGCGCACGGCCACCAGCCGGGTGGGTGGCGCCTCCAGCGAGTCCCACCAGCGTTCCTCGTCGTCGAGGTCGTGGTCGGGTGCCACCGGCTCCTCGTCGACGAGCACGGTGAACCCGTCCACCACGCCGACGGCGAGCAGGGCGGTGCGCGGCACGCGTGCGGCGAACCCGGCGTCGAGGACGTCGAGCGGGGCGTCGTCGGCGAGCAACGGGCGCACGGCCGCGTCGGGGAGCATGAGCTCGTCGGCCCGGGCCGGCCGGCCCTCGTCGTCGGGGAGGGCCAGTGCCGCGAGCGCCGGGGGCGCGCTGCCGGTGGCGGCGACGAGCCCCAGCACGGCCTCGGCCAGCGGCCGCACGTCCAGCCCGGCCTCAGCGTCGTCCACGGAGCGCTCGACGGCGTCGGTGAGGGCGGGGTGTTCCAGCAGCGCCCCGGCATCGGCGGGGCTCGCGCCCAGCCGCTCGAGCAGCGGGTGCACCGCCTCCGGGTGCGCGATGTGCAGGCCGGGCAGCCCGAGCGCGGCGACCGGTTCGACGCCGCCGTCGGGCGGCGGCACCAGCACGGTGGCGGGGCCCGCGGCACGCCGGCCGTCGGCGAGCGGGACGGGGAGGGCGCGCAGCTCGTCCAGGGCGCCCGGCACCACGTCGGCGAGGGGCTCGAGCGCCGCGTACAGCGACCGCCACCACCCCGGCGGCCGCTCGTCCACCCCGAGCAGCCGCTGCACGAGCTCCGCGAGCGGCATCCGGTGCACCCCGAGCTCGGACGGCACGGCGGGGTCGGTGCCCGGCGGCAGCGGTGCCAGCAGCCGGTCGAAACCGGCCTCGGCGAGCAGCCCGGGCAGCGCCGCCGCGGGCCCGTCGAGGGCGGGGACGTCGAGGCGTTCCGCGCGACCGGGGGCGAGCTCGGTGCCGGTGACGGCGGGCAGCCACGCCGCGCCGCGCAGGACCGCCACCAGCAGCTCGCGCAGCCGCCCGTCCAGCTCGGAGCTGGGGAAGCCGGGCTCGGGCGCGAGCGCGATCCGCGCCTGCGGGGCCACCGCGCGCACCAGCTGGAGGTAGGCCGCCGCCGCCCCGGCGAGCACGACGTCGGTGGCGGGCCCGGTCCGCATCCGGCGGCGGTCGGGTTCCAGCGGCACCGTGGCGATCAGGCGCGCGGGCAGCGAGAGCCGTTCCCCGGTGGCCGTCGGCGCGTGCAGGACGTCGGGACCCAGCCGGTCCGGCTCGCCGTCCGCCGTGAGCGGAAGGGCCCAGCAGACCGACCACTCCCGCCGCTCCCGCTGCTCGACGGCCTCGGCGCGCGCCGCGGCGTCGTCGATCTGGCCGGTGGCTCGGGCCAGCGACCAGCGGCGACCGGCGATCGTCACCTCGCCGGGCCCCGGGCCGTCCTCCCGGGTGACGACCTGCTCGCCGACGGCGATCTCGGCGAGGTCGGGCAGCGCGAGCAGGAGGTCGGCAGCGCCGTCGCGGGCCTCCGCGAGCAGCGCGGCGGGGTCGGTGCCCGGGCGCAGCGGCAGCCGGACCTCGGTGTCGTAGCCCTCGGGTGGGCGCTCGTCGGTGGGCCAGGCGAGCCGCAGCACCGGCGGGCCGTCGCGCCGGGCCAGCTCCTCGGCCGGGCCGGGGATCGCGGCGACTTCGGCCGCCGTGCGCGCGGCGGAGAACGCCACCCCGCCGCCGGTGCTCACCACCCGCGGCGCGTCCGTGACGGCCAGGACGGCCGCGAACCCGACGCCGAAGCGGCCCACCGACCCGGGGTCGTCCCGCTTCGCCGACGCCCGCAGCGAGGCGAGCGCGGCGGCCCCGGCCGCGTCCAGGGGCGCGCCGGTGTTCGCGACCGCCAGCTCGCCGTCGCGCAGGTCGACACGGACGCGTCCCGGCACGCCGGCCGCGCGCGCGGCGTCGGCGGCGTTCTGGGCGAGCTCGACGAACCAGGCGTCGGCGTAACCGCCGAGCCGCAGGTCCTCCTCGGCGTTGGCGTCCTCGCGGAAGCGGGTGGGCGAGTCGGCCCACGCGGAGAGCACGGCCGAGCGCAGCTCCGCCGTGCCGAAGGGATCGTCCACTACCGGGTGACCGGCTCCAGGTCGACGCCGTCGTCGTAGACGAGCTCGGCGACGGCCACCGCGGACGTGGTGTCGGGCTGCACGTCGGAGTGGGCGCCGCAGCCGAAGCCGACGTCGACGATCGAGCCGTCGGCGGGCGAGAACTCGTTGCCGCAGGCCCCGAAGGCGCCGCGCAGCGCACCGGCGAGCGGGAAGAAGAAGCCGCACGTGCCGCACGACGCGGGGGCGGCGCGCGCCATGTCGGCCGCCGGGCCGTGCGGGCCCTCGTGCCAGCGCCGCGTGGCCTCGTCACGGCCGTGGCGGGACGGAACGAGGCGCCTGCCCAGCCCCACCTCGACGGCGACCTCCTCGACGGCGGGATCGTCGGAGGCGAGGTAGCCCGGCACGAGCCGCGGGTCGTCCTGGCGGGCCGGCAGCAGGTCGCCGACGCCCAGGTCGCCCGGCCGGACCCGCTCGTCCCACGGCACCCACGCGGGCGCCACGAGCGCGTCGGGACCGGGGACGAGGACCACTTCGCTCACCGTGACGGGCTCGTCGTCGCCTGCGGTGGCGAGCGTGACGGACCAGCGCCAGCCCTGGTAGC
This sequence comes from Pseudonocardia zijingensis, assembly GCF_042657305.1. Classification (NCBI taxonomy): domain Bacteria; kingdom Bacillati; phylum Actinomycetota; class Actinomycetes; order Pseudonocardiales; family Pseudonocardiaceae; genus Pseudonocardia; species Pseudonocardia zijingensis. Next base: position 39,577 of record NZ_JBHSKO010000001.1, on the reverse strand, counting down.
CGCCCTGCGTGGCGGCGAACTGGTGGCTCACGGCGTCGGCGGCCTCGGGGACGACCTCGAGGTGCTCGCCGACAGCGCCTTCCGCTGCCTGCGGACCGAGGTCGGCCGCGGCCTCCTCGACCGCCGCGGCCCGAGCCTGCGCCACCGCGTCCACGAGCCGGGCGGGCGGGTCGAGGGTCGGTACGGCGTTCACCGGAGGGATTGTGCCACCCTCTCCGCCATGACCTTCGGGCGTGCACTGCTCGGGGCGCTGGCACTGGCGCTCGCCGGCTGCGCGGCCGCCGCGCCTGCCGCCGTTCCCCCGCCCGTAGAGCAGCTGCGACCGGCCGTGCTGGCCGAGCTGCCGCACGACACCGACGCGTTCACCCAGGGCCTGGAGCTGGCCGCGGACGGCGCGCTGTACGAGGGCACGGGCCTGGCCGGCCGGTCGCAGCTGCGCGAGCTCGACCCCGTGACGGGTGAGGTGCGGCGGTCGGTCCCGCTGCCGGGGCGCCTCTTCGGCGAGGGCATCACCGTGGTCGACGACCGGATCTGGCAGCTCACCTGGAAGGACGGCGTCGCCCTCGAGTGGGACCGCGCCGGCCTCGAGCTGCTGCACCAGGTGCCGATCGACGGCGAGGGCTGGGGTCTGTGCCGCGACGGCGACCGCCTGGTGCGCAGCGACGGCACCGACCGGCTGCGCTTCCACGACCCGGTCACGTTCGCCGAGACCGGGTCGGTGGCGGTCACCCTGGACGGGGAGCCGGTCACCGAGATCAATGAGCTGGAGTGCGTCGACGGCCAGGTGTGGGCGAACATCTGGCAGACCGACCGGATCGTGCGCATCGACCCGGCGGACGGGCGCGTCACCGCGGTCGTGGACGCCACGGGCCTGCTCGACGAGCAGCGCCGCACCGACGCCGACGTGCTCAACGGCATCGCCGCGCTCGGCGGCGACGAGTACCTCCTGACCGGCAAGCTCTGGCCTTCGTCGTTCCGGGTGCGGTTCACCCCGCCGTGATCACGGGCGGGCCCGGGTGTCCGATCCATGGGCCAGAATGGAGCCGTGGCCCGTCCCGAGTCGTCCCGATTCCGCCGCGGCGGGCGCGGTCGCCGCACGTGGGCCGCGGTGGAGGACTCCCACGAGCCCGGCACCGACCGCTACGCCCCCCGCAGGCGCTACCCGTGGCACGACGACCCGGACTACGACCCGTCGGCCCACCGGCGCACCCCGCCGCCGCAGCCGTGGACCCCACCGGCTCCCGAGGAGCAGGAGCAGGAGGCCCCCACCGAGGCGGCGCCCCCGCCGCCCACCCGGCGGATGCCGCGCAAGCTCACCGTCACGCGCGTGGCGGCGCTGCGCAGCCGTGAGCTCACCGAGGGCGGCCTGCGCGCGTTCCACCGCGCCACCACGGCCGACGGGGCCGACCGGTCCGGCCTCACCGCCCTGACCTACGCCACGATGGTCACCTACGCGGTAGACGCCGCCGTGGCCGTCGCGCTGGCCAACACCCTGTTCTTCGCCGCGGCCACGGCCGAGAGCAAGACCAACGTCGCGCTCTACCTGATCATCACGGTGGCGCCCTTCGCGGTCGTGGCGCCGGTGATCGGGCCGATGCTCGACCGGCTGCAACGCGGCAGGCGGGCCGCGCTGGCCGTCTCGTTCGCCGGGCGCGCCGTGCTCGCGGTGGTGATGGCCTTCAACTACGACACGTGGCTGCTCTACCCGGCCGCGCTCGGCACGATGGTGCTGAGCAAGTCGTTCTCGGTGCTCAAGGCGGCGGTCACCCCGCGGGTCCTGCCGCCCTCGATCACGCTCGTCACCACCAACTCGCGGCTCACCACCTTCGGGCTGATCGCCGGGGGCGTCTCCGGGGCGGTGGCGGCTGGCGTCGCCGCCCTGTGGGACTCGCCGGGCGCGCTGATCTACACGGCCCTGGTCGGCGTGGTCGGCACGGTCCTGTGCCTGCGCATCCCGCGCTGGGTGGAGTCCACCGCGGGCGAGGTGGCCGCCACGCTGCGCACCACGGCCCGCCGCCGGGGCACCCCGATGGGCCGGCACGTCACGGTGGCGCTGTGGGGCAACGGCGCGGTGCGGGTGCTCACCGGCTTCCTCACGCTGTTCGTCGCGTTCGTGGTGCGGGAGCAGGCCGAGACCGACCCCACGCGCCAGCTGGTGCTCATCGGCATCGTCGGCGCCGCGGCCGGGATCGGCTCGTTCACCGGCAACGCGGCCGGGTCGCGGCGGCAGTTCCTGAAGTCCGACGCCGTGATCATGTCGTGCGTCGGCGCCGCGGTCCTGATCAGCGTGGTGGCCGCGGTGCTGCCGGGCATCGCCACCGCCGCTCTCGTGGGCCTGATCGGCGCGGCGGCCAGCGCGCTGGCCAAGGTGTGCCTCGACGCGGTGATCCAGCGCGACCTCCCGGACGAGTCCCGGGCGTCGGCGTTCGGGCGCTCGGAGACGGTGCTCGCGCTCGCGTGGGTGTTCGGCGGGGCCCTGGGCGTGCTGCTGCCGCACCACACGTTCTGGCTCGGGTTCACCGTGATCGCCACGGTCATCGCGCTGGCGGGCATCCAGTCGGCGCTGGTGGCCCGTGGCCGCAGCCTGCTGCCGTTCCTCGGCCACCGCGCACGGCCGGCCGAGGCTCGGCGCGTGTCCTGAACTGCGCTTCCGTACCGTTGTGCGCGTGCTGCGCCACCTGCTCGCCGTCCCGGCTGCCGCGCTCCTGCTCGCCGGCTGCGGGTCGGCGGAGCCGCCCCCACCCCCGCAGGTGACGTTCGCGGCGGGCGAGGCCAGCACCGTCGCCCGCCCGGCCCAGTACTGCGACGTCGAGCTCACGCAGTGCCTCACCGACGTCGCCGCGCCGGTGCGCCTGGCCGTGCCGCCGGGTACCCCGGTGCGGGTCACCGTGCCGCCCGAGATCGCGCAGACCCCGTGGCAGGTGGTGTTCAGCTACGCGGACGCGGCGGGCACCCCCACCGACGAGCGCAGCCCCGTGTTCGCACCCGAGTCGCGCAGCGACTGGACGCTGGACCTGGGCACGCCGGACAAGCGGCTGCTCACCGCGGAGGTGCAGCAGTACGGCCCGCCACCGCAGCAGAACCCCGAGACCGGGGAGATCGAGTTCCCGATCCGGGCGAGCTGGGTGCTGAACGCGGGTCAGCCGTAGCGGTCAGCCGTCGAGGTCACGGGCCACCGCGCGCACGACGTCGGCGGCGAGCTTGCAGGTGCGCCGGTCCGGGTAGCGGCCGCGGCGCAGGTCGGGCTGCACCTTGGTCTCGAGCAGCCGGATCATGTCCTCGATGAGGCTGTGCAGGTCCTCGGCGGGACGCCGGGTGGACTCGACGACCGACGGCGGCTTGTCCACGAGCCGCACCGAGAGGGCCTGCGGCCCGCGCCTGCCCTCCGCCATCCCGAACTCGACCCGCTGGCCGGCCTTGAGCGCCTGCACCCCGGGCGGTAGCGCCGCCTTGCGGACGTAGACGTCCTCGCCACCGTCCTGCGCGAGGAACCCGAAGCCCTTGTCGGCGTCGTACCACTTGACCCTGCCGGTCGGCACCCTGTTCACCCGTTCCTCGATCGAACCCGACGTCCTGCGGCGCCCCACGCGTACCGCATGACGAACGCGCCCCGAGATGCCGGGCCGCCACTTGGTCGGCCCATCGAGCGACACCGGGACGCGCGAGAACCACCCTAGTCCGCACCACCCGTACCGCGCACCCGTTCAATTTCGCGAACCGGCGCACGCCTACTCGAGTAGCACAGTGCAGCACGATGTAGCACCAGCCGGTAACATGGGCGTCGTGGCCCAGCCAGCGATCACACAGCGCGACCTTCGAAGCCGGTCCAAAGAGATCATGGATGCGGTCGAGGGCGGCCAGTCGTTCACGGTCACCAGGGACGGGCACGAGATCGGTGAGCTGATCCCCCTCCGTCGGCGGCGCCGCTTCGTCACGAGGGAGGAGTTCGCTGCCATGTCGCGCAACGCCGCCGACGTCGATATCGACGTCTTCCGCGCAGACCAGGAACGGTCGGCCGCTCAGGAGGCCGACGACCCGTATGAGCGGTAGCGGTAGCACGCGTGATCGGGGCCTGCTGGACACGAACATCCTGATCCTCCGCCGCTGGGTCGATCCGGACGAACTGCCGGGCGAGATGGCGATCAGCGCGGTGACGCTCGCCGAGCTCTCCGCCGGCCCGCACCAGGTCCGCCCGAGCAGCGAGCAGGCCGAGTACGAGGAACACGCCGAGCGGGCCCGCCGCCTCGACGTCCTCCAACGCGCCGAGCACGAGTTCGAACCGATCCCGTTCGGGGTCGATGCGGCACGGGCCTACGGCCGGATCACCGCCGCCGTCGTCGCGGCCGGGCGCAAGCCCCGACGCCGGGTCGCCGACCTGATGATCGCCGCAACCGCGATTGCCGAGGCTCTCCCGCTCTTCACGACGAATCCCGGGGACTTCGACGGGCTCGACGGCGTGCTTACCGTCGTTCCGGTCAACCGGCCCCGCGTACCCCACGAAGGCCGCTGACCGCGCGCCTCAGGCGTTGCGGACCTTCGCCGCCTCCCCGAGGTCCAGCAGCTCCACGCTCTTGGCGCGCATCTCCACCTTGCGGACCTTGCCGGTGACCGTCATCGGGAAGGAGTCGACCACCACCACGTAGCGCGGGATCTTGTAGTGGGCGAGCTTGCCCGTGGCGAACTCGCGCAGCGCCTCGGCGGTGAGCTCCGGCGCGCCGTCGCGCAGCGTGACCCAGGCGCACAGCTCCTCGCCGTACCGTTCGTCGGGCACGCCGATGACCTGCGCGTCCAGGATGTCGGGGTGGGTGTAGAGGAACTCCTCGATCTCGCGCGGGTAGATGTTCTCGCCGCCGCGGATGACCATGTCCTTGATGCGGCCGGTGATGTTCACGTAGCCGTCGGAGTCCATGACGCCGAGGTCGCCGGTGTGCATCCAGCGGGCGCGGTCGATCGCCTCGGCGGTCTTCTCCGGCTCCTCCCAGTAGCCGAGCATCACCGAGTAGCCGCGGGTGCACAGCTCGCCGGGCTCGCCACGGGGCAGGGTGAGGCCGGTCTCCGGGTCGACGACCTTGACCTCGACGTGCGGGTGCACGCGTCCGACGGTGGAGACCCGCCGCTCGAGGGAGTCGTCGGCGCGGGTCTGGGTGGACACCGGTGATGTCTCGGTCATGCCGTAGCAGATCGTCACCTCGGTCATGCCCATCCGGTCCACGACCTGCTTCATCACCTCCACCGGGCACGGCGAGCCCGCCATGATCCCGGTGCGCAGCGACGACAGGTCGTAGGAGCCGAAGTCGGGGTCGTTCAGCTCGGCGATGAACATCGTCGGCACCCCGTACAGCGAGGTGCATCGCTCCTGCGCGATGGCCGCGAGCGTGGCCTTCGGGTCGAAACCGGGGCCCGGGATCACCATCGTCGAGCCGTTGGTGGTGCAGCCGAGGTTGCCCATCACCATGCCGAAGCAGTGGTAGAAGGGCACCGGGATGCACACCCGGTCGTCCGGCGTGTAGCCGCAGAGCCGCCCCACGAAGTAGCCGTTGTTCAGGATGTTGTGGTGCGACAGCGTGGCGCCCTTCGGGAACCCCGTGGTGCCGGACGTGTACTGGATGTTGATGGGGTCGTCCGGGCTGAGCGCCGCCTGCAGCCGTGCGAGCTCGGCGGGGTCGCCCTCGCGGCCGTCGGCCATCAGCTCGTCCCAGTTCGGCCTGCCGATGAGGATCACCTGGCGCAGCGCGGGGCAGCTGTGCTGCACCTCCTTGATCATCGCCTCGTAGTCCGAGGTCTTGAAGCTCGGCGCGGCCACGAGCATCGAGATGCCGGCCTGATTGAGCACGTACTCCAGCTCGTGGGTGCGGTAGGCCGGGTTGATGTTGACCAGGATCGCCCCGATCTTGGCGGTGGCGAACTGCACCAGCGTCCACTCGGGCAGGTTCGGGGCCCAGATGCCGACCCGGTCGCCCTTCGCCACGCCCGCGGCGTGCAGGCCGAGCGCGAGCGTGTCGACGTCCTCGCGCAGCTGCCGGTAGGTCCACCGCCGTCCGCTCGGCACGTCCACCATCGCCTCGCCGTCGGGCCGGGCGGCCACGGTGCGGTCGAGGTTGTCCGCGATGGTGTCGCCGAGCAACGGGACGTCGGAGGTCCCGGACGCGTAGGAGGGGAGTGCGGGGGCGGCAGCGGACACGGCTGTGGGTCCCTTCGACGTCACCGGCGACAGTTCTCCGCCATCCTGCGACGCCGGCGGGGAGCCCGCCACCTCCGGATGGGGAGGAAACCCGCTCGCGGGCGGCCGATACCCTCGGACGATGCACGATCCGCGGGTGCTTCTCGACCCTGCCACCGACGCCGTCCGCAAGCTCGCTCGCCGGGGCCACGCGCTGGACGTCGCGTCCCTGGAGAAGCTGCTGGCCGCCCGCAACTCCGCGATCCAGCGGGGTGACGAGGCCCGCGCCGAGTCCAAGCGGGTGGCCACCGCCGTGAAGGGCGCCGCGCCGGAGGAGCGCGAGGCGCTGGTCGCGCGCGCCCGTGAGCTCAAGGGCGTCGTCTCGGCGGCCGAGGAGGAGCACCGCACGGCGGAGGCGGAGCTGCAGGACCTGCTGCTCGGCATCCCCAACCTGCCCGCCGACGAGCTGCCCGACGGCGCCAGCGACGAGGACGCCGAGCTGGTGCGCACCTGGGGTGAGCCGCAGCGGTTCGACTTCACCCCGCTCGACCACGTCGACATCGGGGAGAAGCTCGGCATCCTCGACCTGCCGCGCGCCACCAAGCTCGCCGGGCCGCGGTTCGCGGTGCTGCGCGGCAAGGGCGCGGCGCTGGAGCGGGCGATCGCGCGCTACCTGCTCGACCTGCACACGCAGCACCACGGGTACACCGAGTTCTCGGTGCCCACGCTCGTCAACCGCGTCACGATGACGGGCACCGGTCAGCTGCCGAAGTTCGAGCAGGACCTGTTCAAGACGGGCGTCGGCGACCGGGAGCTGTTCCTCATCCCCACCGCCGAGGTGCCGCTCACCAACCTGCACGCCAAGGAGACCCTGGACCTCGAGCAGCTCCCGCTCGCCTACACCGCCCACACCCCGTGCTTCCGCTCGGAGGCCGGTTCCTACGGGCGCGACACGCGCGGCCTGATCCGCCTGCACGAGTTCTCCAAGGTGGAGCTCGTGCGCATCGTCGACGCCGAGCGCTCCCGCGAGGAGCTCGAGGTGCTGCTCGGGCACGCCGAGGCCGCGATGCAGGGGCTCGGGCTGGCCTACCGGGTGGTCAAGCTCGCCGCGGGCGACATCGGCTTCTCGGCCGAGTTCACCTACGACATCGAGGTGTGGCTGCCCGGGCAGGATGCCTACCGCGAGATCAGCTCGGTGTCCGACTTCGGCACGTTCCAGGCGCGCCGCGCCGGCATCCGCACGAAGGCCAAGGACGGCAGGCGCGGCTTCGCCGCCACCCTCAACGGGTCGGGCCTTCCGATCGGGCGCACGCTCGTGGCCGTGCTGGAGCAGGGTCAGCAGGCCGACGGCTCGGTCCGGCTCCCGGAGGCCCTCGTGCCGTACGCGGGCTTCGAGGAGCTCACGCCGGCCTGACGGGCACGGTTCGGTCAGTCGTCGATCCGCACCTCGCCGACGGGCCGCCCGTCGCGGCAGCTCAGCCGGATCTCCACCTCGGTCTCCTCGGCCTCGAACCGCACCCGCGCGTGCTCGGGCTCGTCGTCGAGCCCGTAGCCCTGTGCCGGGCTCGCCGACACGATCTCGACGACGTCGCCGGTGCAGCGGGCGACCACGGTGCCGCCCGGGCTGCCGATCACCTCGTTCGGCCCGCCCGGCACGGGTTCGGGTGTGGCGGACGTGCGCGGGGGGAGCGGAGGTGGCGCGGCACGGGCGGCCGCGAGTTCCGCGTCCACCTCCGCGGACGTGAGGGGCTCCTGGGCTGGGCCGAGGAGCCCGCTGCCGATCGCACCCACCGCGCTCAGCCCGACGAGCGTCGCGGCCACGGCCGTGGCGGCCCAGGCGAGCACGGCCAGCCACGTGCGCGGTGCGGACATGCGCCCAGCCTGCCCGCCCGGTGGTTAAAGCCGGACCAAGACCCGCCTAACGTCCGCCCGTCGAACCCGATCGACCGGCCGGACTGTTCTACCGTGCGCCAGGTGGCCCAGGTGCTTCTCATCGAGGACGACCCGGCGATCCGCGGCGCGCTGATCCGCGGCCTCACCGAGCGCGGGCACGCCGTCGAGTCGTCGGCCGCCGCCCTGCAGGGCCTCGAATCGGCGGTGAAGAACCGGCCCGACCTGGTGGTGCTCGACCTCGGCCTCCCCGACCTCGACGGCACCACGATGCTCCGGATGCTGCGCGGCGCGAGCCGGGTGCCCGTGATCGTGGCGACCGCGCGCGACGACGAGACCGAGATCGTGAGCGTGCTCGACGCGGGCGCCGACGACTACCTGGTGAAGCCGTTCAGCGCGGCCCAGCTCGACGCCCGCATCCGCGCGGTGCTGCGCCGCACGGGCGAGGCGGTGGCCGACGGAGCCGTGGTCGTGGGCGGGCTGCGGGTGGACCCGCGCTCGCGCGAGGCCAGCCTCGACGGCGTGGCGCTCGACCTCACCCCGCGCGAGTTCGCGCTGCTGCACTACCTCGCCGCGCGGGCGGGCCAGGTGGTGAGCAAGCGCGAACTGCTCACCGAGGTCTGGCAACTGCCCTACGGCGGCGCCGACAAGACCGTGGACGTGCACCTGTCGTGGCTGCGCCGCAAGCTCGGCGAGACCGCGCAGCAGCCCCGCTACGTGCACGCGGTGCGCGGCGTCGGCGTGCGCATCTCCGCACCGGCGGGCTGAGACGTGCGCCTGCGGATCCTGCTGCTGGTGGGGGCCACCACCTCGCTGGTGCTCATCGCGTTCCTGGTGCCCCTCGCGCTGCTCCTGCGCACCGTGGCCGCCGACCGCGCGGTGCAGGGCGCCACGACGGAGGCCCAGTCCCTCAGCTCGCTCGTCGCCACGTCCGACCGCGACGCCCTCGGGCTGGCGTTGCAGCAGCTCAACGCGTCGTCGGCAGGCGCGGTCACCCTCTTCCTCTCCGACGGCACGCGGCTCGGCGCCCCGGCCGACCGCACGCCGCTGGTGGAGCTGGGCACGCTCGGGCGCAGCGAGTCGGCCACGGTGGACGGCGGGCGGGAGATCGTCGTCGCCGTGCGCGACCGCGCCGGGGCCGCGGCCGTGATCCGGACCTTCGTGCCCGACGCCGAGCTGAACCGCGGCGTGCCGATGGCGTGGCTGCTGCTCGGCGCGCTCGGCGTCGTGCTGCTGGGCGTGAGCCTCGGCGTCGCCGACCGGCTGGCCCGCTCGCTCGTCCGGTCCACCACCGACCTGGCCGCGGTGTCGCACCGCCTCGCCCGCGGCGAGCTGGACGCCCGCGCCGACCCGGGCGCGCCCGCCGAGCTCGGCGTGGTGGCCGACGCCGTCAACGTCCTCGCGGCCCGCATCGCGGAGCTGCTGCGCGAGGAGCGCGAGACCGTGGCCGACCTCGCCCACCGCGTCCGCACCCCGCTCACCGCCCTGCGCCTCGAGGCGGAGGCGCTGCCCGACCCGGACCACGCCGCCCGCATCGGAGCCGGCGTGGACGGGGTGGAGCGGGCCGTCACGCAGGCGATCGAGCAGGCGCGGCGCCGCGGCAGCGGGTCCGACGCGGGGCGCGCCGGCAGCGACGCGGCGCGCGTCGTGCGCGAGCGGGTGGCGTTCTGGGCGGTGCTCGCCGAGGACACCGACCGTGAGACCACGGTGGAGATCGCGCCGGGCCCGCTCCCGGTTGCCCTCCCCGCCGCCGACCTCGAGGCGTGCGTCGACGCGCTGCTCGGCAACGTCTTCGCCCACACCCCCGACGGCACCGCGTTCGCCGTGCGGCTCACGGCCCGTCCCGGCGGGGGTGCGCGGCTGGTGGTCGCCGACGCCGGGCTCGGTATCCCCGTGGGCAGCGCCGCCCTGCGCCGGGGCGCCAGCGGCGGCGGGTCCACCGGCCTCGGGCTCGACATCGCCCGGCGCAGCGCCGACCAGGCAGGCGGACGGCTCACCCTCGGCACGTCGGCGGAGGGCGGGCTGGAGGTCGTGGTCCAGCTCGGACCGGAGCGCTAACGCGACGTTAGGGTCGACGCAGCGCGGCGATATCCCGGAGATCGGCACCGTACGGGGCGCAAGGAACGACCCCACGACCGTAGGAGCCGATCATGCGCAACCGTCCCGTCGTCCTCGTCGTCACCGGCATCACGGCGCTCCTCGCGACCGGCACCGGGATCGCGCTGGCCTCGGCGCCCGAGCCGGTGCGGCCCGCCGCGGCCCCGGTGCTCGTCTCCGCGCCCGCCACGTCTGCGCCGACCCTCGAGCCGGCGGCCCCGGGCGAGCTGAGCAGCGCCGAAGCGGTGGACATCGCGCTGCGCCACGTCGGCGGCGGCCGGGTCACCGAGATCGAGCGCGAGTTCGAGCACGGCAGGCGCGAGTGGAAGATCGAGATCATCCACGCCGGGCGCGAACACGACGTCCGGGTGGACGTGGCGACCGGCACCGTCACCCGGACCGACGTCGACGACGACTGACGTCTCAGAGCCCGCCGGTGTTGAGCAGGCGGTTGGGCGTGCCGCCGACCGCGCCCCCGCCCACCACGCCGGGCGTGGCGTGGTCGACGATCCACCGCTCGATGTCCGCGCTCGGGGCGTCGCCGTACGTCTGCTTGTAGAGGGCGGCGACGCCCACGGCGTGGGGCGCGGCCATCGAGGTGCCCGTGTAGGACGCGATCCCGCCGCCCGGCACGGTCGAGCGGATGCTCGTGCCGGGCGCGTACAGGTCGACGCACTGGCCGGTGGACGAGCTGGTGGCGCGCTGGTCCTCGATCGTCGAATTGGCCACGACGAGCACGCCGGGGAAGGCGCGGGGCGCCACCGTGCAGTCGTCCGCGCCCGAGTTGCCCGCGGACGAGGCGATGAACACGCCCTTCTCGACGAGCCCCGCCACCGCCGAGAGCAGCACCTCGGAGGGCCCGTAGCTCCACGACGTCACGGCCACCGCGGGGCCCTCGGCGTGGGTGGCCACGTAGTCGATGCCGGCGAGCAACGACGAGAGCGTGCCCGCCCCGGTGCAGTCGAGCACCTTGACCGCCCGCACCTGTGCCGCCTTCGCCACCCCGTAGTCGCGGGACGCGGCGATGCCCGCCACCACGGTGCCGTGCCCGTCGCAGTCGCGGTCGTCCTCGTCCACGGTGTTCAGCACCCACTGGGCCCGGCCCTCGAACTGGGGGTGCGAGACGTCCACGCCGGTGTCGAGCACGTACACCGTGACGCCCTCCCCGGTCGCCTTCGTCGAGTAGCGGTGGTCGAGCGGGAGATCGCGCTGGTCGATCCGGTCCAGGCCCCAGTTCTGCGGGTCGGGCTGGTCGCCCTCGGTCAGGTCGGGTTCGCGGTTCGGGTCGAGTGGCACGACGCGCCCGTCCTCCTCCACACCCAGCACCCCGGCCCGCGCGCGGAGGCGCTCGACCTGCTCGCGGTTCAACCGGGCGGCGAACCCGGCGAACGCCCGGTCGAAGGTCATGGTCGGCCGCACCCCGACGTCGGCGGCCGCTGCCGTCGCGTCGGACGGCGTGCGCGCGTGCACGACGTACGCCGCCGTCGACTCACCGGCGTCGCCGCGTGCTTCGGCGCTCCCGGGCAGGGTGAGCGCGACGACCAGCTGCAGCACGATCACCGCGGGGGCGATGCGCAGGAGGAACCGCGTCACGGTCCGCGACGCTACGGATCATGCTCCGGTGAGAACAGAGACACGATCGTGGCAGGAGTGACGCATGTGATCGATGGGGTGACACACCGTTCCGGCGTCGCCGCAGTGGGGTACAGCAGTGGGCGTCCGGACCGGTGGTCCGGTCGGTCACTCACGGGCGGCGCGCGCCGGCTGCCCGCCAGTGAACCGGCGAGGCACCCTTCTCGCGCTTGAACGCGCGGCTGAACGCCTCCTCCGAGTCGTAGCCGACGCGGCGGGCGATCGTCGAGACCGTCAGCCCGGTGGTCGCCAGGAGTTCCGTGGCGAGGTGCATGCGCCATGCCGTGAGGTAGCGGATGGGCGATTGCCCGAGCACCTGCCGGAAGCGGTCGTCCAGCGCGGATCGGGACATGGCGACGGCGGCGGCGAGTCCGGCCACGGTCCACCGGCGCTCCGGGTGCCGGTGCAGCAGCGCGAGGGCGGGCGCGAGCAGCGGGTCGCGCAGCGCCGCGATCCAGCCGTGCTCGATCGCAGGCGCGTCCGCGAGATGGGTGCGCAGCACTTCCGTCACGACGAGCTCGGGCAGTCGCGTTGCGATCACGTCGGCCGAGCGGTTCGACGGCGGCACGGCACCGGCCATCGCGTAGTCGATGCTCGCCGTGACCCAGCCGGCCGCCGGGCCGTCGGGCAGGTGCACCACGAACACCGGGGGCAATGCGCGCATCGCCGGGTCGAACAGCGGATCGGTGCTGTGCAGGAAGCCGCACACGATCCGGGTGCGCCGGCCACCGCCACCGTGGCGCAGCACCGGCATCACGTCCCAGGGCGGCGGGTCCAGCAACGAGAGGATCGAGACCCGCTCGCCCTCGCCCGCACCACCCATCACGTAGCGGTCGCCGTAGGGCAGGACGATCACGTCACCCGCCTCGGCTGTGTGGCGCACCCCGTCGTCGACGGCGACCCAGCACGATCCCGAGGCGACGATGTGGAACAGGGTCAGCCGGTCGGCGCCCGGGACGAGCGCATCGGCGAGCGCGAGCGGGCTCGACTCGAACTCGAACGGATCGGTGAGGTCGGAGCGGAAGAACAGCGCGCCCTCCAGGCGCAGGTGCTCCAGCGCCGAGGCCAGGGCGCCGTTCATCGCGCCGATCCCGGGTCCGCGGCTATCCCCCTCGGCGTCCTGGTCATGGGGTTCCCCTCGCTCCCCCCGCACGCTCGGAGGTGACAGTAACCGCCTACCAGGGAGTAGACCGATGACCGAGTTCCCCCCGCTGACCCACGTGGCGCTGACCGTGCGCGACGTCGACGTCAGCGCCCGTTGGTACGAAGCCCTCCTCGACGCCCGGCCGGTGATCGACGAGGACACCGACCCCGACATGCACCACACCGTGTACCTCCTCGGCGGCGGCACGCTGCTGGGACTGCACCAGCACCAGCAGCGCACGTCCGACCGCTTCAGCGAGTTCCGCGTCGGCCTCGACCACGTCGCGTTCGGCTGCGCCGATCGCGGCGAGCTCGAGAAGTGGTCCCGCAGGCTCGACGAGCTGGGCATCGAGCACGGCGGGATCAAGGACGCCGCCTACGGCAGCGGCCTCGCCTTCCGCGACCCGGACGGGATCGCGCTGGAGTTCTTCGCCCCGCCGGCGCAGGGTTGATCGGAGTCGCCGCGCCCGCCGTGATCGGCGGGGGCGGCGACGCTTTGCCCTCACGTCGCCTCAACCCGCGGTCTTCACGATCGAGTTCGATCCGCCTCCGCCGTCCTGACACCCGCGGAGTGGATCGCCACCTCGGTGGCCTTCACCGCGAACCACAGGCGCGAGCCCGGCTCCGCGGCGAGCTCCGCCACGGCGGCCGGGGTGACGTCGGCGGCGAGGCCGTCCAGCCACCCCGGGCCGCCGGGGGCCGCGGTGGCCCGCAGCCGCACGATGTCGCCGTGGGGCTCGACCGCGGTGACCTGCACCGGCCACACGTTGCGCGGGCTGCCGTGCGGCCGCTCGGAGAACACCGCCACGGCCGACGGCGGGAACACCGCCACCGCGGGTTCCCCGTCGGCGAGGTCGCCGTCGCGGCCGGCGACCACCGTGCCGTCGGAGGTCCGCAGCCCGTCCGGGCAGGCGGTGCCGGGCACGAGGTCGAGTCCGGCGATCCGCGCGGTGAACGGGCTGCGCGGCCGGGCCAGCACCTCCCGCGTGGGTCCCTGCTCCACGATCCGGCCGTCGGTGAGCACCACGACGCGGTCGGCGAGCACGAGCGCGTCCAGCGCGGAGTGCGTCACGAGCACGGCCGTCTGACCGGACGCGCGCACCACCCGTCGCAGCAACGCGCGCATCGCCGGCGTGGCGTCGACGTCCAGGGCCGCGAGGGGTTCGTCGAGCAGGAGCAGGTCCGGGCGGGGCGCGAGGGCACGGGCGAGCGCCACCCGCTGCTGCTGCCCGCCCGACATCCGCGCGGGGCGGCGATCGGCGAGCTCGGCCGCGTCGACGGCAGCGAGCAGTTCGCCCGCCCGCTGCTCCGCCTCCCGGCGCGGCACGCCACGGGCGCGCGGCCCGAACGCGACGTTGCCGAGCGCCGTGAGGTGCGGGAACAGCAGGGCCTCCTGCGCGAGGAGCCCCACCCCGCGCAGGTGCGGCGGCACGTGGACGCCCGCCGCCGGGTCGGCCACCGTGGTGTCCCCGAGGCGGACGTGCCCGGCGTCCGGGCGCAGCAGGCCGGCCAGCACGCCGAGCAGTGTCGACTTGCCCGCACCGTTCGGCCCGAGCACGGCGAGCACCTCACCCGGCTCCGCCCGCAGCTCGACGTCCAGCGCGAACGCCGCCCTCCGCACCACGACGCGCGCGTCGAGCGCGGTCACCGCAACCCCTCCGCGGTGCGGGGCCGGGCCACGGCGATGACGAGCACAGCCACCACGACCAGCAGCAGCGAGAGGGCCACCGCGGCGTCGACGTCGGTCTCGCGTTCCAGGTAGACCAGCAGCGGCAGGGTGCGCGTGGTGCCCTGCAGGCTGCCGGCGAACGCGATCGTCGCGCCGAACTCGCCGAGGCACCGGGCGAACGCCAGCACGGCACCGGAGGCCAGGCCCGGCAGCACCAGCGGCACCGTGACCCGCCGGAACGCGAGCCACGGGGCGGCGCCGAGCGTGGCCGCCACCGCCTCGTAGCGGCGGCCCGCGGTGCGCAGCGACCCCTCCAGGCTCACCACGAGGAACGGCAGCGCCACGAACGTCTGCGCGAGCACCACTGCCGCCGTGGTGAACGGCACCGTGATCCCGAAGGCGACGTCGAGCGCCCGCCCGACCAGCCCGGTGCGGCCGAGCAGGAACAGCAGCGCGAGCCCACCCACCACGGGCGGCAGCACCAGCGGGAGCAGCACCACCGACCGCAGCACCCGCAGGCCGCGCACCCGCCCCCGCGCGAGCACCACGGCGAGCGGCCCGCCGAGCACGATGCACAGGGCCGTCGAGAACGTGGCGGTGGACAGGGAGAGGCGTAGCGCGTCGAGCGCGGACTCGCTGAGCAGCAGCTCCGGCAGCCGGGGCCAGTCGGCGCGCAGTGCCAGCCCGACGACGGGCAGCGCGATCAGCGCGAACCCCAGCGCGGCGGGCACCCAGAGCAGCCGGGGCAGCCCGACTCCGGTGTCGTGATCGTCGGACCGGCGGACGGCGGGGCGCGTCACGGTGTGCCGGAGCCCGCCGCGCTCACGAGCCCGATCCCGGGGTCTCGACCACCACCGTGGTCGACTTGATCACGGCCACGGCGAGCACACCCGGCTCCAGACCCATTTCCCGCACGGCCTCGCTGGACATGAGGGAGACGATCCGGTGCGGACCGCACTGGATCTCCACCTGCGCCATCACCCGGTCGGCCACCACCGACGTGACGAGACCGACGAGGCGGTTGCGTGC
This sequence comes from Pseudonocardia zijingensis, assembly GCF_042657305.1. NCBI lineage: Bacteria > Bacillati > Actinomycetota > Actinomycetes > Pseudonocardiales > Pseudonocardiaceae > Pseudonocardia > Pseudonocardia zijingensis. The sequence continues at coordinate 23,957 of NZ_JBHSKO010000001.1, read as the reverse complement.
CGAGCGCTGCACGTCCGACGGGTCGGGGGGCGCGGCCGCGTGCTCCCGCGCGAACGCCGCGAGCGCGGCACCGTCGATGACCTTGCGGTTGGACGCGTCGGCCCGGACCGGCAGCGTGCCCGCGTCGACCCAGCGGCGCACGGTGTCGTCGCTGACACCGAGCAGGCGGGCGGCCTCGGCGATCCTGAACTGCGGCACGAACGCGAGGATAGTTCCGCGGATGCGAGCGCGACCACCGCCGTCCCTCCCTGTGGTTGGGTGCAGCCGTGGACTTCGAACCCAGCGCCGCGGCCGCCGACCACACCCAGCGCATGCGCGCGTTCCTCGACGAGCGGGTGCTGCCGGCCGAGGCCGAGTACGAGCGGTTCCGCGCGGAGCGCCGGGGCACGCCGCAGGAGTGGGACCTGCCCCCCGTGGTCGAGGACCTCAAGTCGGAGGCCCGCGCCCGCGGCCTGTGGAACCTCTTCCTGCCGAGCGTCTCGGGCCTGTCCAACCTCGAGTACGCCCCGGTGGCCGAGGTGTCCGGGTGGTCGCCGACGATCGCACCGGAGGCGATCAACTGCCAGGCGCCGGACACCGGCAACATGGAGACGCTGCACCTGTTCGGCACCCCCGAGCAGAAGCAGCACTGGCTCGAACCGCTGCTGGAGGGCGAGATCCGCTCGGCGTTCGCGATGACGGAGCCCGACGTCGCCTCCTCCGACGCCACGAACGTGCAGACCCGGATCCGCCGCGACGGCGACGAGTACGTGATCTCCGGGCGCAAGTGGTGGATCTCCGGCAGCGCCGATCCCCGCTGCAAGATCTTCATCGTCATGGGCAAGACCGACCCGGACGCGGCGAAGCACCGCCAGCAGTCGATGGTGCTCGTGCCCCGCGACACCCCCGGGCTCGAGATCAAGAGACACCTGCCGACATTCGGCTACCAGGACCAGCACGGGCACTCCGAGCTGGCGTTCCACGACGTCCGCGTGCCGGTGTCGAACCTGCTCGGCGAGGAGGGCGGCGGCTTCACCATCGCGCAGGCCCGGCTCGGACCCGGCCGGATCCACCACTGCATGCGCCTCATCGGCATGGCCGAGCGCGCGATCGACCTCATGGTGCGCCGCGCCGCCTCCCGCACCGCGTTCGGCCGTCCGCTCGCCGACCAGGGCGTGGTGCGCGAGCAGATCGCGCGCTCACGCATCGAGGTGGAGCAGGCCCGGCTCCTGGTCCTCAAGACGGCCTGGCTCATCGACCGGTACGGCTCGAAGGGCGCCGCCTCCGAGATCGCCGCGATCAAGGCCGTCTGCCCGCGCATGGCCTGCGACGTGATCGACCGGGCCATCCAGGTGCACGGCGGCGCCGGGATGAGCGACGACGTGCCGCTGGCGTCGTTCTACGTCTGGGCCCGGGCCCTGCGCCTCGCGGACGGCCCCGACGAGGTGCACCTGCGCACGGTCGCCCGCCAGGAACTGGGCCGCCACGCCTGAGCGCACCTGCGGCGTTTTCCCGCGCATTGCAGCGCGTGTGCGGAGTTCGGATCATGTCGGGTCCACGGCTATTACGCTCGTGGCGTGACGCCTACCGAGCTCGGACTCCCGGCGGTGCGGGGCAACGCCCGCCGCGATCCGGCGCGCCCCGCCGACCCGCGGCTCGTCGACTCGTTCGGCCGGGTCGCCACGGATCTGCGGATCTCCCTCACCGACCGCTGCAACCTGCGCTGCACCTACTGCATGCCCGCCGAGGGCCTGGACTGGATGCCGCGCGACGAGCAGCTCACCGATGACGAGCTGATGCGGCTCATCACGATCGCGGTGCGCGACCTCGGCGTGCACGAGCTGCGCTTCACCGGCGGTGAGCCGCTCCTGCGCCGCGGCCTGGAGAACCTCATCGCCGCGTCGGCCGCGCTGGAACCCCGGCCGGACATCTCGCTCACCACCAACGGCATCGGGCTCGCCCGCAGGGCGGAGGCCCTGGCCGCGGCGGGCGTCAACCGGCTCAACGTGTCGATGGACACGCTGCGGCCCGACCGCTTCGCCACGATCACGCGCCGCGACCGCCTCTCCGACGTGCTGGACGGGCTCGCCGCCGCGCGCGCTGCCGGGCTCGACCCCATCAAGATCAACACCGTGCTCCTGCGCGGCGTGAACGACGACGAGGCCGTGCCACTCCTGCGGTTCGCCGTCGACCACGGCTACGAGCTGCGCTTCATCGAGCAGATGCCGCTCGACGCCCAGCACGGCTGGGAACGCTCGGAGATGATCACCGCGGGCGAGGTGATGGAACGGCTGCGGGAGAGCTTCACGCTCACCCCGGACCCCCGCGAGCGCGGCGGCGCACCGGCCGAGCGGTGGCTGGTGGACGGCGGGCCGGCCGCGGTCGGCGTGATCGCGTCGGTCACCATGCCGTTCTGCGGCGCCTGCGACCGCACCCGGCTCACCGCCGACGGCCAGATCCGCTCCTGCCTGTTCGCCCGCACCGAGACCGACCTGCGCGCACTGCTGCGCGGCGGGGCGTCCGACGACGAGATCGCCGACACCTGGCGGTACGCCATGTGGGGCAAGCTCGCCGGCCACGGGATCGACGACCCCGGCTTCCTGCAGCCGGACCGCCCGATGAGCGCGATCGGAGGATGACCGGAGGATGACGACCACCACCGCCACCCTCACCGTCCGCTACTTCGCGGCCGCCCGCGCCGCCGCCGGCGTCGAGACCGAGTCGCTGGAGGTGGCAGGCACCGTCGACGACGCCGTCCGGGCCATCCGCACCCGCCACGGCGCCGAGCTGGGCCGCGTGCTCGACCGCTGCAGTTTCCTGCTCGACGAGGTCGCCGTCCGCGACCGCGCCACCCCGCTGCCCGCCGGGGCCACGCTGGACGTCCTGCCCCCCTTCGCGGGCGGCTGAGGCGTTCCGTGGCGGGGTGCGCCCGCCGCGCCCTTGTGCCAGCAAGGTGGCTTTACTGGCATATTGCGCCAGTAAAGCCACCTTGCTGGCGTTCGGAGGAGGGCATCAGCTGCCGGCCCGCGTGATGCCCCGCTCGACGAGCAGCTCGTTCGTCACCCGCGAGAACTCCCACCACGGCGCGACGTAGCCGGTGGGACGGCGGCCGGAACGCTGCGTGATGAGCTCGATGCAGTGGTCGAGGATGTCCGACTCCTGCTCACGGGTCATCGCGATCGGGTTCTCGTGGCTGTAGCCGTGCACGCCGACCTCGTACCCGGCGGCGACGACCTCGTCGAACTGCTCCGGGAACGTCTCGATCGAGTGGCCCGGCCAGAACCACGTGGCCGGCAGGATTCCGAACGCCACGAAGATTTCCTCGGCCATACGGCAGTACACACCGCCGCAGGAGTCAGCGCAGGCCGACGACGTCCCCGTAGCCCCGCCACGTGCCGGCAGGCGTCGTCACCGACTCGGCGGCCAGCACCCCGTGCACGATGGCCCGGCTGACGACGTCGGCCGCGGCCGCGTGCAGCGCGACGAGCCCCCGCAGGTCCGGCGCCGGCCGCGCGGCCGTGGAGAGCCCGAAGATCGCGTCACCGTCGCTGGCCGTGTGGGCGGGCGAGATCGCGCGCGCGAGCCCGTCGTGCCCCATGGTGGCCAGGCGGGCGCAGCCCGCCTTGTCGAGCGTGACGTCTGTGGCGACGACCGCCAGCGTCGTGTTGGTGCCGAGCGACGGCGGGCGGGGCGCGGCGCGCAGCTCGGCGAGCGCGTCGGGGGCGACGTCGACCGCGGGGAATTCACCGGGCAGCCCCACGCGTGCGCCGAACAGCAGGCCGGTGGCCGGGTCGACCGGTGAGCCCGCCGCGTTGACCACGGCCAGCGCTGCGACGATCGCGCCGTCGTCGAGCACCGCGCTCGCCGTCCCGACAGCCCCTTTGAGGCCGCCGGCGAGGGCACCGGTGCCGGCGCCGACCACGCCCTGCGGAACGGGTCCGTCCGCGGCCGCGTCGTAGGCCGCGGCGCCGGTGGCCGCGTCCGGGCGGGCGGAGAAGTCGCCACCGCGGCCGAGGTCGAACACGACGGCCCCCGGGACGATCGGCACCACACCGCCCGGCACCGGGAAACCGACGCCCGCCTCCTCCAGACGCGCCATCACCCCGCAGGCCGCAGCGAGCCCGTAGGCGCTGCCGCCGCTGAGCACGATCGCGTGCACGCGCTGCACCATGGCGCCCGGGTGCAGCAGATCGGTCTCCCGCGTGCCCGGCGCCGCCCCGCGGACGTCGGCGCCCGCCACGGCCCCGCCCTCGGGGGCCAGCACCACGGTGGTGCCGCTCAGCGCGCCGGGGCCGTCGAGCGAGGCGTGGCCGACCCGCAGGCCGGGGACGTCGGTCAGGGCGTTGAGCGGTCCGGGACGCATGCGATCATCATCCAGCCGGCCGATTCCCGCCAGCGAGCCCGTACCGGGCACGCGAGGGTGGAGGTATGACAGCCGTGCTGGACCGACTCGACCTCCCCGCGCTGCAGGAGCGCCTCGACACCGACGGCGTCGCGAGCACCCCACCGCTGCTGACCCCCGCGCAGTGCGCGGAGGTGATCGCGATGTTCGACGAGGACGCGCGCTTCCGCAGCACGGTGGTGATGGCGCGCCACGCGTTCGGCGAGGGCAGCTACCGCTACTTCGCCGACCCGCTCCCCCCGCTGGTGCAGCAGCTGCGCGAATAGCTCTACCCGCCGCTGGCGCGGATCGCGAACACCTGGGCGGAGCGACTGGGCGAGCGGACGTTCCCGACCGAGCTCGGCGGGCTGCTGGCCGAGTGCGCCGCGGCGGGGCAGCACCGCCCCACCCCGCTCGTGCTGCGCTACGGGCCGGGCGGCTACAACTGCCTGCACCAGGACGTCTACGGCGAGCTGACCTTCCCGCTGCAGTTCCTGGTGATGCTCAGCCGCCCCGACGAGGACTTCACCGGCGGCGAGAGCGTGTTCGTCGAGCAGCGGCCGCGCCAGCAGTCGCGCCCGATCGTCCTGCGCCCGCGGCAGGGGGAGGCGGTCGTCTTCCCGGTGCACCACCGGCCGAAGCGCGGCTCCCGCGGGTTCCACCGCGTGCAGATGCGGCACGGGGTGAGCGCTGTGCACAGCGGCAGCAGGCACGTGCTCGGGATCATCTTCCACAACGCGCGGTGAGTTGCGGTTCGCCGGGCCTCCGCGGCAACCAGGGCCAAACGGTCGCTCTCGCGGCGATCTGGAGCACAATCTCAGCCATCGCCACACCCATGATCGGAGAGTTGGCGCATTCCCGGGTCGATTTCGCCCGTTTTTGCGCCAAAGCCGTGATCATGGCCGTGGAACCGGCTGCGGCGCCCGAGCCGGCGCGTGTACATCTCCGAAGGGCAGATCTGGGCCGAATGAGGATCGCGAGGGACTCAATGGGCGTCGCGTACCTGGACCGCTTCGTGAAGACCGTCGAGGAGAGCGACCACGCCGTGTTCACCGGTCCGGACGAGCACCGTCGGCGCCACCTGGTGAAGTACCACGACGACCGGTTCGACCCGCCGCTCCTGCTCGATTTCACCGAGGAGGAGTTCGATGCCGCCGTCCACGCCACCGGCCGGGATGCCCGGTCGCTGTGGCCCGACGACCCCGAACCGGAGGCCGGGATCAAGATGATGCTCGTGCACCTCTACGAGAGCATGTCCGTCGAGCGGCGGCCGCGGGAGCGCATCTACCTGTCGAACGGGCAGCTCTGGGCGGAGTGATGGTGCTCGAGCTCGTCCCCCGGGAGCGGCGCGTGCTCGCCCCCGGCGCCGTGCACGTGCCGGACTGGCTCGACCTCGACCGCCAGCGGGAGCTCGTGCGGGCCTGCCGGGAGTGGGCGAGCGAGGGGCCGGGGATCCGGGCGGCCGTGTTGCCGAACGGCGGGCAGATGTCGGTGCGCAGCGTCTGCCTCGGGTGGCACTGGTACCCGTACCGCTACTCCCGCACCCGCGACGACCAGGACGGATCGCCGGTCGCGCCGTTCCCGGAGTGGCTGGGCGACCTGGGCCGGCAGGCCCTCGCCGACGCCTACGGCGACCCGGAGCGCGCCCGCGGCTACCGCCCGGACATCGCGTTGATCAACCACTACGGGCCGGCCGCGCGGATGGGCCTGCACCGCGACAGCGATGAGAAGGCGTTCGACCCGGTGGTGTCGTTCAGCATCGGGGCGCCGTGCGTGTTCCGGCTCGGCAACACCGAGCACCGCGGGCGGCCGTGGACGGACGTCGAGCTGCACTCCGGCGACCTCGTGGTGTTCGGCGACGAGAGCCGTCTCGCCTACCACGGGGTGCCGAAGCTGCTGCCCGCCCACGACGTGCCCGACACCGGCCTCGCCGAGGGCCGACTCAACATCACGTTGCGGGTTTCCGGTCTGAGCTGATCCGGCCCGTGAAGGACGGCACGCGGCGGTCGGCGAGCGGGTCCGGGCCAGGCGGCTCGCCGTGCGCGAGGGCGCGCAGCCGGCCGAGGTAGTGGTGCCACCCGTGGTGGTGGGCGTCGGCGGCGGGGTCGGCGAGGCCGTGGTGCACGAGCTTCAGCCGCGTGCTGCCGGGGCCGTGGGGGACGAGGACGATCTCGACGGTGGTCGATCCGGGCGGGATCCCGACCTCGGCCCGCTCCCAGCCGTAGGTGAACACGACGCGCCGGTGCGGGACCAGTTCCAGGTAGCGGCCCGAGCAGGTGTCGCCGTTCGCGTGCGTCCAGCGCACGGTGCCGCCCACGACCGGCTCGAGGGTGGCCTCGGTCGCCATCCACTGCACGAACAGACGTGGTTCGACCAGCATCCGGTAGATCTCGGCCGCGGGGGCGTGGATCACCAGCTCCTGCACCACGAGCTTCACGACGACGCCCTGTGCGCGCCACGGGCCTCGGCCGCGCTCTTCAACCGGGCGAGCGGTTCGGCCCAGAACGCGTCGAGGAAGGCGGCGACCTCGGCGACGCGGCCGAGGTCGGCCCGGTAGAGCCTGCGGTTCCCGTCGGTGCGCACGGTGAGCAGCCCGGCGTCGCGCAGCAGCTTGAGGTGCTGGCTCGCGGCCGACTTGGACATCCCGGCCGCCTCGGCGAGCTCGCTGGCCGGCCGCTCGGCGTGCCACACGAGGCGCAGCATCGCCCGCCTGCCGGGATGGGCGAGGGCCCGGATCTGCTCCTCGCGGGCCGCCTCCGTCACGGGCGCCGACCCATCGCGCCCAGGAGCCGGGCCTGGGCGGGTGCGTCGGCGGGAACGGGCACGGCGGGCCCGACGAGCCCTGCGGCCCGGCCGCGCTCGGGCATGTCGGGCAGGAACATCGCCACGCACGCCTCGACGAGCGCCGGGTCGAGCGTGCTGTCCTGGCCCGTGGCCACCGCGAGGTCCCAGGTGTGCACGAGTGTGTCCATGAACGTGCCGGCCGCGGCCTCCGCCACCGTCCACTCGAACCCGAGCGGCGACGCGCACGTGCGAGCGAGGACGTCGGGGTCGGCCAGCGCCGCAAGTGCCTCGTCCACCGAGGCGCGGTACTCGTCGGCCGTGACGCCCTGCACCGGCTCCGGCGCGCCACCCCGCGCCGCCGCGAGCAGGTAGGCCGGACCACCGGCCATGTGGTCCACCAGCTGCTGCACCGTCCACTCCTGGCACGGCGTCGGTGCGCGGAGCTGGTGAGCGGTGACGCCCGCCAGCACCGTGGCGCTGCGGCCCGCGGCCGCCCGGAACAGGCTCACCGGATCCTGCATCGCACGCTCCCGTGGTTCAGGGACCGCTAAATTTAGCGATCCCTGAACCAGGCGGGTAGCCCGTTCACCGGAGTGGCGGAACTCAGCTGCGGCGCGCGCGGCGGATCAGGAAGATGATCAGGAGCAGCAGCGCACCCCCGGCGACGGGGGCGAGGCGCTTGAGCACCGGGGCGCCCGCGGTGTCGAGCAGGTCGATCGCGTCGACCTCGCTGCGCATCGCGCTGGTGGCCGGGGTCTTGGGGGCCGATGCGAGCACCGGGCCCGTGGCGGCGCCGGTGCCGTTGGTCTGGCTGCCCGCGCTCGGCCCGGTGGGGGCTGCGGCGCCCTCCGAACCCGACGGTGCGGAGGCGGCGGGCTTGGCCTCCTCGGCGGGCTTCTCCGCCTCGGGGACCAGCTTGCTCGCCACGCACGACGAGAACTGGCCGATGATCTTGTCGGCGACGTCGGAGATGACCCCGCGGCCGAACTGGGCGGGCCGGCCGGTGATGGTCATGTCGGTGACCATCGTGACGGCCGTGCGGGTGGGACCGTCGGCGACCATCGTGCCGGTGACGGTGGCGCTCGCCGTGCCGTTCCCGCGGGAGTCACGGCCGGTCGCCTCGATGACGACCTTGTGGTTCTCCTCGTCACGGGTGACGTAGGTGCCCTTGCCCTTGTAGGTGAGCGAGATCGGCCCGAGCTTCACCTTGACGGTGCCGGTGAACGAGTCGCCCTCGTACTCCTGCAGGGTGGCGCCCGGGAAGCAGGGAGCGACCGTTTCCGGCGTGTTCAGCGCCTCCCACGCCTTCTCGATCGGCGCGTCGATCGTGAACTTGTTCTCCAACTGCATCTTCTTCGTCTCCTCCACAAAGCCGCAGGACGCCTGCCCCGGATGACCAGAGCAGGCGTCCTGCGGAACGAGCGTCAGCCTGCGGCTGCCAGCACCGCACGGCCCGTGAGCACCTTGGCCAGGTGTTCACGGTAGTCGGCGGCGGCATCGGCGTCACTCGGCGCGGCGGTGCCCTCGGTGACCCGTTCGGCTGCCGCGCGCACCGCGTCGGCCGTGGCCGGCTGGCCCACGAGCGCCTGCTCGACGCCGGTGGCGCGGATCGGCGTGGTGCCCATGTTGGTGAGCCCGACCCGTGCCTCGGCGATCGTGCCGCCCTCGACGCGGACGGCGGCCGCGATCGCGACCATCGACCAGGCCTGCGCCGTGCGGTTGAACTTCTCGTAGTGGCTGCCCCAGCCCGTGTACTTCGGGAACCGGATCTCGGTGAGGATGTCGCCCTCGCCGAGTGCGGTGGTGAAGTAGTCGACGAAGAACTCCGACGCGGGCACCGTGCGGCGCCCGCCCGGCCCGGCGACCACGAGCTCTGCGTCGAGGGCGAGCGCGACGGCGCCGAGGTCACCTGCCGGGTCGGCGTGGGCGAGCGAGCCGCCGAGCGTGCCGCGGTGGCGCACCTGGTTGTCGGCCACGGTCTCCGTGGCCTGGGCGAGCAGCGCGACGTGCTGCTGCACGGACTCGTCGCGGATGATGTCGTAGTACGACGTCATGGCGCCGATGGCGATCCGGTCGCCGTCCTCGCGGATCCCGCGCAGCTCGGCGATGCCACCGAGGTCCACGAGCACGGAGGGTGCCGCGAGCCGCAGCCGCAGCACCGGGATCAGGCTCTGCCCGCCGGCGAGGATCTTGGCGTCGTCGCCTGCCTCCTGCAGGGCCTGGAGCGCCTCGTCCACCGACGACGGCCGCACGTAGTCGAACTGGGCGGGGATCACTGGACCTCTCCCTGTGGGTTGTTCGGGTCGATCGAGCCGAGGCCCGCGCCCGGCGAGTGGGTGTCGGTCGGCGTCTCCTGCGTGGAGCGGCCCTTCGCCTCCTGGATGGCCCGCCACACGCGCTGCGAGGTGCACGGCATCTCGACGTCCGTGACGCCGAGGTGGCGCAGGGCGTCGATCACACCGTTGACGATCGCCGGCGTGGAGGCGATCGTGCCCGCCTCGCCGACGCCCTTCACACCCAGCGGGTTGGAGGTGGCCGGCGTGCTCACGACGTGGGTGTCGAAGCTCGGCAGGTCGGCCGGGGAGGGCAGCGTGTAGTCGACGAACGTGGCGTTGACCAGCGTGCCCTGCTCGTCGTAGTTGGCCTCCTCGAACAGGGCCTGTGCGATGCCCTGGGCGAGCCCGCCGTGCACCTGGCCCTCCACGATGAGCGGGTTGATCACCGTGCCGACGTCGTCCACGCAGACGTACTTGCGCAGGTCGACGTGCCCGGTCTCGGTGTCGACCTCGATCGCCGCGAGGTGCGTGCCGTGCGGGAAGGAGAAGTTCTCCGGGTCGTACACGGCGTCGGCGTCGAGCGAGGGCTCCATGCCCTCCGGGAGGTCGTGCGCCACGAACGCGGCGAACGCGATCTCCTGGATGGCCTTGCCCTTGTCGGTGCCGCGCACGGTGAACGTGCCGCCCGAGAACTCGAGGTCCTTCTCGTCCGCCTCGAGCATGTGGGCGGCGAGCTTCCTGGCCTTGGCGATCACCTTCTGGGCCGCGTCGACGATCGCGATGCCGCCCACGGCGAGCGAACGCGACCCGTACGTGTCGAGGCCCTTGGGCGAGATCTGGGTGTCGCCGTGCAGGATCTCGACGTCCTCGAACGGCACGCCGAGCTGGTCGGCCACGATCTGGCTGAACGCCGTCTCGTGCCCCTGACCGTGTGGGGAGGCACCGGTGATGACCTCCACCTTGCCGGTGGCGAGCATGCGGATGCTCGCCGCCTCCCAGCCGCCTGCCCCGTACGCGAGCGAGCCGAGCACCCGCGACGGCGCGAGCCCGCACATCTCGGTGAACGTCGAGATGCCGATGCCCAGCTGCACCGGGTCGCCCGACCGGCGCCGCTCCTCCTGCTCGCGGCGCAGCCCCGCGTAGTCGAACAGCTCCATCGCCTGCTGCGTGGCCTGCTCGTAGTTGCCGGAGTCGTAGGTCAGCCCGGCCACCGTGTTGAACGGGAACTCCTCGTGCTTGATCCAGTTCTGCTGGCGCAGGTCCATGGGATCGCGGCCGAGCTCGACCGCCAGCTCGTCCATGATGCGCTCGATCGCGAAAGTGGCCTCCGGCCGGCCGGCACCCCGGTACGCATCCGTGAGCGTCTTCGTGGTGAAGACGTTGGTGCACGCGAACCGGTACGCCGGGATCTTGTAGATCGCGTTGAACATGAACGCGCCGAGGATCGGCACACCGCCGCCGACGAGGCCGAGGTAGGCGCCCATGTCGGCGAGCAGCTTGACGTCCAGGCCGGTGACCGTGCCGTCCTTCTTCGCCGCGATCGCGATGTCCTGGATCTGGTCGCGCCCGTGGTGGGCGGTGAGCAGCGACTCGGAGCGCGTCTCGGTCCACTTGATCGGCTTGCCGAGCTTCTGCGCGAGCGCGACGCAGAGCATCTCCTCGGGCACCACGCCGATCTTGCCGCCGAACCCGCCGCCGACGTCCGGTGCGATGACCCGCAGCTTGCTCTCGGGCACACCGAGCGTCACCGCGGTCATCGTGCGCAGGATGTGCGGGACCTGGGTGGACGAGTAGAACGTGATCTGCTCGCCGGTCGGGTCCACCACCACAGAGCGCGGTTCCATGAACGCGGGGATGAGCCGCTGCTGGATGAACCGGCGGCGCACCACCACGGAGTCGGGGTCGGACTCGGCCGCCGAGATCGCGTCGGAGACGCTGCCGCCGGTGCCGGCCTCCCCGGAGTCGAACACCCAGGTGGCGCTCTCGTTGGTGCCGAGGTCGGGGTGCACGAGGGTGGCGCCGTCGGCGAGGGCGGCCTCCATGTCGAGCACCGGTTCGAGCGGCTCGTAGTCGACGTCGACGAGCTCGGCGGCGTCCCTGGCCTCCCCGGCCGAGCGGGCGACGACGACGGCCACGCCCTCCCCGGCGAAGTGCACGGTGGTGGCGGCGAGCAGCGGCCGCTGCGGCGTCTTCTGCTCGGGGGTGATCGGCCACGCGTTGGGCAGGCCGACCGACTCGACGCCCAGGTCGGCGGCGGTGTAGACGCCGATGACGCCGGGGGCCGACTTGGCCGCGGACGTGTCGATCCGGTTGATCCGCGCGTGGGCGAACGTCGAACGGACGACGGAGATGTGCAGGGTGCCGCTCGGCGTGATCGAGTCGGTGAACCGGGTGCGACCGGTGATCAGGCGCGTGTCCTCCTTGCGGACACGGGCGCGGCCGATCTCGCCGGGTGTGGTGGGTTCGGCGGTCGTGGTCACGTCACTGCCCTCCCGCCACCGGGGTGGGGGTGTCGACCGGCGCCGTGGCACCGGGCTTCATCGCCTTGGCGGCACTCTGCACCGCGCGGACGATGTTCTGGTAGCCGGTGCAGCGGCAGAGGTTGCCCTCGAGCCCCTCGCGCACGGCGCGCTCGTCGGGGTCGGGGTTGTCGCTGAGCAGGTCGACCGCCTGCATGATCATGCCGGGGGTGCAGTACCCGCACTGCAGCGCATGGCACTCGTTGAACGCCTTCTGCACCGGGTGCAGCTCGCCGTCGCGGGCGAGCCCCTCGATCGTCGTGATCTCCGCGCCGTCGGCCTGCACCGCGAGCACGGAGCAGGACTTCACGCTCTGCCCGTTCAGGTGCACCGTGCAGGCACCACAGTTGCTGGTGTCGCAGCCGATGACCGTGCCGGTCTTACCCAGGCGCTCCCTCAGGTAATACACCAACAGCGTGCGGGGTTCGACGTCGTCGACGTACTCCACGCCGTCGACGGTGACCCGAACCTGTGCCATGAGCCCTCTCCTCACCACGAGCGCGGTGCCGCTACCGAGAGCAGCACTGGACGCACCGGACGCAGCCGAGCTGCGCCCGGGTGCCGCACACGACGTTGTGGCGGCGCACACAATCAGACCGCCGATCAATCGGCCATGCAAGGGCGATGCGGCCCTCTCCTGCACGGGACAACGCACTGACCGAGACGGAGCAGTCAACGATCCGCAGATGCGGATTCAAGCGGGTCCGATCACCGCATCGGCGGTTTGATCACCCGGGCAGGTTCACCTGTCCGGACCAGTCCGGACGGGCGGCGACGATCACCCGACGGTGCGTCCACAGCGGATTCCGCCTCCGGCGCGGTCCCCACCGGGCGCAGCGGGGCCGACGTGCGGTTCCGCAGCGCCCCCCACCACAGCCCGCCGCCGTACGCGAGGTCGTCGAGCCTGCGGGCGAGGAGGTATCCGGGCAGGCCGGGACGGTCCGGGTGGTGGCGCTTGCGCCACCAGTCCACGACGCCCTCGACAACCGCGATCGCCGCGACCGTGCGGCGCGCCCGCCGTGACACCAGCGCCGCCGCCAGCGACAGCGGCCAGTAGTGCCGGGTGACCGCGTCGGCGGTCTGCGCCACCGTGCCGACGGCACCGAGCCCGATCAGCCGGGCCGCGATCCGGCGCGGTTCGCGCACCGGGAGCTTGCGGGCGAGCTGCTCGGTGGCCCCGGCCGCCACGGCCACCGCCGCGAGCAACGACCACGGCCGCGCACGCAGGAGCAGCACGGCCACCGCGGCGGACCAGGTGTTCAGCACCATCGGTGGCACGGATCCGGGGTGGCGCAGCGACAGCGGGGCCGCGCCCGTGCCGTAGTACGCCTTGCGCAGCCACCACGCGCGCAGGCTCGTGCGGTGGTCGTGGGCCACCTGGGACGCGGGCTCGTAGCGCACGCGCCGGCCCGACTCGTGCAGCCGCAGCACGAGGTCGACGTCCTCGGCCACGTGCATCCGCTCGTCGAAACCCGCACCTGCGGCGTCGCGCCGCACCACCATCGCGGCGCTCGGGACGTAGGCCACCCGGCTCTTCGGCACCACGAGCGCCGGATCGGCCCCGAGGTCCAGCGAGGAGCGGACCGACTCGTACCGGGCCAGCCACCCCTGAGCCGACAGCGCGACGATCCGCGGCGCCACCAGCGCCACGGCCGGGTCGGCGAATCCGGCGAGCAGCGGGTCGAGCCACCCGGGCCGGGGCACCACGTCGGAGTCGAGGAAGGCGACGAGCGGGGTGCGCGCGGCCGCCAGCCCCGCGTTGCGGGCCGCCGCGGGCCCCCGGGCCTCCGGGTGGCGCACGACCACGGCGCCCGCCCGTTCGGCGGCGGCGCGGATGCCCGCGGCGTCGGCCGAGCCGTCGTCGACGACGATCGTGGCGCCGAGCCCGGACGGCAGGGCGGCCAGCAGCCGCGTGAGCCCCTCGACGCGATCCTTGACCGGCACGACGACCGTGACGTCGGACGCGGGCGGGATCGCGGCGGCAGGCGCGGCCACCGGGTGGGCGATGCCCGCGTCGAGCAGCCTGCGGGCGAGCGCCGCCGAGGTCGGGTCGGAGACCTCGAGCTCGCCGTCGCGCAACCGGGCGGCAGCCGCGGCGGACAGCCGCAGCATCCGAGGCGGCGCGCCCCCGAACAGGACCGTGCCGTCGTCGACGGCGATGGCGTGGCGATCGAGCGCGACCCGGACCCCACGGGGCAGTGCATCGTCCACGCGACCGAGCCTAGATCCACCCGACCTGGGGGATGCTTGCTCCGTGGACGTTCCCCTCCTCCCCGAGTACGGGCGCCGGTCGCTCTCCGAGGTGCTGCCCGCGCTGCTCGCCTCGCTCGGCACGGCCGGTGCGCCACCCGCTCTCGACCTGCCGCCCGCACGCGCCGCGGCGGTGCTGCTCGTCGACGGGCTGGGCAGCAAGCTGCTGCGCCGCCACGCCGCCGACGCGCCCTTCCTCGCCAGCCTGCCCGACGCGGGCCCGGTCACGTCCGGTTTCCCGTCGAGCACGTCGATCGGCCTCGCGTCCCTCGCCACGGGCGTGCCACCGGCGGCGCACGGGCTGCTCGGGATCTCGCTGCTCACCGGAGGCGAGCTGCTGAACACGCTCCGCTGGACCGAGGAGGGTGGGCGGCTCGACCTGCGCGAGCGGCTCGTGCCCGAGGAGGTGCAGCCGGTGCCGACGGAGCTGGAGCGGGCGGCGGCCGACGGCGTCGCGGTCACGGTGGTGACGCTGGGCGAGTTCGACGGGTCCGGGCTCACCCGCGCGGTGCTGCGCGGGGGCCGCTTCCACGGCACGTACGCGCTCGGCGACCTGGCCGCGGGGGTGCTCGGCGCGATCGGCGGGCCCGGGCGGCAGCTCTGCTACGGCTACCACCGCGACCTCGACGCGATGGGCCACCTGCACGGCCCCGGCTCCCTGCCGTGGCGGTTGCAGCTCGCCCAGGTCGACCGGCTCGCCGAGCTCGTCGCCGACCGCCTGCCGCCCGACGCGGTGCTCGTGATCACCGGCGACCACGGCATGGTCGAGGTCGACCGCCGGTTCGACGCCGACACCGACCCGGTGCTGGCCGACGGCGTCGCCCAGCTGTCCGGCGACCCGCGCGCCCGGTACGTCCACGTCCGGCCGGGGGCCGCGGACGACGTGTTCGCCACCTGGCGGGCGGTGCTGGGCGACGGAGCGTGGGTGGTGGCGCGCGAGCAGGCGGTGGCCGAGGGCTGGTTCGGCACGCCGCTGGCCCCGCACGCCCGCGACCGCATCGGCGACGTCGTGGTCGCCGCGCGCGGCGGCACGGCGGTGATCCGCTCGAAGGTGGAGAGGTTCCTCTCCCGGCTGCCCGGCCAGCACGGGTCGCTCACCCCCGACGAGCAGCTCGTTCCCCTCCTGGTGGCCACGGGCACCTGACGAACCTCAGATGTTCCTCAATTCTGTGGCGACCCCTTCCACGGCTGATCCACCCTGGTGGGCACCTGCTGAACGGGGGGATCGCGATGGAGCTCGTCGTCGATGTCGAGCTGAGCGTCCGTGATCGGGCCATCCTGCGCGCGGTGGAACGCGGCCCCGCCGAGCTCGTGTGGGGCTCGGAGCCCGACCTCTACCTCGACGGGCGCTTCTGCTGCGACCAGAACGCGGTGCACAAGCTCGTCCGTGCCGGCCTGATTGCGCCGGCCGTCGAGGGCGGGGTGGGCCAGCGGCTCCCCGCCGTGATCACCACCGCCGGCCGCCTGGAGCTCGTGGCCTGACACCGCCGCGGCCGCGGTCAGCGGTAGCGTCCCGGCACGTGACCAAGCCGTCCGCCCGGCAGGAGCGGATCCTCGCGATCCTGCGCTCCCGCGGTCCGGCGCGGGTGGCCGAGCTGGCCCGCGAGTTCGACGTCTCGCCGATCACGCTGCGCCGCGACGTCGAGGCGCTCGCCCGCGACGAGCGGGTGGTCCGCAGCCACGGCGTGGTGCGGCTGCCGTCGGCCCGGCGGCCCGGGCGCTCGCCGCGGGCCACCACCGACGTCGTGGTGCTGATGGCCCCGCAGCACAACACCTACCTCGGGCAGATCGTCACCGGCGCGCGGGAGTCGGCGCAGCAGCTGGGCCTGTGCTGCGAGGTGCTCGGCGTGGAGGAAGGGGAGCCGACGCGGTCGGCGATGCGCCGCGCCGCCGCGGTGCCCGGTGCGCTGGGGGCGCTCGTCATCCCGCGGTGGCGCTCGGCCGCCACGGTCGCGGCGGAGGACCCGGACGCCGGCGCGCACGACGCACCGCCCGTGCCCACGGTGCTGGTCGAGCGGTTCGCGCCGGTGGGCAGCGTGCTCTCCGAGCTCGACGCCGTGCGCACCGACCACACCCGCGGGGTGCTGCTCGCCCTGCGCCACCTGCGCGAGCGCGGGCACACCCGGATCCTGCTCGCGGCACGGGACGACAGCCCCACGGCGCGCACCATCCGGGAGGCGTTCCTGCGCCTCGTGCCCGCGCTCGGGCTGCCGCTGCTCGCCGAGCCGCTGCTCAGCGCCCCGGGTGCGGCGCCCGACCCGGCCACGCCGATGCCCTACCTGCCTGCGGCGATCCGGGAGACCGGCGCCACCGCGCTCTTCGCGCACAGCGACGTGGACGCGCTGAACCTCGTCACGCAGCTGCACGCGGCCGGGATCCGGGTGCCGGACGACCTCTCGGTCGTCGCCTACGACGACATGATCGCGAACCTCGGTGGCCCGGAACTGACGGTGGTGGCGCCGCCGAAGCGCGAGGTCGGGCGCGAGGCGCTCGCGCTGCTGCTGGACCGCGTGGAGCGGGGTGGACCGGTGCGGCACGTCGAGCTGCTGCCCGCGCTCGTCGACCGCGGATCGGTTCGGACGATCACCTGATTTGATCGTTCGATCATTTCGATCGTTCGACCTTGACAGCGATCCCCCGCCTCCACGATCGTGAGGGAAAGCGCTCTCTCGATGACCGCTCTCTCGATGACGAGGGGAACGTCCATGCCCCATCGATCCCGCGTGCTCGCCGGTGCGGTCGCCGCCGCCGCGCTCACGCTCTCCGCCTGCTCGGGCGCGGCACCACCACCGTCCGCGGGCGGGCCCACGGTGATCACCTACTGGTCCTCGCTGCGCGGCACCCAGCCCGTCGTCGACGCGTTCAACGCCACCCACACCGACATCCAGGTGGACCTCGAGGTCACGCCCACCGGCACCGGCGGCACCAACGCGAAGCTCACCAACGCCACGCGCGCGGGCAACGCGCCCGACGTCGCCACGCTGGAGTACAACGCCCTGCCCGCGTTCGCGCTCGACGGCGCCGTGCTGGACGTGACCGACCGGATCGACGACCGGTTCCGCGCGGCGCTGCTCCCGCAGGCCTGGGACCAGACCACGTTCGACGGGCGGGTCTACGGGGTGCCGCTCGACATCGAGCCGATGGTCCTGTTCTACCGCCGCGATCTGTTCGAGCAGCACGGCATCGCGGTGCCCACGACGTGGGCCGAGTTCGAGCAGGCCGCACGCGAGATCAAGGCCGCGGCGCCCGACGTCCGGCTCGGCACGTTCTTCACCAACAGCGCGCCGCACCTGGCCGGGTTCGCCGACCAGGCGGGCGCACGGTGGTTCTCCACCGACGGCGGCCGCTGGAACCTCGACTTCACCGGCCCCGCCAGCACCCGCGTCGCCCAGTTCTGGCAGCGGCTCGTCGACGACGACCTCCTGCAGGTCGCGCCCGGCAGCAGCCAGCAGTGGAACGCGGCGATCGCGAACGGAACGGTCGCCACCTACATCGACGGGGCGTGGGCGGCCGCGGCCCTCATGCGCTCCGCTCCCGGCGGTGCCGGCACGTGGGCGGCGGCGCCGCTGCCCCAGTGGGACCCGGCCCATCCGCGCGTCGGCGTCAAGGGCGGGTCGGTGTTCGCCGTCACCGCCGGCAGCGACCACCCGGCCGAGGCGATGGAGTTCCTCCGCTGGATGGTCACCGACCCCGAGGCGTTCCGCGCCCGCCTGTCCAGCGGCGCGAGCAGCATGTACCCGGCGGCCCCGGCCCTGGTCGGCGTGGCCGACGAGGGGTTCGACCGCAGCTACTTCGGCGGCCAGGACGTCTACGCGCTGTTCCGCGAGCAGGCCGCGATCGTGCCCGAGGGCTGGGTCTGGGGCCCGCGGATGACCGCCACCAACCAGATCGTCCAGGAGGGCCTGGCCCGGATCCGCTACGGCGGCACCGTGCTCGAGGCACTCGAACGGGCCCAGGAGGAGTCGCTGCCCGATATGCGCGCGCTGGGCTTGGCGGTGGTCGCCCGATGACCACCGTGCCCGGCCAGCGCACGGCCGTGACCGTGCTGCTCGTGCCGTTCGCCCTGCTCTGCCTGGGCGTCTTCGTCGTCCCTGCCGGCTACGCGATCTACCTGAGCTTCTTCTCCACGTCGCACTCCGGCCTCGGTTTCGGCACCGCGCGCACGGTGTTCGTGGGCCTGCGCAACTTCGCCGTGGTGCTCACCGACCCCAGCTTCCTGCGCAGCATCGGCGTCACCCTCGTCTACATCATGGTGTTCATCCCGCTGCTCGTCGCGGGCTCGCTGCTGATGGCGCTGCTCCTGGATTCGGGGCTGGCCCGGGGCAGGCGGTTCGCCCAGACGGTGCTGTTCCTCCCGCACGCGATCCCGGGGATCATCGCCGCGATCATCTGGCTGTACCTGTACACACCGGGCATCAGCCCCGTCCTCGCCGGGCTGGCCGCCGCGGACGTCCGGATCGACCTGCTGGGCGAGACGCTGCTCATCCCGTCGCTGGTGAACATCGCGCTCTGGGGCGGGCTCGGCTACAACACCGTGATCTTCTACGCGGCCCTGCAGGCCGTGCCGCGCGAGGTGATGGAGGCCGCGGCGGTGGACGGCGCCGGGGCGGTGCGCACCGCGCTGCGCGTCAAGGTGCCGATGGTGCGGGCCTCCGTGGTGACCGTCGCGATGTTCACGCTGGTGGGCTCGCTGCAGCTGTTCACGGAGCCGATGCTGCTCGCGCAGGCCACGCCGCTGGTGGGCGCCCGGTTCACGCCGAACATGTACATCTTCGACGCGGCCTTCAACCGCAGCAACTACGGGCTCGCCTCGGCGGCGTCGGTGCTGCTGCTCGTCCTGTGCTGCCTGCTGTCCTACGCGGTGGCGCGCTTCAGCTCGCGGGGGGCCCGGTCATGACCACCATCGACCGACGGGTGCGGCGGGGCACCAGCGGCGGCACGATCACCACGAACGTCGTGGTCGCGGCCGCCACCCTGTACGCGCTGCTGCCGCTGCTGTGGCTGCTGCTCGCGGCCACCAAGGACACGCAGGCCCTGTTCAGCAGCCGGCTGCTCGACCTGGGCAGCTTCGACATCGTCGGCAACGTCCGCGCGCTGCTCGCCGAGGACGACGGCCTCTACCTGCGCTGGTACGCCAACAGCCTGCTGTACGCCATGGTCGGCGCCGGGCTCGGCGCGCTGATCAGCACCGCGGCCGGGTACGTGTTCGCCAAGTACGAGTTCCGCGGGAAGAAGCAGGCCTACGCGCTCGTGCTGATCTCGGTGATGATCCCGGGCACGGTGCTGGCGCTGCCGATGTACCTGATCGCGTCGCGGCTCGGGCTGGCCAACACGATGTGGGCCGTGTTCATCGCCGTGCTGTTCAACCCGTTCGGCGTGTACCTCGCGCGGATGTTCGCCACCGGCTACGTGCCCGGCGAGGTGCTGGAGGCCGCGCGCGTGGACGGGGCGTCGGAGCTGCACATCTTCTTCCGCATCGGGCTGCGGATGCTGGGGCCGGGGTTCGTCACCGTGTTCCTGTTCCAGCTCACCGCCATCTGGAACAACTTCTTCCTGCCGCTGGTGATGCTCTCCGACGAGAAGCTCTATCCGATCAGTCTCGGCCTCTACACGTGGAACAGCGCGGCCACGACGTTCCCGGACTACTACCCGCTCGTCGTGATCGGCTCGCTGCTCGCGCTGATCCCGCTCGTCGTGGCGTTCCTCATGCTGCAGCGGTACTGGCGGTCGGGCCTCACGGCGGGGAGCGTGAAGTAGTGCCACCCCACCCACGCGCCGCATTCGCCATGTCCGCGACGTCCGCCCGGCAGGTGCTGTACCCCGCCGCGGTCGCACGCATCGCGGCCGCGGTCGACATCGACCCGGACGTCGTGCTCGACGGGTTCGATGGAACGGACCTCGCAGGCGTCGAGCTGCTCGTCACCGGGTGGGGCTGCGCACCGATCACCGCGGACGTGCTCGCCGGCGCGCCGCGGCTGCGCGCGATCGTCCACACGGCGGGCAGCGTGCGCGGGCACGTCAGCGAGGCGTGCTGGGAGCGGGGGATCGCCGTCAGCTCGGCGGCCGCGGCCAACGCCCTGCCGGTGGCCGAGTACGCGGTGGCGATGATCCTGCTCGCCGGCAAGCGGGTGCCCGACATCGCGCGGGAGTTCCGCGCGGCGCGGGTGAAGCGCGACTGGAACGTGATCCACCCCGACGCGGGCAACTACGGCGCCACCGTCGGGCTGCTCGGTGCGTCGCTGATCGGCAGGCGCGTGGCCGACCTGCTGCGCCCGTTCGACCTCGAGGTGCTCCTGCACGACCCCTACGCCGACGCCGGGGAGATCCGTGCGCTCGGCGCCGAGCCGGTGGGGCTCGACGAGCTGTTCGCCCGGTCCCGCGTGGTGTCGCTGCACGCACCGCTGCTGGAGAGCACCACGGGCATGGTCGACGCCCGGCTGCTCGGCCTGATGCGCGACGGCGCCACGCTGCTCAACACCGCGCGCGGCGGGATCGTCGACCACGCCGCGCTGGAGCGCGAGCTTCTGTCCGGGCGGCTGCGCGCCGTGCTCGACGTGACCACGCCGGAGCCGTTGCCCCCCGACTCGCCGCTGTGGGACTGCGACGGCGTGCTGCTCACCCCGCACATCGCCGGCTCCACGGGCAACGAGCTGCGCCGCCTCGCCGACTTCGCGGCCGCCGAGGTGGAGCGGTGGGCGGCGGGGCAGCCGTTCGCCCACCCCGTCCGGCGCGAACTGCTGCCGCTCACCGCCTGACCGCCCGCACGATCGAGGAGGCCCTGATTTCCGCCGACGACTTCGACCTGAGCCCCGACACCGGCTGGACCCGCGGCCACTGGACCGCCGTGGCCGACGACCTGCTCGCCGCCGTCCAGCGCTTCCGCTCGCCGCGGGGCGGGCGGATCGACCTGCCTGGCGCCCCGGCGCGGGCGGGCGTCACGTCCGACGGGCTCGAGGGGTTCGCCCGCACCTTCCTGCTCGCGGCCTTCCGCGCCGCGGGCGACGAGGACCCCCGCCCGCTCGAGCCCTACCTCGAGGGCCTGGTGAGCGGGCCCGCGGGCGACGCCGCGGACCGGTGGCCGCCGATCGGCTCGCACGGGCCGGGCGGGCAGCCGATGGTCGAGTCGGCGTCCGTGGCGCTCGGGCTGCTCACCACGCGGCGCTGGACGTGGGACCGGCTCGACGGCGCCGAGCAGGACCGGCTCGAGGCCTGGCTGCGCGGCGCGCTGCGCCACGAACCCGCCCCGAACAACTGGTACCTGTTCCCGATGGCGGTGGCCGCCTTCCTCGACGAGGTCGGCCGCGGCGACGCCGAGACCGCAGGTGCGATCGACCGCGCCCTGGAGCTGCTGGAGGGCTGGTACCGCGGCGACGGCTGGTACAGCGACGGCGACGGGCGCGCGTTCGACCACTACATCGGCTGGGCGATGCACCTCTACCCCGTGCTGGTCGCGCACCTGCGCGGCGACACCGCGCAGCTGGAACACCTCGGCCCCCGGCTGCGGGAGTTCCTCGGCTCGTTCGCCGCCACGTTCGACGTCAACGGCGCCCCGCTCCACCAGGGCCGATCGCTCACCTACCGCGTCGCCACCCTGTCGGCGGTGGCGCTGGGCGAGGTGGTCGGGTGGACGCCGCTGCGCCCCGGCCAGACACGGCGGATCCTGTCGGCCGGGCTGCGCTACTTCCTCGACCGCGGCGCCCTCACCGACGGGATCCTCTCCCGTGGCTGGCACGGCCCCCACGACGCGAGCCTGCAGCCCTACTCCGGGCCCGCCTCGCCGTACTGGGCGAGCAAGGGCTTCATCGGCCTGCTGCTGCCGGAGACCGCGCCGCTGTGGACGGCGGCCGAGGAGCCGCCACCCGCCGCGGGACCGGACCGGACGATCGCGATCCCGTCCGTCGGCTGGCTCGTGCAGACCACGCAGGCCGACGGGATGGTCCGCGTGCACAACCACGGCAGCGACCACGTGAACCCGTGGGACGCCGAGACCGCCGAGCCCGACCCGCTCTACGCGCGCTTCGCCTACTCCACCCGCACCGGCCCCACCGCCGTGCGCAACGCGGCCGACAACCACGTCGCCCTGCACGTGCGCGGCCAGGACAGCGTGCGGCGGCGGATCCACCCCATCGGCAGCGGTCCCGACTGGGTGGCCTCGTGGCACCAGCCCCGGTTTCCGGGCGCGCCCGGCCCCGTGCTCCCCCAGGGCCGCATCGAGAGCCTCGTGGTGGCCCGCGGCGCCTGGGAGGTGCACGTCCACCGGCTGCGGGCCGTACCCGCCGGCATTCCTGTCACGGTGACGGGATGGGCGCTCGCGGCCGCCACCCCGCAGGACCTCGACGACCACGTCGACGGCGTCACGGTCGAGGTCCGCACGAAGGAGACGACCACCCGGCTCGTCGGCTGCCACGGCTTCGACGCGGCAGGCGTCGACCGCGCCCCGCAGGGCACGGCCTACGGCGCATGGGCGCTCGTGCCGACCCTGCGCGGCAGCGTCAGGGCCGGCGAGCTGCTGGTCACGGCCTCGACGCTCACCGCAGCACCCGGCGCCGCCGTGCCGCAGGTGGCGGTCGACGGCACCAGCGTGTCGATCGACTGGTCCGACGGCAGCCGCACCACGTGCGACTGGGAATCCGACGCGCCGGTCGTGCTCACCACGCCGTGAGGCCCATGATCACCGGGCGGGAGCGAAAGCCGACATCTGGCGTCGGGAAACGCGCCAACCCGCTGATCAAGACCGACCCGACGCGCCACCCCACCCCCGCCGCGTTCCGCGGAACCCGCCCCCGTGACCCGTGGTTGCGTGGGCGGCCGTTCCCGGCTGGGGGGCACGCCGGTTCCCGACGAGCCCGTCGCCGCCGGGTACCCACGCCACCCTCCTGTGGCCGCGGATCATCCGGATCGGCGTCCTTCGGAGGAGCTGTCTCCTCCGGCCGAGTTCCGCGGAACCCAGCCCGCCCAGCGGGCTTGCGCGGGCAAGCCCCGCAGGCGACGGGAGGTGCTCGCAGGGCGTCCACCGGATCGATCGATCTCCTCACCGACGCGAGCCGCGGTCGAGGATCGCGATGCGGTCCCTGGGTTCGCAACTCGACAGCCGGTGGCGTGGTGGTCGGGTTGGGTTCACTACCGGACCCCGTGGTTGCCCGGGCGGCCGTCCCCGGCTGGAGGGCACGGCGGTCGTCGACGAGCCCGTCGCTGCTGAGTGCCTGCGCGACTGTCCTGTGGTCCCGAACCATCCCGACCTACGTCGTCGTCAATCGGGGCTGTCTTCCCGGTCGGGTTCCGCGGAACCCAGCCAGCGCGGTGATCTTGCGTGGGGCGCGCCGGGTCATCTCGCTGTGGAGGGCTTCCCAGCGGCGTTCAGCTGAAAGCCTCCGCGGCTCCCGACCACCGGATAGTCTCCCTGCAGCCGACCGGACGTACTCGTCCACGAGTCCGGGAGGGCGCGACGAGCATCTCGCAACGCGCCCACCGGATCGGTTGTCCTCAGACCCGGCCCAGCGCCCGACCGCAGCGCGCGAAGCGCAGGCCGCCCACCCGGGGCTCAGTGGCCGCACCCCGCGGGAAGAGGCGGGCCCGAAGTGGTGCATCTCCGACATGCCCACGCGAGCCGCCGTCGAGGAGCGCGCCAACCCCAACCCAGCCGCGTTCCGCAGTGAGGATGTAGGTGAGCCCCGCAGCGGTCGTTCTGACCCAGCGTTCCGCTGACCGTGGTGTCCTTGTTCCGATCCGTCGGACGTGCCGCTGCGGGGCTCGCCTGTGCACTCACCG